>JBATEX010000146.1:0-32759 GCA_049664225.1 Thermoanaerobaculia bacterium
CCGCTCACTCCGCACATCGCTCTCCTTCCAGGGCATCTCAGACCTCCTTACGCCAAGGCCTGAAAGTGTCCCAAAGTGTCAGCGATGTCCTGAGGTCAATGTGTCAACCATGTCCCGAGGTTGTACAGCTTGCCCCCTCCCGCGGGAGCCCGCAAGGGGCTCCCCTACAATGCCGACCCCGTCCCCCTGCGGACCACCCGGACGAACCTCCACAAGAAGATGGTCGCCTGCTCGGGACCCAGGCCCTCAAGCCCCCAAAGGCCGGCTGAAGGTACGACGGCCGGTTCAGACTATCTGAGCCGGACGTTGTTCAGGCGAATCGGCTCGGATGCGAAGTGCGTGATTTCGACCTGGTTCTTGTCCTCGTTCCAGGTGAACTCGGCTCCCAGCACGAGCTTACCGTCACCCCTGCCTTCGTCGTCGACATCGAGAATAATGAGCGAGACGTTGTAGTCGAGGGTTCGTGCCGACCGCCAGGCCTCTGCGAAGGCGATCCGCCGATCGGTTGCCAGGATGATCTGCCGGCCGCCCTCGGTGGGCAACGACCTCGCGTACCGGAGATCGTAGGCGAGACTCTGGCTCTCGCGGATGCTGCCGACCGACTCCTTGCCGAACAGGGTATTGGCGAGCTCACGTGAGCCCCGGCTCTGGTCCTTCAGGGCCTCCATTAGCTTCGCCCTTTCTTCGTCCGTGCTCCAGCGGTTTACCCTGACTTGCAGCCGGACTTGCCCCCGCGGACCCACATTGCTCATGTTCACCGCGTTGGCATCGAACTGCAGGGGAAGCTCCTCTTCGGCGGGCAGGGGTGCTGCCACAAAGCCGAGAGCGAGAGCCAAGCCGAGTGCCGACACAGCAGCGACCGAGCGAAACCGGGCAAATGGCGATTGGAACATGAGAGCCTCCTTTCAAGAAGAAGGGGACAGGCACTTCAAAGCGCTTGATGTGTGCCTGCCCCATTTTAGATGTGTGCCTGTCCCCCTTATTTAGGGCGTGTACCAGATTGGCGAAGTGTAAGCACGATCCTGAACCGTAGCTGGCACGTTGTCCGGCAGGGGGATCTCGAAGAACGCAGCATCGTAAGTGGTCCAGCGTGGTGTCGGGATCTCTAGCACGCGTACGTAGTAGAAGGCGGGCTCCGCGGGATCGAACTCCGGATCCTGCCAATGTACCTCCAGGAGCGAATCGCCGATCGTGTTGGTGAAAGTTGCCGTCGCGATGTCTACCGTGTTGCCGACCGGCTCCTTGCAGCGGCCATCGGCTCCGACCGTGCGGTCGTCGGAGACTGCCACGTCGTAGATCCGCTCGTGGGTCTCTCCCGCGGCGTCGAGCCACCCCTTGATGACCTGCAAGCGATCGAGATTGGCGCCATCGGGATCGCGCAGGGCACGGATCAGGAAACTCGGAGGCTTACCTGAAGGTGCTTGCCGCAGGTCGCCTCCCATGGGCACGCCACGGCGATATCCTGTCGCGACAAAATCCCCGGTGGTGATGTCGTCGGGGGCGAAGTCCCAGCCGCCGAAGACGCGCACCCGGAGCCGGGTTCCGGTGGTGGCATAGACCTCTTTGCGTTTGAGGGCATCGAAGATGTTGTCCCGCGTGTTTTCGCGCGCCCACACCGCGGTCAGGCCTGAGGCGGCCTCCTGTGAGGTCATGATCCGCAACGCTGGGTCCTCGGCAGGAATGACTTCCCGGTTGTGGCGTTCAGGCGACGGCTCCGTGTGCTGGTACTTGCCGAAGTAGTTCTCTTCTCGAGAGGTGGGAAGCGCGGTGTGGGTGTCGGTGGTTGCGTTCATACCGAATCTATTCGGGTTGACGCCCAGCTCCTTGCCGAGCTGCAGACCCAGCTTGAGGGCCGAACGGGCATACTCGTACTGCAGCATCCATTCTTCCTTCGCCGCCGTCCCGGAAAGGTTGCCGACGTCCCAGTTCTCGAAATCGGCGAACTCGTCCTCGGGCGAGAGCAGCGGGTGCGCCTCCTCGTCCCCCTTGATCTGGCTCATCTCGTGCAACGGCTCCCAGCGGATTCGTTTCTCCGCGTAGGCGCGGGTCAAGGGCTTGCCGTCGGGGGTTTTGTCGGAGAACATCAAGCCGTTGCTCATGTTGCCGTTGTGCGGGATGGCGATCCCGCGACCGCCAGTCCCGGTCTCGTAGGCGGCAAGGTAGTCCCAGAGGTTTTCAGGGTCGCTGCCGTCGAAGAAGGAGAAGGGCGTGGTTTGGCTGGTCTTGTCTGCGCCGTCGGCGAACACCACGACGCGATGGAGGTTGTCGCCCTTCGGTGTGTAGGTTCATTCGAAGCCGGTCATCGCGGTGAATCGCCCGGGCTCGTTGTACTGATCGGCGATCTTGATGAACTCATTCCAGATCGTGCGTGCCAGCTCGTCCGAGCTGAACGGGTTGACCCCCAGGACAGTGCCTTTCTCGATGATGTTCGCAAAAGCCTCCATGCGCCCTTCCGGACCTGAGTTGAACCGCTCGTGGACCCACTTGCCCCAGGGGTCGGCGAGAAGCAACGGGCTCGACTCGTGGATCGCCGGCGCCAGCCCGAGCATCTCGGCGTGGTCGGTGATGACCAGAAAGTCCAGCGGTCGGATGAGCTGGACCGGCTGACCAGTGTTGGAGAAGACCTTCTCGCCGCGGGCCACACGGTAGCCATCGTGGACGTCCAACGAAGTCCCGATGAGCCCCGCGTCGAACTAGAGGTTGGTATGGAAATGCATATCGCCGAAGAACACCTGGTCGGAATAAGCCCGGCCGGCGTAGGGCGAGTAGACTCTCTCGTCGGCGAAGTCCTCCTGGGTCACGACCAACTCGTTCCCGGAGGCGGAGGCGGTATCGACACCAGTCCCTAGACCGAAGGTGGCCAGGACGAAGCATGCAATGGATAGGGTGAACAGACGACGGCAAGACACAGGTGTGACCTCCACGTTCAAGAATATCCTGCGACAGGCTCGAAGAGTTGCCGGAGTCTACTACGGATCTTCGCCAGACAAGGGCGGTGCGCCGAGCCACGCGAGCACCCGGCCCTCCTGGTAGTCGAAGAAGGGGTTGTGGCGCAGGCGCATCAGCCAATCGGCGGGAAACCGCAGGAGATTGCGCTCGCCCCGGACGTCCAAGTGGCCGAGGAAGACGATCTCTTCGTTCGGTGCTGGGCCGCGTCCGTACAGGGGGTCGTCTGGCGGAAAGGGAAGAGCGACATGCGACAGCGAGATCATGCCAGCGGGCCAAGCGGCGCCCAAAGCTTCGGTCACGATCCGTGAGGACATCGGTGCCTTGCTGCGAGTGACGACCCCGGTGCTCTGGTCGTCCTCGTTGGTAACTAGAGTGAGCGCAAACGGCAGGCCATCGTCACCCACGAGTCGGGCGGTCAGCGGTCCCGGATCCGAGACCAGAACCGATTGGGCGATCCTGCGCCGGTTGATGTCGTACAGCACCAACTCGTGCCGCCCGGGTGCGAGGTGCTCCAGCAGGTTGTTGACGACGGCATCGACGGAGACGGTCGCGTCGACCGCCGAAAGGAACGACAAAGTCGGTGGAAAGTCCTCGATCAGGCCATCGCCGGCGCGCTCTTCCACGGCTCTGGCCACACGCTGTGTGAGACGGAACACCTGATCCCCTGCATTGGTAGTGAAGGAGTTGTACTTGAAGGGGTCGTACTCCGGCTGGATGTCGGTCCAGGCGAGCTTCTCCAAGCCGGGGAGCACAGAGATTCTGCTCATCCATTTTGCCAGTGCCGCGGCCCGACTCACACCGACTGCCGGCGAGATCAGGACCAGGCTCTTTGGAGCCGGAGAGGCACCATCATCAAGAGCCTCCAGGGTGTAGTTCAACGCCAGTGGAGCTCCGTTGGAGTAGCCGATGATGTGGACCGCCTCCGGGCCGACCTTCGACCCCAGGTGGCTCATCGCCAGCCGAACCGCCGCCGCCATGTCCTCCCACCTGGCGTATTTGTATCCCGAAGGCGCCGTCCCATGACCGGGGAGCCGGAGCCCGACCACCCAATAGCCATGCTGGTGGAGCACCTCACCGAGAGCGCGGAGGCTATAGGGCGAGTCCGACATGCCGTGCAGCAGCAGCACGCCGCCGACAGGCTCGGCGGAGGCCAGCTCGAAGCTGCGGTTCCAATTGCGATCCCAGCGTTTCGGGTCGGACGCGCTACCTGAGCTGTAACGGACGAGCTCGTACTCGGGGCCGGTGGCGGTCGGAGCGTAGACCTTCTCGTCGAGCTGCGCGAACAACTCGTCTTCCAACTTCAGGTAGTCGTCGAAGGTCGAGACCTCGTCAGCGCGACGAGCCGTGAACTCTGCGGTGAGCCTTTCCGTGTGCCAGGGCTCGAGGCTCGGGCCGCTGCGCTTGGTGTGGATGTAGAGTGCCAACACCCCCACGACGAAGCCGAGGATCGCTACCAGAAGATAAAGGCCCGTGCGCTTGGCTTTGGATGGGATCACGGTTCGCTCTCCTCGATGACCTCCCAATAGGGAAGCCCGTTCTTCGACTGCGGACTCAGTGCGGACCTCTCTGCCGAACCCTTACCCGTACTCAGCAATTCCGCGAGATCGGCCGCAACCGCGGGGTGGAAGAAGAAGTACTCGTGCCCCAGGATCTGGTAACGACCAGCCGGCGAAACGTCGATCGTCTCCATGCCGGGGGCAACCGTCAGGAGCTCCCCTGCCTGGCCCAGGCGGGGAGAGCCGTTCAGTTGACGTGAGACCTTGAGAGGTGTGTCGTTACTGGAGGCGTACAGGGTAATGCTCTCGGCCATCGGTCCGAGTCGCGGCAGGAGCTCGACGAAGACCTCGGAGTCTATGTCAGGGGCGAGAAGTACCCAGCGGCCGATGACGGGAGGATCAACGAGATCCGCCCTCAATCGGCTCAACGCCAGCATCACACCGCGCGCACCCAGGCTGTGGGACAGGACGTGGACCCCGCTCGGTCCGAAGCGATTGGCGAGCAGCTCGAGCAACTCCGCGAGGAGTGGCACGCTCCACTCGAGATCCGCCAAATCGGGAACGTAATCGGTGGCTTCTCCGTTGGAAGGCCAGGTGAACATCAGGACCGTGGCGGTTCCGGCAAGGGACCGTTGAACCTCCGCTGCCCTTTCGCAACCCCTTTCGAAGTCGAAGCTGTAGCCATGCACAAAGAGGACGACCTGCGCTGTTGATGTGCTCTCGACCTCGGTCGACACGTCATCCCAGAAGGCCTGTGGGCTCTCCTGTGCCTCGATCCGCATCTCGCTCGTCTCGCTCGGTACGTAGAAGGGAACCCTGGAGGCGACGTCACCCAGGATCGGGATCGGCTTGAACTCGATCTCGCAGGTGCCGAAGCTGGGACTCCCCCGCTGCCCGCCAAAGCGAACCACCTGCGGATCTTCAATCTCGACGCGATCTCGATTGGTCGCAAAGAAGATCCTGGCGCTGGAGGAATCCAGGATATCGGTCTCCTGAGCCTCAGCTGCAAAGGGCATCAGGAGTACTGCAAAGACTAGAAGCCTGGTAGTGAGGATTGGGCGCATCCTGCGTTTCCGTTGGTGGTCATGACACGAGGCTTGGCCGATTATAGTCTCCGCTTGACAACTTGCCGATCCTGAATATACTTGTAATATGCAACTAAATACTCCAACCCTGAGATTGGCTTATCTGACCTCTTCTCTAGTCCGCAAGTTGCGGCTGCTGGAGCGGCAGGAGATGGCCTGCTGCGGTGTTCCCGTCTCGCAAGCCATGGTCCTCCAGGCGCTGCACAAGGGTGGGGGATCCCTTCGGATGGGGGACGTGGCTGCAGTTCTGGGTGTGGTTCAGAGCACCGCCACTCGCCTTGTGGAGCCACTGGTCGAGCAGAAGTGTGTGCGCCGGGAGACGGCTCCGGAGGACGGCAGGGTCGTGATGATCGTTCTCACCCCCAAAGGCCGACGTTGGGCCGAGGAGGCCCTTGCAGGTTCTTTGCGCTGGAGTGAGGAGGTACTGGCGAGAATTCCGGACGCTGAGCACCCTGAGGTGCTCAAGGCCTTGGAAGCGTTGGTCGAAGCGGTCGATGACTGCTGCGGTGGCTCTTCGGAGGCAATGATCTGTGGGGAATCTACGCAAACGTGCGCCCCGGTGACACCAGGAGCCTGAAGGAGAGGATTTGACGATGACTGAAGCAGTGAAGACTGATGAGAAGACCAGGATCCGGGAAGAAGTCAGGAAAGCCTACGCAGCGAGAGTGGTGGAGGGGAGTTCCTGCTGTGGCCCCTCTTCTTGCTGCACCCCGGGCGAGGTAACCACCAAAGTGCCCGCAAGGAGCTCCGACGCCCACCAGGCAGCGGCGATACGGATGGGTTACTCGGCCGAGGAGGTCGAAGCGGTGCCGGAGAACGCCAATCTCGGCCTTGGTTGTGGGGCACCCTTACACCACGCCAAGCCACAGCCTGGCGAGACCGTCTTGGATCTCGGCTCGGGTGCAGGCTTCGACGCCTTCCTGGCCGCCCAGGCAGTCGGTGCAGAGGGCAAGGTCATCGGAGTCGACATGACCCCCGAGATGCTCGCTCAGGCCAGGGCCAATGCTGAAGCGGGTGGTTATGACAACGTCGAGTTCCGCAAGGGCCTGATCGAGGAGATGCCGGTGCAGGATGGCGAGGTGGACGTGATCATCTCCAACTGTGTCATCAACCTCTCGCCCGACAAGGCGGCGGTCTTCCGCGAGGCGTACCGAGTACTGCGCCCTGGCGGCCGAGTCGCCGTCTCCGACATCGTGCTGACGGCACCCCTACCGGAGGCGATTGCAGACAGCATCGCCGCCTACGTCGGCTGCGTTGCTGGAGCTTCGCTGCTTGACGACTACGTCGGCTTCTTGCGCGAAGCTGGCTTTGAAGACATCGAGGTCGCCGAGACTCGAAAGGCTGTAGAATCCCTGCCCGAGGACGACCCGATCGTTCTCAGCGTCCTGGAGGGGACCGGCGCATCTTCGTACGACGATCTCGCATCGGAGATCCGGGGAGTGGCCGGTCGGGTTCTCAGTGCGAAGATCACGGCTCGTAAACCCTGAATGCTCCTATCTTGGGAGGTTGCTCCTCGTCGGGCTGGTGTTGGTGACCGGCCTGGCGTTGAGCGCCTGCCGCCCGGAGCCTGCTGAGCAGGCTTCACCAACGGCTACAACGATGGATCCGCCGGAAGGCGGTCCGCGACTCGTACTACTGCTGGTCGTGGATCAGTTCAGCGCTGATGAACTGGAGCGGGTCGCTCCCTACTTCACCGGCGGTTTCCGAAGGCTTCTGGATCAGGGTGTGAGCTTCACCGAGGCCTATCACGCTCACGCCCTCACCGAGACCGCACCCGGGCACGCCACCCTCGCTACCGGTAGCTTCCCGCGCCACCACGGCATCGTCAGCAATTGGTGGATCGAGGAGGGCAATCTGGTGAGTCAGTGGGCGATCGACGACGATCTCTACGACGAGTCACCCCGGGAGCTCGAAAGAGCAACCTTGGGAGACTGGATCAAGGCCACCTACCCGAAATCCAAGGTCTTCTCGGCCAGCGGCAAGGATCGGGCGGCCATCCTCATGGGTGGGATGGAGGCCGATGGTGCCTTCTGGTACGACGAGGAGATCGGCGGATACGAGACGTCGGAGTACTACGACGAGCCGGCCTGGCTCGACGCCTTCAACGAGCAGAAGCTCCTGAATGTGAGGTTCGGTGAGATGTGGGAGCCTCTTCCGCTGGCTCCAGAGACCGTCGAGGAGCTTCAGCTGCAGAAGCTCGGGTTCGGACCTCTTCTCAATGAGCTGCCCATGACCATCGGCCCACCTCGTCCCGCGCCTGATGAGAGCTTCTATGCCGCGGTGCGCGACTCCCCCTGGTGGGACGAGACTCTGGCTCAGTTCGCCCGCTTCATTGTCGAGGCCGAGGACCTGGGTGCCGATGCCAATCCAGACCTGCTGGCGCTGAGCTTCTCGGCGGCCGACTATGTGGGTCACGATCACGGACCGCACAGCAGGGAGTACATCGATGTCCTCATGCGCCTGGACCGGACGGTGGGAGAGCTGCTGGACTTCATCGATGAGCGAGTGGGACTCGAGAACACGGTCGTCGGATGGAGCGCCGACCATGGAGTCGTGCCGGTTCCCGAAGTGCGGCGAAGACAGGGTCTGGCCGGTCAGCGGGTGACCTCGGAGACGGTTCGCTGTCTGCAGAGCGTGGGTGAGCGACTGGCGGACAGGTATGGCGTGGAGGGTTGGTTGATCGCAGGCCCGAGATTGGCCCCCGGGCTGGTCGAAGCGACCGGTCGATCACGGCCAGATCTGGAGGAGGAAACCGCTCAGCTGCTCGAACAGTGCCCTGCGATCGAGGCGGTCTGGACGGGGTCGGAACTGCTCGAGGAGGTGGACGAGAGCGATTCTGCTCGGTGGCTTTACGCGAATTGCTTCTACCCCGAGCGGAGTCCGGATTTCTTGCTCCAATTCGAGGAGCACTTCATGCCTTCGGTGGGCAGTGTCACGACCCACGGCTCGCTCTACTCCTACGACACCCATGTGCCCTTCGTGGTTCTGGCGCCGGGCCTGGAGCCGGAGAACCTGGACATTCCTGTCCGCACGGTCGATCTGGCCCCCACGCTGGCCAACCTGGCAGGCATTCCGATTCCGGATGGGGTAGATGGTTGGGCCGTCATCGACCCCGCGACTCCCTCCCCCTGATTCGCTCGCCCGCCCCTCCGCGTGGTTCGCAGGGGGACGGCGTCGGCAATGTAGGGGAGGGGCGCTTGCCCCCTCCCGCGGGCGCCCGCAAGGGACGCCCCTACGAGGGATTCATACGCTTTGGATGAGTTGAGACGGACGGTCCCGGACCGCCTACGAGATACTCCTCAGTGCCCCATTGCCCCAAGGATCGGCCAGAAGGTACGACTGGCCGCCTCAACCCCCAAGCCCTCAAAGGCCGGCCGGAAGGAACGCCCGGACGGTTCAACCCCCGAGCGAGCCCGGCACAGCCGGGCTACGCGACATAGACCGTTTTGATGTTGACGAACTCCCGGATCCCGAACGAACCGAGCTCTCGGCCGTAGCCTGAGCCCTTGATGCCCCCGAAGGGCAAGCGGGGGTCCGACTTCACGAAGGCGTTGACGAAGCAGGAGCCGGCTTGCAGTCGCTTCGCCGCGATCTCCTCTCCTCGCGCGACATCTCGCGTGAATACCGCCGCCCCCAATCCGAAAGGCGTGTCGTTGGCGACGCGGATGGCCTCCTCTTCATCGGTCACGGGTAGAACAGCGGCCACGGGTCCGAAGAGCTCTTCCTCGTAGGCGGCCATCCCTTGGGTGACCCCGGTGAGGACCGTCGGCGGGTAGAAGGCTCCGGGCCCTTCGGGCACCCTACCGCCCAGCAGACAGCGGGCTCCGGTCTGCAGGCTGCGCTCGACCTGGTCGTGCAGCTCGCCACGCAAGTCGGCGCGGGCCATGGGCCCGACCTCGGTCTCATCCCGCAAGGGGTCGCCGACTGTCTGACGTCTCATGAGCTCCACGAGGCGATGCTCGAACTCTTCCCGGATCGCGTCCGGAACGACAAAGCGCTTGGCCGCAATACAGCTCTGACCCGTGTTGAGAATGCGGCCGGTCACACATGCGGCCACGGCGAGATCCAGATCGGCGTCCTCGAGAATGACATAGGGGTCGCTACCCCCCAGCTCCAGAACCGTCTTCTTGAGCAGAGAACCAGCCAGGGCCGCCACCTTGCGACCGGCAGGCGTGCTGCCCGTGAGGGTCACGGCCTGAACCTTCGGGTGCTCGATGGCGACTCCCGCGGCCCGACTGCCCAGAACCAACGTCCGAAAGGCACTGTCGGGATAGCCCGCATCGCGGAAGAGGGCCTCGATGGCGAGAGCACAACCCTGGACGTTGCTGGCATGTTTCAGCGCTGCCGTGTTGCCGGCCATCAGGGCCGGGGCGGCGAATCGAAGAACCTGCCAAAAGGGGAAGTTCCAAGGCATGACGGCCAGCACCACCCCGAGAGGCTCGAAGGCGATGTAGCTCTTGGCAGCGTCGGTCTCGACGATCTCGGGCGACAGGGAGTCTTTAGCGTTCTGCGCGTAGTAGTCGCAGACCCAGGCGCACTTGTCGACCTCGGCCCGGGCCTGGGTGATGGGCTTACCCATCTCACGGGTCATGAGCTCGGCGAGCTCGTCGCGGCGCTCTCGTAGAAGGCCGGCTACTTTCGTCAGAAGCTGCGCCCGGTGCTGAAAGTCGGTACAGCTCCAGTCCAGAAATGCGTTGTGGCAGCCGACGAGAACCTCGCCCACATGCTCTGGAGACATCTCGTCGTAAGTAGCGATCAACTCGCCGGAAGCGGGGTTCAGGCTCTCGAGTTTCATCTCGTTTCCTCGGCTACTTGAGAAGCAAAGCGATCGCCAGGCAGATGGCGAGCACCGTGTTGGTGGCTAGATTCCAGATCACGTTGGCGCCGAGCGCTGGAAGAGGCACCGGTTCCAGCGGAGCCGTGAGAGCCCAGCGGGTCGGTGCTATCAGCGCCAGGCTGGGAAGACAGGCCAGAAGGCAGATGGCAGGCAGGGCGCCGATGGCAACTGCGACAACGAGGCAGATAGGTACCATCCAAGCGGCGACCACATAGGCCCCTGCGGCGCCGACACGTCCCAACAGACGAACCAGATTCCTGCGTCCCCCTTCCCGGTCAGCCACTTCGTCCGGGAACTCGTTGAGCAGCAGGAGATTCAAGGTCATGAAGAACGGGGGGATGGAGGCTGCCAGGGTCGCTGGCCCGATCTCACCACCCTGGACCATGGCTGTACCGAGGACGGGGAGGGTTCCCAGCCCGAGACCGGCGAAGACCTCACCGACGTAGGCCCTGGCAAGCAGATCGCTATAGCCGAGAACGCCGACGGCGCCCAGAACGAAGATCGGCAACAGCTTCCAGCCGATCTGGGACAGGAAGTAGATGCCGATCACAAGACCCAGGAGAGCTGCTCCGAGACCGAGGTACAGTGCTGCGCTGGCCGGGAGCGCCCCCGAAGGCAGGGTGCCGCTACCCCCGCTGAAAGGGGTGCGCTCGGTAGCCAGGTCGATGCCGCGTCGGAAGTCGCTGTACTCGTTCAGCGAGTTGACCGACACGTGCATGGCGGTCAGACCGATGAGAGCCAGGAGCGTGTTGAACGGGTCGAAGGCGCCCTCGTAGGCTGCCGCTGCGGCACCCACCGCCACCAGGGTCACCGGCAGCAGCAGGAACTTGGCGCGGGCGATGCCGAGAAAAGCCTTCATAGGATGGCTCTACACGGCCCGGGCCGGCTAGTAGTTGGCACCCTCCCAGTCGTCTCCCAGACAGATACCGAGCTCCCGGGCGGTAAACACAGTGTCGGAGTCCAGGGGCACGGTCTTCATGCGGCTCGTCGCTTCGGTCAGGGGTACTGTCTTGACCAGAGGTGGATCGAGAGCCACCATGACGTCGGATTGACCTTCGGCCAGGACCCTCACCGCAGCGGCCCCGAAGCGCAGCGCCAGGACCCTGTCCCGGGCAGTGGGTGTGCCGCCCCGTTGCAGGTGACCCAGGACCACGGTCCGGGTCTCCTTGCCGGTCCGATCGGTGATCTGATCGGCGACCTGCTCTGCGCAGCCTCCGAGCCGGATCTCCCTTCCCAGTTCCTTGGGGCCCCGAGTCACCATTTCGCCGCCGATGGGCCGAGCGCCTTCGGCCACCACCACCAGGCTGAAACGGCGTCCTCGTGCCTCACGACTCATGATCTTTCGGCAGACAACGTCGATGTCGAAGGGTATCTCTGGAATTAGAGCCACATCGGCACCCCCCGCTATCGCGGAGTGCAGGGCGATCCACCCCGCGTAACGCCCCATGACCTCGACTGTGAAGACCCGTTCGTGAGCCTCGGCCGTGGAGTGGAGCCGACCGACTGCCTCGGTGGCCACCATGACAGCGGTATCGAAGCCGAAGGTGACGACGGTACCGGCCAGATCATTGTCGATGGTCTTGGGTACGCCGACAATCGGGATGCCCTTTTCTGCCAATCGATGCGCGATACGCATGGAGCCATCCCCGCCGATGGCAATGATGGCATCGAGACCGAGGCGGTGGAAGTTCTCGACCAACTCGTCGGACCGGTCGATTGTGGTCTCGGTGCCATCCGGCAGCTTCATCGGCATCTCGAACGGGTCGCCCTTGTTGGCCGTGCCCAGGATCGTGCCTCCCAAGTGGGTGATGCCGCGCACGCGTCCATGGTCGAGGGTCTCGATCTTGCTGGTGTCGAGAAGCCCGGCGTAGCCTTTCTGAATGCCGACGACCTCCCAACCGCGCCGGATGCTGGACAGCACGATGGCTCGAAGAACGGCATTGAGCCCTGGCGCGTCGCCACCTCCCGTATTCACGGCGATTCGGCGGATCTTGTCGGTAGTCATGGAGGCTCCTCGAGGAAAGCGGTGATCAGTCCATGAGTCTATCTCGCTCTCTGCCCTGAGGTAGAGTGCCGCCCGGAGAGTGAGCGATGCCGGAAGAGCCGCACCAGGAGGGAATCGCGTCCGGGCGTGTGGCTTTCGCCTTCCGCCCCTGGG
Source organism: Thermoanaerobaculia bacterium (assembly GCA_049664225.1). Taxonomy (GTDB): domain Bacteria; phylum Acidobacteriota; class Thermoanaerobaculia; order Multivoradales; family JAHEKO01; genus JAUVRX01. Next base: position 12,526 of record JBATEX010000146.1, read on the forward strand.
TTCGGCGAAGCTGTCGGAAGGCGATGTTCTGGGGAGTCGCGGTCGTGGCGCTTCTGGGAGGGGTGGCCTGGATCTTCAAGACCCCGGGCTCGGCGCCGCTCGGACGAGCCTTCGGAGTGCTGCTGTTCTATGGCGTGCTGTTCTGGCTGACGCTTCTCAAGATCTGGTGGACGGCTGGTAAGCCGGCCGTGGTAGTGGGCATCAACTTCCTCTCCTACCAACCGCTGCATACCTTCCAGAGGCGACGGATTCCCTATGCCCGCGTGCTCTCCTGCGCGCCTCGCAAGGAGACTGAGTCACTGCGCATCGTGCACGAGAAGAAGCCCGGGCAGGGCCGTGAGTTCTTCCTGAACCTGGCGGTCGTCGACGGACGCCACTCGTTTCTCGACCTGCTCGGCGAGCGTCTCGAGGCCGCCGGCCTCAAACCCGTACCGAACGAGCCCAACAGCTGGTCCCGCCCCGGCTGGCACGAGCCGGGCTTTGAGGGTTGAACCGTCCGGGCGCTCCTCCCGGCCTTGGCTGCATCGTTCCAGCGAGGTTGTCGAGCTGAGGTGGAACCCGAGGGCAGGCCCCCAGGGGGCTATCCTCCCTTCCGCTGCAAGAACCCCCAGGGATCCTGCCCTCGGGTCCCACCTCTCGAACGTTCCCAGATGGCTTTCCTCCCAGCCGTTCGCCGAACATCGCGGGGTCCCCACGCCGAACTCTGAGCGACGAGGGGGAGAGCCTCGAACGCGTCCATGCACTTCTGTGCCCTTGAGCCTCCATGTCCCCACTGCCTCATTGCCTCACTGCCCAGTCGGTGCCAGAGGTTCGTTCGGGTGGTTCGACAGGGGGTGCCGAGTCGAGCGCAGCGCAAGGACCCTCGAAGGGCACAAGAGATGAGGCGCGATGACGAGACAAGGGGGCGGCCTGCCCGTTGCAGTCTGAGTAGCCGCCGCCGCCCCCCTGCGAACCACCCGGACCGGCCTCCCATCGACATCTTCGTTGAGAGAGGATGATCTATTGCCCAGGACCCCAGGACCCCAGGACCCCAGGACCCCAGCAGGACCTCAGGCCCCCAAGATCTCATTGACGAAGGCCTTCCAGTCGGATCGAGTGGCGTGGGCACGATCGGGGGGCCATTCGGGGTCGCGGTGGTAAGCGGCTGGCGTGCCGCCGCTCAGCGAGATCGAGTCGGGCTCGAGTCCGGCGGCAGCGAGGCGCGCGATGCCGGCCAGCCCGGGCTCTTCTTCTGCCGACACCTCGACCCTGACCTGGGCGAGATCGGCGATCAGATCTACGAGAGCCCTTGAACGGGTCAGCTTTCCACTCAGACGGAAGATCTCCGCCGTCGCCCCAGCGGCGGCAAGCGCCTCGAAACAGTCCACGACTCGCATGGCCACGCCGACCAGCACACCATCGGCAAGCTCACGAGGCGAGGTGTGAGCAGCGGTTTCCTGAACGACTGTCCGAATCTCGGGTCGCCACCAGGGAGTGGCAAGGCCGGCAAGAGCGGGCAGAACGCGTGGGAGTCGTTCCGGCTCGAGCGGACGCTGGCCCCACTCCTCGGGACCGAGACCGGTTTCACCCGAGATCCAGTCCATCGCGGAGCCGGCGCTATTGACGGCCCCTTCGAGTTGGAAGTGGCGTTGCGAGGAGGAGTTGGCGAGAACCGCTGAAAGCAATCCTGGATGGCGGAGGAGACTGTTGCCGGTGCCGGTGAGCACGAAAGCACCCGTGCCGAAGTGGGCCGCCGTGACCCCTTCCTCCCACCCGCCGTGCGCTAGCAGTGCTGCTTGTTGATCGCCGGCCAGGGCGGTCAGGGGTATCCCCCGCCACGCTCTCCGATGTCCGATCGACGGTCTGATCTGTGGCAAGGACGCTTCGGGAATGTCGAACAGGCTGCAGAGCGCCGGGTCCCAGTTGTCGGACTCCAGGTTGTAGAGCAGGGTTCGGCCGGCGAGCCCGCCCTCAGTCGAGGGCTCGCCGGTAAGGTGGTGCATGAGAAAGGCGTCGAGAGTCCCCGCCACCACCTCACCGGATTCGGCGCGCCGCCGAACGTCTGGCCGCGAGCTCAGTAGCCGACTCAGCTTGGGTGCGGCGTAGTAGGCAGACAGGCGGAGTCCCGTGCGAGAACCAACCTCCGAGGCGTGCTGGGCGAGACCTTCGACGATGCCGGTGGCACTGCTGTCTTGCCAGGAGATGGCCGGGGTCAGTGCGCGGCCGCCAGCCCTCTCCCAGAGCAGGCAAGTCGAGCGCTGACAGGCCAGTCCGATAGCGCTGACAGGTCCGAATCTTCGGAGGCGATCGAGGAGGGTCTCGACACTGCTGAGCAATTCCTGCGGATTATGCTCTACCGACGCGCCGTCGACGCGTGCTTTCACGGGCAGCGATGAACTGTGCAGGCAGCGGCCGTCTGGCGAGTAGAGCGCACCCTTCGCGAAGGTGGACCCGAGATCCACTGCCGCCAGCGAAAAGTCCTTCGACGTCATCGGGCTGCCTTCTCGAGGCTCCTGCGGAGCTTTCCCGGGTAGTCGGTGAACACTCCGGCGGCTCCCCGGCTCAGCACGTTGCGGGCGAGGAATGGCCGGTTGATCGTGTAAACCAGGGGTGGCTTGCCGGCTTCCGCCGCCGCCAGCAGGAAATCTCGACGGGCGAGCTTGCGATGGCAATGCAGGCTGAACGATTCCAGTTCGATGGCTGCCTCCAGCAGGGCGGCCGGTTTGCGGTCGCCTATCGGCGCGAGGGGATACCCAGGTAGGCGAACCTTGAGCTCGGCCAGAAGTGGCCAGTCGAAGCTGGAAAGCAGGACCTGGGATCGGGTGCCGAGGGAAGCGGCCAGAGCGTCGCCGATGGCCTTCGGCTCGGCACTTCGTCGTTTGATGTCGAAGTTCAGGGGCTGGGACTCGGGTAGTGCTTGAAGGATCTGTTGGAGAGTGGGGGCCTCGATGCCGCTGCTCTTCTTCAGTGCCCGCCGAAAGCGGTACAGGGTCAGGGCTTCAACGGCAGCCTTGCGCTGGAGGCCGGCCCTCAGCTCGACATCGTGAAAGGCCACGAGTTGGCCGTCACGGGTCAGCCACAAGTCGAGCTCCACGACGTCGGCGCCCTGCTCGACTGCCAGCAGGAGGCTCTCGAGAGTGTTCTCGGGTGCCTCTCCAGAAGCTCCACGATGAGCCAGGATCCAGGGTGGGGAAGGTAGGTCGAAACTCCTCACTTCGAGTCATTGTGACCGATGGTGGAAGCTGGCGGCAAACTACGCGCGATAGGTCGGCCACGATGAATTCGACAGGGGGTGCCTCGTCGAGCGCAGCGCAAGGGCCTTCGAAAAGCACAATAGATCCGGCGCGACGACGAGACTCGGAGGCGGCCCGCCCGAATGTAGGGGAGAGGCTTGCCCCCTCCCGCGGGAGCCCGCAAGGGGCTCCCCTACAAACCCGCAGCCGTCCCCTTGCGGAACACCCGGACGAACCTCCATTGGACAGCGGCCCCTACGCCCCTAAGCCCTTACGGATCGGCCGGAAGGAACGCCCGGCCGCCTCAACCCCTCGAGGGTCCCACCTGCCCAACCCTCGATGCACCCAAATCGAGGCTGGCGGTAGAATTCTGCTCATGCAGCAGCTCGCCTCACTACCGACGCCAAGTGACCGTCTGTCCGTACCCGGTTTCACCATCGGGCATGGATCCGACACTCAAGGCATGACCGGCGTAACCGTCATCCTCAGCCCGGAAGGAGCCACGGCAGCCGCCGAGGTCCGGGGTACCGCCACCGGTACCCGGCAGTTCGACTCCTTGAGACTCACCCATAGTCTGGCGAGCCGGGCACATGGTGTAGTGCTTGCCGGTGGCAGCGGATTCGGCCTGTCGTGTGCCGACCTGGTCGTCGAGCATCTGGAGCGCGGCGGCTTCGGATTCGACACCGGGCTCGGAGTCGTACCGCTGGTGCCGACCGCCATTCTCTTTGATCTGGGCTTCGGCGACCCGGCCGCTCGCCCCGGTCCCGACCTGGTGGAAGCGGCCCTGATCTCGGCCGCCTCGGGTGCCATCGCTTCGGGCAGCCTTGGAGCAGGGACCGGTGCCACCGTCGGCAAGGCTCTGGGGCCGGCTAACGGCATGAAGGGTGGCTTCGGCTTCGTCAGCTTCAGCCTGCCGGAAGGACCCACAGTCGCTGCGGCTGTTGCCGTCAATGCCTTCGGCGACGTTCGCGATCCCGATACCGGGAAGTGGCTCGCTGGGTGTCGGCTTGCCGCCGACTCACTCGAGCCGGCGGATGCCCGACGGGTCATGATGTCGCTATCGCCTACCCCGGACCATGCTTGGGAGGGCAACACGACGCTGGCGGTCGTGATGACCGATGCCGACCTGGGCAAGGCGGCTCTGCGCAAGGTCTGCGAGATGGCCTTCGGTGGTTTCTACCGCTGCTTCGCTCCTGCGCTATCGCTCTACGATGGCGACCTGGTCGTGACTCTAGCCACCGGCGATGTTCCGGCGCACCTCCATCAGGTCGGGACCCTGGCCGAGATGGCCGTCGCACAGGCCATCGTGCGCGCTATCAAGAAGGCCGACGGCTTCGACGTGCTTCCCGCGTGGCGTGATCTCGCTGGATCCGAAACACCCTAGCCCGCATGCATCATGCGGGGACATCGGACGCCCCCCCGGGGTCCTCCTTCCGAACCCATAAAGCCAGGGTACCGCTCCCAGAGCTCGACTCGAACATGACGATGTCAAGCTGTGGGAGATACTCAGGTTTCCTCGCTCGCAGTGTCGGGTGACGCGGGCCCCAGCACCAGTGAGAAGCGAAAGGGAAAGCGCCTCCTCAGCTCGGATGGCTCCTGGGTGAATATCAACTCCTCGACCCTTTTCATTGGCCAGGCCTGGTCTGCCGACAACTTGCCATCGTGGAAGGCCACCCGTCCTGCACCGAGAAGGGGTAGCAAGAGCCGGGCGAGGAGGCGGGCCATAACAGACTGCCGCAGATCGACGATCAGCGCCGCCCGTCGGCAAGCTCGTCGCATCTCAGCCAGAATTGTCGAGTTCTCCGGCTTGTCGAAATGGTGAAAGAAGAGATTGGAAAGAGCCCAGTCGACAGCTCCGGTGCGGAACGGAAGCTGCTCCGCGGAGGCGACGACCCGTAGCTGTTCGTGGCCGCTTCGACGACCGATGACGAGGTGACAGAGCTTGTAGTCGAGACCAATGACGCGCAACGCGACGCCGCGGCGCAGGCTGTCCCTGGCCAGCACGGCCGATACCTGACCGGAGCCGGTTCCGATGTCGAGTAGCGTTTGCCTTCGACCAGCAACTACGAGATGCTCCTTCAGAGACCGGCGAGCTGCCATCAGTCCCAGCGTCCAGCGGTTGATCCGCTCGAGATCGGCGAGCGCTTTCTCGGTCTCGGCGAGGCCGAGCGTAGGAGAGTCCATGAGCTCGGGAGCGCGCCGTGGAGGGCTGGGATCGGTCATGAGAAGTCAGTGGGGTCTGATTGTGGCAGATCCGATTGAGCTGGCGGGGGCGAAAGGCATACGATCGGACCGGCTGAGAGCGATGAAGGAATCTACCTCGCGCGTCGAGATTCTCCGCGGACTCGTACCGGCAGCGGTCGCAGTGACCCTGCTTCTGGCCGCGCCGTTGTGGGAGCGATGGCTACCGGCTCCCGAGGTCACGGAGCGATGGCCCTATCTGGTCCTGTGTCTGGTTGCCATCGCTGCTAGCTTGCATGGGTCGCGGCAGCGCTGGACCCTGAACCTGGGTACGGTGACCCTACCCCTGTCGGTCGGCTTCTTCGGTAGTGCCATGGCCGCGTGGCTGGTGCTGGTCGCCTTCATCTCGAGAGAAGTGCTGCTACGCCTGTTGCCGTCGAAGCCGGCTCGGCCGGCAGGCTCTTGGCCACCATTGGAGCTGGCAGGGGATGGCGCACGTCTGGTGCTGGCGACTCTCGCTGCGGGCTGGGTCTGGCAAGGTGGAAGAGCCAACCTCCACGTCGGCTGGCAGCTGTCGGCGGTCGCCACCTACCTCCTGGTGATCTCGGCGCTTCATCTGCTGGATCTTCAGTGGTCTCGGCGTCTGAAGAGCGTCAGTTGGCGTGAGCTGGCCGGCTCGTTGAGTCTCGATTCGGTCGGTTGGCTGGTAGGCATGGCGTTCGTGTCGGTGGTAGCGACTCTGAACTGGCCTGTGGCCCTCGTGCCGCTCGGTGCCCTTGGCCTGCTGGCTGCAGAGACGGCGAGGAACCTCCATCTGCGTCGGCGGTCGGTCGATCAGGTCTCGGAGCTGTGGGAGGTGACGCGAGCCGGCCACCGGATCATCTTCCGCAGCCCCGATCTGGGCGGCATGGTGGGCCAGGTCCTGGAGGAATGCCGCAACGTGGTTCCTTTTTCGTGGTTCCAATTCGAGCTTCTGAAAGGAGACGGTGGCCCCAGGAGCTGGTTTGCGGGTCCTGACGCCCTGATTGAAGAGGGCGATCCCGAGCCGGCTGACAGTCCGCCTGCAATGCCTGGCATCCATCGGAGATCGTCGTGGAAGATTCTCGGCCGCGAGCTGAAGGGAGATGGTGAGGTGATCGCAAGGGTCCGGTTCTGGTGCGACCCACGGCGTCTCGAGCCCACCTCGGTGGAGCTCCTGGATTCGCTGCTGCCACAGGTTGCCTCCTCGGTCCACCGAGCGCTCCTCGATCGGCGCGCCAAACATGACCCACTGACCGGGCTGGCCGATAGAGGTGTTCTGGAGACACGCCTCGAAGCGGTGTTCTCGGCGATCCGCGACGAGGGCGGCACGATGGCGGTCATCATGTGCGATCTGGATCGCTTCAAGAAGGTCAACGATACCTACGGCCACGATGTGGGTGACCGAGCACTCCTGCAAATAGCGCAGGTGCTCGAGGAGCACCGACGCGAGACCGATCTCTGTTGTCGTTACGGTGGCGAGGAGTTCGCGGTGGTTTTAGATCAGACCGACGGTGAAACGGCCCAACGAGTGGCCGAACGGCTTCGCCTGGAGGTGCAGCGCACGGTCTTTACGGCGAAAGACGAGAGGATTCACTTGCGCCTCAGCGCCGGCGTAGCAGCCTACCCGGAGCTCTACGTCAAGGACGGCAAGGAGCTCCTCGTGCTCGCCGACGAAGCCCTCAGGATGGCGAAGAGCCAGGGGCGCAACCGAAGCCTGCTGCATCTCGGTCGCGGCAAGTACCGTAAGGCCGACGGGGCAGTGGCGGAATCAAAGGAATCCGCGCCAGAGCCTGAAGCACCCACACTGTTTGCTTGACAGGCTGATCAGGACGAGGACTCAGGGCCGCCAGAAGGCACGACTGAACAGGGCGACGATCGAGTAGATTTCCAGCCTCCCCATCCACATCAGCAGCACCATCAGGGCTTTGTCCCAGCCGCTGAAGAAGGCGAAGTTCTGGGTCGGTCCGACCAGGGCGAGCCCCGGACCGATATTGCCCAGTGTCGCAGCAGACGCGGTTGCGCTGGTCACCAGATCAGGTCCCGAGACGCTGAGCAGCAGGGTGCCGGCGCCCCAGATGCTCAGGTAGAGGATGAAGAAGCCCGCGACGCTGCGAACGATGGCGTCGGGTACCGACTTGCCACCCACGAAGACCGCCATCACCGTATTGGGGCTGAAGATCAGTCGAGCTTCCCTGAAGGCCGAGCGCAAGCCGATGAGCATGCGCATCACCTTCATCGATCCGCCAGTGGAACCCGCGCAGCCACCGACGAACATGAGGCCAACGAGCAGCATCCGCGACAGCACGGGCCAGGTATCGAAGTCGGCGGTGGCAAAGCCGGTAGTGGTGGTGATTGAGACGGTCTGGAAGAGGGAATCCAGAGCTGCACGTGGACCGTTCTCATAGGCGCCTTGGCGCAGCAGATCGAGGGCGATGACCGCCGCCACACCCAACATGACATTCAGGTAGAGACGGAACTCCGGATCCCGATAGAGGTTCCAGCCGCGGCGCCTCTTGAGGCCATAGAACAAAGAGAAGTTCGTTCCAGCCAGGACCATGAAGACGATGATGACGATCTCGACTGCCGGTGACTGGAAGGCAGCGACCGAGGCATTGCGCGGCGAGAAGCCTCCGGTGGACATGGTGGAGAAGGTGTGTGTCAGGGCGTCGTACAGGTTCATGCCACAGGCCATCAGCAGGACGGTTTCGATGCCTGACAACGTCAGGTAGATCTTCCAGAGAACTCCTGCAGTGTGGGTGATTCGGGAACCGAGGGCTTCGGCGGTCGGGCCGGGCACCTCGAGCTTGTAGAGGAAGCGAGCGCCGGGACCCAGCTCGGGGAGTAGCGCCACGAACAGAACGATGATCCCCATGCCGCCCAACCACTGGGTGAAGCTGCGCCAGAAGAGAATTCCCAGGGCGTGTCCCTCGATCGCCGTCATCACCGAGGCACCGGTAGTGGTGAATCCGGATGCCGATTCGAACAAGGCATCCATGGGGTGGGAGAAGGTTCCCGCCAAAAGGTACGGAATGGCCCCGAACAGGGAAGCCAGCACCCAGCCCCCAACGACGACGAGGATGCCCTCCCGACGGTAGCTTTCGCCCTTCTCACCACCGATTCCCACCATGATGCCGCCGACGATGGCCGTGATCATGCTGGAGATCAGAAAAGCGATGACCACCTTCCACTCGCCGTAGAAGGCGGAGCAAAATGCCGGAGCCAGGTTGGTGGCCGCCAGCAGCAAGACCAGCCTGCCGAGGAATCGAAGTGGAACGCGGAAATTCACCAGAGAGATCTCACGAGCGTTCGCGTCCCGGGAACAACAGGCGAGCAGTGTCCAGTTCGGATTCGTGGACGAAGAGGATCACCAGATCACCCGTTTCAAGGCGGTCGTTGCCGTGCGGTACGAAGACTTCTTCGCCCCGCATGACTGCACCCACGATCAAGCCGCGCGGAGGGCTCATCTCGGCCAGGGTGACACCGGAGGCGGGACTGGCCTCGGCCAAGGTACGCTCCAGAACCTGAGCGGCACCTTTGTGCAGGGAGACGATGTTGGAGCTGTACCCGCTGTCGATGTACTCCTCGATGCGCTCCCTGGCAAGCGTGCGAGGGCTGAAGACCTCCTGCATGCCGAGTCGCTTCCAGAGTTGCGTCGTCTCGGAGCGATGCACCATGGCGAGCACCTGGTCGACGCCGAGCTCCTGTGCCAGCAGGCAGGCCATCAGATTGCTCTCGTCATTGGCGGTCAGGCCGACAAAGGTCTTGGCCTGGCCGATGCGCTCGGCCTTGAGCAGGGCCAGATCGGTGGCGTCACCGTGGATGATCTCGAACTCGGGAAACTCCGCCGCCAGTCGTTGGGCCACCGCCTTGTCGATCTCGATGATCTTGACCGGGATCTTCAGGGGGGCCAGAGCCCTGGCGATCGCACTGCCAGTCTCGCCGCCACCAGCGATGACGACCTTGCCGACTACCTTGCGGTGGTTGCTGACGGTCAACTCGGCTTGTTCGATGACATCTGTGGTGCCCAGAATCAGGGCGTCGTCGCCTTCCTGCGCCTGATCGTCACCGCCCGGAATGATGAGCTCGTCGCCCCGATAGAACGCGGCGACCAGAGAGTTCTTGGGAAGCGAGACATCCCGCAGGGGTTGCTTGACCAGCGGTGATTCGGCATCGAGGTGGATCTTGCGGAGCTGGACCTTGCCGGCCGCCAGATACTCGACCGCCATGGTGCTGTGACCGTGGATCTCGTTGAGGACGCGGGTGGTGGTCAAAAGCTGGGTGGAGAGCAGGAGATCGACCCCGAAAGCCTGCTCCAACAGCCGACGGTAGGTGATGACTTCTTCGGCTACCGCCACCCGAACAACAGTGCGCTTCGCGCCGAGGTCCTTGGCGAGATTCGCCGCCGCCAGGTTGGCCTCGTCGGATGAGGAAACCGCCATGAAGAGCTCGCAGCCTTCGACGCCGGCGGCCGCGAGCACCGGAGGGTGGGCTCCATTTCCACCGACCACCCGAACATCCAGCTCTTCATCGATGCGCTCCTGCCTCGCCGGATCGAGCTCGATGACGGTGACATCCTCACCCAGCTGGGACAGCGTCTGAGCCAGGTGGTAGCCCACCTCACCAGCTCCCATGACCACATAGTGTTTTCGATTCATGGTGTTGAGTGACCCCGGGATAGGCCTTTCGTTTGCCTTTGGGATTGTAGCCCGAAATCCCCCGTTGCAAGACGGTTCGGGTCCTGGAGGTGACAGGCATATCTTCGATCTCGAGCATGCCGAGGTGGCAAGACCGGCGATGACCCTGTGCTAACGTCTGTCTGCCGAAACTCCGCCTCGTCGGCGGAATTCCGGGAGAGGAGAGAGTCATGTGGAGAACCATCGTAATCGGTGCGGCAATCTGCCTTATGGTAGCTATCAACGTGACTGCTCAGGATGTGGATGTTCGCGCCAAGGAGGGAGTGAGCTTCTCGAGGTTCTCAACCTATGCCTGGGCTCCGCACTTCGACGTAGAGGGAGATCATCCGGTGGCCGACGGCTCTCCTCTCGACTCGACGATAAAGAAGGCGGCAGACACCGAGCTCAAGCGCAAGGGCTATGAGCGGGTCGAACGGGAGCAGTCGCCCGACTTGATGATCAACTACGTCGGCTTCGGCACCGACATGACCGATATCGAAGGGATCACGAAAGAGGTGGCACCGGGAGTCAAATGGATCGGCGACCCTCAGGCCCATTCGATGCGCTCCTATCGGGAAGGAACCTTGGTCTTCGAAGTCGTCGACACCGCTACCGAGGAGATGGTGTGGAGCGGTTGGGTGACCGAGCTGGCTCGCACCTTCGAGAAGCTCCGGGCCAAGGCCTCCAAAGCCACGCGCCGGGTGTTCACCCACTTTCCAGAGAATTGAAGTCCGAGGAGCTTTGGGGGTCGAAATGCTGGGTGATCGCTTCTGGCATCGGTACTCGCGAGAAGAGCGTAACGTCACGCTGCTGTTCTCCCTGATCGCCCTGTTCGTGCTCTACCCGATCTCGGTGGAGTTCGGAGTGGTCCGCTTCTACCGACTGGCCTTCGTCGTCGAGTTGATACTGGCTTCGATCAACCTCGGGACCACGAAGGCCAATCGACAGAGGACATTGATCCTGGGCGTTCCGGCGATTCTGCTCCAGATGGTCGCCTACTCGGCTCCGAGTCCAATCTCACTGCTCGTCGCGGCGGTTTCGAGCCTGCTCTTCATTGGGTTCGTGATCGCCATCGTCTATCGAACCGTTTTGGCGCCTGGCAGGGTGACCGTTGACAAGCTGGCAGCCGCAGTCAACGTCTACTTGCTGCTGGGCCTGGCCTGGGCGATCGGCTACGGCGTGATCGCCGCCTTCGATCAGACCGCTTTCACGGCGAACGCTATGGACTTCCATACGCTCGAGGAATACGTCAACTTCGGCGCCGAGTTCTTCTTCATCTACTTCAGCTTCGTGACGCTGACGACCCTCGGGTACGGCGACATGTTGCCCATGACGCCGATAGCACAGACCGCTACCTGGATGGAGGCCGTGGTCGGACAACTCTTCGTGGCGGTGACCTTGGCCCGCTTGGTCGGAATGTTCGGTAGGACCGATGAATTCCGGATGCCAAGAAGCAAGAGTGATCCGGACTAGTCGGCCTTGGCAGGGAAGCTCTCGAACATCTTCCGCACAGATTTGTCGATCTGCTTTTGAGCGGTTTTCGGATTGTCGGCGAGCGTTCTGGTGGCTGTGCCGCGCCAGATGTTCAACCTGCTGTTGCCGTCGAACAGGTCCACGACCAGGGTGCCAACCTCGATCTCGCGAAGGGTGTCCCCCGAGACCCCGTCCGGATCGGAGTCTTCGGGCCAGCGCTGTTGCACACCGAGGATGTCCACGTCCTCGCGCATCTCGCTTGCTTGCCTAGCGTGCGTCGACACCAGTAGCTCGGCATTGGAGTCGACTCGGGTGAGACCTTTGGCCAAAAGCTGCTTCTGGACTGTCTCTCGGATCAACTTCTCGGTCTCGGGGTTGGCTGCCGGAGTGCCCTGCTTCCAGGCGAAGGTCTTGTATTGCGTGAAGTCGACCGTCTTGGCAACTTGAACCGCCACCGCGGCTTGCAGGTGGACTGCCGACATCGTGAGCACGAGCCCGACGATACATTTGGCGAATTTCATATCACTCCCCCGATTGCGGCACAGGCAGATCGCATATCTCGAGAATCCTATCGCGCCGGAGCAGCAGGCCGTCGATCTGCTGCGGCGATAGCAGGGATCCAAGAGCATCTGAGACCTTCTGTTGGCTCAGCGAGCGCAGGCCCAATTCGAGCTCGGGGTCCAACGGGCCGCAGGGAGCAGGCAGGTCCGGACCCGGATCCACGGAGGTCGGGAATGCCTTGGTGCTGTCAGCCAGGGCGATGCGCCGGTCCTGGGGCAGGAACATCCTGCCAATTCTGTGACGGTCCTCCACGGCCAACAGGGCACTGAAGATCTCCGCCGTGACGATCTCTTCTTCCAGTCCGTCGAGGAGATGTATCTGATCGTAGGTCTCGAGAAGCTCGATATCGACGGCACCTTCGTGGAAGACTTGAATTGCCCCGGGAGTTCCCTCGAGGCTGCGCCCGACGGTGACGGGTACGAGATCCAGATTGAGCAGCCGGTCGAGGCGATAGGCGGCGATCTCGTGCCGGTAGGTTCGGAAGGCGGTTCCCGCTGGCTGCCCGGGCTCGGGTGTCTCGTCGACACGCGAGAAGAGGGCCCGCAACTCAGGGCCGTCGCCCTCTAGCTCGCAGATGTTCGCCGACCTCAAGCCCTGATGGATGAAGGTGCACGATGTGACCTCGGCTTGCCGCAGAAACTGCTCCAACTGGGCGTCGGTCAGCTGTTCGCTGAACCTCGACCACCCCTCTCCCAGTGGTGGCTCGATAGTTGGCTTGGACAACGTGGCGACCTTCGGGTCGAAGACCTCGAAGTCTCCTGCCTCGATTACCAGGGCCAGCGGCTCCCGGCCATAGGCCATGCCGACATCGGCACGATAGATCTGGCCCTTGAAGCGCGAGGTAATACGACCCGAGCCGGTCGGGGTGTGGGCCACGACGATGGCACGAGCCTCGAGTGCTTTCAGGGCCCTGTCGAGGCTGGCCCTCTCGAGCCGCTCGTTTTCCAGGGAATTGCCGCGATACCAGAGCGGCCCTGTCGGACTGAAGGCGAGAGACTCATAGAGCCGCACGAGGTTTCTCGCAGCTTCGGTCCTGGCATCCGAACCCCCTTTTTCGACCAGTGCCAGGGCTGTGCTGTAGACCCCCTGAAAGTCGGCCGGACCAGCTGTCGAGCCCTCCAGCTTGTCCATGTTGGCAACGAACTCGACGATACTGTCGATCACCTGCCTGTTGATGACTTCCATCCCCAGAGAGGCTACGATGTCAGTCAGCCCTCCGTGCAGAAATACCACTCCGTTGATCTTGATCACGGCTGGTTTCTGGAGGATCCAGGCGCCGTGCTCGCCATCGGGAGAGAAGGCCCGAATGCGACCAGAGTAACCTGGTGGAAACCTCTGGTCGAAAGCGGCCTTGACCTCGCCCATTGGTACGGTGGGTGACGCCATACCCGTACGGAATCGTTGCCAGGCCTTCGTTCGATCTTTCTTGTTCTCTGCGGCTGCGAAGGCTCGAAATCCCGCCGCGGGTACGTAGCGCAAGTCACGCACGAGATTCATGACCTCGTGGTTGCCGAGCAGCATGTGAACCTGGCCCCCCGCCGCGGGTGCCTCCTCCTCTAGACGCCTGACGAGATCCAGAACCTCCAGTTCCTGCGGTCCCCGGTCGATCAAGTCTCCGATGAAGACAAGGTGGGTCGAACCACCGTTCCACTCCAAGGCCTTGTCAACAACTCCTGTTCCTTCGAGAAGAGAGACCAGCTTGTCGTAGGAGCCGTGAACGTCGCCGATGGCGACGATTCGGGACACATCGGTCCATTCGTACAGGGGGGGATCACTGGCAGCCCGCACGGCCGCTCCCGTGACCAGCGCGAAAAGGCAGCACAGCAGGCAACTCCGCACCCAATCGGTAGCAGGACTCACCCTTGAGCGGCCCGTTGGCAAACGCATAGTGTCTCCTTGCTCTTGACCGCGATTCTAACCACCGCCCTCATCGACCGACAAACCCGACCAAGGTCGAGCCTTCGCTGCTTGGGCAGGGTGCTCCTGACAGGTAACATAGCGCCGTGAAATCCCGACTGACCCCGGTTTTCATCTTGACGGTCCTGCTGCTGGCCCAGGCAACCAGCTTGCCGGCCGAGCTTCCTCTCGACTCGATCAAGAACGACAAGATACGCAAGGCTCTTCGCGAAGTCTCCTTGCAGCTGCTTTTCGGCAACCCCGTAACTACCCGCTCCAACGCCAGAGATATCGCCTGGGGCCTGTTCAATCGAGGCCTGAGCCAGGAGCGAGCAGCCATGGGCTACGCCCTGGCTATGCAGGCGGTCGCCGAGGCGTCGATGAAACTCGACCGGGAGGCGCTCTGGCACTGGGACATGGCCCAGGTAATGGTACCGAACCTGCGCGCCGAGCTGGTCCAGAGCTACAGTGGTCTGGTGGGCATGTTCGACGCCAGCCCTTTCCGCGATCAACCCTCGGCCATCCAGCGCCTGTCGGCCGAAGGTGAGTGGCTGCCTTCGGACGGCGGCGAGATTCAGCCCACCCGGGTCGTGGAGCGAGCCGACATTCCCTCACCGAGCCGCAAGCGCAATGCTCTTGTCGGTCAACGCGTCAAGGTGTCCTATCTGGTCGATACCCAGGGCAGGACCTATACCCCGGTAGTCGAAGAAGGTGGCGAGAACACCCTGGCGGTCTTTGCCGTTCTCGAGTCCATCCTGGTGTGGCGGCACGAGCCAGCGACGATCGACGGTGACGCCCGTTGGTCCCGCACGGGCGGTGTCTTTTCGTTCCAGAAGGACCGGTAGTTTGCGTCGAGACTCCATCTATGAAAACCAGGGACTGCACTTCCTGCTGCTCCTGGCATTGCTGCTCCCCATAGTCTGGATCAGCCGCACCGCAGGATTCCTCGACGGCAGCTGTCTGGGCGTATCCACAGCTACCTGGTTCTGGCTCTCGATTCTGTTTCCCATTCTGCATCAGGTCTGGGTCTGGATCTGTTGGCGAATGGAGCTTCACCACCAATGGCTCAGCCGGAGTCTCGGACCCCGGGGGTTCAGGGTCTACGGTGCCGGCTTTGCGCTGCTCTCCTTCGCACGGCTTTTCACCCTGACCACCACGGCCGTTGCTGATCAGGGCAGCCTGGACGCCAATCGGGGTCTGCTCAATGCTCTGGCCGTAGTGCTGGCGGTGCTGATCTTCTATACCTTCTACTCCGTTGGGCGGTTCTTCTCCTATCGACGAGCCCTGGGAATCGATCACTTCGATCCCGCCTACCGAACCAAGCCCTTCGTGCGGCAGGGCATCTTCCGGTTCACCAGAAACGGCATGTATACCTTCGGTCTGATGATCGTCTGGCTTCCTGGGCTGATCTGGGCCTCGGAGGCGGCGCTTCTGTCGGCCGCGTTTTCGCATCTCTATATCTGGGTGCACTACTACTGCACCGAGTTACCGGACATGCGGCGAATCTACGGGGCAGCCAGGGCCGACGAGTCCGCGAGGAACAGCTGAACAGGGAGAACCAAGATGAGCGAAAAGAAGACTTCCACATTCCTGAGCAGCGTCGAATCGATGTTGGATCGAGCCATTGGCCTGATGGACCTACCACCCGGCCTGGGCGAGGTTCTCCAGCGCTGTCGAGCGGTCTATCAGATGCGCTTCCCAGTGAAGATTGCAGGTAAATGGCAGGTTTTCGAGGGCTGGCGAGCGAATCACAGCGAGCATCTCCTGCCGACCAAAGGCGGTATCCGCTATGCCCCGGAGGTCGATCAAGAAGAGGTCGAGGCCCTGGCCACCCTGATGACCTTCAAGTGTGCCGTCGTGGATGTCCCGTTCGGGGGGGCCAAAGGAGGCTTGAAGATCGACCCCCGCAAGTACGAGCGCCACCAGATGGAACGGATCACTCGCCGATTCACCCTGGAGCTCGACAAGCGGGGCTTCATCAGTCCGAGCCAGAATGTGCCGGCCCCCGACATGGGTACCGGTGCTCGCGAGATGGCCTGGATGGCCGACACCTACCGCACGCTGCATCCCGACGACATCGATGCCATCGCCTGTATCACCGGCAAGCCCCCAGAGATGGGTGGGATTCGGGGCAGGGTGCAGGCGACCGGACGAGGCGTGCAGTACGCGCTCCGCGAGTTCTTCTGTTATCCGGAGGACGTCGAAGCCGCGGGTCTCGACGAGGGGCTGGCTGGAAAGAGGGTGGTGGTCCAGGGCCTGGGCAATGTGGGCTACCATGCCGGCAAGTTCCTGCAAGAAGAGGACGGCTGCAAGATCGTGGCGATCATCGAGCGCGATGGCGCCCTGCGCAGCCCCAATGGGCTACCCGTCGAAGAGGTGCGGCAATACATCACGGCCAATGGCGGCGTGAAGGGCTTCCCAGGTGCGGAGTATCTGGAAGACGGACCAAAGGCCCTCGAAGATGAGTGCGACATCCTGGTCCCGGCGGCCCTCGAGGGTCAGATCACGCGTGAAAATGCCCCGAGGATCGAGGCGAAGCTCATTGCCGAAGCGGCGAATGGTCCCGTCACCGCCGCGGCCGACGCTATGCTACTCGAGGCGGGCAAGGTGATCCTGCCGGATATGTACGTCAATGCCGGAGGCGTGACCGTGTCCTACTTCGAGTGGACCAAGAACCTGGCACACATGAGGTTTGGCCGCATGGGGCGTCGGCTCATGCAGATGCGGTCGGAGGCGGCCCTGGAGCTGCTCGAGACCGTCTTGGAAAGGCAGGTTCCGGAGGGCTTCAGCAAAGCCTTCCGGCAGGAGGCGGATGAGCGCAACCTGGTGCTCTCCGGCCTCGAGGACACGATGCGGGAAGCCTACGAAGGCATCCGCGCTGTCTGGCACGCGCGCGACGACGTTCCCGACCTTCGAACGGCCGCCTACATCCTGGCAATTGGCAAGGTAGCGCACCACCATCGCGAATACACGCTGGCATGATCGAACGGCAGCGAACTTTATGAGTCAAGGTGAACAGCCCGCGGGCACAGCGAATCACGGGTTCTTCCAGCGCTTTCTCCATTCCGAAGTGGCCGGCAGCGTGGTGCTGCTGGCTTGCACGATCCTGGCGCTGATCTGGGCCAACTCACCGGCCGCCGACAGCTACCGGCAGCTGACCCAAACCTATGTCGGGATCTCCTGGGGCGACCACGGCTTCAAGTTGTCGCTCCAGCACTGGATCAACGACCTCCTGATGGCGGTCTTCTTCTTCGTGGTCGGTCTCGAGATCAAGCGGGAGATGGTTCTCGGTGAGCTTTCTTCGTTCAAGCAGGCGATCTTGCCGGTGACGGCGGCGATCGGCGGCATGGTCGTGCCAGCAGCGATCTACCTCATGTTCAACGTCGGCGGCGACGGTGAGGCTGGATGGGGAATCCCAATGGCGACCGACATCGCGTTTGCGCTCGGCATTCTCGCGATCTTTGGCAAGCGGGTACCGCTCGGGTTGAAGGTCTTTCTGACCGCCCTGGCGATCGCCGACGACATGGGTGCCGTTCTGGTGATCGCTCTGTTCTATACGGAGAAGGTCAATCTGAGCGCGTTGATCGTGGCTGCGGTCTTCCTTTTTCTGCTGCTTGCGGCTTCCAAGGCCAATGTCCGTCGAGTTGGCGTCTACGTCTTCCTCCTGCTCGGAGTCTGGCTGGCGGTCTTCGCCTCGGGCGTGCACGCCACGGTCGCAGGCATCCTGGTTGCCATGGTGGTGCCGGTTCGCGCCCGGCTGGATCCGCACCAGTTCGTGGAGATGCTCGAGAGAAGTTGGCGCAAGCTCGAGAATTCCACGCTGACGCAGGAGAGCATGGTTTCCAACAGCGAACAGTACGAGGCGTTGCGGACGATCGATCTTGCGGCTACCGACATGTTGCCGCCGGGCCTGGTCCTCGAACGCTACCTGCACCTGGGTCAAGCGTTTCTGATCCTGCCGCTGTTTGCTTTCTTCAATGCCGGGGTAACGATTGGCGGCGATATCTTCCAGACCCTGGCGAACCCGGTGAGCCTCGGCATCGTTCTGGGCTTGGTGCTCGGCAAGCAGATCGGCGTCTTCTTGTTCAGTTGGTTGGCCATCAAGTCCGGCCGGGCTGCCCTGCCGGCCGGGGTCACCTGGGGGCAGATCTGGGGTACAAGCTGCCTGGCAGGCGTCGGCTTCACCATGTCGCTCTTCATCAGCGAACTCGCCTTCAAGGATCCTGAGATCATCAGCGAGGCCAAGATCGGAATTCTCGCGGCATCGCTTGTCGCTGGCATCCTGGGCTACCTCGTACTGACCAGGGCTCTACCCAAGAGAAAGACGTAGTGGCAGATCCGGCTATCGCGGCGGGCGAGGTTCAGCAGATCGACTGGCTGACCCTGGGGATGGGTCTCGCCGGTGGCCTGGCGATGTTCCTGTTCGGCCTCGACCTGATGGCGAAAGCCCTGCAGTCGACGGCTGGTTCCAGCATGAAGTTCGTCCTGGGCAAGTTGACCAAGAACCGCGTCCTTGGGGCGATCACCGGAGCCTTTGTCACCGCGGTGCTGAATTCATCGTCGGTGACGACGGTCCTCGTGGTGGGGTTCATCAGCGCCGGCCTGATGACGCTCGCCCAATCGATCAGCGTCATCATGGGTGCCAATATCGGCAGCACCTTCACGGCCCAGATCGTCGCCTTCCACGTCACGCAGTACGCCCTCGCGATGGTGGCCATCGGCTTCGCAATGATGTTCACCGCCAAGCGGGAGAAGGTGGAGCTCTACGGCTCGATGCTCTTGGGCCTGGGTCTGCTGTTCTATGGCATGGGTGTCATGGGATCTGCTATGGCGCCATTGGTCGAGTACCAGCCCTTTCTGGAGTTCATGCAGCGGATGGAGGTCCCCATACTGGGAATCCTGGCAGGGATGGTCTTCACCGCCATGGTCCAGTCGTCGGCTGCGACTACTGGAATCGCCATCGTCATGGCGAGCGAAGGACTGGTTTCTCTCGAGGCGGGGATCGCTCTGGCCCTGGGCGCCAACATCGGCACCTGTGTCACCGCCCTGCTCGCGGCTATGGGAAAGACCAGGGAGGCACAACGGGCCGCCGCTGCTCACATCCTGTTCAATGTCCTGGGCGTTCTTCTTTGGGTTGGCTTCATCGACCAGCTGGCAGAGTTGGTGCGATGGGTCTCGCCGGTGCATGCGGAGCTCCAAGGCTCAGCGAAGATGGCTGCTGAAGTGCCACGGCAGATTGCCAATGCCCACACCGTGTTCAACGTGGCGAACACCCTGATCTTTCTTCCCTTTACTGGCCAACTGGCTCGTCTCGTCGAGAGGCTCCTGCCCGACCGACCAGAGACCGCAGAGACGGTCATTGTCACGGCCAAGTACCTGGACGAGGCGCTTGTCGAAGCACCCACCCTGGCGCTCGAGCGAGTCAGACTCGAGTTGGGGCACATGGGCGAGGTCGTCGAAGAGATGCTGGTGAGCCTGGGAGCGGCCTTGCAGAGTGGCAGCCAGAGTGCGCTCGATGAGATCCATCGGCTCGATGACCATGTAGACATTCTGCACAAACACATCTTGACCTACCTCGGCGAGATCCGCCGGCAGCCCTTGACGGACAAGGAGAGTCAAGACTTCCTTTCCCTCATGAGCACCAGCGACTATCTGGAGAGCATCGGTGATGTGGTCGAGGACGGCTTGGCCGAGGTCGGCCACAAGATGCTGAACGAGGGAGTCAGGCCCAGTGAAGAGACCCTCCTGATGTTGAGGGATCTCTATGACGCGGTGTCGAAAGCAGTGGGCAAGTCTGTCGAGGCGGTGAAGGGCAACAATCAGAAGGCTGCCCAGGAGGTGTTGGCCCTGAAGGGCGAGGTCAACCGGAGCATCAAACAGGTCCATCTGCGGCAGGCGGAACGCCTTGCCATCGACGATCCAGAGCGCCCAACCGTCTTCCGGCGGGAAATGGCGATTGTCGACAACATGAAAAGGATCTATACGCTCAGCAAGCGAATCGCCAAGCTCCTGCTACCCGAGGAGCTTCTCAGCGCCGAGGCAGAGTGATTCGCTGCTTGGCCAGATCGGGGTTTTGCCGTCGAATCACAGATGTCGGAACGGGCATTGGAAGGGAGAGGAATTGGCAAGCCAGATGACACACCGAGTCACATTACTGGTGGGTATTGGAGCCCTGGTCGCGGTGACCGCCATGGCCATGTTCGTGAATGTGGAGTTC
>JBATEX010000147.1:0-50792 GCA_049664225.1 Thermoanaerobaculia bacterium
TTCCGAGTGGCCCTGCTCGCTACTGCGTGGCCACTCCCGTTTCGATGTAGTTCTCGATCTCGCTGCGGCCGGAGGTGAGTGGCCGGCTGCGAAACGTATAATGCCGCGCGGATGACCCAATCCCTTCCAACAGGGCTTCGGCGAGCGCGCAACCGGGACGTTGACGCATGAGCGTCGGAGCTATCGATCTGGCGATTCTCCTGGCCTACATGGCCGGTGTGGTATTTGTCGGCATGTGGGTCGGCCGCGTGACGCGCACGGCCGCCGATTTCATGGTTGGCGGCCGCGATCTGCCGTGGTGGGTGATTCTCTTCTCCATCGTCGCCACCGAAACCAGCACGGTGACCTTCTTGAGCATCCCGGGCTTCGCCTACGGCCGGGATATGACGTGGTTACAGATTGTCTTCGGGTTCGTTGTGGGGCGCTTCATCGTCGCGTTCCTGTTGTTGCCCCAGTACTTCAAGGGCAACTTCTTCACCGCCTACGAGGTTCTCGACAAGCGCTTCGGTGGGGCAACCAAGAGGACGGCCTCGGTGATCTTCATCGTCACCCGCAGCCTGGCCGACGGCTTGAGGCTCTTTCTCTCGGCCATCGTCCTGCAGGAGATGACGGGCATCCCGATGCATTGGGCGGTGGTCACCATCGGCGTCGCGACGATTGTCTACACCTATCTCGGCGGCATGCGAGCCGTGCTGTGGACCGATTTCCTGCAGTTCATGGTCTACATGGGAGGGGCGCTACTCGCTTTCTGGCTCCTGCTGGACCACCTGCCGGGTGGCTGGCAGCAGATGATGAGCATGGGAGAGGCGGCTGGAAAGCTACGGTTCTTGGACTTCACACTCGATTGGAGTGAGCCCTACGGGTTCTGGGCCGGGCTGATCGGGGGAATGTTCATCACCCTCGGCTCGCACGGCGTCGACCAGATGATGGTGCAGCGCTACCTCGCGGCTCGGAACCTGTCGGACGCGAGGCGCGCCCTGATTACCAGCGGCTTTGTCGTCCTGGCGCAATTCGCGCTGTTTCTGCTGATCGGCGCGGGGCTCTACTGCTTCTATCAGCTCTTTCCTCCCGAGGTCGCCTTCGAGCGGGCCGATCGCGTCTTCGCACGCTTCATCCTGGACGAGATACCCGTGGGCGTTCTGGGGGTTCTGCTGGGTGCCATCTTCGCTGCCGCCATGTCGACGCTTTCGAGCTCACTCAACTCCTGTGCGACGGCGGCTGCGAACGATCTGTATTTTCCACTGGTCGGTAGCGAGATCACTCCCGCCCGCAAGCTGCGGGTCATCCGGATCCTCACCGCCTGCTTCGGCCTGGTCCAGATTGCCGTCGGTATCGCCGGTCAATGGCTCCAATCCACCGTCGTCGCGAGCGTGCTGGGCATCGCCGCCTTCACCACCGGGATCGTTTTGGGGGTGTTCTTTCTAGGGATCTTCACCGAGCGGGTCGGTCAACGAGCGGCCCTTGCCGGTCTCGTCGTGGGTCTGGCCGGCATGTTGGTCATCTTCTTCGCCACCCCGCTGGCCTGGCCCTGGTTTGCCTTGGTCGGCTCCCTTGGGACCTTCGCCGTCGGTCTGGCGGCGAGCTATATCTGGCCGCGCGAGATGCCGCCGGCCAGCCAGTAGAGACTGTCAGTAGAGAAGAGCTCTCTTACGGGCCTCGCTCCAGGTCGCGTGATCGGCGCTGTCCGCCGCGAGGATCTCTTCCACCGTTTTCCCGGCTTGCAGGTGCTCGAGCAGCGTTGGCGTGCCTGTCAGGCGAGTCAAGACGTCGCCGTTGCGCAGCCACTCGAAATCGGTGTGACCCAGCAGTCCGTGAAGGAGGGTCACCCCCAGGGCGTAGGGTGCCGCAGCCTGCCGGTCGGGGACCCGAACCCGCCAACCGTTGCACTCCTGATCCTCGAACTTCGGGTAGGGCGCCGCTTCGGAAGCGACGGGCGAGAAGCGGACGGCTTCCAGAGAAAAGCCCGGAACCGACAGGTGGAGCTCGCCGGGCTTCAACCAAGGGGCTCCGAAAAGCAGAAACGGATCCTCGGTTCCGCGACCCTCGGAGAGGTTGGTCGCCTCCAACAGGGCGGTACCGGGATAGGCCAGGGCGGCTTCAGCGCTTCTCAGGTTGGGCGACGGCGAGACCCATTCCCTCCCGGTCTCCGCCCAGGTCATCTTCCGGCTCCATCCGACCATCGGCACGACGGTCAAGTTGGCAGGCACCTCGAGTTGGGAATTGACGAAGCGGGCCATCTCACCGAGGGTGAGTCCGTGTATCAGTGGCCCCGGTGCCAGGTTGACGAACGAGGCCGGCACCACATCTCGGGGCGCGCTGACGGGGCCCTCGATTCGGAGGCCGCCAAGGGGGTTGGGGCGGTCCAGCACTACGAGCTCCAGGCCGGCCTCCGCCGCGGCCTCGAGGCAATGGATCAGAGTGCTGACGTAGGTGTAGAAGCGGACGCCCGCGCCCTGGAGATCGAACACCAGGGCATCGAGGCCGGCAAGGGACTCGGCCGAGGGTCGTCGCTGATCGCCGTAGAGGCTTACCACCGGCAGTCCGCTGATCGGGTCGGCGCCACTCTCGACGGGCTCGCCGGCGGCGGCCCTGCCTCGCAGCCCGTGCTCGGGTGAGAACAGTCGGACCACGTTCAGGCTCTGGTCGCGAAGAACGTCGATGGCGTGTCGACCACCACTGGTGACCGAGGCGGCGTGGGCCACCAGGCCGAGACGCTTGCCCACTAGCGAGCCGAGCTCGCCCGAGTCGATGCGCTCGAGACCAACCTGTACCAGGGGAATGTCCAAGGCCCGGACCACCGCGTCGGCGACTGCGGGCCGGGCCTGGCGGATGAGGTTGTTCTCCCGGCTCGGGTGAACGCGGTTGGTCAGCAGGATTACGAAGAGATCGCGCTCTGGGTCGACCCACATGGAGGTACCGGTGTAGCCGAGGTGCCCGAAGGAGTTGGGCGAGAAGAAGCTGCCCGCCGAGGACTTCTCCGCCGACTTGGTGTCCCACCCGGTGGCGCGGTCCGAGTCGGGAATTCCGGCTCTCCGGGTCCATTCTTCGACGATCTGCCGCGAGACGATTCTCTGGTTCTCGAAGACCCCGCCGTTGAGGATCATCTGGAGGAAACGGGACAGGTCGGTGGCGGTGCTGAAGAGGCCCGCATGAGGCGCGACGCCGCCCAGGGCATGGGCGTTCTCGTCGTGCACCTCTCCACGAACCCTGTAGCCGCGCCACGGGTCGTCCTCCGTAGGCGCGATGCGCTCGAGCAGGTCGTCAGCCGGCAGGAAGCCGGTGTCGGTCATCCCCAAGGGTCCGTAGACCCTCTCCTCGAGGAAGACATCCATGGGCTGCCCCGCCACCCGCTCCAGGATCTCCCCCAGCAGAATCATCCCGTAGTCGCTGTAGACCGACTTGGTGCCAGGGTCGTAGTCCAGTTCCATGCCCTGGATCCGCTCCAGATAGGCCTTCTTGCCGCTGATTTCGTTGTAGAGATCGCCGTAGGCCACCAACCCAGAGGAGTGGGTCAGAAGCTGCCGCACCGAGACCTTCTCTTTACCAGGCCCGACGAACAGGGGCAGGTAATCCACGACAGGCTTGTCGAGGTCGAGGGAGCCTTCGTCGACCAGGATCATGGCCATCATCGTCGTGGCGACCACCTTGGTCAGGCTGGCCAGGTCGTAGATGGTGTCGGTTGTGACCTCTGGCGCTCCCTCGTCGTAGGAGAGCCGTCCGAAGGGCTCGAGGTGGGCCAGCTTGCCCTGGTAGCCGACAGCCAGGACGCCGCCTGGAAAGGCCTGTTGCTCGAGGAAACCCTGGAGGACTCGATCTACCTCCTCCAAGCCGCCGGGCCGAAAGCCGGCCTCTTCGGGCAGCGCCCGTGGCAGCGTCATCTCGCGCCGCGCCAGCTCGATGCCATGGCCGTACGGATAGAGATCCGGCAGGGTTACGGGCAGCTTGCCCTGGACATCGAACTCTCCGAAGAGGGCGGCTACAGCGGCTTGCTGACTCGAGGCCGCCGAACCGTAGGCGGTGACGAACACCGGAACCTCGGGAATCTCGGCGAGGAAGTATGGACTGCCGAAGGACAGGACGATTACCGGCCGACCGGTCTCCCCGAGTCGCTGGATCAAACGAGTCTGGCTGGGCGAGAGATCATTCGAGGATTTGACCCAGATGAAGGACGAGACCAGCACATGGGTGTAGTCGGGAGCCACCTCGAGGATCTTGTCCATCGTTTCAGGAGAGACCTCTCGCCCCAGGGTGAAGGTCTTGGTTTGAATGCCACGGGCCCTGAGCTCCGCTTCGGGGAGGCCCTGAATGGCCCGATCGCGCAGGCCGGTGGAGATCACGACATGGAGAATTCGCAGGGGCTCCTCGGCCTTTAGCGGCAGGATGTCGCGGTCGTTGCGAATCACCGTGATCGAGGTTTCGGCCACTTCCAGCGCCCGGTCGAGATCCTGTGGACGAGCCACGCTTCGCCCTAGGGCCTCCCGGTCTACCAGGCGGTTCTTGTGCAGGCCCAGCCGCGCCTTTGCCTCGAGAATCCGGCGCACCGAGATGTCGAGACGCTCCTCGGTCAACTGCCCTTCCTCGACCGCTCGCACCAGGGACTGGATCGCGACCCGGACGTCGGCGGGCAGGAGAACGACATCGGCCCCGGCTTGAACGGATCGGACGGCAGCCTCGCCAGCCCAGGCGGGCCGTATGCCGGCCATTTCCAGGGCATCGGTGACGATCAGCCCATCGAAGCCGAGCTCGTCGCGCAGCAGGTCTCGAGAAATGGACGGCGACAGGGTTGCCGGAGCTCCCGAGGGATCGATCGAGGGCAGCGCCACATGGGCCGTCATGATCGAGTCGACGCCGGCCTCGACAGCGGCCCGAAAGGGCACCAGCTCGACGCTCTCCAGCCGCTCGCGGTCGACCCCTACCACCGGGCGCTCGTAGTGACTGTCGGAGGAGGTATCCCCATGGCCAGGAAAATGCTTGGCCGTGGTCAGTATGCCGCCCTCCCGAGCGCCCTCGATGTAGGACCGCACCATTCGCGCCACGAGCTCTGGATCTTCACCGTAGGAACGGATGTTGATGACCGGATTGGCAGGGTTGTTGTTGACGTCGGCCACAGGGGCGAGGGCCCAGTGAATCCCGAGGGCGCGCCCTTCCCTAGCGGTCACCTCGCCGGTGAAGCGCGCTGCCTCCTCTGAGCGGCTCGCTCCCACGGCCATTGCCCAGGGCAGCGGCACGGTGCCTTCGGGTACACGAAAGGCCATGCCCCGCTCGACGTCGGCCGAAACCAGCAGTGGAACCTCGGCTGTGGCCTGGAGCTCGTTGAGCAAACGGGGAATGCTCTCCAGCTCCGACCGGAAGACGACCACGCCACCAACGCCCAGGTCTCGCACTTCGGATACGAGGTCGCGGTACTGCATCGAGGCAGGGTTCTGATAGCGACCGTTGGCCCGAACCATGACCAACTGCGCCGCCTTCTCGTGCAGGCTCAAACTCGCGAGAGTGGAATCGACCCATTTGCGAGCCGCCTTCGGTAACGGCAGGGGCGCGAGCTCGTGGCCGACACTGTTCGAGGCTGGAGCGGCCAGGCTCTCGGCCACGGGCATGGCCATTGCCACCGCGAGCAGCATCCAGAGCAGGCAGGTCGAGCGTAGGAGTCGGTGCATCAGGGCGTCCCTTCGATCTTGTGACCGTCCAGCCATACCGCGGTCAGGTCGGTTTCAGTCACATCGATGCGACCTTCGGGCGCGGGCGAGACGAGGAGAAAGGAGGCCGCCAGCCCCGTGCGTAGGCGAGGCGGGTTCGGCTCGGTACCGGGCTCGCGGACCCAGAGGCCCTGCAAAGCCTCCAAAGTGCTCCATTCTTCGGCTCCGAGTGCCTGAAGGACGCCGGCAAGCGACGCCGGCCTGGCCTCGGCTGGCGGTCCCGAGAGAACCAATTCCGGCAAGGGAGAGGCTGCCGCCACGATCTCGATGCGGGGAAGACCCTCAGCACTCGAGTTCCGGGCGAGGTCTCGGGCCGCTTCGCTGCGACGTTGACTCACGGACCAGTAGAGAGTGCCGACCCCGAGACGGGCCAGACGGGAAAGATTGACTTCATCGAGCCACTTGCGAGCCGACCAGCCCTCGACCCCGACTTCGAACGGCGCCAGGATCATGCTATCGGTGGCATCCAGGCTCTGTCCGGCCCCGAGGAAGCGAGCATCGCCAATCTCGGAGATCCTCGATAGAGCCGTCGCGCCTTGAGAACAACCGACATCCTGGCGATCGGTGCGGAGGCGATCGAAGGCGAGGTCTGCCCGATAGGCCAGGGTAGTACCCGGCTGGAGGAGGAACCCATCGCGAACCAAGACGTCGGACCACGAATTGGACTGGTTGCGGAGTAGGTCCTCGTAGACCTGCGGGTCGTGGCCGGCGAGGTCGTCGCGGGCCAGATCCTGGAGAACGGAGAGAAGCGCCACGAAGTTGAGTCGTGTCAGAACCTTGAATTCATGCCCCGAAGGCACCCCGCCGCTCTCGATCAGGACGACGGGCGTGCCCCAGGCGGTCAGGTTGTCGCCGAAGGCCCGTGGGCTCCAGTCTTCGTCGTAGCGCGCCATGCCACCAGGCATGAAGGGAGCCAAAGCCTCGACGATGGCAGCGCAGGCTCGCTTGGCGCGCAGCCGGCCGGGCGTCAGGGTGTTCTCCGGATCACCGGCCACGGCCAGGACCGCGTTCGTTGCCAGAAGACCCGTGTCTCCGACGGCGGTTCGGCGATTCTGGTCGTGGAGATTGAAACCCAGCATGGGCTCGTGCTCGTCGCGTACCCGCTTGAGGGCTCTCCCCTCCGGCGTGACGAGATTCAGCGCGTCGCGGTTGATGTCGATCGCCTGCGCGTTGCGTCTCTCGTAAACCTCAGCCCCGTCGGGGTTGAGCATCGGGATCATCAGCAGGGTGAAGTTGTCGAGGATCGACAATGCTGCCGGCTCATCGGCATGCTCGAGAAGGTAGTGGGCGATATCCAGCAGGGCGGGCGTGGCCGCCGGCTCGTCGCCGTGCATCTGCGACCACAGAAGGATCTTCTTCTCCCCGTTGCCGAGGGTGAGCATTCGAATGGAGCGTCCCAGAAAGGACTTTCCCACTTCATCGAGCCGCAAGCTGACCGGAAAGCGGGACTCGAGCTCCTGCAAGCTCTCCATCAACCGAGCATGGCGCAAGCAGGGCGCGACCGTGGTTTCGAAGCGCTCCTCCGGCCAGGCCTGCCAAAGCTCTTGAGGGGAGAATCCGTGCGCAGCGACGGATAACAGTCCAGCGAGTAATAGTGTCGGGATCCTGATCACAAGCGAAGTCTCCGCAATCCAAAACCAGGCGGGTTGGCTGTGTCGCGAAGGGCCTCCCGGCTGGTAGTCTATGCTTTCTCGAGCGAGGGGGGAAAAATCATGAAAGGTCTCGTTCTGGCGCTGGTGATTCCGGCAGCGCTGCTGGTTTTGAGCGCCTGCAGTAAGCCCGAATTCGAAGTCGTCATCCGTGGTGGAACGCTCTACGACGGGAGCGGTGCGCCGGGCGTGGTGGCCGATCTGGCCATCGACGGCGACCGCATCGTGGCGCTCGGCGACTTGGCTGGTCATGTCGGCCGTGCCGAGGTCGATGCAACAGGTCTGGCCGTCGCACCAGGCTTCATCAACATGCTGAGTTGGGCCAACGAATCCCTCATCCAGGATGGACGCTCCTTGAGCGACATTCGCCAAGGGGTGACCCTGGAGGTCATGGGTGAGGGCAACTCGATGGGGCCGCTCAACGAGACGATGAGGCAGGAGATGGTCGATCGCCAGAGTGACATCGAGTTCGACGTCACCTGGACAACGCTGGGTGAATACTTGCAGCACCTGGAGGATCGCGGAATCTCGACCAACGTCGCCTCGTTCGTGGGGGCCGCCACGGTGCGGATCCACGAGATGGGATACGAGGATCGGGATCCGACGCCCGAGGAGCTCGATTCGATGCTGCAACTGGTGCGCGACGCCATGGAGGAGGGTGCCGTGGGCGTCGGATCCTCGCTGCCCTACATCCCCGCCCCCTTCGCCAAGACGGCAGAGTTGATCGCCCTGGCCCGGGCGGCTGCCGACTACGACGGCATGTACATCTCCCATATCCGCAACGAGGGCGACGAGATCTTCGAGGCTCTCGACGAGTTCCTCACCATTGTCCGCGAGTCCGGTGTCCGAGGCGAGATCTACCACCTGAAGGTGTCGCACAAGCGCAACTGGGACAAGCTGGAGGAGGTCGTGGCGCTGATCGAAGCGGCAAGGGAAGAAGGGCTTCCCGTGACCGCCGACATCTACACCTACCACGCGAGCTCCACGGGCCTAAACTACGACCTGCCCTCCTGGGTGAAGGAAGGAGATCACGAGGAACGCACGGCGCGACTCGAGGATCCGGCCGTTCGCGAGCGCGTGATCGCCGAGACCGAAATGATCCCGCCGGAGGACATCCTCCTGGTCAGCTTTCGCAATGAAGACCTGCGCCATCTAACGGGTAAGACCCTGGCCGAAGTCGCCGAGATGCGGGGCACGTCGCCGGTGGTCACGACCATGGACCTGATCGTCGAAGACGACAGCCGAATCGGCACGGTGCGTTTCACCATGAACGAGGACAACATCCGCAGGAAGATCGCGCTGCCGTGGGTCAGCCTCTGCTCCGATTCCGCCTCGCTGGCACCCGAGCCGCCGTTCACCAACTCGCAGCCCCATCCGCGGGCCTACGGCTCGTTTGCGCGCCTGCTCGGCAAGTACGTGCGCGAGGAGGGAATCATTCCGCTCGAGGAGGCGATCCACCGCCTGACCGGCCTGCCTGCCGGCAATCTGAAGCTCGAGGGACGGGGCACGCTGGCGCCGGACTCTTTCGCCGACGTCGTTGTCTTCGACCCCGAGACCGTGATCGACAGGGCGACGTTCGAGGAACCCCATCAACTGGCGACGGGCTTCGTCCACGTGTTCGTCAACGGCGAGCAGGTTTTGAAAGATGGCGAGCACACCGGCGCGACACCGGGTCGGTTCGTCAAAGGTCCGGGCTGGGCCGGAAGCGACTGATGCCCTTGGCTCCAAGGGCGGTTCACAGAAAGGAAGAGCACTCGTGTCGAAAGCAAGACCCCTCGTCCTGCTGACTCTCTGGATCTTGATGCTTCCGGTGGCCGCCCAGAGCGGTGACTTTCTGGAGGAGCACCGCCGAGTTCGAGACGCCGTGACCCTGTTGGATCTCTGGATCCAGGAACAGATGGTCTATCAACAGATCCCCGGCCTGGCGGTGGGTGTCATCTACGACGAGGAGATGATCTGGTCGAAGGGCTATGGCGTCGAAGATCTGGAGTCGCAAGACCCCGTGACTCCTGCCACGCTCTTTCGACTCGGCTCGGTCACCAAGCTGTTCACTGCCACAGCGATCCTGCAGCTGCGTGACCAGGGCAAGCTGGGCCTCGATGACCCGGTAGCTCGGCATCTCCCCTGGTTCGAGCTCCAGAGCACTTTCGAGGATGCACCCGAGATCACTCTGCGGCACCTGCTGACCCACACCGCGGGCCTGCCGCGGGAGGCGGCATTCCCCTACTGGACGACCCATGAGTTTCCCACTAGCGACGAGATCAACGCCGCACTTCGTACTCAGTCGGCCATCTATCCTCCGGACAAGACCTACAAATACTCGAATCTGGGAATGGCGCTATTGGGCGAGGTCGTCGCCGCGGTCTCTGGGCAGACCTATGCCGACTACATCCAGCAGCACATCTTCGAGCCCTTGGGGATGACCCGTTCCGCTGTTGTTCCCGCAGACGAGGATCGGCTGCAGATGGCGACGGCCTACATGCGCCGGCAGCTCGACGGCGACCGCGAGGTGATGGAGTACTACGAGACCAGGGGGATGGCACCGGCGGCCAATATCGTCTCGTCCGTGGACGACCTGGCCCGATTCGCTGCCCTGCACCTGCGGGCGGCTCCGGAGTCCGGTGACGGGGAGGTCGTCAAGGCGAGCACCCTTCACGAGATGCAGCGGCCTCATTGGGTCTACTCCAGTTGGTCGGGCGGCCGGGGCCTGGGCTTCGGGATCTCCAGGCGAAACGACAAGACCCTCGTCTCCCACGGTGGGTGGATCGGTGGTAACCGGACGCACCTTCTGCTGGCGCCGGCCGACGATCTCGCCATCATCGCCATGGTCAACGCCGATGACGCCGTCCCCTACCTGTTCAGCTTCCAGGCTCTCGATCTGGTGGGATCGGCGATCGCCGAGAGCACGGCTCCGCCCGCCGTCGAAAGACGAATCGACCCAGCCTGGCGCCGATACCTGGGTGTCTACACCGATCCCTGGGGCTGGGAGTACCAGGTCATAATCCTCGAGGACGGACTGGTTCTCTACTCGCACAACTACCCACCGGAAGACGATGCGGCAGAGGGCGTCACGCGACTCGAGCCGGTCGAGGGCAACACCTTCAGGATGTCGGATGGCGAGTTGGTGATCTTCGAGGTGGATGACGAGGGCAACGTCGAACGCATCCAACGACGGTACGACTATTTGTATCCAGTGGCGCGCTGACCGGCCGCTGACGACGAAGCACACGAGCTGGGGTGATCCCATGAAACACATCGAGGCATTCGTTTACAGGGAGGGAGTTCTGCACGCCGACGGGGTTCCGATTCCGGACATCGTCGAGTCGGCTGGGACACCGACCTACATCTACTCGGCGACGGCGATCCGAGACGCCTATCGCCGGCTGGAGACCGCCTTCTCACCCCTGGGGGTGAGATTTCAATACGCGGTCAAAGCCAGTCCGAATCTTCATCTGTGTCGCCTCATGCACGACCTGGGAGCCGGCATGGACGTGGTCTCGGGAGGCGAGCTCGACCGGGCCTGGTTGGCTGGTGCCCCCACGGCGGGCATGGTCTTCGCCGGCGTCGGCAAGACCGACGACGAGATTCGCTCGGCTCTCGATGGCCGTTTTCACACACTGGAAGGCGTTCCCGGACTCTCGGAGCGTGAGCCCGAGAAGAGGGGCCCGGTCGGCATTCTCAACGCGGAGTCGACCTCGGAGCTCGAGCGCATCGCCCATTGGGGAAACGAGCTCGGCGTGAGACCCCGGGTCTGCCTGCGGGTCAACCCCGATGTCGATCCCCACACCCACGAGTACACGACGACGGGCAAGGAAGAGAACAAGTTCGGGATCGACGCTCCCCTGATCCCAGAGATCTTCGATGCCTGGGGCCGGGACAGGGGGGTCGATCTAGTGGGTCTACACGTCCATATCGGCTCGCCGGTTCCCAAGGTAGAGCCCTACGCCGAAGCCGTCGAGGTGCTGCTCGACCTGGTTGACGAGCTCGAGCGCCGCGGCCACGAGATCGAAGTGCTGGATCTGGGTGGTGGATGGCCGATCAACTACGTCGAGGGTGAGGTACCGCCCCTGGAGGACTATGCGGAGCGACTGACCCCACTGCTGGCCGAGCGCGCGCAGAATGGCTTGCAGGTATTGATGGAGCCGGGCCGTTCCATCATGGCCAACTCGGGCGTCCTGGTGACCCGGGTGCAACACATCAAGAAGGGGCGAGCCAAGACCTTCGTGATCTGCGACGCCGGCATGCACAGCCTGATCCGGCCGGCCCTCTACCGCGCCTTCCACTTCATCTGGCCGGTTGCATGGACCGGAGAGGCGCCCCGACTCCTCGAGAATCCCGGGCTGCCTGGCCTCGGCACGTGCGATGTCGTGGGCCCGATCTGTGAGACGGGGGACTTTCTGGCCAGAGATCGACAGCTCCCGCCGATGGAGCGGGGTGACCTCGTGGCCATTTTCTCGGCCGGCGCTTATGGCATGTCCATGGTCTCCAATTACAACGACCACGGTCGGCCGGCCGAAGTCTTGGTGGACGGGGATCGGGCCAGCCTGATCAACGAGCGGCAACCGCTGGCCACCGTCCTGGCGACGGAGTACAAGACCCGCGAGCTGGAGCTACCCAGATCCAGGGGAGAAGCGTGATGGTGCAGCGACTCGTATTGCTGACCCTTCTTGCTGTGGGTCTCAGTAGCTTCGCAGGGGGACAGACGATGGCCCGGGATGACCTTGTCGTAGCGATACTCGAAGCCCATGAAGGCCTCACCGAGGTCGTCGATCACGCCAGTGACTACCGTCTCCAGGTGGCGCTGGGCCTCGTAGAGAAGGCTCCCGACGGCAGACCCGTCCTGCGTCAGCACGAGTTTCGGGCCGGTGCCGAGTACTTCTATCCGGCGAGCACGGTGAAGCTGTTTGCCGCGGTGGCGGCGGCACAGAAGCTGGTCGAGCTCCGGGAGGCGACGGAGCTCGCTATCGACCTGGACACGCCGCTTGTCTACCACCCACAGTTCGAAGACGGTGAGATGGAAAGCGAGGACGAGGAGAACATCGAGGACGGCAAGATCACGGTGCGCCAGCAGGTGCGGAAGATCTTCCTCGTCTCCGACAATCAGGCGTTCAACTATCTCTACGAGCTCGTGGGGCAGGACGGCCTGGCGGAGTCGATGCGGCAGGCGGGCCTGGAGTCGCCACGCATCGTTCACCGCCTATCGGAGTTCCGCACGGCAGAGGAGAATCTCCAGTCTCCCAGGATCGACTTCGTCGGTGAGGACTTCACTTACACACTTCCCGAACGCACCGCCGAACTGCTGCCATCGGTAGAACCAGCGAACCGGATTCTCGTCGGCGAGGGGTACATCTCCGGTGACGAGCGGATCGACGAGCCGATGGACTTTGCTCCTAAGAACCATTTTCCCCTGATCGATCTGCAGCGGGGCCTGTGCATGTTGGTGCGTCCCGATGTCGATTGTGGGGGTCCCGGGTTCGAGCTCGACGCGGCCGACCGCGAGGTGATGCTGGAGGCGATGTCGCAGTACCCGCGCGAGTCGACGAATCCGATCTACGACGCCGAGGAGTTCCCCGACACCTACGTCAAGGACTTGCTGGTTGGCGTCGAGCGCGTGGTCCCCAGGGAGCGACTGAAGATCTACAACAAGACCGGGCAGGCTTATGGGTTCAGCACGGAGAACGCCTGGGTGGTGGATACCGAGACCGGCCAGGGCTTCTTCCTGGCCGCGACGCTCTACACCAACAAGGACGGCATCCTCAACGACGACGAGTACGAGTACGACGAGATCGCCCTGCCCTTCATGGCGGACCTCGGCGAGGCGGTCGCCCGGAAGTTGTGGCAGAAGTGAGCCTCTCCCCCTCTCGCCTTGAGGGTCGAGGCGGGCGGCATTCCTTCGCCTGATCGTTGAAGGCTTGGGTCCTGGGTCCTGGGCGTTGGACCGCTCTCTCGATGAGGTCCGTCCGGGTGGTCCGCAGGCTTCTGGGGACCGTTGCCGATGGGGGGTCCGACGTGGGGCCCCCAGGGGGCTATCCTCCCTTCCGCTGCAAGAACCCCCATGGAGGTCCCCACGCCGAACCCTAAAACACCGGTGAAGACTGTCAGTCTGCCTCTATCCAACAGTGTGCCGAAGGTTCATTCGAGTGGTTCGCAGAGGGACGGCGTTGGCTACTCATACTGCGATGGGCGGGCCGCCACCTTGTCTCGTCATCGCGCCTCATCTGTTGTGCTCTGCGATGGCCCTTGCGCTGCGCTCGACTCGGCACCCCCTGTCGAACCACCCGAACGAACCTCTGGCACCGTTGAAGGCAATAGGGGCTTAGGGCAGTAGGGGCGCAAGGGCCTAGGGGTCTAGAGGAATGGGAGGGGGCCCCCACTGCCTCAAAGGTCGGCCGGAGCAAGCGACGGGCGATTCAACCCCCAAGCCCTCAAAGAACGGCCGGAAGGTACGCCCGGGCGCCTCACCCCCCCTCAGTGGGGGAGTATGCTGAGCGTGCCCTGGTTGGCGTCGATCTCTACCTGGGCGCCGAGGGGTAGCGTGGCGTTGTAAGGGCTGTGCCCGACGGGGTAGTTCATCAGCACGGGGATTCCCAGCGGTTCGAAGTACTGGCGCAGCACTCCGTCTGCCGTGAAACGGGGATCCTCGGTCATCTGATCTTCTTCCCGGTCGTAGTTGCGGGTGAATTGACCCAGCACCGCACCCCGCAGGGTCCCGAGCTTGCCAGCGAGTTGGAGCTGCTTCAGCATGCGGTCGATGCGGTACGGCGCCTCGCGGGTGTCTTCGAGAAGCAGGATCGCGTCGCGTGTGTCGACGGCGAAGGGCGTGCCCTCGAGAGCCGAGATCATCGACAGATTGCCACCTGCCAGCCGGCCTCGGGCGCGTCCCTTGCCGAGGGTCACCGGTTGAGGAGCATCTTCAGGAATGTCGACCGTGTAGCCCTTGCTTCCCGACTTTCCGTCGCCGGTCAATGCTCGAAGCAGGTATTCTTGGGTGAACGGCGGCATTCCGTCGGTCTCGCTGTCCAGTCGCCAGAAGGAGGTGGGCGAGTGAAAGGTGACGAGGCCGGCCTGGCGGTTGAGTGCCAGATGCAGACCCGTGATGTCCGAGAACCCGACGAGTATCTTGGGGTTCGCGCGGATTTTCTCGTAGTCCAGCCGGTCGAGAATCCGCATGGTTCCGTAACCACCCCGTCCCGAGAAGACCGCCTTGACTTTCGGGTCGAGAAAAGCCTGCATGAGCTCTTTGGCACGCCGCTTGTCGGTTCCGGCCAGGTAGCCCTCCTTGGCGAACAGGTCCTTCCGCATCTCGACTTTGTAACCGCGCGCTTCCAGACGACTCTTGGCCTGAAGAATTCTCTCTTCCCTTAGATCAGTCGCCAGATCACCCGCCGGGGCTACGAACATGATCGTGTCGCCGGGCTGCAACGGGTCGGGCCAGATCACCGGTCGCCCGTCCGCGGGAACCCCGGTTTGGGCCCTGGGCGTTTGAGCCGACCGGCAGCCAGAGACGCCGAAGGCCAACAGAAGAATCGCGATCCAAGATCGAGCTCGTTTCGTGAAGAACATCGTCACTCCCTGACGGCAGGACTGCGAACGTCTAACCAACAGTTCGGGCCGATTGTTGCAGCCCGGCCGATGCCAGGCAACAGGCGCCGAACAGCTTTTCTCTCATGGTACGCTGCCGCCCATGACGAGCCCCAAAGAGGCGGTCGGCGAGACATTTCCGACCCCAGAGGAGGTGCTGGCTGCGGCCCGCGAGCTCCTGCCGTGGATGAGTGAGATCCGGCGCGATTTCCATCGATACCCCGAGTTCGGTCTCGAGGAGCACCGCACCGCCACTCGAGTCCAGGATCTTCTCGACGAGCTCGGCATCGAACACGTGGACGGCCTTGGGGTGACCGGCGTCCTGGGGCTCATACCCGGCAGCTCCGACGGTCCGGTCGTGGCACTGCGGGCAGACATGGATGCCTTGCCGTTGCAGGACGCCAAGGATGTGCCCTACAAGTCGCAGATTCCAGGCATGATGCACGCTTGCGGACACGACGTTCACATGTCGATTCTGCTGGGGGCGGCACGCATCCTCTCGGGGCTAGCCGACCGATTTCCCGGCATCGTCAAGCTCATCTTCCAGCCGGCCGAGGAGACGGTGGGCGGCGCCAAGCTGCTGATCGACGCAGGGGTTTTGGAGAATCCGGCGGTGGACGCCATCTTCGGCCTGCATGTCGATCCTGGCTGCGAGGTGGGCACCTTTGGGCTGCATTACAGCCAGCGCAATGCCTCCTCCGACAACGTGGAGATCATCGTCCACGGACGCTCGGGACATGGTGCCTATCCAGCCTCCGGAATCGATGCAATCGTAGTCGCCGCGCAGGTGATCACGGCCCTGCAGACGATCGTCAGCCGCAACGTGGACGCCCGGGACAGCGCGGTGGTGACCTTCGGCAAGATCCAGGGCGGTACCCAGGGCAATATCCTGGCAGATCGCGTGAGTCTCGTCGGCACAGTGCGAAGTCTGGACCCGGCGATTCGCGAGACCGTCGTGGGGCGGGTGCGCGAGATGGCGGAAGGGGTCGCTGCGGCTATGGGAGGTCGAGCCGAGGTGGAGATCGAGCCGAGCTACGAGCCGCTGATCAACGACAATGCACAAGTGGATGTGGTGCGCAAGAACGCCGGAGCTCTGGTGGGAGAGGACAACGTCATCATCTTTCCCAAGCCCAACATGGGGGTCGAGGACTTCGCCCACTACGTGAGTCATGTACCGGGTGCGTTCTTCGCGCTTGGTGTGCGCAACGAAGCGTCGGGAATCGTCAATCCGATCCACCATGTGGGCTTCGATGTGGATGAGACCTGTATGGCCTATGGCGCCGCGGTGCAAGTTCTCAACGCCCTGAGCGTGCTGGGCCGATAGAGCTGTAGAAGAGAACCGATGCTCAACAAGATCTGGGGCAGCTTCTTCTTCGTGGCCTTCCTCGTGGCCATGGGCCGCTGGCTCCTGCAGGGCGAGTACGAAGTGTGGGCGGCGATGGTCTCGGCCGCCTTCGACATGGCCAAGACGGGCTTCGAGATCGCCCTCGGCCTGACGGGGGTCATGTGTCTCTGGCTGGGGATCATGAAGCTGGGGGACAAGGGCGGGGCCGTCGACCTGCTGGCCAAGGCCTTCGGGCCCCTGCTGCGCCGGCTCTTTCCGGACATTCCCGAAGGCCACCCGGCGATGGGCTCGATCGTCATGAACATGGCCGCCAACATGTTGGGCCTGGACAATGCGGCGACTCCCTTGGGACTCAAAGCCATGGGGGAGCTCCAGGAGCTCAACCCCGACAAGGAGACGGCCACCAATGACCAGATCCTCTTTCTGGTGATCAACACTTCGGCGGTGACACTGATTCCGATCACCATCTTCGTCTACCGGGCACAGCTCGGCGCGGCCGACCCGACGGATGTCTTCATTCCCCTGATCATTGCGACCTTCTGCTCGACCATGGCCGGCCTGGTGGTCACGGCCGCCGTGCAGAAGCTGCGGCTGTTGGATCCGGTGGTGATGGCCTACCTGGGAGCGATGACCCTGGCTGTCGGCTCGTTGGTCTTCTACTTTTCGCGCCTCCCCCGCGAGGTCATGGAGCGCCAGTCGTCGCTGATCTCCAATTTCGCGATCTTCGGGGTCATCATCACGTTTCTCTTCCTGGCTGCCCGTCGGCGAGTGCCGCTCTACGAGACCTTCGTTGAGGGCGCCAAGGACGGCTTCAAGGTGGCGGTGGGGATCATTCCCTACCTGGTGGCCATGCTGGTGGCGATCGGGGTTTTCCGAGCCAGCGGGGCACTCGACTGGCTTCTTGCCGGCGTGCGATGGGGAGTCGATGGGATGGGCATCGACTCGCGCTGGGTCGATGGCCTGCCGACTATATTGATGCGACCCCTGTCGGGCAGCGGCGCTCGCGGCATGATGCTGGAGACGATGACAGCCATGGGCCCCGACTCGTTCGCCGGCCGATTGGTGAGCGTGATTCAGGGCAGCACCGAGACGACCTTCTATGTTCTGGCGGTCTACTTCGGCTCGGTCGGTATTCGCAACACCCGCCACGCGGTGGGCTGCGGCCTGGCCGCCGATCTGGCTGGCGCCATTGCCGCGATCTTCGTCACCTACTTCTTCTTCGGCTGAAGCCTTCGGCACGCCGAATGGAGTGGGGGTTGAGGCGGCCGGGCGTTCCTTCCGGCCGATCTTTGAGGGCTTGGGGGTTGAGGCAGCCGACAGGTTCGCCGGCTGATCTTTGGGGCAGTGGGGATAGCCCCCTGAGGGTCCCCATGTCGGACCCGTCGACAACGTCCAGATGTCCTTCGGACCCACGCCTTCGGACCACCCGGACGGGCCTCCAGCACTACTGAGGGCAATAGGGCGTAAGGGCTCAGGGGTGTTTAGGGGCCAAGGGGAATGGGAGGGGGCCACACTGCCTCAAAGGCCGGCCGACACGGAGTGCGGCCGGTTCACCCCCCAAGCCCCCAAGGATCGGCTGGAGCAAGCGACAGCCGCCTCTCAACCCATGGCTCCGAGACCGGGCGGTCTAGGAGCCTGTTGCTGCCCACCAGGAGGGGATCGGTAGATCCCGCATCGTCTGCAGGCCTGGAGCGGCTGCCAGAGCCCGCGGCAGGGTGTTGACCGTCACCGAGGCCGTGGTGATGTCGCCAGGGATGCCTCCCTCCACCTTGGAGTACATCGCTGGCGAGCCTTCGATGCGCACCGCGTCGTAGGACTCGGGAGCTCCCAGGTAGGCCTCCATGTGCAGGCGGATGATCGGTTCTCCATCCCGGTATCCGACGCCGTCTTGAATCAGGCCCGCGACCTGGCCCTTGTCGACCGAAATGAAGTTGCTGGCCACGGGCTCGTCGGCGATCTTGGGCGCGATGACATCGGTGATCCGGTCGAGCTTCCACCCGAAGGCGGCGGCGATCATGGCGATGGATTCGGTCAGCCCCACGTGTCGGATCTCGAGACGATCGGCTTTCCGGCGGAAATCGTCGGACTCGAGCCCGGCCCCGATCTTCTTCTGGAAGGGAAGTCGGCGGACGCTGGCATCCTGGATCCGGTCCACGGTGACCGAGTCCACCCGCTCACAGGCGGCACTCAGGACGATGGGCAAGGTGTCCATGGCGAAGCCGGGATTCACCCCCGTTCCCACGACGGCCACTCCGGCCTCCCTGGCCATTTTGTCGATCTCTTGCGCGAGCGCCCCGTTCGAGAACTGCGGGAACGAGAGCTCCTCGGTTGTCGAGACGATGGGCAGCGCTGCTCCGAGGATCGATTCGAGCTGGGACTTGATTCCGAGCAGGGTCGACCCCGTGCACAGGGCCACGACATCCGCGTCGTGACCGGCAAGGGCACTCTCGAGATCGTCTTGTACCGCTACGCCGGTCTTTGTGTCGAGGCCCAGGAGCTCACCGACATCCTTGCCGGCTTTCTCCGGATCGATGTCCACCGCGGCTGCGACCTCGAAACCGGGCCTCGCCATCACCTGTGTCAAGACTCCAACCCCAATCGGTCCCAAACCCACGTGCATCACGCGAATCGTCATTGTCCTTACCTCTCTCCTGTTTGAATGGTTCTAGAAGCCCAGAGCTGTTGCTACGAGCGACAGCAGCCAGGCGCAGAGAAGGCTGCCGTAGATGCCTATTATGTACCCTGTGACGCCCATGAGAACCCCCACCGGAGCCAATGCCGGGTGGAAGACCGAGGCCACCACCGGGGCCGAGACCGGGCCGCCGATATTGGCCATGCTGCCCGTCGCCACGAAGAACAGCGGTGCCCGAATGAGCTTGGCAACAAAGATGAGCACCGCGATGTGAATGGAGATCCACAACACGCCGACCGCCAGGTACAGAGGCACCTCCAAGACTTTCTTGAGGTCGGCCTGGGCGCCGATCGCCGTCAGCATCAGATAGAGCGCCAGATAGCCCACCCGCGAGGCGCCGAAGGTCTCGATGCGCGAGACCGGGGTGAAGGACAGCGCTAGCCCCAAGGTCGTCACCAGGACCACTGCCCAGGTCGTATGGCTGATGATCGTCGGATCGCCCAACGCCGGCAGGTGTTCGCCGGCCCAGATCGCGATGGCAGCACCGCCGAATCCCAGGGCCAGGATCATGGCGAGGTGTCGCACATCGGCAGGTCGTCGCTCGCTGTCGGTCACGGCCAGTTTCTTGTTCAACGAGTCGATCGCGGAGGTATCCGCCCCGACCCAGTCGTTGAACCGCTGCTGCCAGGCGGTCATGAAGAGCAGCAGGCCCATCCAGCTGTAGGCCACCACGGTGTCGACCACGATGATCGGGGCCATGACCGAGTCGGGAGTGCCGACGCTCTCCTTGATGGCCACCATGTTGGGGGCGCCGCCGATCCAACTTCCCGATAGGGCAGCCAGCCCCATCCAGGTGTCGGGGGGCAGAGCACGTCCGAGAAGAGCATAGGCAATCGGCCCACCGACAATAATGCCGACCGAGCCCGCGAGCATCATGACGAGCGCCTTGCCACCGAGTCGCAGGATCGCCCGGACATCGACGGTTGTCATCAACAGCATGAGGCTCACCGGCAGCAGATAGCGCACCATCCAGTCGTAGGTCGTCGAGCTCGAAGGAATGATTCCAAAGCTCGTGCTCAACGCCGGCAGGAAGTAGGCGTAGACCACGGCCGGCGTCAGGTTGAAGAGACGTCTTAGCCTGGGGAGTCCACTGAGCCAGAAGATGGCTCCCAGCAGACAGGCCAGGTAGACGAAGATCGCTGTCGGGTTGCTGATCACGATGCCCTGCTCACCGTGCTCGAGAAGTAAATTCGCCGGTCAGCGCGAGCGACTTTGCTTGCCCACCCGACGCCGTTCGGGAACAATACCCCAATGCTTCGAAAGCGTCTCTCTCCAGGCGGGAAACCGTGACAGATCCGACCGATCCGAGTCCTCCAACCAATCGCTGGAAGGTCTTAATGACCGAAGGTCGCCACCCCAAGAGCGCCGATCTCGACACCCTGTCGAGCAGAGAGATCGTCGCGCTGCTGCTCGAGGAGGACAGAACGGGGATCGAGGCGGCCCTGGCAAAAGGCGAGAAGATCGCCCAGGCGGCAGACTGGGTGGCTGAGACCCTAGCGACCGGAGGCGATCTCGTCTTCGCGGGTGCCGGCACCAGCGGCCGGCTGGGCATCCTGGAGGCGGCGGAGTGTCCACCGACCTTCGGTACCGACCCCGAGAGAATTCGCGCCGTCATGGCAGGTGGACAGATGGCGGTCTTCAAAGCCCAGGAAGGAGCGGAAGATCGCTTCGACGACGGCCAAACTGCGGTCGACGATCTGGGCCCGGGCGACCTCCTCGTGGGTCTCTCTGCCAGTTCGGTGACGCCTTATGCCCGCGGAGCCCTGGCACAGGCTCGTCAGCAGGGGGCGCGAACGGTCCTCGTCACCTGTGCCGCCGGGAAGGATCTCGAGGAGCAAGCCGATCTGCTCATCGCCCTCGAGACCGGACCGGAGATTCTCACCGGCTCCACCCGACTCAAGGCGGGCTCGGCCACCAAGGCGGTTCTCAACGCGATTACAACAGCCGCCATGGTGCATCTTGGCAAGGTGTACGAGAACCTGATGGTGGATCTGCGGCCCGGCTCGGCGAAACTCCAGGACCGGGCGGTGCGTATTGTAGAGAGCGCAGGACAGCTTACTCGCGAAGAGGCAGAACGCCTGATTCGCGCCGCCGACGGAGAGGTGAAGACCGCCATTGTCATGGCTCGCTGCCAGATTTCCGCAGGTGAGGCTCGAGAGCGCCTCAGCGCCGCTAGTGGCCACGTCCGACCAGCGCTCGCAGGCTTCAGAAATTCGAAGGGAAGTCAATAATTGCAAAGGAAAAGTCCGTGTGCTAGGTTGAATTCGCTTGCACAATTCGGGGCCGTCCTCGCGCCGGCCGACCCCTGGGATCCGAGGAGATCTGGTCACATGACCGTGCGTTATCTGCCGATTTCAAGGCCCTCACCAACCCAAGAAGGGGGAACAAGATGAGACGTTATCTATTCATTCTCCTGGCTGTCGGGGTACTCTGCGTCCCGGCCTTCGCTCAGGAGACCGGTACCGTATCCGGAACCATCACCATGGACGACGGCACGGACTTGCCGGGTGTCACCGTCACCGCGAGCGGCGATGTCTTGCCGCAGCCGCGTATCGTTGTCAGCGAGGGAACAGGTCTCTATCGATTCCCATTTCTCCCCCCTGGCAACTACGAGCTAACGTTCGAAATGGATGGCATGGCCACCCAGAAGTACTCCCTGGAGGTGCTCCTGGAGAAGAACACCGTGGTCAACGTCACGATGACCACCGCCGCAGTCGAGGACGTCATCGAGGTGGTGGCGGCAACCGAGACCCTGGACCTCACCACACCGACGATTCAGTCCGCCATCTCAGATCGGACCATCGAGGCCCTGCCCGTGGGGCAGGAGTTTCGGGACTTCCTGAAGTTGGCCCCGGGCGTCCAGTACACCGAGGACTCCATTCGCGGACCCAGCGCCGGTGGCAGCGGCCAGGACAACGTCTACAAGATCGACGGCGTCGATGTGGGCCTGCCGCTCTTCGGCTCTCTCACCACCGAGCCCGCCTCCTACGACATCGAGCAGGTGTCCTTTATTCGTGGTGGGGTCAAGGCGGTGGACTTCAACCGCTCCGGCGGCCTGACCGTCAACTCGGTCACCCGCTCTGGCACCAACGCCTGGCGCGGCCTGGTGAACTACCAGATTCAGAGTGCCAGCATGACCGGTGATGTCACCGACGAGTCCGACGAGACGTTCGACGAGG
This sequence comes from Thermoanaerobaculia bacterium, assembly GCA_049664225.1. Classification (GTDB taxonomy): domain Bacteria; phylum Acidobacteriota; class Thermoanaerobaculia; order Multivoradales; family JAHEKO01; genus JAUVRX01. Next base: position 22,143 of record JBATEX010000147.1, read on the forward strand.
ACAAGGACTGGCTGACTCTCGGCATCGGTGGTCCCCTTTGGAAGGACAAGGCCTTCTTCTACGGCTCCTACTATCGCCCGACGGAGAGCCAAACCAGCAAAGCGAACGTCTACGGCGAAGTGCCCGACTTCGACGAGACCCGGGACGAGTTCTTCGGCAAGCTGACCTTTACCCCGACCGCCAGCCTGCTGCTCTCGGGCAGCTACAGAGATTCGCAGACCGACTCCCAAGGTAGAAGCGTCTGCGACACTTGCGCGGGGACCACTTCGGTGGGTGACGATTCGTCGCAGCAGGTCGGCTATCTGGAAGGAACCTGGCTGATCAACGACCGGATGTCGCTCAATGCCAAGTACACCGATTGGGCGAACGAGGGCACCACGACACCCGACAATCTCCTGAATCTGGACATCGGCCCCGGAAGGAACCTGAATGTCGCTGCCCTGGATACCCAGGGACTATTCAATGTTCCCACCTTTCTGGACGGTCTCCCAGACTTCAACGCGTGGGCCGACCCGATCATTCAGCAGTACGGTTACATCGAGAATGGAGTCAGGATGGGTGGAGGCGAGGTCGGCGTGGACGACACCATCGACGGCATCGACTTCTACCGCCAGGACTTCTCGATCGGTTTCGACTACTTCCTGGACCGGCACCAGCTCCATTTCGGTTATCAGATGTACGATATCTCCGAGGAGCTGCTGCGCGTCTCCAATGGTTGGGGAGCGATCACGGCCACCGGTGGCCGCGACACGGCGGCCCCTGACGTCTTCTACGAGGCCCGCATCTGGCAACAGAGCCTTGCTGACACCGTACCCAAGATCGTCTCGTCGATGGAGTCCCAGGGCCTCGAGCTCAACGACACCTTCACGCTCAAGGACTGGACCTTCAACGTCGGCGTCCTGTTCTCCGAGGACACCTACTTCGGCTCGGGTCTGAACTACACGGGCCAGGGTCTCTCCGGTTTCGAGAATTCTCCGGGCACGAAGTACGAGATGTACAACATCGGCTTCGGCGACATGATCCAGCCCCGGCTGGGCGCTACCTGGAGCTGGAATGGCAGGGATAAGGCCTACGCCAGCTACGCGCGCTACAACCCGGCCGCCAGCTCGCTGCCCCGAGCCGCCTCCTGGGACCGCAACCTGCAGCGGCAGATCGACATCCAATTCGACAACGATGGCAACTATCTGTCGACGGATCCAGTTCGGTCCTCCTCGGGTAAATGGTTCGACGACGGCCTCGATCCCCGCTATATCGACGAGTTCCTCATCGGCTACGATCGCCAGGTTACGAACCGACTGGTCGCCCGAACCCACTTCCGGTTCCGCGAAGGCAAGAACTTCTGGGAAGACACCGCCAACGATGACCGGGTCATCCTCGAGCCACCGGCGGGCATCCCGCGGGAGCTCTACATTCCCTACCTGGATGACATCCGGGCCGAGATCGGCGGCTCGTCCTACGTCATCGCGCAACTCGACGACGCCTTCACCGAGTACTACGAGGTCGTTCTCGAGGCCGAGTACCGCAGCGCCAAGTGGTACGCGCAGGCCGGCTATACCTGGAGCCAGTACTACGGCAACTTCGATCAGGACAACTCGACGACATCCAACGACCAAAACATCTTCATCGGTTCGTCGTTCATCGCCGACTGGGCTGGACGCCAGCTCTGGAACAATCGTTACGGTTACCTGCGCGGTGACCGGCGCAACCAATTCAAGGCCTACGGCTACTACAACCTGCCCTGGAATGCGACGGCGGGCGGATTCTTCGTCTATCAGGACGGCCAGCCCTGGGAGGCCTGGGACTACCGGGCCATCGCGTCTCAGTACACCGGCAGTACCAGCGATACCAGTCGCTACGCCGAGCCTGCTGGCTCCCGTCGGACCGACAACCACTATCAACTGGATCTGAACTACACTCAGTACTTCAATTTCGGAAGCCGATATCGCATCCGGTTGACTGCTGATCTGTTCAATTTGTTCGACAGCCAGACCGGTTACAACATCCAGAACAAGGTGAACAGCGCTAATTTCGGCGTGCCAAGAGACTGGTTCGATCCGCGCCGACTGCAGCTATCGGTTGGCTTCGAGTTCTAGGTAGCTGAGTTCCGCTGTTTCACTCTTCCGGCTCCCCCAGGGATAATCCCCGGGGGAGCCGATTTTAATGGGAGACGACTTCTTGGACGAGCAGGGAACCTGGGTAAAGATCGACCTCGGGGCCTACCGACACAACATCGGCGAGCTTCGCCGGATCGGGCGTTCGGAAGCGCAATTGATGGCTGTGGTCAAGGCCAACGGCTATGGGCATGGTGCGGTAGAGGTGGCCAGAGTGGCTCTTGAGTCCGGTGCGGATTGCCTCGGCGTGGCCCGCTTGCAGGAAGCTGTCGAGCTTCGCGAGGCTGGAGTCGCTGCCCCGATCCTGATCTTCGGCTTCACTCCACCAGAGGCGGTCGAGATGCTCTTGAATCTCGACCTGACCCAAGCCGTCTTCACACATGGCGCGGCCGAGGCATTGGCGGCGCGAACCGACTCGAAGGGTAAGCGCCTTCGCGTCCACATCAAGGTGGACACCGGCATGGGAAGGCTCGGTTTGTTGGAGGATGAGCCTAAGGCCGAAGAGGCGACGGCTAGCGCGGCCAACCATCGATTCGGTGAGGTGAGGGCGATCACCGGTCTCAAGGGTCTCGAGGTCGAGGGTCTCTTTACCCACTTCGCCACCGCCGACCATGCGGACAAGACCTATGCGAACAGGCAACTGCAGCGCTTCCTGGAGCTCGTGGATTGCCTGGAGCAGCAGGGCCTGGAGTTTCCGCTGAACCATGCCGCCAACAGCGCCGCCCTTCTCGACATGCCCGATTCGCACCTCGACATGGTCAGACCCGGGATCGCCACGTACGGGCTCTTCCCGTCGGCGCAGGTGGATCACGACCGCGTATCGCTGAAGCCGGTCATGGAGTGGAAGACCCGCATCATCCAGGTCAAGCAGGTGCCAGCCGGTTTCGGCGTGAGCTACGGCATGACCTACCAGACGCCCTGTCCCACGACTCTGGCCACCGTCGCCGCGGGCTATGCCGATGGCTTGAGCCGGCACCTGTCCTCCCGTGGTCAGATGCTGGTCGGAGGCCGACGGGTGCCCATCGTCGGCCGGGTGTGCATGGACCTGACCCTGCTCGATGTGGGCGAGGTCCCTGGAGTGTCCGTCGGTGATGAGGCCGTGATCCTGGGCCGACAAGGCGACGAAGTGCTCTCTGCAGACGAAATGGCGGCGAGCCTGGACACCATCAACTACGAGGTCGTCTCGACCATCACTAGCCGCGTTCCCAGGATCTACTTACGGTAACCTATCGTCGAATCCAACGAATGCACCGATCGGGGAAGGGGTCTCGAGACTCGGGGGGGCATGGTCGGGTGAGGCCGCAGAGTCTCGAGACCCCTTCTCTGATCGTCTTGGGCCGAAGGGGTTTGTAGATATCGTCATGAAGGGCAATGTCAACAGTCCTGGCACGCGTCGGTACTGGGCCGAGATTCGGAGTCTCGAGCGGCCGGTGCAGCCGGTCTCGCATCACAGTCGCTACACAATGGCGCTGGCCTACGCCAACAGCTATCACGTCGGCATGTCTAGTCTCGCCTTCCAGCGGGTCTTCGAGCTGATTCACAGGACACCCGAGTGGAGCTGCGAGCGGTTCTTCGCTGATGGCGCCGGGATGCCACTGTCGGTGGACGCGGCCACACCGCTCAACAGTTTCGGCACGATCGCCTTCTCGATCTCCTTCGAAGAGGACTACGTCCACCTGCTGCAGATGCTCGACAGGGCTGGCATTGGCCTGCGGAGAACCGATCGGGGGCCGCGCGATCCAGTCATCGTCGTCGGGGGATCGTGCGCCATGATCAACCCCCTGACCCTGAGCGAGTTCGTCGACGTCTTCGCGCTGGGCGCGGCGGAGAACCTCCTGCCCGAGCTGCTGCCGGCATTGGCCGAGGAGCCGGCCCGGGAGGCAGTTTTAGAGAGACTGTCGAGCGTTGACGGGTTCTATGTTCCGGCGGCTTTCCAGCCGGGCGAGGTCCCTCAACATAAGCTCAAGAAACTGGAGCTCTCCGAAGAGCAGATGCGGCTGCCCGGAAACCTGCCGACGACAGCCATCGTCACCCCCAGCACCGAGTTCAGCGACAAGTTCTTGATCGAGATGTCGCGGGGCTGTCCCGAGAAATGCCGCTACTGCTGGGCGACGTTCGGCATGGGTCGTTTCCGCTGGCACCCGACGGAAGAGATTCTGGGCTCCCTGGAGCGGGCCCGTCCGGTGACCGACCAACTCGGTTTTGTCGCCACGGCGGTGGGCGATCATCCAGAGATCGAGCGCATCCTCCGCGAAGCCGGCAAGATGGGGTTCCGCAGCGCGGTCTCCTCGGTTCGGATTCCCGCGGTCACTGAAGGCGTCCTGGAAGCACTACATACTTCCGGTGGTCGCTCTATCACCCTGGCTCCGGAGACCGGCAGCGACGAGCTACGGGTCAAGCTGAACAAGCCGATCCCGAACTCGGTGCTGTTCGACAAGGTTCGGCTGATCTTCCGGCAGGGGTTCACGGGGCTCAAGCTCTACTTCATCATCGGTCTGCCCGAAGAGACGGATGAGGATGTGAGGGCGATCCTCGAGGTCGCCGACCGCTGCCGCGCCATCATGCTGGAGGAGCTCGCCCCGACTGGGGTCATTGGCCAGATCCACCTCGGGGCCAACATCCTGATCCCCAAGCCCTACACAGGCTACCAGCGCGAGCACATGGAAGACTCCGACTCCGTGAAAGGCAAGATCTCGACGCTCAAGCGAGGAGTGGCGGCTCTCGACAATGTCAGCCTGGGGACCATGTCGGTGCGGCAGGCCATCTGGCAGGCCTACCTCAGCAAGGCGGACCGCACCGCAGCCGGACCACTGGAGAAGGCTGCGCAGGGAGCCACAACCGCGAGCCTGCTGCGCGAATTCCGGGACCAGATCGACCCTCTCGTCTTTCAGTCGCCCCAGGGTCCCTTGCCTTGGCAGTTCCTCCGCACCGCGTAAAGGGGTTGAGGCGGCCTTCGCCTGCTCAGGCCGACCCTTGAGGGCTTGGGGTTGAAGCAGCCGTCGTACCTCCGGCTGATCTTTGGGGCAGTGGGGCAATGGGGCAATGAGGCAATGAGGAATGCCTCGAAACCCTAGGCCCTTAAGCCCTTACTGCCTTGATGGGTGCCAGAGGTTCGTTTGGGTGGCTCGACTGTGGGGCGCCGTCCCCCTGCGGACCACCCGGACGGACCTCTACAAGAAGAGGGTCATCTGGTCAGGACCCAGGACCCAAGCCCCAGGACGGGTCAAGGGCGGGGCCGGACGCCTCAACCCTGCTCCCCAGGACCTTGGTCCTGGGGAGTGACGTCCTTCATGGGCGGCTTGTCGCCCGGGGTGGTGATCTCGGGTGGGTTGGTCTTGCGCCACGTCCCGAAGAGGAGCGTGATCAGGCCGAGCAGTACTTCGTCGGCGAACGGAATCAGGTCGGGAACGAGGAGGTCGAGAAGGAAGAGGGCCCCGGTAAAGAGAAACAGCTGTGGAAATCGCAGGCGGCCCGCGAAGCGGGCGATCAGAGCGGGCAGCATTCCTCGGGGTGACCCAGGCATCGCTAGGATCTTAATGCGAGGAGAAGAATCGCACCAGGGCGGGCTTCAAGAAGTACCGATCGGTGGGTCCACAAGGATCATCGATTGCGTTGCTGTTCGAGCTCCTCGAGGTTCTTCGGCCAGTCCTTCTTGAGCAGACGCGACAACACTCGGTCGGCCAGGATGCGTCCTTCCGTCTGGCACCTGGCGCAGTAGTTGGCTTCTGTCTCGGCGTAGAGGATGCGCTGGACCGGCGCCTCGCAGTCGGGGCAGGGCTTGTCGTAGCGGCCATGTACAGCCATCTCCGGCCGGAAGGCCGTGACCTTCTCGGGGAAGCCGTCTCCGACTTCTATCTTCAGACGCTCGGTCCATTCCTCGAGCGTCGTCCGGGTAGCGTCGAACAGGCGCTCGCTATCTTCGGAAGAGAGACTGTCGGAGAGCTTGAACGGAGAGAGCCGCGCGCGGTGCAGGATCTCATCCGAGTAGGCGTTGCCGATCCCCGCGAAGAGATGTGGATCGGTGAGGGACCGCTTGAGCGTGTGGCGCTCGCTCTCGAGCACGGCGCGGAACCCCTCCAGGTCGACTTGCAGGGGTTCCACACCGCCTGGATCGTGTGAGGCTAGCGCTTCGAGGCCTTCCACGAGGTGCAGTGAGGCCCGTTTCTTGCTGCCCGCCTCCGTGAGGATCAGCGTTCCGGGAGTGAAGTCGAGCGCAGCCAGACCGCTCCTTTTGGGTGGCTCAGTGCCAGGGGACTTCCAGCGAAGTCGACCCGCGACCATTAAGTGCAGGACCAGGAAAAGTTCTTCTTCCAGGGCGAACACAAGCCGCTTGCCAAGGCGCCGGAGACCAACCACCTGCCTGCCGTTAGCCTCTTTGAGCGGCGGGCTCACCGAGCGCAGGAGAAATGGGCTGGTCAGACGTGCGCCTTCGAGTCGCGTGCCGAGGATTCTGGCCTCGAGGGCCTCTCGGTAGACCTCTAGATCTGGGAGCTCAGGCATCCTCCGCTGCCACCCGAATTCGCACGTCGAGGGCCTTGGCGCTCGCCCGGTCGGCGGCGGCGACGAAGGGATTGACGTCCAACTCCTGGATCGTGGGGTGGCGCTCGGCGAGCTGGGCGATGCGCAGCAGGATCTCTTCGAGCAGGGCGAGATCGGCGCCGGACTCGCCACGCACTCCCTCCAGCAACGGGAACCCCTGAATACCGCGGATCATCTCGCGGGCTTCCTGGGGTGTCAGGGGCGGCACGCCGAAGCGTACGTCGCGCAGTACCTCTACGTACTTGCCCCCCAGGCCGAACATGAGGAGTGGACCGAATCGGGGGTCGGTTGTGATGCCGAAAATAACCTCGTGGCCACCACGCCCCAGCTCTTGGAGCAGGAACCCTTCGCTCTCGACTTTCGCTCCTTTGAGTGAAGTGCGGATCTCCTGCATGGCCTTCTCGAGCTCGCTGGAGCTGCGCAGGTCGATCTTCACCGCACCGAGGTCGCTCTTGTGCACGAGCTCGGGCCCGACAGCCTTGACCACTACCGGATAGCCGATCCCTTCTGCTGCGACAGAGGCGTCGACGCTGCCGGTAACCTCGCGCCATTTGGCAACCGGAATGCCGTAGAGCTCGAGCACTCTGAACGCGAGTCCGTCGGGTAGGTACCCTTCGCCTTGCTGCGCCAGGATCTCGGCCACCGCCTCGTCGTCGACCTCGAACTCTGGAATCGGCTCATCTGCCGGACGTGCCCGGAAGGCCGAGTAGCGATAGAGCTGGGCCAGCGCCCGAGCGGCCGATTCGGGAAACTCGTAGACCGGCGGCAGATCGGTGCGCTTCCGGACCTCGTCGTGAAACTCCTCGGTGGCCATCATCACGGCGACTACCGGCTTCTTTTGTCCCTTTATCGCCTCACCAACCTCCCACATAACGTCGATGGGGTTGGTGAGCAGTGGCCGGACGTTGATGACCATCACCATGTCGACCCGCTCGTCCGCCAGAATGGCGTGCAGCGCCTTGGAGTAGCCCTCAGGAGTTGCGGAAGCGATCATGTCGATCGGGTTGACGATGCTGGCCTCGGGCGGCAGGAAGGCCGCCAGGGCCTCGAGCGTCGGCGGGCTCAGCTCGGCGATCTCTAGCCCCAAGTTGACGCAGGCATCGGTCGCCATGATGGCCGGGCCGCCGGCGTTGGTCAGGATGGCCACTCGCTTGCCCGGCGACAGCGGGCAGCGGTCGAGGGCCTTGGCAATGGCGAAGAGCTCCTCGATGGTGTTAGCGCGCAGCACCCCACATTGCTCGAGGAAGGCTGACACGGGCACGTCGGCCCCGGCGATGGCCCCGGTGTGGCTGGAGGCAGCACGTGCTCCCTCGGCAGTGCGACCCGACTTCACGATCAGGATGGGCTTCTTGCGGCTGACCCGCTTGGCGATCTGGGGAAAGCGACGCGGATTCCCGAACGACTCCAGGTACATGCAGATGACCTTCGTGTCAGGGTCGTCCTCCCAGAATTCCACCAGGTCGTTGCCCGAGACATCGGCTTTGTTTCCCATGGAGACAAACTGGGTGAGCCCCAGCCCCAAATCGGCAGCCGCGTTGAGAATGGCCACTCCCAGTGCTCCCGATTGGCTGACGAAACCAATGGAGCCTCGCCGAGCCGGAGTGGGTGAGAAGGTGGCGTCGAGCCGCACCTCCGGGTCGGTGTTAATGACGCCCATGCAGTTGGGGCCGATCATGCGGGCTCCACCCTCGCGCACCTTGGCCCGAAGCTCGCGTTCGAGCGCGAGGCCTTCCGCCCCTGTCTCTGAGTAGCCGGCGGTGATGACTACCAGACCCTTGATCTCCTTCTCGAGGCACTCCTCGACCACTGCCATGACCAGCGCCCTGGGCACCATGACGACCGCCAGGTCCACCGGGTCGGGGATGTCTCCAACGCTTTTGTAGGCCTTGAGTGAGTGAATGTTGCCGGCGTGGGGATTGACGGGGAAGATCGCGCCATTGAACTGGCCGAAGACCAGGTTGTGCACCAGGGCGAAACCGAGGGAATTGCGATTCCGCGATGCCCCGATGACGGCCACCGAGCGGGGCGAAAAGATGGGCTTGAGCGACTGGACGGTTTCGATTCGCTTCATGGCTGAAAAGCTCTCCAATTCGTCAGCATCATAACGCTGTGAGCGGTTCGGGTATCGATGAGAACTCACTCAGCCGGCCGCGCCCGGAAGCGCTAGAACTCGAAGCCGATCCTGGGCCAGGCGAACTGTCATGGGTCGCGCCGAGCTCATCGCATCGCCATCCACCTGTAGGGCAAAGTTGGCTGGGCTCTTGAGCTCGACCTCTTGGACTTGGAGGACCTCTACATCGCTGCGTGCCACGTGTTTGCCGAGAGCCAGATCGCGCGCGAAGGCCAAGGTTGCCGCGCGGCTCCGTCCGCGAAAGAGAACCAGGTGCAGCTGGTGATCGTCGAGTCGGGCGGCCGGCGCCAGCCGAAAGCGACCCCCGTAGTAGGGCAGGTTGCAGACGGCGAAGAAGGAGGCGAACTGGGTGCGGCCGTCGGCCACCAACTCGAGATCGGGATAGTCGTATTTACGCCACTGGGAAAGGCCGGCCAGAGCGACGGCCACCTTGCCGAGGTAGCGCTTCTGGATGGGGTCGAGATGGTGTAGGGCCCGAGCATCGAGGCCTCCGGAGGCCTGCATGAGAAAGATCTCCGTGCCGCACTGTCCGACGTCCATCTCGATGGGTATCGCCTCTCGCAACCGTTTGGCGGCCGCGACGGGTCGCGGTGGCAGTCCGAGTGCCAATGGGATCACGTTGGTCGTGCCGCCGGGGATGGTGCCCAGGATCGCGTTCGAGCCCAACAGTCCGGCTGCGGCCTCTCGCAGGGTTCCGTCACCGCCAAAGGCGTACACTGTCTCTGCTCCGGCCTCGACCGCCTGCCGGGCCAGGCGAGTCGCGTCCCCAGGCGAACGCGTTGGTCGAGCTTCGATGTTCTGGCCCGGCTGCTCCAAAGCTCTCAGGATGCGGTCCACCAACCGGGGTGTACGCCAACGTCCAGCCCGCGGGTTGAAGATCAAATAGGCTGTACTCACGGCGCCACCGAAGCGAAGCTAGAAAAGGCGGGCGGTCGAGTCGGACGGCGGCGGCTGACCGAGGTGCTCATAGGCCCGGGGGGTGGCGATTCGCCCCTGTTTGGTGCGCTGGAGAAAACCTTGCTGGATGAGATAGGGCTCGTATAGATCCTCGATCGTGCCCCGGTCCTCGCCCACCGCTGCCGCGATGGCACCGATACCGGCGGGCCCACCCTGGTAGTGCTCGATCAACGTGGTGAGGATCTTGCGGTCGACCTCGTCGAAGCCGAGCTCGTCGACTTCGAGCATCTCGAGTGCTCGGGCAGCAGTCTCGTAGTTGATGACCCCATCACCCTTGACCTGGGCGAAATCGCGCACCCTGCGCAGCAGGCGGTTGGCGATCCTGGGAGTGCCTCGGCTGCGCCGTGCGATCTCTTCAGCGCCGTCGTCCTCGAGATGAATATCGAGCAGGAGTGCCGATCTCCGCGCGATCTCTGCCAGCTCGGGCGGTTCGTAGAAGTCGAGGCGGTGCACGATGCCGAAGCGTGCCCTCAGGGGACCGGTAATGAGGCCGGCCCGGGTCGTAGCTCCCACCAGGGTGAAGGGTCGCAGGTCGATCTGCATGGTCCGAGCCCCCGGACCCTGACCGATCACCAGGTCGAGTCGATAGTCCTCCAGGGCCGGGTAGAGGATCTCCTCGATCGTCGGGCCCAGGCGGTGCATCTCGTCGATGAACAGCACCTGGCCGGGCTCGAGATTCGTCAGGATGGCAGCGAGATCGCCGGGTCGCTCGAGGACCGGACCCGAAGTGCTGCGGATGGAGGTACCCATCTCCCGAGCGATGATGTGTGCCAGGGTGGTCTTGCCGAGGCCGGGAGGCCCGAAGAGCAGCACGTGGTCCAATGCCTCTCGGCGCTCCAAGGCCGCCTGCATGAAGACCCGCAACTTGCTGACGATCCGCTCCTGGCCGACGTAGTCACTGAGCCTTTCGGGTCGCAGAGACTGCTCGATGCCGAGCTCTTCGGGTTCGGGCGCTCCGGAGAGGATGTTTCGCTCGCTGGGCACGGTGCAATTGTAGCCGCCCCGGGCGTGAGGGCGTGAAACGGAGAAACGGCGTTAGACGCGAGACAGCTTTTGCAGGCTGGCGCGCAGTAGCTCGGGAGACTCGGCGTCAGGTAGCTCGCTTCTCGCCTGCGCCACGGCCCGCTGGGCTTCGCCCTCGCGATAGCCCAGGTTCACCAGCGCCAGGACGAGATCCTCCCCGAGCGGTGCCGTGGCCGCGATTTCCGGCAGCTCGGCAGCCAGTTCCTGAACTCGGTCCTTGAGATCCACGATCATCCGTTGGGCGGTCTTCTTGCCAATGCCGGGAATTGTCGCCAACCGTGCGGTGTCTCCAGCCGCCAGGGAGGCGAGCAAGTCGTCGGGTGCCATGCCCGAGAGAATGACGCGCGCGAGGCGGGGACCGATGCCGCTGACCGCGATCAGCTTCTCGAACAGCAGCTTCTCCCGCTCGCTCCAGAAGCCGAAAAGCTCGATGGCGTCTTCGCGCACGTGGGTGTGGATGAACAGGCCGACCGACGAATCGGCACCGAGCTTGTCGATCTCGTAATAGGTAGAGAGCGGGATGTGGAGGTCGTAGCCGACCCCACCGACGTCCAAGATCATCCGCTCCGGGGTCGAGCGCCGAACCTTGCCGTGAAGGAAGCCGATCATTTTAGGGGCTTAGGGGCTTAGGGGTGTAAGGAGTCCTAGCCATCAGGGGTCAGCCCTCGATGCCGGGAACCAATTCCCAGTTGCGGAGCAGTTGCTCGTCGTAGGTCACACCCATCTCCTCACGCCGTTGGGTCACGAGAGAGGCCAGCAATTCGTTCAGCATCTCGGAGCGCACTGTCTCTCGGGCTCCTTGTTTCTGGATCTCGAACTCCTGGGGGTCGAAGCGCTGGCGCTCGACGACCTCGAGGAGCAGGACCTGATTCTGGTGAGTCAGAGGACCGGCAAAACTGCCCACATCCAGGGCCAGAGCTGCAGAGGCCACCTCCGGGTTGCTGCCCAGGCCGGCGATCGAGCCACCGCGTCCGAACTGGCCACTCTCGCGGACTGCCAACCCCAACTCTTCGGCCACCTCATCCAGGCTGGTTCCAGCGTCTAGCTTCTGACGGGCCTCCACCATTCGCTCGGTCGCCATCTGCAACTGCTTTTCCTGGCGTACCAAGCTGCCTACCTCTTCGCGGACCTCGTCGAGCTCCGGAAGGCGGGGTTCCTGGACCTCGGCCAGACGAAGGATGACCCACCCCGCCGCCGCCTGCACAGGTTCGGAGACCTCGTCCTGGTTCAGCTCGAAGGCGGTCACCGAGAAACCGGTCCCGCGTCCAATCCCTGGCACGTTGTCTTCGCGGCCGAAGGTGGGGGTGGTGAGGAAGGTCACGCCCGTTTCGGTGTCGGCCAGCTGTTGCAGCGTCTCCCGGGTGGTGAGATCTTCTTTATCGATGCGCTCGGCCAGATCGCTGGCCGTTGATGCGGCGAGGTCCTGGACGCGCTGGTTGAGCAGCCGGCTGCGAATCTGCTCCTGGACGTCGGCAAAGCTCGACCGACCGGCATCGCGTCTCTCTTCGACCAGGATCAGGTGGTAGCCGAAGTTCGTCTTGACCGGTCCGACCACCTCATCGGGCTGGGCGGTGAAGGCGGCATCTTCGAATTCGCCGATCATCTGCCCCCGCCCGAAAAAGCCCAGGTCGCCACCCTGTGCCTTGCTGCCCGGGTCGTCCGAAAACTCGGTGGCCAGGGTGGCAAAGTCCTCGCCGCCAGCAAGGCGATCTCGGATGGCCAGCATCTGATCTTCCGCCTGTTGCTCGGTGCGGTCACTGCCAACCTGCAAGAGGATGTGTCGCGCACGAACCTGCTCCTCCTGGGTGAACTCCTCTGGGTTGGCCTCGTAGTAGTCGAAGAGCTCTTCGTCGGTAAGCTCGATTGTGGCTCGTAGAGCATTCTGGTCCAGTAGGAGATAGTCGACGACCCGCCGTTCGGGAATCCTCAAAGCCTCCTTGTGCTCGTCGAAGTAGACCGCGATCTCCTCGGGAGAGGCGATCACCTCGCTGGCCATGCTTGAGGAGGGCAGCTGGACAAAGCGGATCTTGGCCTGCTCGATCTGCTCCTTGTAGGAGGCCAGCACATCCTGGTCTGAGACGAAGAGGTTGGCCGACAGCACGTCCCGCACCATCTGGCCAAGCAACTGCGTGCGGATCATCTGCTCGAAGCTGTCCACGGTATAGCCGCTGGAGCGCAGGATCTGACGGTACCGCTCTTCGCCGACGAAGCCACCGGTAGTGGCCTGGAAGGCCGGGAACTCGAGGATTGCTTGCCGGACCTCTTCGTCGGTCGCCCTCAGGCCCATTCGATCGGCTTCCTGAAGCAAGATCTTGTCGGCTACGAGGCTGTCGAGCACCTGCATGGGAAGCCCCATTTGCTGGGCCAACTCGCGATTGAACTGGTCACCATAGGCTTGGCGGTAGACCTCCTCCGCCTGGCGGTAGGAGCGCTCGAATTCGCCATAGGTGATGTCGATGTCCCCGACGGTGGCGGCCGCGTCGGTCGGAATGGTGCTACCCGTGGGCACCGTGGCACCGAAGTCCACGAATACGAAGAGCACGAAGACGACGATGACGAGCCACAGAACCCAACTCAGATACTTCAGATTGTCGCGAAAGACTTTGAGCATAGAAGACCCCTTTTCTTCGCAGGTCGCGAAGAACTCCGAACTCTAGCAGGCGACAGGGGTCCGGGCAAGACAGTTGCAGCAGCCACAACTCCAAAAGCTAGAATGCCTTATGCTATATTCGCTCGTTCGACGTAAGAGCGACTTTGGAACCGAAATTACGGCACAAAGACTATGGCATTTGCCTCGTTTCTAAGATATTTCTCCAACGATCTGGCGATCGATCTGGGAACCGCGAACACCCTGGTGTACGCGCGCAACAAGGGTATCGTCGTGCGCGAGCCCTCGGTCGTGGTGGTCAACAAGCTGACCAACCGGATCGAAGCTGTCGGCGGTGAGGCCAAGCAGATGCTCGGACGGACCCCGGGCAACATCCAGTCCATTCGCCCCATGAAGGACGGCGTGATTGCCGACTTCGAGGTCACCGAGAGGATGTTGGAGTACTTCATCAAGAAGGCCCACGGCCGCAAGATGTACGTCCATCCCCGCATCGTCATCGGCGTACCCTCGGAGATCACCCAGGTCGAGAAGCGGGCCGTCAGGGACTCGGCGACCCGTGCCGGAGCTTCGGAGGTCTTCCTCGTCGAGCAGGCGATGATGGCGGCCATCGGAGCGGGACTGCCGATTACCGAGCCGTCTGGCAACATGATCGTCGATATCGGAGGTGGCACGACGGACGTCGCTGTCATCTCGCTGGCCGGCACCGTCTACAGTCGCTCGGTGCGCATTGCCGGTAACGAGATGGACGACGCGATCATCCAGTATCTGAAACGCAAGTACAACCTGCTGATCGGAGAACGGTCCGCAGAGCAGCTCAAGATGGATCTGGGCTCCGCCTTTCCCTTGAAGGAGGAGATCAAGGTCGAGATCAAGGGACGCGATTTGATCGAAGGTGTCCCCCGGAATCTCACCATCACCGACGCAGAGATCCGCGAGGCGCTGGCCGAGCCGGTAGTCACAATTGTCGAGGCGGTCCGCATGGCATTGGAGCGGACTCCTCCCGAGCTGTCTGCCGACATCATGGACAAAGGGATCGTCCTCTCCGGTGGCGGCTCGCTGCTTAGAGGTCTCGACCAGCGGCTGCGGAACGAAACTGGCCTGCCGGTGGTGCTGGCCGAAGATCCTCTCTCCTCCGTGGTGCTGGGAACGGGGCGGGTCCTCGAAGACATCGATCTGCTGCGAAAGGTCTCTATCCGCTGAGCGAACGTCAGGCGCGCTGGCTACTCATAGTCCTGCTCGTCGGGCAGCTGATCCTGCTGACCGCCCAGATCCGCCACCCGGAGGGCAAGAGCAGCTACCTCGAGGCGGGCATAGTCCGCCTGGTGGCGCCGGTAACCGGCTTTGTCACCTGGGTGGGCAGTAGCGTCACCGGCTTCAGCGAAGACATGGCGCTTCGGCGCACTCTTCTGGCGGAGAATCTCCGCCTCCGCGAGGAGGTTGGAGAGCTTCGGGAGCAATCCATCCGAAACTTCGGCCTCAAGGAAGATCTGGACCACCTAGCTCGTGCTCTGACCTACACTCGAGCCTTCGAAGCCGAGCTACAGGCGGCAGATCTGGTGTACGTCGATTACGCCTCGTGGTTGCAGACCGCGGTGCTGAGGACCGCTGCCGATACCGTACGGGTCAATCAACCAGTGGTTTCAGGCAAGGGTCTGGTGGGCCGAATCGTGCTCGTCACAGGACCCTACGCCAAGGTGCAGCTCATCACGGACCGGGCGGCGAGTGTCGGTGTCATGATCGAGCGCACCCACAGGCAGGGCGTGATCAAGGGTGGCGGCCGCGGCAATCTCGAGCTCGACTATGTATCACTCCAGGCCGACGTGAGGGTCGGCGACGCAGTGACTACCGCCGGTATCGATGGGATCTACCCGCGGGGCATCCCCGTGGGGACCGTCGCAGCAGTCATCCCGGGCGACGAGCTGTTCTACGAGATCCGCGTGATCCCGCAGGTCGACTTCGGACTGTTGGACCAGGTCTACGTCCTCAAAGAGGAAACAATGCCGGAAGCCGTCAGGGAGGCAGTGCCTGATGCGCAGCCTTAGGTTCGCAATGGCGCTGGCGGTGGCGACGCTGCTGCAAGTAGCGGGAGTCAGCCTCTTTCCACAGTTCTCCCTGGCCGTGGATTTCTTCCTCGTCATCGTCGTCTTCAACGCCATGGATGGCAACAGCGCAGCCGGTATGTTTGGCGGGACGGTGGCGGGGCTGGTCACGGACGGTCTGACCGGGGGCTATTTTGGTCTCTTTGGCATCGCCAACACGGTCGTCGGATACGGCACCGCGATCACGGCGCAGCGTCTGGTGATTCAGCGCCCCGCCAGCTCGCTGTTGGTTTTCGCGGTCGCTGCGGCAGCCCAGCAGTTGATCCTGCTTGGTTTATCGCTGTTGTTTCTCGCGGACGCCGATCTACCACAGTATTCTTGGATACTGGTAAGGGTCGGCACGACGGGAGTGCTGGGCGGTGTACTGTACCTGGCCAATCGACGGATGCGCTCGCGACTCGAGATGTGGCGCCGGACGCGCAAGACCAGAATCCGTTTCGAAGGATGAGGAGCACTTGACGTCATGAGACAGGTTCGTGAGCACAAGGAGGATCTTCTACAGCGGCTGCCGAGGCTGCAGCTGGTGCTCTTCGGCGTCTTCCTTCTGATCGCCGCCCGCTTCTGGTTCGTGCAGGTGGTTTCCGGCGACTACTATCTGGAGCTCGCCGAGAACAACAGGGTAAGGGAGCTGTCCTTGAAGGCGCCTCGGGGGCTGATCTATGGGCGGCAGGGTCGGCTGTTGGCGGAGAACGTGCCTTCGTACAACCTGAAGCTCGATCCCTCTCGCAGCCAGGATCTAGAAAAGGCCCTGAGCTTTGCCGAGCGCTGCCTGAACCAGCCGGCGTCCGAGCTCAGGCAGGCTCTCGACGAAGGCGGTGGCGCCGGTTCCTTCCGTCCCATCCTGATCGCTGAAGCCCTGTCACTTTCCGAGGTGGCAGCAATCGAGGTGGCGGCTCTGGAGTTCCCGGAGTTTGCTGTCGAGGTCGGTCATCTGCGCCTCTATCGCAACGGGCCGATTACCGCCCACACACTCGGCTATCTCGGTGAGGTGAGCCAGCGTGATTTGGCAAGCGGTGCGAGCTCTCTCAAGCCGGGTGATCTAGTAGGCCGCAAGGGAGTCGAACTGGCCTTCGACGAAAGCCTGAGGGGTGCCGACGGTCAACGAGCGGTCATCGTGGACTCCCGGGGTCGATTCAAGGAGGAGTATGGGCGGGAGCCGGCGCAGTCTGGGCAGAACCTGAAGCTCGGTCTGGATCTCGACCTGCAACAGGAGGCGGCCCGCTATTTCGAGGGCAAGGCCGGGGCGGCCGTGGCGCTCGATCCGGCGACGGGGGAGATTCGGGCGATGGTCTCGGCCCCTTCGTACAACCCCAATATCTTCTCCCGACGATTGGACCGGGATGCCTGGCGCAACCTGATCGAGGCGCCTGAGGATCCGCTGCAGAACCGTGTCATCCAGAACACCTATTCACCCGGCTCGGTGTTCAAGATCGTGATGGCCGCAGCCGGCCTCAGCGAGGGTGTCATAGACCCGGAGCAGACGGTCTGGTGTGGTGGCGCGACGAAGATCTACAACCGTCGCTGGCGGTGCTGGAAGCAGGCCGGTCACGGCCATATTTCGTTGCATCGGGCCATCAAGGAATCCTGCGACGTCTACTTCTACCACCTGGGCCAGGAGCTCGGTATCGAGCGCATCGCCAAGTACTCCCGACAGCTGGGTCTCGGGCGCCCGACCGGCATCGACCTGCTGGGTGAACGGGAGGGGCTGGTGCCCGATCCGGACTGGAGCGCCCGGCGGCGAGGCACACCCTGGTATCCGGGCGAGACCATCTCGGTGGCCATAGGACAGGGGCCAATTCTGGTGACACCGCTGCAGATCGCCTCGCTCATGGCGGCGGTCGCCAACAGTGGCTACCAGGTGAGACCACACGTCGTGGAGTCTCCATCTGTCGAGAAAGAGCAGCTAACGGTGGAGCCCTGGGTCTTCGAGCGCATCGGGGCGGCCTTGTGGTCGGTAGTCAACGACCAGCGGGGCACGGGGTCGGCCGCCCGGGTGCCGGGAATCGATGTGGCGGGCAAGACCGGCACGGTCCAAGTCGTGCAGCAGAAGACCTGGATCAAGAGCGAAGACCTGCCTTATGAGCAAAGGGACCACGGCTGGTTCGCCTCCTACGCGACAGCCGGAGACAAACAGTTGGTTGTGGTCGTATTCGTGGAGCACGGTGGGCACGGCTCCACGGCAGCGGCACCACTGGCGAAACGGCTTTATGAGATCTACTTCCGGGACTATCTCGACAACGACCAGTCTTCCTGACGAGCGGCCGTTTCTGAGGCAACTGGCCACCGTCCGGTGGGCTCTGTTGATCTCGGCTCTGCTGATCTCGCTAATTGGCCTGGTGACGGTTCACAGCGCCAGCTCCGAGCTGTCGATCGACTACCTGCCGCGCCAAGCCGTTTGGCTGGGATTGGGCCTGCTGGTCTTCGTCGTGGCCTTTACCCTGGACTATCAGTTCCTGACCAAGTTCTCCCTGCCGATCTATACAGTCGCGATGCTGCTGCTGTTGCTGGTCCTCCTGGTGGGCAAGGAGGCGGGTGGGGCGCGCAGCTGGTTGGGTGTCGGTGCCTACCGTCTGCAACCCTCAGAGTTCGCCAAGATCGCGACCGCCCTGCTGTTGGCTCGCTACCTGGCGGGGATCAATCGACGGTTCCTGAGCTTCGGGCAGATCATGGCCGCCTCGTCCATGGTTGCCCTGCCCATGGTGCTCGTGGCTCTCGAGTCGGACCTCGGCGGAGCGGCGATGTTCGTGCCCATGTTGGCTGGCATGTTGGTAGTGGCAGGTGTGCCGTGGAGGTATTTTGCTGTCGGCGCCGCAGTGGCACTCGTCCTGGCGGCGGTCGGATGGAATCTGGTCATGCTCGACTATCAAAAGGACCGGGTGCGGACCTTCATCTCGCCAGGCAGTGACCCCCAGGGCACTGGCTATCAACTGCGCCAGAGCAAGATCGCCGTCGGTTCGGGCCAGCTCTACGGCCGTGGCTATCAGCAGGGCACCCAGAGTCAATTGCGCTTCCTTCCCGCGCGCCACACCGACTTCATCTTCGCGGTGCTGGCTGAAGAATGGGGATTCATCGGAGTGGCTACGGTGTTGCTCCTCTACGCCCTCTACATCCTCAATGGGACGAAAGTGGCCCTACGCGCCCGTGACCGCGTCGGTATCCTGTTGATCGTCGGACTCTTGTCGGGGTTCGCATTCCACGTCCTCTACAACACGGCCATGGTGGTCGGCCTGGTGCCGATCACCGGCATTCCCCTGCCGTTCTTGTCCTATGGCGGTTCCTTCACCCTGGCCAACTTCATCGCCGCAGGTCTCATCCTGGGAGTAGACTTCAGGCGACACGTGAATCGGTAGTACCCCGTGAGCCATCAACTGCTCATCGAAAGTGACGCCCATCAGAGCCGGATTTCCGTTCTGGAGGACGGGCGTTTGATGGAGGTTCGCATCGAGCGGCGTCGCGAAGAGAGACTGGTCGGAGCGGTCTTCAAGGGCCGAGTGACGCGCGTCTTGCCTGGCATCGAGGCTGCCTTCGTGGACATTGGTCTGGAAAGGGATGCTTTTCTCTACGCCGGAGATATCCAGGACCAGTTGCAGGGAGTCGAGGAGGCCGAGCTCGAGCAGGACGTCGAGGAAGGGGTCTTGAGTCGGCCCATCAACCAGCTGATCGCCGAGGGGCAGGAGGTTCTGGTGCAGGTGGTCAAAGAGCCGCTGCCCAACAAAGGGGCACGGATCACCACCTTCATCACTTTGCCGGGACGCCATCTGGTGCTGCTCCCTGCCAGTGCGGACCTTGGTATCTCGCGCCGGATCGAGGACGGTGAAGAGCGCCAGCGCCTGGAAGACCTGCTGGCTGAAATCCGTCCTCCCAAGACGGGTCTGATTGTCCGGACGGTAGCAGAAGGCTCCGACCCGAGCACTCTCGAAGCGGACTTGGGGCGCCTTACCCAACTATGGAACGAGATCGACGAGCGCTCCCAACGGGTCAAGGCACCGGCTCTTTTGCACCGTGACGTCGAGCTTCCGATGAGAGCGGTACGGGATTTCTTCGATGAGAGCTTCGAGATCCTATGGCTCAGCGGGGCCGAGATCTATGAGCAGGTAGTGGGCTATCTGAGGCAGGTGGCCCCCGAACTTGTTGGCAAGGTCCAGCTGCATGTTCCCGAGGGCACCTTGTTCGAGCGCTTTGGTGTGGAGTCAGAGCTGGAGAGAGCTCTGGGTAGCAGGGTGTGGCTGCCGTCGGGGGGCTATCTCGTGGTGAGCCCTACCGAGGCCCTGGTGGCCATCGACGTCAACACGGGCCGCTACGTCGGTGAAGTGGATCTGAAGGAGACGGCTCTCAAGACCAACCTGGAGGCGACCCGGGAGATCGCCCGGCAGCTTCGACTTCGGGATCTGGGCGGCATCGTGGTCGCCGATTTCATCGACATGGAGAATCCCGATCACCAGGCCCAGGTCATGGCGGCGCTCGAGGCTGAACTGGCCAACGACCGGGCGCGTATCCGCATCGGGGGTCTGTCCGACTTCGGGCTGGTCCAGATCACCCGCAAGCGGAGCCGCGGCGATCTGGTGAGCCAGTTGACCCGGCCCTGTCCCACCTGCCGGGGCCTCGGGAGGGTGAAAAGCGAGATCACGGTGCTGCTCGAGCTCCGCCGGAAGGTGTTGGAGAGAATCGCCGAACTGGGTGGCCGTCCCCTGCGGCTCCGGGTCAGACCCGAGGTCTCGACCTCTCTCGAAGGCGAGCAGCGCGCGATTCTCGTCGAGCTCGAGAAGCGCCTCGGGACCCGTATACGAGTCGAAGCCGATACCGGTCTGCGCGCCGAGGAGTACGAGATCCTTGGCGGGTAGCGGAACGTCACCGGCAGACGAAGCTGCAGGCCAGGAGAGGAGCTTCGAGGGCTTTTCGTTGGCGGGGCTCCACGGGGAGGTCTCAGCGGCCCACCGCCCCGTCGACCTGTCCGATGCGATCGAGTTGTTGGTCGATCCAGGCAGGGGCGGTGAGACGCTGCACTGGGGGAGGAACTACCTGTACTCCTCCGAGTTGGAGACTCTCACCGGCCCGATTTCTGTAGTCGTCAAGCAGTTCCGAAATCAGGGCTTTCGCGCTCGGTTGTCGCGACGCCTTAAGGGCAGCAAGGCGAAAAGGTCCTGGCGAGCGGCGCAGGCCGTCGTCGACGCCGGGGTACCCACGCCGGCACCCGTCCTGCTGATCGAGTCGGAGGCCGCGAATGGCCCCTCCTTCTTCGTCAGCGAGAAGATCCCGGACTCCATCGAGGCGAGGTATTTCTTCCGAGCCCTGCAGGAGGGCAACGAGAAGCAGACGTTTCCACAGATCGGGGCCGAGATCCTGGTCGGCAGCGTCGGCCGGATGCTGCGTCGTTTGCATGATGCCGGCATCTGGCATCGGGATGTTTCGGTAGGCAATCTGTTGGTCGTTGCGGGCAGGAAGGCGTCGGATGCACCGACTGTCTATCTGATCGATCTGAATCGAGCGCAGCTCGATCGGCCGCTGACGACAAGCCGTCGGACCCGGGACCTGTGCCGATTGCGGATCTTCGATCTCCATCTTCAGGAGGTGCTGCTGCGCTCCTATTGGGGAAAGGGAGATGCCGACTCCCCCTTCAAAAGAGGGCTCTATCGACTCTTCTTCCATGGCTTCCTGGCCAAGAACAGGATCAAAGATGCCCTCCGCAGCCCCTTTCGATGGTTCAAGTCGCTGTTCGTATCCAGAGGGCACCATGCTCACATCCCTCCCCCGCCAGAGGGTGCTTCGAGGCGGGACCTGGTGGTCTGGGATTACCTCTCCGACCAACCCCATCAGCACGCAGGCCGCTGGCAGCGCCTGGGTGTGAGGCTGGGGGATGCCGGGCATCACGCGCGAGAGTATGGTGCCGCCTTAACCGCGCTGCCCAGGGCACGGCGCCGCTATCGAGAGCTGAAAAAGGAGCTCTACCGGGAACCCGTGCGATGGGATGGCCTCGGAGTCGGAATGAGACCGATGGGAAAGCACCCCGAGGCAGCGCTGGTGGCCCTCGAGGCGCTCGGGGTGAAGCGGGTTCTCCTGCGGTTGCATCCCTGGCAGGAGGCTCACGACGCAGAGGAACTCCTGGCGCGCGAGCTCCATGGGCGGGGTATCGAGCTCGGCTTCGCTCTGCCTCAGAATCGGGATCTTGTCCGGGATCGAGGTCGATGGCAGGCCGCGGTGAGCCAGTTGGCCGAGCGCTTCACTCCTTTTGGCAAGGACTTCCAGGTCGGTCAGGCGATCAACCGCAGCAAGTGGGGCGTGTGGAACTACGCCGAGTACCTGGAGTTGGTTACCGATGCCAGCCGCACCCTACGACGGTACGAGGGGGTGCGGATCCTGGGCCCGGCGGTGATCGACTACGAGTTTCATCGCTTGGCGGGGGTACTCAATGTCCCCTGGGAGGGTGTGCACTTCGACATCGTCTCGAGCCTGCTGTATGTGGATCGGCGCGGGGCACCGGAGAGCCGACAACTGGGCTTCGACACCGTCGACAAGGCGGTGCAACTCAGGGCCCTGGCCGACACCGGTCGCAGCAGCAGCCCAAAGGCCTGGGTCACCGAGTTCAATTGGCCGCTGTGGGAGGGTCCCCACTCCCCGGCCGGTCGCGACGTATCGGTCGACGAAGAGGCGCAGGCCAACTACCTGGTCCGCTACTGCCTCCTGGTTCTGGGAACCGGGTTGGTGGAGAGGGTGTACTGGTGGCGGCTGGTAGCCAAGGGGTATGGCCTGACGTTTCTCGACGCCGACGGCTCGTTCCTGATGCGCCCATCTTTTCACGCCCTGGCGACGCTCCAGGATCAACTGGCGGGTAGCAGCTTCCTCGGCCCGCTCGAAACCGAGCCGCCGGCAAGGCTCTATCATTTTCAGATCGACGCAGGGGACGAGGTGGTGGTGGGCTGGAGCACCGCCGGCACCGTCGAGGCCACACTCCCCCGTCCTGCCTCGAGAGTCTTCGGCCGCGACGGAGGGGAACTGGAGCCGACCGGCGGCCCGACCGTAGAGGTCGGCCCCGCCCCCCGGTACTTCTTGCTGGATCAGTAAACGCTTGGGGTCCTGAGGTTCTGGGCCAACGACCATGATCTCGTGGAGGCCCGTCCGGGTGGTTCGCAGGGGGACGGCGGCGAGGTTCTCAGGGGATGACCACGATCTTGTGAGGTCAGCCCGGGGGGCAGGATCCCAGGGGGCTATCCTCCCTTCCGCTGCAAGAACCCCCTGGAATCCTGCCCCCCGGACCGACCTCTTGCCCGATCTGGACCGAGAGTGAGCATGGAGCACTCACTGAACTCTCGTCAGGGAATCTCCCTCTGCGCCCCTACGCCCTTACTGCCGCAAGGGCCGGCCGGCACGAAGTGCGGCCGGTTCAACCCCAAGTCCTCATAGGTCGGCAGGGAGGCACGACCGGCCGCCTCAACACCCTTTGCCCGGGACGGGCGGGGGGTGGGCGGCAAAGGGGCTAGACTACGGATCCGACAACGGAGAGTCAGGGTCCCATACGAACATGGCATCCGAGAAGACAAGCGCAGCATTGAGCGTCTTTCATCCTGTCGTGGCCGACTGGTTCCAGCGCCAGGTCGGAGAGCCGACGCTGGTGCAAGCCCAGGTCTGGCCACGTATCGCGGCCGGTGAGAACGTTCTCGTCACCGCCCCTACCGGTAGCGGCAAGACGCTCGCGGCTTTCCTCTGGTCCTTGAACCAGTTGCTCACGGGCGAGTGGCGAGGTGGGCGGACGAGGGTGCTCTACGTCTCTCCCCTGCGGGCGCTCAACAACGACATCCAACGCAATCTGTTGGGTCCCCTGGGTCAGTTGGAGGTCGAGCTCGAGGCGGCTGGCGTGCAGCCCGAAGCGGTACGGGTACAGACCCGTAGCGGCGACACCACCTCGGCCGAGCGACAGAAGATGCTTCGACACCCTCCCGAAGTGCTCATCACCACGCCGGAAAGCCTCAACATCCTGCTGACCTCGAAGGGTGGCAGGTCCATTCTCGGCTCCGTGGAGTGCGTCATCCTGGACGAGATCCACGCTGTTGCGGGTGGCAAGCGGGGCACCCATCTGATCACTGCCGTGGAGCGGCTCGGCCTGCTGGCGGGAGAGTTCCAGCGCCTCGCGCTCTCTGCGACGGTACGTCCAGCCGAACGCATCGCGCGTTTCGTGGGTGGGTTTCAGCTCGGACCCTTGGGGGTAGACGGGGAGCCCGTCGGCCGACCGCGACCGGTCACCGTCATCGCTTCGTCCGAAGAGAAACGGTACGACCTGAGGGTCGTGGCGCGGGGGCAGGACACGTCGAGTCCAACGGAAAGGAAATCGGCGGCGGTCAGGGTTGAGCCCTCGCCTACCGAGGTCTGGGAACCCCTGATCGACGGGATACGACGTCGCATCGAGAGCAATCGCTCGACGTTGATCTTCGCCAACTCCCGTCGCCTGACCGAGAAGCTCACCCGGTTGCTCAACGAGCCCGAGGCGTCCGACCTCGCCTACTCGCACCATGGTTCGCTTTCACGCGAGATCCGCGCCGTCGTCGAGGAGCGCTTGAAAGAGGGCCGCTTGGCAGCCCTGGTCGCCACCAACTCGCTCGAGCTCGGGATCGACATCGGGGCCCTAGACGAGGTCCTTCTGGTACAGACGCCGGCGACCGTCGCCTCGGCGGTGCAGCGATTGGGTCGAGCCGGGCACCAGGTCGGAGCGCCCAGCCGGGGTCGGCTCTACGCCCTCTTCGACCGGGATCTGCTGGATGCCGCGGTGATGGCCCGAGCAGTTCTCGAACAGGAGATCGAGGAGAGCCGTCCCGTCACCGGCGCCCTTGACGTGCTCGCCCAGGTGATGCTCTCGATGGTGGTGGCCGAGACCTGGAACGTGGAGGAGCTCTTCGCGTTTCTGCGATCCACCTACCCCTATCGGGATCTGAAGCGACGCCAGTTCGACCTGGTTGTCGAAATGCTGGCTGGCCGCTACGCCGACAGCCGCATCCGGGAGCTCCGTCCGCGAGTGACCGTCGATCGGGTGGAGAACACGATCCGAGCTCGGCCGGGCGTGGCGCGACTCATCTATCAGTCGGGCGGCACGATTCCGGATCGCGGCTACTTCCATCTTCGCCTGCAGGATTCGATGGCCAAGATCGGCGAGCTGGACGAGGAGTTTGTCTGGGAGCGCTCGGTGGGTGACACCTTCACCCTGGGGGCACAGAACTGGCAGATCAGGGGCATTACCCACAACGACGTGTTGGTAGTACCGGCACGGCGTTCTTCGGCCATGGCTCCCTTCTGGCGAGCCGAAGAGCGCAATCGCAGCTTCCATCTGGCTTCCAGGACCGGTGACTTCCTGGAGCGGGCTGACAGCCTTTTGGAGAGCAACGACGGTCGCGCAATTCTGCTGCGCCAGCTTGCGAGAGAGCACAGCGTCGATGCGTCGGCTGCCGAGGATCTGGTACGGCTCCTCGAGCATCAGCGAGCGGTGACCGGTTGTGGTCTGCCGCACCGCAAACACATGGTGATAGAGCGGGTGACGGACCCCGATCCGCGGGAAGGGCGTAGCGGACTGGTCTTGCACAGCTTCTGGGGTGGACAGGTCAACCGACCCTGGGCTCTGGCCCTGGCGGCGGCCTGGGAACGGCAGGAGGGTCGGACGCTCTCCATCGAGCAGGACAACGACTGTCTCCTGTTCTCGGCCGACGAGCATCTCGATGTCGATCGGCTCCTGGGGCTGGTGCGTCCCGACAACGTGGAAGAGCTCCTGCGCCACAGTTTGGAGAGAAGCGGCTTCTTCGGGGCGCGATTCCGTGAGAACGCAGGCAGGGCCCTGCTGCTGCCACGGGCCAGCTACCGACGTCGCGTACCCCTATGGCTGAACCGTCAGCGAGCCAAGAAGATGCTCGCCTCGGTCTCGCGCTATGAGGATTTCCCGGTTCTGGTGGAGACCTGGCGAACCTGCCTCCAGGACGAGTTCGATCTAGAGAGCCTCAAGCTCGTTCTCGGGGAGCTCGAGCGAGGAGAGATCCATTGGAGCGAGGTCTCCACCTCCGAGGCCTCGCCCCTGGCGGCCAATGTGCTCTGGAAGCAAACCAACCGCCTGATGTACGAGGACGACATTCCAGAGGAGGCTCACTCCTCAGGTCTCCGCCGCGACCTGTTGCAGGAGTTGGTCTATAGCTCTCAGCTGCGGCCGCGGCTGCCTTCCGCTCTCGTCGACCGATTCCAGCGCAAGCTGCACAGGATCTACCCGGGCTACGCCCCGCAGAGTGCACGGGATCTCGTGGATTGGACCCGGGAGCGAGTGGTCCTACCTGTCGGGGAGTGGCAAGAGCTTCTCGCCGCGATGGGCCGGGATCTGGCCGGCGGGGAGGACGACCTCGATGCGATCCTACAATCGGCTTCCGAAAGGCTCGTCTGGGTCCAGGGACGTGACTCTCGGGATCGTCTCGAGATCGTAGTCCACGTCGAGGACCTGCCCAGACTCTTCCGAGGCCTGGATTGGCAACAGGAAACGGTCGAGCTCCGGCCGCTGGTGAGCGGACCCGATGGCTCCAGGGTGGCCCTGGAATGGGCGCAGGAGCGCCTCGCGCAACCCTCGAGACCGACCGACCGCGAGATCGATAGGCAAGAGGGCGGGGCAACCCTGGTGGACCTGGTGTCGGAGTGGATCCGGTTCTATGGCCCCTTCCCCGAGCGGCTCCTGGCGGAGACCTTCGCCCTGGGCGAGGCCGAGACCAGAGAGGCGGTGGAGGCCCTGCTGGAAGAGGAGCGCGTCGTCATCGATCGCTTCCGGAGCGGGAACGACCAACGTCTCGAGATCTGCGACAGCGACAACCTCGAACGTCTCCTGAGGCTTCTGAGGGCCGAGGCTCGACCCTCCTTCGAGGCTCTGTCCCTCGATCAACTACCCCTGTTCCTCGCGACGCAACAGGATCTGGGTAGTGCAGGCGGCGACCCGGAGCGCCTGAAGGCCGCCCTGGAGGGTCTGTTCGGTTACCCGGCACCGGCCCGACTCTGGGAGTCCGAGTTGTTGCCAGCTCGACTGGAGCCCTACTACACGGCCTGGCTGGATGCCCTCATGCAGGAGACCGACCTGATCTGGCTCGGCTGCGGTAGGGAACGGCTGACTTTCGCACTACGACCGGAGTTGGAGTTGTTCCCGGGGCCAGGCTCTACCGACAGCGCTCAGCCCACTGAGGAGCCGCTGAAAGGACTTTTCAGCGAGCGTGAAGGGCGCTTCGGGCTGGAAGAGCTGCGGCGCGATTCGGGCTTGGATGCAGCCCAGTTGACCGACACCTTGTGGTCCCAGGCCTGGGAGGGCAGCGTTTCGAACTCGACCTTCCTGGCGGTGCGGCAGGCAGCGCTCAATCAGTTTCGGAGCGTGGAGTCGGAAGGCTCGCCCGAGGCGAAATCGGTGGCCAGCTCTCGCCACGCGCGCCGCTCCAGACCCGAGCGCTGGCGGGCAACCAGGACGGTCCCGGGTGACTGGTATCGCCTCGAGGACCGCGACGATTTCGAAGCGGAGCGCGACGCCCTGGAGGTCGAGGAGCTCAATAGGGAGAGGGCCCGTCAATTGCTGCAGCGCTACGGAATCCTCTTCAGAGAGCTGCTGGCCCGTGAGCTTCCGGCACTGCGGTGGTCCAATCTTTTCCGAACCCTTCGCATCATGGAGCTCTCAGGCGAGATCCTGGCGGGTCACTTCTTCCAGGGTCCTCAAGGTCTCCAGTTCATTTCTCCCGCGGCCTACCATCGACTGCGAGAGGGGTTGCCAGCCGACAGGATCTTCTGGATGGGAGCGCTGGATCCGGCCTCTCCCTGCGGCTTGGCTCTCGAAGAGTTCAAAGGGCGCCTACCACCCAGGCGGGTAGGGACGTATCTCGTCTACCATGGTGCCGAGTTGGTGGTAGTGGCTCGGAGACAGGGCCGAGATCTCCAAATCGAGGTCGAGCCCGACCACCCGTTCCTGCGGGACTACTTTGGCTTCTTGAAAGTGCTGCTGACCCGGCAGTTCGATCCGATGCATGGCATTGCCATCGAGTCGATCAACGGAGAGCCCGCAACGGACAGCCCCTTCGCCGTGCAGCTGGCCGATATGTTCGGCGTCTCGCGAGGGCCCGGAGCCCTGAAGTTGCGCCGGCGGTATTGAAACGACCTATCCCAAAGGGTAGTGGCAGTCACTTTCGGGGCCATGCAGGCAGCACCACCCGAAAGAGTGTGGTGGATTCTTGAAGCCTCTTCCACAATGTGCGCTGCCCTCGACTCACCAGAGGTGAATTTTTGGAGGAGTTCATCGAGTCGGGAGCGTTATCGACGACACCCAGAAAGTCAAGGAGGCAGCAACCATGAAGAAGCTCATCACTACAGGTGCCATCGCCCTCTGCCTGGGGGTGCTCCTGGTGCCGATCCTCGTCTCTCCCGCCACTGGCGAAGAGATCGTCTTCATGTCCGCCGACTGGGCCGAACTGGCCTGCGAGGCCTGGAACGAAGATGAAAGGCTCACCGGCGAGCTCGGCAAGTGGATGCAGAACGACCTCGACCGCGGTTTCAAGATCATGCAGATCTACCGTCGGGACTGTGAAGACAGCCCCAGAGTCGAGATGCGCATCGAAGATCGGGACGGATCGACGGAGTGTGTCTACGGTGGAGCCGTCAAAGTCGAGGAGTTGAGCCCGAAGGCCGACTACCTGATGTTTGCCGACACACGGCGTTGGCAGGAGATGGGAGCGGACAAGTACGGACCCATGAAGGCGATGATGTTCGGGCGCCTGAAGTTCAAGGGTCCCAAGGGCGAGGCGATGAACAACATGGGTCCCTTCGGCAACTTCCTGGTGCTTACGGGCCAGGTCCCCAGCAACGCAGAAGTCTGTCCGTAGGGTTGAGGCGGCCGGGCGTAGCCTTCCGGCCGGTCTTTGAGGGCTTGGGGGTTGAAGCAGCCGTCGTACCTCCGGCTGATCCTTGAGGGCTTAGGGGCGCAAGGGCCTAGGGGGTCCACGGCTCGGTGCGAGGTTTCTCCAACGGGTGAGGGTTCGGCGTGGGGACCTCCAGGGGGTTGGTTGCTGTGGAAGGGAGGACTGGAGTTGCCTCGATTTTGTAGACACCGTTGAAAGCCCGAGAATGGGCAGGAAGGAGTCTACGAATGGGAGAGCAACGCAGGGAGTTTTCCAAGGAGTTCAAGCGCGAGGCGGTGCGTCTGGCGTA
>JBATEX010000148.1:0-37477 GCA_049664225.1 Thermoanaerobaculia bacterium
TACGCCAGACGCACCGCCTCGCGCTTGAACTCCTTGGAAAACTCCCTGCGTTGCTCTCCCATTCGTAGACTCCTTCCTGCCCATTCTCGGGCTTTCAACGGTGTCTACAAAATCGAGGCAACTCCACTCCAGGGGGTTGGTTGCCGTGGATGGGAGGATAGCCCCCTGGGGGCCCCACGTCGGACCCCTCGACAACCGCCAGATTTCCTTGGGCCCAGCGCCTGCGAACCACCCGCATGGGCCTCCCGCGATCGTGATCATCTGCCCAGGACCTCAGGCCCCCTGTTCCCCTAGGCCCTTAAGCCCCTACTGCCCTACAGACCGGCCGGAAGGCACGCCCGGCCGCCTCAACCCCTTAAGCCCCTACGCCCCTATGCCCCTACTGCCTATGAGACTGCTCCTTCGAGGGCGACCAGGGTGCCGTTGGAGGCATCCAGGTGGACCAGGGTGCCATAGGGTAGCGCCGCGTTGCGCTCACCGTGGCCGAAGGTGCCGCCAAGCACGACAGGGACCGGAAGCCTTCCCAGGCGCTCGACGAGGACCTCGCGCGTCGTGGGATGCTGGACGATCCCGTTCTCGACCTCGTCGCAATCGGTGAAGTCACCGATCACGACGCCCGAAATCTGCGACAGCACGCCAGCCAGCTCGAAGTGGGTCAGGAGCCGATCGACGCGGTACGGAAGCTCCCCTACCTCCTCGAGAAAGAGCACTGCGCCCTCGAACTGCGGTTGGAGAGGTGTTCCCAGCAGTCGTGACAGCACCTCCAGATTGCCCCCCAGAAGGGGTCCCCGTGAAACTCCTGTAACCACCGCTTCGAGGCCGGCCAACAGGACGCCCGGTTCTGGATTCTCGAGCAGCCTGAAGAGCGCTTCTCTGTCCTCTAGGGGGAGTGCCGCGAATTGGCTGATCATCGGCCCGTGAATCGCCGCAACTCCCGCATGAGCGCAAGCTGCGAGCAACGCCGTGACGTCGGAGAAGCCGACAATCGGTTTGGGGTGCTCCAACAGGGCTTTGCCGTCGACCTGCGCCAGGATTCGCAGCAGTCCATACCCACCTCGCGCCAGGAAGACGGCTCTGCATTCGGCGTCCGCGATGGCGTCGTTCAGTGCCGCCAGCCGATGCTCGTCATTGCCCGCCAGGAATCCTTCCCTGGCATAGAGCCCTTCCGCTTCGAAACACAAGTCGTAGCGCCCTTCGAGGGCTTGAAGTCCGGCAGCAAATCGTTCCCTGTCGACCGGCCCCGAGGCCGCCACGACGCGGACCTGGTCCCCGGGTTCAAGTCGGGGGGGGCGAATGATCGGGCTCATTCCCTGATCCTATCCGCTCCCCTTTGGAAACGGGCCGGACAATACCCTCCAATGGCTTAGAATCGAGCCGTCTCGCGCTGCCACTCGAAGCCACAAGCCCATGCCCCACAAGAGCCGCATCGCCGAGCTGTTCGCCACCTGCCCCGGGCTCGTACTGCTCGTGGTACTGACCGGGTGTGCCTCCACGCCAAGGATTGAAGATCGGCCTATTCCTTTCTCCAGCACCCGCCAAGAGGCGACGCTCGACTACATCGCCAAGCATTACGACAAGCACCCGCCGGACATCACCATCGAGCCCCGGATCGTCGTCCTGCACTGGACGGCAATCCCTGACCTCGCCGGCTCCTTCAACGCCTTCGAGCCCGAGCGGTTACCCAACTCCCGCCCAGACTTGAGCGCCGCCGGTCAGGTCAATGTCTCCATTCAGTTCCTCGTGGATCGCGACGGGGCCATCTACCGCCTCATGCCCGAGATCTGGATGGCTCGACACACCATCGGTCTCAACTACAACGCCATCGGGGTCGAGAACGTCGGCGGCGCCGACAGCGTCGACAACATGACTGACGATCAGATCGAAGCCAACATCCGCCTCGTGCGCTATCTGGTGGAGAAGTACCCCTCGATCGAGTATCTGATCGGTCACTCGGAGTACCGGGAATTCGAGGGTCACTCCTTGTGGCTCGAGCTGGACGACAGTTATCGAACGGACAAGGTCGACCCAGGCGACCGCTTCATGACGGCGGTCCGCAAGGCGGTCGCTCACCTGGACCTAAAGGGACCCGAGGAGATTCGGGCAGAGAGGCTCCTCGAGTGATCAGTTGGCGGCTGGCATGAGGTCCTCACGCCGAAGCCGGCCGCAGAAGACCCAACGTCAGTTTCACGGTGGCTCCGAGACCCAGGCTCCTCAAGGGTTGCTCACGCGCATGGATCGCCAGGAGCCGCGAGAAGAGATCGGGGCTGCTCGCCAGGGTCTCGATCAGTCGGTGGCGCAAATAGGGCCGCTGCTCGACGAAGAGCAACCCGGCGATAAGTGCGTTGGGAAGAGCGACAAGCCTCCGATACCGGCTCTCGTATTCGGCGAGGTCTTTTCTCTCGATCGATGCTGCGAGCGCCGCCGCTTGATGGAAAGCCAGGGACAATCCTTCTCCCGTAATGGCGTCTCGGTAACCGGCCGCGTCACCCACGAGAGCTACCCTCCGATCGGCGACCCGAGAGACTCCACAACGCAGGGGACCAATGCCACGGACCCGACTCGAGGGCTCGCCACCCCGCAGCCGTCGCTCCAGCTTCGGGTGGCGTCTCAGCAGCTGCTCGAAGTTGGCCTTCTCTC
The DNA here is from genome assembly GCA_049664225.1 of Thermoanaerobaculia bacterium. Classification (GTDB taxonomy): domain Bacteria; phylum Acidobacteriota; class Thermoanaerobaculia; order Multivoradales; family JAHEKO01; genus JAUVRX01. The sequence continues at coordinate 2,638 of JBATEX010000148.1, forward strand.
CGCTCCACAGCAAGGCGACTCCGACCTCGCCTGGACCCACTGGCGTCACGTAGGCCTCACAGTGGGACCCCCAGTAGACCTCCACCCGGTCTGTCCAGGGCTCCATCCGGAAATGCCGCCTGACGCCAAACCGTCGAAGGCCTCTCGGTGAGCTTTCAAAGCCAGCCCATCGGCGAACCTTGGAGCTCAGACCGTCGGCCCCTACGATCCAGCGGGCAGAGATTTGCCCGCGTTTGGTCATCACACCCTGATCGGTGATTCCCAGGACCTTCTCCCCCCAAGCCAGCTCGGCGCCACTCTTCCGGGCCTGCTCGACCATTGCTGCATGCAATTCCGTGCGTCGAACCCCAATCGCAGGCGTTGAAGGGAAGGACGCCTCGGCAACTGTCTGGCCATCGAGATACCGGATGCCTCGAATTTCGTGGCCGGCCTCTGCCAGTTCCACTCGCATGGATCTCAGGCGCTCTGCCCCGTCGGGCATGATGCCCTCTCCGCACGCCTTGTCGATGGGCGGTCGTGCTCCGTCCACGACCATGACATCGATATCTCGTCGCCGAAGCTCCAGCGCCGTGGCTAGACCCGCTGGGCCGCCACCGACCACCACTACTTCACGATCAACCAACCTGGCTCCCACCTCGCCTCCTCGAGCGCCATCGCAGGAACGCCCACGAAGAACGCCACCAGGATCTTGCCAGAAGCACAATGGAGACCACCCGGGGTGGAGTCAACTCGTCACTCAGATACAACCGCAAGGTCTCTGCCCGACGAACCTTGCCCGAAGAGGTGCGCGGCAACGTTCCCGGCTCCAGCACTACGACCTGGTCGGCCGCGACGCCGCTCGCCTTCAGCACTTCCTGCCGACACCTGTCTTCAATCTCTTCTCTCGCTTGCAAGGGACCGCCGGCGCGTCTTTCGACAAAGAACCATACCTCCTCGGCCTCTGCTCCCTCGGGATGGTGACTCACGGCCGCCACGCAACCTGTTCGAACACCCTCGACCGCCGAAAGGGTGCGCTCCAGCTCTTCTGGGGCGTGATTCTGCCCGCGCACGATGATCACATCTTTCGCCCGGCCGGTGACGAAGAGCTCTTGCTCGAGGCGGAATCCGAGATCCCCGGTGTCGAGCCACCCGTTCCGGAGCACTTCGGCGGTGCTCACGGGACGATTCAGATACTCCCTCATCAGGGAGGGTCCTTGCACCCAGATCCGACCTACTCGTGCTTCCTCTTGCTCCTTTCCCGTTCGGTCCCGAATCGAGATTCGAAATCCTGGCAAGGGTTGGCCCACCGAAACCAGCTCGACGCCTGCGGCATCCGGCACTGCCAGGCCTTGATCGGCCAGAGATCGCCGATCGAATCTCTCGCTGTAGAAACCACGTCCGAGGGGAGTGAATGTCACGGCCAGGGAGGCTTCCGACAGGCCGTAGACCGGAGTCAATGCCCGCGGCTCGAAGCCCCACCGCGAAAAGCGCTCTGTGAACGCCCGCAGGACCGAGGGGGCAACCGGCTCCGCTCCGTTCAAGGCGACCTTCCAACAGGAGAGATCCACTCCTGCCATCTCCTCGTCGCGTATCTTGTCGACGCAGAGACCATAGGCGAAGTTGGGCGCCGGCGAGACGGTCGCGCCGTAGCGGGAAATGGCTCGCAGCCAGACGGCTGGACGCGCCACAAACACTTCCGGGGGAATCAGTGTCAGAACCGAGGGACGCTCCAAGGCCGGAAAGACACAGCCGATCAAGCCCATATCGTGGTAGAGCGGCAACCATGAAGCCCCCGTATGGCGCACCTCCGCAGTATCCGGCCAGAATTGGTTCAGGGCCGCCACTTGTGCCATCACCGCAGCGTGGGTGAGCGCTACCGGCTTGGGATCCACCGTGGTGCCGGAGGAGAACTGCACCAAGGCCAAGTCCCCAGGGCTCGCCTTCGGTAGGCGGCCGTCTCCGCCCACTAATTCGTCAAGAGCAAGACAGCCGAGCTCCGGGTCCGCGCGTTCGATGGCCTGGCCGAGGATTCTACGAACTCGAGGCGAGACCAGCACGACTCGCGCCGTAACGGACTGCAGCAGGCTCGCGGTCCGAGCGAAATACTCTTCCAGCCTGCCCAGGCGCACGGGCGGGTAGAGCGGCACCGGGACGGCCCCGGCCAGCAGCGCTCCAAAGAATCCGAGAAAGAAGCTCCTCTCGGTCGGAAAGATCAGCGCTACCCTGTCGCCGCGGCGCACCCCGAGCCGGCGAAGGCCCGCCGCCACCCCGAGCGATTCTTCGTAAACCTGGGACCAGCTCAACCATTCGGCCTGCTCTGTTCTGTTGAGCAGTCGAAGGCCTGTCTTCGGGAACCGGGCTGCCCTTTCCAGAGCTTCCAGAAGCGTGGTTGATTCGGATTCCTGCATCGCAGAGCTACTCAGCGGTCTTCTGCTCGACGATTCGGACCAGATCTCCGACCGTCTCGATGACCGCCTCGTCCTCTTCGTCGAGGCAGACTCGAAAGTGATTCTCAACTTCGACGGCCAGTGTCAGGAGTCTCAGCGAGTCGAGCTCCAAGTCCTCGACCAGGTGCATCTCTGGCCGCAGCTCTCCCTTCCAGCCCAGATGCCTCGCGGCCACTATTGCTACGCCGTCCAGAATCGTCTGCCGTGTCATTCAGGCATCTCCACGGTAGCGTGCAACGCCGATTCTTCCACCCTGATCCGGGTCTTCAACAGCACGGCATTGAGAATACTGTAGGTCAGTGCCGTGAGCCAGGCGGTGTGCACCAAAGGAAGGGCGGCGATCTCCAAGACCACCGCCAGGTAGTTCGGGTGCGACAAGAAGCGAAACGGGCCCCTCGTTATCCGCGACGCTCCAGGCAGCAGTACTACCCGCGTCGTCCAGCGTTGCCGCAAGGTCACGACCACCCAGTAGCGTAGTGCCATGGCGACGATCAGTAGCAGCATCATGCCAAGGGCCAAGGGTGGAATCAGTGGCCTGTCCAGCATCCACACCTCCATCGGGGCTGCAACCAGAAACGTCGCGTGCAGCAAGACCATCCACGGATAGTGGTCCTGCCCAACCTCGAACCCACCGCGCTCCAGAAGCCAACGACGATTGCGGCCTGCAATCCACAATTCGAGGAGGCGCTCCAGACCAACCAATGCGACCAAACCGGTGAAGAGCCAACGGCTGTCTACCATTCCAGCAGTACCAGCTCCGAGCAGAAGCCTGGACCCATGGCGAGCAGCATCCCGAGGCTGCCCGGCTCGGGACGCCGGCGCCGCATGGTTTCTTGGAGTACCAGAAGCACCGATGTCGAAGAGAGATTCCCGACCTTCTCCAGGCTTTCTCTGGTCAGGTCCAGCGCTTCGGGCTGTAACTCGAGGGCCTCCTCGAGAGCGCTCAGGACCTTCGGCCCCCCAGGATGAGCCACCCAGGACACGATGTCGCTCCGCTTCAGCCCCTGATCTGCGAGAAAGTCGTCGACATCCTGGCGCAGATTCCGGCTTACCATCTCCGGGACCTCGGCAGAGAGAACTACCTGAAAACCCTTCTCGGAGATGTCCCAGCCCATGACTCTCTCGGTGTCGGGATAGAAGATCGAGCGAGCAGCTACGATTCTCGGCCCTGCCGCAGGCCGCTCGCTGCCCACGATCACGACAGCCGCCGCTCCATCACCGAACAGGCCTGAGGAAATGAGATTCGGTATCGAAAGGTCCTGCATCTGAAGGGTCAGAGAACAGAGCTCTACCGACAGGAGAACCACGACCTCATCGGGGTAGGCCTTCACATAGTCGGCAGCCCTGGAGATACCTGCCGCTCCGGCTACACATCCCAGACCAAAGATCGGCAGGCGCTTGACTCTCGGCGGCAGATCCAACCGGTTCACCAGGCGCGCGTCGATGGACGGAGTCGCCACACCGGTCACCGAGACAAAAATGAGACAGTCGACGTCAGACGGTTCCAGCCCTGCCTGCGCCAGGGACTTCCGAACGGCCTGCTCGCCGACATCCTGTGCGACCCGGATCCAGGCGTCGTTGGACTGGCCCCAACTCTCGAGCTTCGAGTAGTCGTCGATCGGCAGAGCCAGATAGCGCCCACCCACATGAACGTTCTTGTGTAGGGTCTCCAGCCTGCCCTGATTGAAGAGTTGGCGGGACCAGACCCGCTTGAACTCTTCCAGCAGGCGCTCCTGGGGGTAGTAGTGGGAGGGAAACGCCTCGCCCACGGACGCGATCTTCATTCCTTAGAGCACCTCGATTACCAGCCTGCTCAAACCCGGTCATCCGAGAGTGACGAGGCTGCACTGTGTACGGCCTCCTGCGAGACTCGGATCCTGCTCTCTCGCTCGACTTAGGACGTTGATCATAGACCACCCTGATGGGCAGTGCTTCTCTCGGGCATGGGCGGGCTTGTACACTCTTCCCCACCTCGGCCCTGGGTGATCCGACACTCGCTCCGTTCCGTATAGGCCCAGCAGAAGTCATGTATCTTTTTCGGCTACAGCCCCTGCACCTCGTGTTCACACTCGGACCGCATTGTGAGCAGCTCCGTCGCGGCTTGCCGCCGCGACCCCTAACCGGTGCCGAGCGGTTGTTCCACCAGCGAAGCCTGCCTTCCGTTCAGGCAGCCCGCCTGACGATACCGAACGCCAAACACCTTGCACCGCCGTCGAAATGAGCGGCTGGTGAAAGATCATGTCCTACGTGCCGGAGACACGAGTCTCCTTGAGAGAGGAAGCAAGACGTCATGACAACAGTCAGTGTGGAACGGGCGGTCAAGGATCGCTGCGGCCTGGGAGCCGAGACGCGGGTGGCAGGGCTGTGCTGCCCAACGGACTACGACCCGCAGTACCTCGAAGTGATTCCGCACGAGGTGCTCGACCGGGACTACGGCTGTGGTGATCCCAGTCGATATCTCAAAGAGGGTGAGACGGTTCTCGACTTGGGGAGCGGCACGGGCAAGATCTGCTTCATCGCCGCTCAGGTGGTAGGAGAGACCGGTCGGGTCATCGGCGTGGACATGACCCCCGAGATGCTGGCCGTGGCACGTCACGCCGCACCACGTGTAGCCTCGAGTCTCGGGTTCGCCAACGTCGAGTTTCGGCGCGGTCGAATCCAGGATTTGAAGCTCGACCTCGATCTGCTGGAAGAGGAGCTGGTGGCAAAGCCGGTGGGAGACGTAGAGCGCCTGCTGGAGATTCAGGGGCGCAGCGACGAGCTCCGTCTCAACCAACCCCTCGTGGCCGATGACTCGGTCGATGTCGTGGTTTCCAACTGCGTCCTCAACCTGGTGGACAACCGCCAGAAGGAAGAGCTGTTTCAAGAGATCTATCGGGTCTTGAGGCGAGGCGGCCGTGCCGTCATCTCCGATATTGTCAGCGACGAGCTGGTTCCGGATGCGATGCAGAAAGACCCTGAGCTCTGGAGTGGCTGCATCTCCGGTGCCTTGACCGAGGAGGCCTTTCTCACCGCTTTCGAAGAGGCCGGGTTTCACGGCCTGCGCATCCTGGTTCGCCAGCAGCAGCCGTGGCAGACAGTGAATGGCATCGAGTTTCGCTCGGTCACCGTGGAGGCCTTCAAGGGCAAGGAAGGCCCCTGCTTGGAGCGCAACCAGGCCGTCATCTACAACGGCCCGTTCAAGGAGGTCCTGGATGACGACGACCACCGTATGGAGCGCGGCCTTCGCTACGCCGTCTGTGACAAGACCTACAACCTCTACCGGCAGGAGCCGTATCGCGACTCCTTCGAGTTCTTGGAGCCTCTGGAAGCGATTCCTCTCGAGGCGGCCGAGCCCTTCGACTGTTCTAGAACTCCCCTTCGCGAGCCTCGGGAGACCAAGGGCCTGGACTACGACCTGACCTCTGCCGCGGCCGATCCCTGTTGCGGACCGGAGGGCTGCTGTTAGTGCCGTCAATCGAGGCTTCAAAGGCCACGGCACCGCGCGTGGCTCTACGCTCTCTCGACACGCTCTGGTTCCAAGTGGCGGGGACGGTGTGCAATCTGGCCTGCACGCATTGCTTCGTCTCCAGCTCCCCCACCAACCGGACCCATGAGTTTCTATCTCTGGAGGCGATCCTTCCCTATCTCGAGGAAGCCGTGTCCCTTGGCGTCAAGGAACTCTACTTCACTGGCGGTGAGCCCTTCTTGAACCCGGAGATGGAGACGATTCTCGAACGAGCTCTCAGGGTCGGGCCCACAACCGTGTTGACGAACGGCTTGCTACTGGACCCCGAGCGCTGTCGCAGGTTGAGTCGACTCGCCGAGAAGACCGACTACTCTCTCGACTTCAGGGTTTCCATGGACGGCTATTCTCCCGAGACCAATGACCCCATCCGCGGGGAGGGGACCTTCGAACGAATCCTCCAGGGCGTGTCGAATCTGGTCGAAGCGGGCTTGAATCCCGTCATCACTGTCACCGAGGTCTACGAGGACAACGGCTCCGCGAGTGGCAAAGAGCGCTTCTTCGAGCTCTTGCGCGATCTGGGAGTCGCCAAGCCGCGGCTCAAGGTGCTGCCTGTCTTCCAGATCGGGGCCGAGGCCGAGCGCAGCGGTGCCTATGAGGCCTGGCAGCGACTGCGGGACAGCGACACCCTGGATGAGGGATGGAGCCACCTCCAATGCAGCTCTTGCCGGATGGTGACGGACCAAGGTGTCTGGGTCTGTCCGATTCTTGTCAACGAGCCGCGAGGCAAGATGGGGCAGGCCCTGGCCGACACCCTCGAGCCCTTCGCCCTCGAGCACCCGGCGTGCTGGACCTGCCACGTCTATGGAGTCTCCTGTAAGACATGAGCGCTGCCGAGAACGACAAGCTGACCACCCATCGGGGGATGGCCACCTGGGGCGAGCGCCTGGTGCCACTCGAGAAGTTTCGGCAGGCAACCACGAGTCTGGGTCGTCGGCTATCGGACGACGAGCGCCGAGCGGAGCAACGCGACTTTCTCAGGCGAGAGCGTGACGCCACTCCCGTCGAGGGTCCCTATTCGCGGGTCGTGGTCTTTGGCGGTGTCTACAACAACCATCTCGCCCTGGAAGCAGTGCTCAACGCCGCTCACAAGCACGGCGCCGAGGCTGTCTACTGTCTCGGCGACCTCGGAGGGTTCGGACCTTCGCCAGAAAAGGCCTGGCCTCTCCTGCTCGAGGGCGCGGTCAGAACTCTTCAAGGCAACTACGAGGAGTCCCTGGCCAGTGGCCGCGAAGACTGCAATTGCGGGTACACCGACCCAAGGGACAATCACTTCGCCACCCTTTCCTATCGCTACACGTCGGAGCACTGCTCCTCCGACTTCAAGCGCTGGATGGGAGACCTACCCTTGCGACGACGTATCCGTGTCGGACAGCGCGAGCTGCTCCTGGTGCACGGTTCTCCCCGCCAGATCAACGAGTTCTTGTTTCATTCCACATCGCCCGTTTCCTTTCTCGAAGTGCTCCTGAACCAGGAATCCTGCGACGGCCTGCTTTGCACCCACACCGGTCTCCACTGGCATCGCCGCCTGCCCTCCGGACGCGACGTCGTGAACGTGGGGGTCATCGGTCGGCCCGCCAACGACGGTCAGCCTGGCGTCTGGTATGCGATGCTGGAAGCCCGAGACGGCGATCTCGGGGTCGAATTGCTTCCCCTCGAGTACGATCATGTGTCTCTGGCCCGCGAGATGCTGCAGCAGGGCCTGCCGCAGGAGTTCATCGACACCATTCGCCACGGCTGGTGGACCACCTGCTTGGAGATCCTGCCCGCTCGCGAGCGCGCGAAATCGCGCTACTGAATCCTGGCGCTCGGAAGAAGACGCCTCAACACTCACCGGAGAAATCGAACGTGAGCCTGAAGAACCGCCGAATCGCCATCATCGGAGCCGGCCCAACCGGGCTCGAAGCCGCCCTGGCCGCTGCCGAAGCAGCGCTGCCCTTCACCCTCTATGAAGCTGGGCCTACAACCGCCGCCTTCCTGCGGATGTGGGGCCACGTCAGGCTCTTCTCCCCCTGGGACCTGGATGTCTCACCAAGGGCCCGCAAGGCACTGCTGGCTGCAGGCCACGATGTGCCGTCCGGGGACGACTGCCCAACTGCTGAAGAGCTCGCCGACGCGATCTTCGAGCCACTGGCGAAGCTGCCCGCCCTCGAAGAGAACATCTACTTTCGCACACCGGTGCTGGCCGTGAGTCGCGAAGGCCTCCTCAAGAACGAAGAGATCGGCACCCCACGACGTGCTCGACACCCATTCAGACTTCTACTTACGGACTCTCGGGGGCGAGAGTGGACCGAACAGGCCGAGATCGTGCTCGACTGTACGGGCAATTATGGGACGCCGAACGCCCTGGGAGACGGCGGCATACCAGCCCCCGGCGAGGAGAGCCTGGAGGACGTCATCGTTCGCTGGGTCCCCAACTTCGCAATCCAGGAGAGTGCTTGGGCCGGCAAAGAGATTCTTCTCGTCGGCGCCGGCCATTCCGCCCAGACTGCCGCGGTGGAGCTGGACGCCTTGGCCGAGCGTCATCCCGGAACGCGGGTTCTCTGGGCCATTCGACGGGCCGAGCCAATCTGGGCCGTCCGGGAGGACGACCCCCTCCCAGAGCGCGCAAGGCTGATTCGCCAGGCGCAAGCACTTGCCTCGGGTGGCTCGGATACGATCGAGATGGTTCCGGGCGTCGTAGTGGACTCGCTGGCGAGGAAGGGTAACCGCATCGGAGTCACCTTCCGTGATTCTGGGGGCGGGCAGCACAGCGTGGAAGTCGACCGCGTCCTGTCCCTCACCGGCTTCGTCGGCGATCATCAGCTCTACCGACAACTCCAGATCCACGAGTGCTATGCGACCAGCGGACCCATGAAGCTGGCCGCCTCCCTTTTGGCCTCGGGATCGGATGCCGATTGCCTGACCCAGACAGGTCAGGGTATCGAAACCCTCACCAATCCCGAGCCCGACTTCTTTATCCTCGGATCCAAGTCCTACGGCAGGAACAGCTCTTTCCTGATGCGCCTCGGCTGGCAACAGGTCGACGAAGTCTTCGAATGGATCACCACGGGCCGCGTTACCTAGTTGAGCCCTCGGTTGGCGGAAGTCTGTCCCTTCAGGCCCCTAGACCCCTAGGCCCTTCCTTTCACGCCGCCTCGTCCCCCCCTTCTCCGGGAAACTGGGCCCTGAGACATTCCGCGAAGCTGCGGCAGGCATCCGTGACGGTGAAGATGCCGGCCAACCTGTCCTCCTTGACCACCAGGACAGAGCCGGCCCGGCGCCGGGCCATCTTCGACAGCACCCGATCCAGCGGCTCTGACAAATCGACCAGAAAGGCCTCCCGGCAGGCGACGTCAGCGACCAGATATGCCTCGCTGCTAGCGCTCTCAGCACGCCGAAGGTCGGGCTCGCTGATGACACCGATCAACTCTCCCCGATCCATCACCGGCAGGTGGTGGAATCCGAGCCCTGCCATCATCTTTCTGGCCTTCGTCGTCGTCTCACTCGCCTCGATGGAATGCGGGAAAGGGGTCATCACGGCCTTGACCGGGGGAATGCTCTTCACGTTGCGGGGCCACATGACTCATCCTCCTTCAGGAGACAGCCAGGCCGGCAGCTCTGTGGCCCTGTCGAGGCAGACAAGCGGCCGAGCCTCCTCCAGGGTCGTCCGGCTCTCAGAGCCGCTGCAGACGGCGACTGCGGCCGCGCGGGCATTGTGGGCCATCTCCAGGTCGTGGATCGTATCGCCGACCATCAGGGTTCGATCGGTGGTGACTCCCAATTCGTCCGCGATGTCGACAATCATCTGCGGGTCGGGCTTGCTGCGGGCCTCGTCCACCGTCCGGGTCGCCAGAAAGAACTCACCCATTCCGGTAGCCTCGAGGTCTCGCGTCAGACCCTTGCGGCCCTTGGCTGTAGCCAACCCCAGCAGATAGCCCGCCAGCTGCAGATCCTCCAGAAGACCACGCACGCCAGGAAAAAGCTGCGGCTGATGGCAATAGGTCGTTAGCCAGTGCCGACCGTAGGTCTCGACAATGGCCTGGAACAACGTCTCGTCGCACCCGGGGGCAAAGCGCTCTACGGTCTCCCGCAATCCCAGTCCGATTGCGCCGCGAATCTGCTCGTCCGGTACCGGTGGCTGATCCAGGTCCCGTAGGGCCTGCTGGGTGCACGCCACGATACTCGAAATCGAGTCCAGCAAGGTGCCGTCCCAGTCGAAAATCAGAAGACTGAACGGGCCGGGTGCAGGGATCGCTACTGCTTCATCTGGTGGTGTCATCGCTGAGAAGGCCGGAAATGTCCTTGCTCGAGTCTAGCAACGCTCTCCCAAACCGACGACCGGTTCCAGCGGCGAATAGACCAGGCCGCCGACCACGGAGTCCTCGGGTCTCGGGCTCGAGCTCGCCCGGACAGTGGTGACCAATCTCGCCTCGACACTGGTTCCCGGAGGCAGAACCACCCCGAATCCCAAGATCGACCCTGCCACGTGGCACCGCTCGCTGACGCGAGCGCCGGGCAGCAGCAGAGAATCCGCCAGATAGCAGCCCGCGTTGATGCGGCAGTCCCGTTCGACGACCGTCCGTCGCAGCTTCACGTCCTTGGCCAGATTCGCGCCTTCGGAGACCCAACTCTGAGATCCGACCCCGGGCAATAGTCTCTGGCCGACCCAATCCCGAACGCCTTCGAGATAACGCTGTGGGGTTCCCAGGTCGTGCCATGGACGATTCGTTTCCACCGCCTTCACGAGACCTCCCCGGGAGACCAACGGCTCATAGAGATCGGCGACAAAGTCCTGTGGTTGGCCCTTCCGCATCCCGCCCAGAAGGCCAGGTGACAAGACATGGGCTCCCATGAACACCCGGTGCCGATCCTTCTCTGTGGCACTTGCGGACCCGCGAAATGCAACGATGTGGTTCTTTTCGTCCAGTCGCACACCGCCACCGAAGGGCCCCGGGTCGACGCGGCGAGAGACCAACATTGTCGCCTGTGCATCGCTCTTCTGGTGCTTCTTGACCAGACGCTTGAGAGGCCAGCGGCACAGGCTGTCACCGTTGATCACGAGTACCAGGTCGGCTGGTCGGAGGAACTCCTCGAGAGGGCCGAGGGCGCCCAGGGTTCCGAGCAACTGCTCTTCCGGCGAATAGGTCAGGGGCATTCCATCAACGGAGTCACCGAGGTGCTCGCGAATGGACTCCCCCATGTGGCAGAGGTTGACGGCTGCCGCCTCGCACCCGAGGCGGGCCAATTGACCCAAGGTGCGGCCGGCGATCGACTCGCCCTGGACGGGCAATAGTGGCTTGGGGGCGAACTCGGTGAGTGGCCGCAGGCGGTTGCCATGCCCCGCTGCCAGCACGACGGCGCGCAGTCGAAGCTCCTTCAAGAAAAAACCATGTCCGGCGGCGCCTCGGGGTGCTCCCGCCGGTAGTCCTCGTAAAGGTCGAGATAGGTGCGCATCTCCGCCTGCTCTACATCGAACTCGCATCGCTGCGCGACTTTGGTGGCGCCGCTGCCCTCGAACTCGACAAAATCACCGATCGGTGTGTGGTCCAGGGCGACCATCACACCCCCCAGCCGCCACTCTTCGCGCTTCTTCTCATAGCGTTTCACCACTTCATAGCCCAGGCCTAGCAAGATGGCATGGACCTCATCGCCGTTTTCCACCTTGGTCTCGCGTTCCGAGCGGATCTTGACTCCATCCTCGAAGGTCGGAGACCCCTTGAACGTCAGCGACCAGCCCGCCCGATCGCGGCGCAGGCGCAGGATCTCACGCTTCTCGAAGAGCCTACCCTCGCAATCGTAGACCAGGTTTTCCTCGGCTCCCCCGGCCGACAGGCGTTCGGCTTCGAAGGCCAAGAGGCGCTCTCGCATTGCCTCCAGGTTGTCGCAAGGGAACTTCAACTCCCGTTCGACGGTCTCCCTCTGTTGGTTGGCGGGTTCAGGCTCGTTGCGGTTCATGCTATTTCACCGACCTCGTCCAGGAGTCGCACGATCGTACGAATTCCCTTGTAGAAATGGCTGATGTTGAACTTCTCGTTCGGCGCGTGCAGGCGATCATCGGGAAGGCCGTGACCAATCAGCAGGACGGGCACGTTCAAAACCTTCGCAAAGGTGGCCACGATGGGGATGGAGCCACCCTCGCGAACCCGCACCGGTTGGGCACCCCAGATCTGCTCCTGGGCGACCATCGCGGCATCGGCGATCGGGCCCTGGACATCGATGAGCACCGGCTCGGCTCCATGCAGGTCGCTTACCTCGACCTCGACCCCTGCCGGAGCGATCTCCTGAACATAGTCGCTGAAGAGCCGGGCGATCTTCGCCGGGTCCTGATTCGGTACCAGGCGCATGGAAACCTTGGCTCCCGCCCAGGCCGGAATCACGGTCTTGGCACCCTCACCTTGGTAACCGCCGTAGATGCCGTTCACGTCGCAGGTCGGGCGCCCCCAAGCCCTCTCCAGGGTGCTGTAGCTCTCCTCGCCGAACAGCTCGCTCACGCCCAGATCGGCCATGTAGGTTCTTTCGTCGAAGGCAAGCTTGGCGAACTCCTCTCGCTCCCAACTCTCGAGCGGGCGCACGTCGTCATAGAACCCCGGAATGAGAATCTTGCCGGTCTTCGGATCCTGGAGCCGGGCGATGATCTGACTCAATGCATTTGCAGGATTGGCGACGGCGCCGCCGAACGTTCCAGAGTGCAGATCTCGGTTGGGGCCCGTAACCTTGAGCTCCATATAAGCCAGACCCTTGAGACCGTAAAGCAGGGCCGGTTGGCCGGGCGCGAACATGGACGTGTCCGAGACGACCACGGCATCGCAAGCCAGACGCTCGCCTGCATCCTCGATGACGAATTTCTCGATTCCGTGACCACCGATCTCCTCTTCGCCCTCGACCAGGAACTTGACGTTGACCGGCAGCTCTCCCCGCGTCTCGAGCATTGCCTCGACCGCCTTGAGGTGGGTAAACGACTGCCCCTTGTCGTCGGTAGCCCCGCGACAGACCAGGAGATCTCCCTCCTCGGTTGGCTCGAACGGAGGGCTGCGCCACTCTTCGATTGGGTCGGCCGGCTGCACATCGTAGTGCCCATAGAAGAGCACCGTTGGCTTGCCTTCCGCGTGGGTCCACTCGGCGTAGATTAGCGGGTTGCCATCCGTCTCGATGGCTTCGGTCGCCAGTCCGGCCGCCTCGAGTTTCGCCAGAAGAAACTCGCTACAGCGCAAGACCTCTGTTTTGTACTCAGGGTCGGTCGAGACCGACGGAATCCGCAGATAGTCCTTGAGCTCCTCCAGATAGCCGGCTTCCTTTTCGTCCAGGTAGGTGAAGACGTCCTGGCTGCCTTCCGTCATGGGCTTGATCCCTCCACTTTTTCTCGTTTCACGCCACGATCGCAGTCTAGCAGAGCCTTTGGTCCGCCAGTCTCACGCCGGCCGAGACGGCTCTCTTGCGGCCTGACCGACAAGTTGGTCCAGGTTGACCGCGTTGACGACAACGTGGGCGAGGATCGGCGCCAGTAGGTTGCCGCGCCACAACATGAGGCCGGCCAAGGCGAGACCGGCCACGCCGGCGAAGGCCGTCCAGGCTCGGTAAGCGTTGCCGGGGCCGGTGTGCAGCAACGTGAACAGCACCGTCGCCGGAAACCAGCCCCACGCCCCTTGAACCGCGCCGCGAAAGAACAACTCTTCGGCAAAGCCCGACAGCAGCGCCAAGGCAACGACCTCAGGTCGCTCCATTGGGCCCAACAATTCCGCTAGTTGTTTTTCGAGCTCGAGAGCGCTCGGCAGCCTGTGGCGCGCCGCCCTCCAAAAGCCGACGAGGAGGCCCCCAACGGCTACTCCGAGCAAGGCATCCAACCACCAAGTCTGCGAGTCCACGAAGAGCGACGGAAGAATCGCGCCTTCCCGCCAGCCCACCCACAGGGCGCCGGCAACGGCCAGAATCAGGTAGAAGATCCAGGCGAAGCGATAGACCAGACTTGTGCCGCTATGGTTGCGAACGGTTCGGCCCTCCGCTCTCTACTCTGATCGGCTTGGGTAATACCTGTTGCTGACGGGCCGTCAGTTGACTGGCTCGGACTCTGGATCAGGTTCCTCGCCCACCACCTCTTCCTCCCGCTCGCTCAGTTTGGCAACCGACACCAGACGGTCCTCGGCGTCCAGGTCCATGAGCTTCACGCCCTGCGTGGACCGGGCGCTGACCCTGACGCCGTCGACAGGGATGCGGATGATCTTGCCATCCTGAGTGATCAGAATCAGGCCGTCCTCGGGTTGCACCTGCATGGCCCCGATGACCTCGCCGGTCTTGCCGGAGACCTTGAGGTTGATGATTCCCTTGCCGCCCCTGCGCTGCAATCGATACTGCGCCACCGGGGTTCTCTTGCCGATGGCCTTCTCGGCAACCGACAAGACCTCGCCGCCCTCCAGTTCCAGGGTCTCCATAGAGACGACCTTGTCGCCCTTGCGCAGCGAGATGCCTCGCACGCCCCGCGTCGCGCGGCCCATGGCGCGCGCATCCTTCTCCGCGAATCGAATCGAGAAGCCCTTGGCGGTTACCAGCAGGATCGTCTTGTCGCCGTCGGTCACCCGCACGTCCAACAGGCGGTCCCCTTCGTCCACTTTGATGGCGATGATGCCGCCGCTGCGAGGGTTCGCGTAAGCCGACAACTGCGTCTTCTTGATCGTGCCCTTCTCCGTGGCGAAGATGAGGTTGTGATCCTCTGGAAAGTCCCTCACCGCCACCGTCGTCGCGATGTTCTCCTGCTCTTCCAGATTCAAAAGATTGACGATCGCCTTGCCTTTCGAAGCCGGGCCCATCTGCGGAATCTCGTGCACCTTCAACCAGTGCACTCGCCCCGTCTCGGTGAAGACCAGGATGTAGCTGTGGGCCGAGGCTACGTAGAGATGCTCGACATAGTCGTTGTCCTTGGTCACCATTCCCATCCGACCCTTGCCACCGCGATGCTGCGCCCGGTACAAGGACAGGGGGGAACGCTTGACGTAGCCCGTCTTGGTAACCGTGATCACCATGTCTTCGTCGGCGATCATGTCCTCGATGGTGATGTCTCCGGTCTCTGGAATGATCTCGGTGCGCCGTGGGTCGCCGTAGGACTTCCGAATCGCCTCGAGCTCGCCGCGAATCTCCTGGAGTATCAGGTGATCCGAAGCCAGGAGTGCTCGCAGCCGCTCGATCAACGCCATGAGCTCCTTGTATTCCTCCACCACCTTCTCGCGCTCCAGGCCAGTGAGCTTCTGAAGGCGCATTTCCAGAATCGCCTGGGCTTGAACCTCACTGAGCGCGAACGACTCCATCAGGCGGGTCCGTGCTTCCTTGGGCGTTTGGCTGGCCCGAATCGTCGTAATCACCTCGTCGAGGTGATCGAGCGCCTTGAGGATTCCCTCCAGGATGTGGGCCCGCTCCTCGGCTTTCCTCAAATCGAAGCGGGTGCGTCGCACCACCACGGTCTTCCGATGGTCGATGAAGTGGGCGAGCATCTCCTTCAAGTTGAGGACCTTCGGCTGGTTGTCAACGATCGCCAGCATGTTGATGCCGAAGGTGGTCTGCATCTGAGTCATCTTGTAAAGCTGATTGAGAATGACCTCCGGTATTTCGCCCCGCTTGACCTCGAGGACGATTCGGATGCCGTGTCGGCTCGATTCGTCTCTCAAGTCGCGGATCCCTTCGAGACGCTTGTCCCGTACCAAGCCGGCGATGTTCTCCAGCAGCTTCGACTTGTTGACCTGGTAAGGAATCTCGCTGACGATGATTGCCTGCCTGTCGGTCCTGGCGTGGGTCTCGATCGATGCACGAGCCCGCATTTGAATGCCGCCTCGTCCCGTGTGGTAGGCGTTGTGAATTCCGTCCACACCATGGATGAACCCGCGGGTCGGAAAGTCAGGCCCGGGAATGACCTGCATCAATTCCCTGATCGTCGTCTCTGGACGGTCGATCAACAAGATGAGGCCGTCGATGATCTCTCCGAGATTGTGCGGCGGTATATTGGTTGCCATCCCGACCGCGATTCCGGTCGCTCCGTTGACCAGAAGATTCGGGAATCTGGCAGGCAGCACCACCGGCTCTTTCAGTGAGCCGTCATAGTTCTCCACCCAGTCGACGGTCTCCTTCTCGATATCCTCCTTCAACAACTCCTCGGCGAGCTTGGTCATGCGCACCTCGGTGTAGCGCATGGCCGCGGCGCTGTCACCGTCGACCGAGCCGAAGTTGCCCTGCCCATCCACCAGCGGGTGACGCATCGAGAAATCCTGGGCCATCCGTACCACGGTGTCGTAGATCGCCGCGTCGCCATGAGGGTGGTACTTACCCATGACCTCACCGACGATGCGGGCTGATTTCTTGTACGGCTTGGTGGCGGTGTTGCCGCTCTCGAACATGCCGTACAAGACCCGTCGATGGACCGGCTTCATGCCATCTCGCACATCGGGCAAGGCGCGGCCGACGATGACGCTCATCGCGTAGTCGATGTAGCTTCGCTTCAGCTCGTCTTCGATATCCACCGGAGAGGAGTTGTCGAAGGGTAAGACGCGGTCGTTTTCAGTCATCTAGATGTCCAGATTCTTCACGTTGAGAGCGTTCTGCTCGATGAATTCCCGTCGCGGTGCCACTTGATCTCCCATCAACACGCTGAACAGGTCGTCGGCTCCTACGTGATCTTCGATCCTCACCTGCAGCAGGCGGCGCTTCTCGGGGTCCATGGTTGTTTCCCAGAGTTGCTCCGCGTTCATCTCTCCGAGGCCTTTGTAGCGCTGAATGGACAGTCCCTTCCTAGCTCCCTCGTAAAGAGTCTCGAGAGCTTCGTTCAGGGTCGCAACCTCGATCGTCTCGTCGTCTTTGTGCAACACGAACCTCGTCGTCATGAGTGCTTCCATACCCTGGCGGTTCCTCGCCATGGCCCGGTACTCGGCCGTGGTAACGAGATCCCAATCGAGCTTGACCGCTCTCTCCACCCCGTCCCGGCGACTGACGAATCGGATGAAACCTGTGCCGTGCTCCTCATCCTCGCCAACCTCGACGCTATGAAAACCCGAGGCTTCGATGATGTGAGCGATCTCGGCCAGCCTGGCCTTGTCGGACAGCGCTTTCTTGTCTTTCAAGCCGTTCAGCAGCGCTACGCGCAGTGCATCTTCGGGATAGCCACGGGATACGAGCCTGTCCATCTCATTCCGAAAGCTCTCGACCTGTTCCAGAAATGTCGCCAGGCGGCTGCCGCTCAGACTCTTCTCTTCCCCATCGACCTCGATACCCAGCTTCCAAGAGCCTTGGATGCGTTCGACCATGAACTTCTGGTATTCGCTCTCGTCTTTGAGATAGGTCTCCGTTTTTCTGCCTTCCGCGACCTTGAAAAGCGGTGGCTGAGCGACATAGAGATAGCCCCGTTCGATGATCTCCTGCATCTGGCGGAAGAAGAACGTCAAGATCAGCGTTCGGATATGACTCCCATCGACATCGGCGTCGCACATGATGATCAGCTTGTGGTACCTGAGCTTGCTGATGTCGAAATCCTCTCGGCCGATTCCTGTGCCCAGTGCCGAGATCAACGTCTTGATCTCTTCAGAGGTGAGCATTTTGTCGAAGCGCGCCTTCTCGACGTTGAGGATCTTGCCCTTGAGTGGCAGCACCGCCTGGAACCGCCGCTCCCGACCCTGTTTTGCAGTACCGCCGGCCGATTCGCCCTCGACCAGGAACAACTCCGCGAATTCGGGGCTGCGCTCGCTGCAGTCGGCCAACTTACCGGGCAGGTTGGAGGCGTCCAACGCACCTTTGCGGCGGGTGAGCTCGCGAGCTTTGCGGGCCGCTTCTCGAGCCCTGGCGGCGTCGACTGATTTGAGGATGATCTTCTTCGCGATTTTGGGGTTCTCTTCCAGAAAGGACCCTAGACGCTCATTGACGACCTGTTCGATCCACCCCTTGACCTCGGAGGAGACCAATTTATCCTTGGTTTGACTGGAGAACTTCGGATCCTGGATCTTCACCGAGACAACGGCGGTCAAGCCCTCTCGGATGTCGTCGCCGGTCAGGTTCTCTTTCAAATTCTTCAGCAGGCCGGCTGAGTTTGCGTAAGCATTGACGGTTCTCGTCAGCGCCGACCTGAAGCCCACCAAGTGAGCTCCACCATCGCGATTGTTGATGGTATTGGCGAAACAGAAGACCTGTTCCTGGTAGCCGTCGTTCCACTGCATTGCGATCTCGGCCACTTCTTCGCCAGTGCCGGTGTCGCGAACATCTTCGAGATGAATGGGCTTTTTGTGGAGAGGGGCTTTGTTCCTGGCGAGATGCTCGACGAAGCTGCGGATCCCTCCGGCGTAAGAGAAATCGTCCTTCTTTCCACTTCTCTCATCCTCGAGCAAGATCCGCACGCCCTTATTGAGAAAAGCCAACTCCCTGAGCCGCTGGGCGAGCGTCTCGTAGTGGAAATCCTTCTCCGAGAAGATCTTCGAATCAGGGATGAACCGAACCTTCGTGCCGTTCCTCTTGGTGTTTCCGATCGTCTTGATCGGCTCGTCGGGAATGCCTCGACGGTAAGTCTGGTACCAGACGTCGCCGTCCCGTTTGATCTCGAGCTCCAGGCTTTCGGAAAGGGCGTTGACGACGGACACTCCTACACCGTGCAGCCCACCGGAGACCTTGTAGGAGTTGTGGTCGAACTTGCCGCCCGAGTGAAGCTCCGTCATGATGACCTCTGCGGCAGAACGACCTTCACCCTTGTGCATATCGACCGGTATGCCGCGCCCGTCGTCTTCGACGGTGACCGAGTTGTCATTGTGGATGGTTACATCCACCCTGGTGCTGTATCCAGCCTGCGCTTCGTCGATGGAGTTGTCCACCAACTCGAACACCATATGGTGCAGGCCCGAGCCGTCGTCGGTGTCCCCGATGTACATGCCGGGACGTTTTCGTACCGCGTCCAGTCCTTTGAGGACCTTGATGTTCTCAGCGGTGTATTTCGGTTCCGCGGTGCTCAAGTCTCTCGTCTCCTGTCTTGTCTTCGTGACGCCGATTCGCCTCTGAAGGGCCTTCAAGGCCTCCGTGCCGGCACCTCACCGGACATGTCCGAGCGTCACGTCGAGTCCCTGTTCAGGATCGATTCCGGCCGGCAGATCACGGCCCTCGAAATCACCGTCGACTCTATCACGGAAACGACCTAAAAGGCAAACTTTAAGTGTCTTATTTTTCAACAACTTACAGGCGAAAGATAGATGTTCATCCAGGGCCCATACCACCCTCCTCCAGTCGCCATCGGATCGCCTTATCGGCCATCCCCCAGACCTCGGCTCGATTGGAGCTGACCAGCAGCTGTTTGGCCGCCATGAACACCCCAAACACCGCCTCCAAACGGCCTGTGTCGAGCTCGGTGTCCGCATCGTCCAGCAGATAGATCGGATCTCTCTCGGCAGCAGCGAGAATCTGTCCTCGAGCCGCGGCGAGAAGCAGTCCCAGGACCTTTCTCTCGCCGGCGGAGCCGACACGCCGAATACCTCGACCATCGAACAGCACCTCGACGTCGTCCAGGTGGGGACCCACCAGTGGTCTGCCCTTGTGTCGCTCACGACGCTCGAAGCTCTCGATCGTGTCGAGTACGACCTCCTGCGAGATGTCCTCGCTTTCAATCGAGGGTCTATACCGAAGCTCCACCGGCGGCAAAGAGAGTCCGCTCAACGAGACGGCCGCCGCGAACTCTGTCGAAACCCTCTCTATGTAGTCGCGACGGAGCTTCATGATCTCGCTCGCCGCGCCTGCCAGGACCTCGTTCCAGGGACCGATCTCCTTTTGCCGCTCCACCAGGAGGATCCTCTTGCCGGCGAGCGCCTGTCGGTATCGGGCCAGGGTCTCGAGGGTGGATGGCTTCTCGGCAACGATCCCCTGATCGACAAAACGCCGCCTGAGAGCCGGTGGGCCGGTCAGGAGCTCTCGATCGGCATCGGTCCAGGCCACTACCGGCAAGACTCGAAGATGATCGACCAGGGGGGCCGTCCTGTCGTTCAGGCGGCGGTGCCTTCCTCCGGACACCCACCCCACCTCCAGCCGACTTCTCACACCGCTATCCACCTCCCCCGATACGCGGAACTCACTTTCTCCATGTCGTACACAATCGCTTGGCTGGGATGTGCGGAAACTGCGGGTCGTGGCCAGTAGATACACCGCTTCCAGGAGACTGGACTTACCAGACCCATTGGGACCGAGAATCAGGTGGCAACCAGGACCGGGTCGCCACTCGATGTCCTTGAGATTGCGAAAAGAGTAGCTGGAAAGAAGTGTGATCAAACGGCGTCGATCTCTGACTCTGTCGATTTCGGTCAGGGACGGATGACGGGGCGCTCCTCTACCGAGGAGGATTCGGAGACGACTAGATCCTCATAGGCATGATGACACACAGGTAGCGTCGATCCTGTCCGTCAACCGGTACACCGATGCACTGGGTGTTCTCGTCTTTCATCTCGAGCATGACCTTTTCCGTTGCCAGTGCCGAAAGGAACTGTCCCATGTAGTCAGGATTGACTCCCAGGCGCAACTCGTCTCCACCGTGCTCGCAAGTCACCTCTTCCGCCGCCTCGCCGAGATCGGGATTGGCCGCCGATATCACCAGCCTCTCGGCGTCGAACTGGAGGCTCACGGCTCGCGCTCGATCGCCGGTCAGCAGCGCCACCCGCTGAATCGCATCGGAGAGGTTCTTGCGCTCGAAGATCGCCTTCTTATCGTTGTCCTTGGCTATAACCCTGTCGTAGTCGGGAAAGGTACCTTCCAGAATGCGGCAGATCAACTCCCTTCGACCCAACCGAAACGACAGATGGTGCTCGCCCTTGCGAAACGAGACCTTGTCTTCACCTTCAAAGCGCAGGAGCTCTTGGAGAGCCTTCCGTGGCACGAGTACTCCGTCCTCGGCCTTGGCGCCCTTCAGCTCGTTTTCCACCAGAGCGAGACGGTGCCCATCGGTTGCCACCATCTCGAGAGAGTCGTCTTTGAGCTTGAATAGCGCTCCATTGAGTTGAAACCGCGACTCTTCAATGGAAACCGCGAAGATGACCTTACCGATCATCGCCTTGAGTTGGGCGAACGGAATCTCGGTTCCTTCATGGTCGCCGACATCGGGAAGTGTCGGAAAATCCGCCGGTGAAAGCCCGTTGATCTTAAAGCGCGACTTGCCGGCAACGATGATGAGTCGCTGCTCGTCCTCTAGAATCAACCGCACTTCCTCCCCCACCACGGCCCGGATGATCTCGAGGAACTTCCTCGCCTGTACCGCGATTCCGCCAGCACCTTCGACGTCGGCCGGACAACTCGTGGTCAGGGAGACATCCAGGTCCGTGGCAGCGAGGTGCAGTTGGTCCGCCTCACCGCGTAGCAGGATGTGAGAGAGCACCGGTATCGTCGTTCGCCGCTCGACGATTCCCTGCATGGGTGCAAGCTCATTCAAGAACTCAGAACGCTTTACGCGGATTTCCATGGGCTCTTCTCCGATTAAGAAAGGAAGCTGAATATATCATAGAGGTAGTAGTAGTAGATGCGGTGGAAAGTTAGGAAAACTCTCGCAAACCCTTCATATTCAAGTGGCTTACAAGCCTCATCAGATAGCGGATCGAGGCTGTGAACCAACTGTGGAAGATGCGGAAAAGGTACCCGCCCCGAGAGCTTTCCACAGAGCGTCCGCAGATCAGGCCACAGTTTGTCAACAGACCAGCAAAGGGTCAGGAGAAGTGCTGGGCGATGCTATGCAGCGTGCGATCAAGGTCCGAGTCCTCGGCGCGGAGCTTCTCGATCTTGTCCACGGAGTACATCACCGTGGAATGGTGTTTGTTGTTGAAGTGCTTGCCGATATCCGGGAAGGACAGATCGGTAAGCTGTTTGCAAAGGTACATGGCCACCTGCCTGGGAAAGGCAATCTGCTTGGCGTTGTTGCGACTCTTGATCTCGCTCACCTTGAGACCATAGTGACGGGCCACGAATTTTATGATCTCGGGTGCGAGGACTCGCTGATAGTCGGCTGGAAGGATGTCTTTGAGGGTTTCCTTTACAAGATCCAGGGAAAGGGGCTTGCCTGTCAGCGAGGAGAAGGCGACGACCCTGTTGAGCATCCCCTCGAGCTCCCGGATGTTGGATTTCACCTGACGGGCGACGAACAGTGCGACGTCATCGGAGAGGGCGATCCCCTCTTGGTCGGCTTTGCGTCTGAGAATGGCCACCTTGGTCTCCAGATCCGGTGGCTGGATATCGGCAATCAGGCCCCATTCGAACCGACTCCTGAGGCGCTCCTCCAAAGCGGGGATATTGCGTGGTGAAGAATCGGAGGACAGAACGATCTGGCTCTGGCTCGAATAGAGGGTGTTGAAGGTGTGGAAGAACTCTTCTTGCGTGCGCTCTTTATTGGCCAGGAACTGGATATCGTCCACCATGAAGACGTCGATGTTCCGGTAGCGCTCCCGGAAATCGGGCATCCGATTGAAACGCAGGGAGCTGATGAGCTCGTTGACGAATTGCTCGGCCGGCAGGTACATCACCTGCAGTTTGGGGTGCTTTCGTTGAATCGTGTGCCCGATGGCATGCAGCAGGTGGGTCTTGCCCAACCCGACACCACCGTAAAGGAACAGGGGGTTGTAGCTCCGAGCCGGGTTCTCGGCAATGGCGCGAGCCGCTGCGTGGGCGAATTGATTGGAGTTGCCCACCACAAACGACTGAAACTCGTACCTGGGGTTGAACTGCGAGCTCGCGATATCGGTCGTGGCCGAATCGCCTTCACGAACGGTGAAGAGAACCCGATAGGCCGGCCCCTCGAGGCTCGAGACAGCCTGCTCGATGATCGTTCTGTAGCTCTCCTCCAGCGCTAGGAGAAAGCGTCTATTCGGCGCGACCAACTCGAGAGAACTCTGCTTCTCGGAGTGCACCTGCAAGGGCGCAAACCAAGTGGAAAACTCCTCTGGGTCGAGCTCTTCCTGTAGTTTTGATTGGAGACGCTGCCAGACAGAAGGCGCCATGATTGAAAACCCCGGAGATCTCACGATCCACTTTTCCACAACCTGTGGAAAAACTGCGGATCGCACTTACTGGAAACGCCCGAGAAGACTTGTCGAAGCGCGCCGCATGATAGCACAGCAGGAATCTCGGGCAAGTGGGCCGGGCGAGGCTGTTCAGTCGAAATCAACCAGGGATTCCAGGAGCTCTGGCGGCAGCTCCAGGGGCATCGGAGCCGAGGGCAGGGATCGTAGAAGGAGGCTTTCGGCAGTAGGCCGACCAAGGAAAGGCTCGAGGTTCTGGCTCAGAAAGTCCATCAAGGAGGGAGGCCGAGGATAGAAGTCGATCGCGATCGACTCTCCCGTTTCGAGACCGGCTTGCTGGCGTGCCAGATCCAGCGCCACGTCGAGCCCGCCCAACTGATCGACAAGGCCGTTTTCCAGAGCCTGTCGCCCCGTCCAAATCCTACCTTGCGCCACGGCCTCTACGGCTGCGCTAGTCATTTCTCGACCCTCGGCTACATGTCCCACAAAGGCGTCGTAGATACGCCCCATGAGCCGCTCGTAGTGTTGCGCCTGCTCGGGTGAGAAATGATCCAAGGAGGAGAAAAAGTCAGCGTTGGCGCCCCGCGTGAGCGTGTCGTGGGTGATGCCCAGGAGATCCTCCTGAAAGCGGCGCAAGACGAACTTTCCACCGACGACCCCGATCGAGCCGGTGATCGTCGTGGGCTCGGCCACGATCCCAGTTGCCATGCTGGCGATGTAGTAGCCGCCGGACGCGGCGACGTCGGACATGGACACGATAAGTGGCTTGCGCTCGGCGAGACGGATGACCTCACGAAGCATCAGGTCCGAAGCCAGGGCGGAACCGCCCGGACTGTCGACCCGAAGGATCACGGCGGGTACACCAGGATCGTCGGCCAACTCGCGGAGGATCGCCCCGAGGGTTTCGGACCCAGCAAAGCGCTGCTGTGACCAGGGATCAGTACCATTCGAGCCACGCACGATGGTGCCCTGTGTGAAGACCACCGCGACTCTACTTGCGGCGAGGGGTCTGCCTGGCGGTGCATAGTCGGAGAGCGCTACCAGTCGGGGCTCTTCGGAGAAAAGCTCCGAGAGGCTCTCCTCGTATTCATCTGGGTAGCCAAGGCTGTCTACGAGGCCTTCTTGCAGGGCCTCGTCCGCAGTTAACGGTGCCCTGTCGATGAGGTCGCGAACGGCCTCCACCGTCAGATCACGGTCTTCGGCGATAGCGGTGACGATCTGATCAAACAGATCATCCAGCACACTCGAAAGAGCTTCCTCAGCGGCGGGTGAGTGTGCAGTGTTGGTGAATTGCTCGGCAGCGCTCTTGTATTGACCGGCATGGGAGAGGTCGGTCTCGATCTTCAACTTGTCGAGAGTACCCTTGAGAAAGTAAGCATCGGAGAACAGCCCAACCAGGTTTATATCGCCGAGGGGAGCCAGGGTGATGTGGTCGCATGCGCTGACCAGAAAGTAGGCCAGAGTACCGTTCGTGCCCTCACCGGCGGTCTCCAAGAAGCAATTCACGAACCGTTCGGATTCCTGAAAACTCTCCAGCAAGTAACGCAGTTCTTGGGCTTTTCCGAACCCGAAGCGGGCGTTCCTCAGGTAGACAGAGAGGCCCACTACCTGTGGGTCGTTGCGTGCGCGGGCCAGTCCGGCCCAGAGATCCGCCATGCTCTGGGGTGAGCCACGACGAATCCAGGAGAAGGAGGGAGTTTCCTGATAGTCGTGAACCGGTCGGTCCAACGTCAGGGTGAGGATCTTCTCCCCGGGTAATGTGGCGCCGCCCCGCGACACGAGAATTCCCACCACGGCGACCAGAATGGCCAAGGTGAGCAGCAGAAGGAAGATGATCAGGAGCTTCTTCATGATACCTGCGGCCCAAACTGTCCCAGAAACAGTGCAAGAAGTCCAGATTCACCTCTCCGCGGTGCGCCTTGGGAAGTTGGGCACGAGATTTGCTTGTGAATATAGGCACAAGGCTTACGGGGAGGTTTCCCTTCATGAACATTCCCACCCCTTATTGTCGAATTCGCAAGAGTGCGGCACATACCAAGCAAGCCTGCCAAATTCCCCTAAACAGACAGGGGTAACACCACAAACACCCACCAACGTCGAGACCTCCCCCGCAAGCCCTTTTCCCAGAGGGAACGCTCGGGGCAGACCAGTAGAATCGGTCCTCCTGGCCGCCTTGCGACCGCCAGAATGGCGCAGTGCGGCAATCTTGGCAGACGGGCCTTCGAGATTGGTGTCAAAGATGGCGGATCGGAAAGGTAGAGAGCGACTCGAGCAGCGGCGAAGGCTGCTTGCGTGGTTCGATGGGCAGCAACGAGCTCTGCCGTGGCGTCGGTCACGGGACCCTTATCCAGTGTGGGTTTCCGAGATCATGCTGCAACAGACCAGAGTGGAAACAGCACGACCTTACTTCGAGAGATTCATCAGGACATTTCCGTCGGTAGAGGCCCTTGCCACGGCCGAGGTAGAAGCTGTTCTGAGCAATTGGTCCGGGTTGGGGTATTACCAACGGGCGCGGCGTCTACACGCCGCGGCGCGGCAAGTCGTCGAGGAAGGAGGGGAGTTTCCGACCACGGTCGAGGGCTGGCTTCGGTTGCCAGGGGTTGGGCGCTATACGGCTTCGGCCATTGCCAGCATTGTGCTGGCGGTGCGAGAGCCCGCCATCGATGGCAACGTGATGCGTGTCGCGAGCAGGCTCCTGGCCCTGAAGGAGGATCCGAAGAAGAGGGTCGGATCGCGAGCGATCGAAGCCAAGGCTCGGGAGCTCCTGGATCCCGATCGGCCCGGTGATAGCAATCAGGCGATGATGGAGCTTGGCGCCACGATCTGCCGTCCTCGCCGGCCACGATGCTCGAGTTGTCCACTCGAATGCGACTGTCTTGCAGCCGCTACGGGTGAGCCGAATCAATTTCCAGTCGCGCGCCGCAGGGCGCCGGTGCTACCTCATCGTCGGCAGGTGGCGGTAGTCGAGAACGCGGAGCGATTACTTCTGTTCCGGCGCCCCGGGAACAGCGCACGCCTGGCAGGCCTCTGGGAGCTTCCCTGGATAGACGCGGGGTCTGAAGAAGGCCCGGAAGAGTCTCTGAGGCGGAGGTACGGAGGGCGCTGGGAAGTCGGGTCTCCGAGAGGCCGAGTCCGCCACAGCGTCACCAATCGGTCGTTTCAGATCGAGGTGGTCGAAGCGAAGTTGAGCTCTGACAACGAGGTGGCAGAGGGGCCGGAGGCGGGCTGGTTCTCCCGCGCGGAGCTGGTCGGGGTGCCAGTAACCGGTCTGGTTGGCAAGATCGTGAAGCTACTCGACAGCTAAGTGTTGTGACCGGCCGACAAGAGAAACCACCCGACCAGTTTGTCGTCGCTCTCCAGAAGCCGCCGAGAAGCCATGGAGCAGAGCAGTCTCAGCAGTCGGGTGGAGGAGGTTTTCTGGATACCGAGAAGGCCTTCCGCGACATTGCGAGCGATGGCGAGGACCACAGCGCCGGAACTGTGAGCACTGGCAGTGGCGGAACGGGGCAGGTGATCCAAGACCGCCATCTCACCGAAATACTCACCTCTTCCCAGGAACGCCAACCCTTCTTTTCCCCCTCCCGGAATGAACTTGCTGATGAGGACCGTGCCATCGAGCACGACATACATGGCCTCGCCGGGAGCACCTTCACGAAAGATCGTTTCGGTCGCCCCGTAGCTCTCCTCGCGTGAAAGGGAGGCCAGAAAGTTGATCTCCATCGGAGTCAATCGCTGTTCGTCGAAGAGATCGCGCTTGGCCGCCATGTCGACCCGGAAGCCTCCCTGTTGAGGAGAACTGGCGGTGGCTGGGCCGTCGTCGTCGTCCGGAGCATTGTTCGAGGCAAAGAACTCGGTCAGCTTCTGGTTCGAGGCGCGTAGCTTCAGGGAGAGCGCCTTCCATAGTGTCCAGGAAAGGGCCATCTCGAACGATGGTTGTAGTGCGGCAGCCTCTCGAAGCCGCGCCAGGTCGAGAGCCACCAATTCGACGCGCGTCTCGGCGACCGCACTCAGGTTGCGCTCCGCCGGCTCGAGCAGGAACCGCTCACCGAAGAGATCGCCGCGGTCTAGCGTCGCCAGCATGAACGGCCCGAGCTGGGTGTTGCGCTGTAGGCGAACAGCTCCCTTGACGATGGCGTAGAGAGCCCCGGCCGGGCTGCCCTGGCTGAAGATCTCGTCGTTGGCCTGGTATCGCTGAAGGGCCCCACAGGAGGCCAAGTGCACAAGGAGGGCGTCGTCGAACGGCGCAAGAATCTCGCAATGTCGGAGTTTTCTGGCAAGGCTCAAGACAAGCCCTATCTTAACCCGCGCGCGCCATGAGACCCCTGGTATTCAACCCTTGACCCAGCAACCGGTAGCAACCACGAGGCCACACGAACGGCACTCCGCTCAGAGCAGTTGGAGTTGGGGCGGGCGGAGGGTGTCGTTGACTAGTTGCTCTGCCGAGTCCAGCCAACTGTCGCGCTCTGTAGAACAGAGTTCGTGGACACTTAGACCGCGGCGCTCGACCTCCACTCTCAGTCGGTCTTCCACGGCGGTCTGGAAGGTCGGGTCGGTGGCCCGCAGACCGTCGGCGCTGGGAGCCTCCAAGATCGGCACATGGAGAAGCAGGTCGTACGAGGTCATCCAACTGTCCACCAATCCTGCGAGGGAAAGCTGTGGCCCGGCCGCCAAGAGTAGGTAGACGTAGTTGTCGAGCGCGCTGCGGTCGCAGAGCACGGCGTCATACTCGGACTGAGCAGCCAACTCCTCCGCGATCTGCGTATGGAGGATCCAGGATTGAGCAGCCAGGTTCGTCTCCTGGTTGATGGGTAGCGGGCATCGACGCGCCACCTCCCGGACCATTTCGAGGTGGATGTCGCGCGCCTTCAGGCGGGCGGCGAGGCCGTAGCACAGGGTGGTCTTGCCGACTCCGTGGCTGCCGATGAAGGCCAGTTTGAAACTTCGTTCTCGAGACATCGACTCGTCGATTCTAGCTCGCCTTGTTCGCATCGGGGATCAATCAATCGCTCCCCTCTGGAAGGCGGAGGGTGCTGTTGCCGTCGGGGTCGTAGAAACTGAGACTTCCCGAGTCATCGTAGTAGAGAACCGCGGCACCCTTCGAGTCCGGTCCGTGGAGGGCGAAGCCGCCACCGCCATGTGCGAAGTGCGCTGCCCCGAGCCGAATGACGCCAGCCTCATCACGGATGAAGAGAGCGGTTCCCCCGGCATCGTGATTGAGCGACAAGCGGTCCTGCCCTGCTTCATCCAACAAGGAGAAGACCGGAGCGCCTTCGCGAAAGGAGAGCTCGCCCCGGACGCGACCCTCGGCATCCACCAGTTCGAAGCGGGTGGCACGGACAGTCCCGTCCTCGGGGTCCGCGGAGGGGGCTGCGCCGAGCAGCGCGAGGCTGAGCGTGACAAGCAGTGCCCCGAGAAGAAGACGGGTTCGCTTTTCAAGCGACTCAATTCGAGATTCGAGATCGTTACGCATCGGTCCCCCAAGAGAGAATCAACGCGAGGTCTTCTTATGAGCATGCCGCCGGGAGCCCCTCCAGCCAAGGAGGCCAGCCCCCACTAGAGCCGAGCCCACTACGAGATACAGAAGTACAAGCAGGTAGATCTCGTTGCCTCGCCATTCGTGATTCAGAATCATGCTGCTGCCGCGAACCGACCAACCCCAGGTCTTCGACTGTGACCACACAACCGTCGAGAAAACCCAGAAAGCCGCGTAGAAGAGGTACAGCCCCCCGGCGATCGCGACCGTCCCTAGGACTCTTTGTATGACCAGCTTCATGAAAGCGACGACCGGCCCGAGTTCTGCCGCAAGTGAGCCTCGATGGCATCCAGGGCGAAAGCAATCTGGCGATCCGTGATCACGAGGGGAGGACAGATCTGGACCACACGCCCTTCGGGCCCTCCGACCAGGGCGACAATTCCATCGCGCAGCATCTGGTCGAGAAGGGTGTTAGCGGCGTCGGGAGAAGCCAAATCAATTCCCCAGGCCAGGCCCAACCCCCGGACCTCGACGACAGACTCGAAGCGCGCCGACCAGCCATCGGTTCTCGCGGCGATGACCCGACCCAGGTTTGCGGCCCTCTCGGGCAGGTTCTGCCGTTCGAGAGTCTCCAGCACTGCCAACGCGGCGGCACAGGACAGGGGATTGGCGATGAAGGTGGCGGTGTGAAGGGCCTCGTGGCTCCCCCGCCAGGCATCCATCAACCCGCGGCGTCCCAGGACCGCGCCAATGGGAAGCCCGCCGGCTAAAGCCTTGCCGCAACAGAGCAGGTCGGGCTGCACCCCATCTGCCTCCACCGCGAACCAGGCACCCGTGCGCCCGAAGCCGGTGAAGATCTCATCGGCGATCAGTGCGACAGCATGGCGCCGACAGAGTTCGGAGATCTCTCGAAGCCAGCCGGCCGGAGCTGGGATGAGGCCTTCGCGCCCGACCATGGGCTCGACGAGCACGCCACCGATGTCGGGATCACTCGCCAAGACCTCTGCGATCCTCTCGCTCGAGCAGCCGAAGGGCAGGCGCCTGACCCAGGAGTGGAACAGAGGCAGGAAAGGTTCTCGGAACTCCGGGCGCGACGTGACCTGGAGAGAGCCGAGAGTCAGTCCGTGGTATGCCGGATCGAAGGCGAGAACCCCGGGCCTGCCCGTCGCGAGGTACGCTGTCTTGAGGGCGATCTCTACAGCGTCAGACCCGGAAGCCGCGAAATAGACACGCGGGTCGTCTACCGGAACTCGCCGGCAGAGCGCGCGCGCCAACTCCACGCGAGAGGGATGAGCGTGTACGTCGCCGAGGCCGTGAACGAGTCTCGAGGCCTGCCGGCGAATCGCGGATACGACAAGGGGGTGTCGATGGCCCACCGCTGCGACTCCGAACCCGGCTGTCAGGTCGAGGTATCGGTTGCCATCCACGTCGAGCACATTGGAGCCCAGAGCCTCCTCCCAGACCAGAGTACTTTCACCCAGGCCAAGGGTATTGATGCCCGGCGCCTCGTAGTCGCCCAAGTCTCGACATAGTTGCCGCGCCCTGGGTCCCGGAGGAGACGTTTCGATCTTGGGAAGCAGGTCGCCGGAGGGCAGGCGGGACATGGGGGAGGTTGTGCCGATCAGATCGCTCGCCTGCCAGTGAGCGAGCGAGCGAGCGTGACCTCGTCGGTGTACTCGATGTCGCCACCTACCGGCATCCCGAAGGCGAGTCGCGTCACCTCGACGTTGCGTGGCTTGAGGAGGCGGGCGAGGTAGAGGGCCGTGGCTTCTCCCTCGACATCCGGGTTGGTGGCCAGAATGACTTCGTCGATGCCGTCCAGGCGCTCGAGGAGCCCGGAGATGCGAAGTTGGTCCGGGCCGATCCCACGCTGCGGCGAGAGGGCACCCATGAGGACGTGATAGCGGCCGTGGAACTCACGAGTGCGCTCGATAGGCTGGATGTTGAACGGCTCTTCCACCACGCAGATTCGCTTCGCGTCCCGATTCTCATCCGTGCAGATGGTGCAGGGGTCGATGTCGGTAATGGCGTTGCATTGGGAGCAGTGAAAGAGTTTCTCTTTGACTTCGAGGATCGATTCCGCCAGGACCTTGGCGTCGGCGCCGGAGACCTTCAGGAGGTGATGCGCCAGACGAGTGGCGGTCTTTGGCCCGATCCCGGGCAGGCGAGAGAGCTCTCCTATGAGCCGCGACAGAGGACCTGGCATCGACTGGACCTTCCTCCTAGAAGAGGCCGCCCATGCCGCCCGCCATGCCGCCGAGTTTCTGCTGGAGCTCTTCGTCCACCTTGCGACCGGCCTCGTTGACTGCAGCCACCAGGAGGTCCTGCAGCATGCCGGGGTCCTCCGGGTCGAGCACTTCCGGATCGATCTGGGCGCCGACGAGTTGTTTGTGACCGTTCATCGTCACCGTCACCATCCCTCCCCCGACGCTGGCCTCGACCGTCAACGCTCCCTGCTCTTCCTGGAGCTTCTCCTGCATCTGCTGGGCCTGCTTCATGAGCTTCTGTATGTTCATGGGATCTTCCTCAACTGGTTTTGCCATCCTCGCTTCCCGCGGCACGGGCCGTGCCCCCGAAGATATCCAGGGCCGTCTGTACAGTGGGATGTGCCAGCACGGGGTCGGGTTCGGTATCGTTGGTCATCGCCGGTTCGTCGGCGGGCCCACTCTCCCGCAATCGCCAACGGGCCGGCTCGCCCCAGACGGATTTCGAGCATTCATCCAGAATCGAGCAGTTGCTCTTGCGAGCGAGGGCGTTGGAGAGCCAGGTGTCATCGGGCCGATGGTAGATCGCCAACTCGCCGTCGGCAAAGGCGAGCCGCTCCGCCGCCTCGAGGTGCGCTGCCAGGGGCTGCTTTCTCTGGCTCACCAGGGCGAGGAACTCGCGAACTTCCTTGCCGGTGTCGGCGGTTCTCTCTGCGGGCGTCTCGTCAGGTTCAGGCGCGACCGCTGGTGTCCGTTCGTCACTTGCAGGAGGCGCTTGCGCCTCCTGCGGGCTGTCTCTTGGAGCACTTTTGGTTGGGACGGAGACGACTGGCATCGGAGGAGGTGTATCCACAACCGGCTGAGTGGGTGACGAGACGGGGAGCTCCGGGAGAGTGCCGCCTCCGAGCAGGGTTTCGATGCGGGTCAACTTGGGCAACTCGGCCGCCCTCAGCCAGGCGATCTCGAGCGCCAGCAGTCCCGCATCGCTGTGCCGGACGGCTATCTCGCTGTTGAGCAATTGGTGAAGCAGCCGAAGGAGATTCTCGTACCCGACTTCCTTGGCCAGCGCCTTGAGCCGCGCGGTTTCCTCCTGAGGAAGGTCCAGCTCGTCTTCGGGAACGTCGAGAGCCAGATGAAGAGCGTCCCGACAGAAGGCGAGGAACTCGCTGTAGACATGTCGCGGATCCCAACCCTCCTGCTCGATCTCACTGACGAGCGCCGAGACTTTGGAGCTCTGCCCCCGGAGAATCGCCTCGAGCAGTTGATGGCGGACCGCTGAGTCCACGCCTCCCAGGATGCGAGCAGCCTCCTCGTCGGCGATCTTTCCCGAGCCGAAGGTCGCCATTTGATCGAGCAGCGCTACGGCGTCCCGAACACTACCTTCTCCCGCCCGGGAGAGCATTCGCAGCGCGGCATCTCCCACTTCGATCCCCTCGTCATCCGCCACCTTTCGGAGGTGTTCCGTCAGGGTCGTCGATCGAACGCGGCGAAAATGGAACTCCTGGCAGCGGGAGAGAATCGTCGCTGGAACGGCGTCGATCTCGGTGGTAGCAAAGATGAAGACAAGGTGGGGAGGCGGCTCCTCGACGATCTTGAGGAGCGCGTCGAAGGCCTGGCGCGAGAGGCGGTGGATCTCGTCGATAACCACGACCTTGTAGCGGTCGCGGGCCGGGCCGTACTTCAGGCTCTCGGTGAGCTCGCGCACCTGCTCGACTTTCGAGTAGGTTGCGGCGTCGACTTCGATCACATCCAGGTCCGACCCCGAGGTGATCTGGCTACAGGTCTTGCAGTTGTTGCATGGGTCGGCGGCCGGCCCATTCTCACAATTGAGCGCCTTGGCAAGGACGCGCGCCACACTGGTCTTGCCAACGCCGCGAATCCCGGAGAAGAGGTATGCCTGGGCGATCCGACCGTCCTGCAACGCGTTGCGTAGCGCCGTGACGATGGGCTCCTGGCCCACCACAGTGGAGAAATCTTGCGGGCGCCACTTGCGGGCGAGAACCTGGTAGGCCATATCGAATGAAGAGGCCAGCGCTTGGTGAAGGGTTCCGGCTGGACTGCGGCACCCGACCTGAAGTGCCTTATCGCTGCTCCCTTCCGGGCCTGACGAGGTTCGGTACCGATCGGTGCACAGGACCCGAACCCTTCGCCAAGCGCTGGCCAGTATCATGCTACGTGCTGCTCGACGCGATGTAAAGGTGAGACAACCTCGAGTGGTTAGCCAGGCGAGGTTGAGGTCGATCGAGAGATCGATGCTGGTAATATAGAGCAGGGTCGGTGGCAGCGCGAAGACTCCTTTTCTGTGATGGACCATGTGAAATGGATGCGCGAGGCGCTGACCGAGGCCCGACAGGCGGCATCTTTGGGAGAGGTGCCCGTCGGGGCAGTGGTGGTTCGCGCCGGCGAGATCATTGGCCGAGGTTACAACCGTCGCGAGATCGATGGCGACCCGCTGGCCCATGCGGAGATTCTCGCAATTCGCCAAGCGGCCGAGGTGGTCGGGAACTGGCGATTGACGGGTTGCGGCCTATACGTGACGTTGGAGCCCTGCGCGATGTGTGCTGGGGCGCTGGTCAACAGCAGGGTCGAGCGTTTGATCTTCGGGACCAGGGACCCAAAGGCGGGCTATTGCGGTAGTCTCGGCAACCTGGTGGCCGACCCCCGGTTGAACCACCGACTGGAAGTCACCGAGGGGGTGCTCTCGGAGGAGTGCGCGGAGGAGATTCGTCGGTTCTTCAGCAAGCTGCGCCAGGGTTGAAGTTCTTTGAAGTCGAAGCAGTTCGGGTTTCTATTCAGGAGAGGTGACCGAGTGGCCGAAGGTGCACGACTGGAAATCGTGTGTAGGGGCAACTCTACCGTGGGTTCGAATCCCACCCTCTCCGCCAGTTCCCCCCGCCCACCCACCCCGAGGGTTGAGGCGTCCGGTGCTTCGCTACGGCCGATCATTGAGGGCTTGAGGCCTGAAGCGGCCGGCGCCTCTGCCGGCCGTTCTTTGGGCACTGAAGCAGGGAGGCATCAAAGGCGCGGGGTGTGCAGAGGTTTCGACAAACACCGAGCGCTCGAGGGACAGAGAAGTCCACACACGGAGAGGTGCCAGAGTGGTCGAATGGGGCGGTCTCGAAAACCGTTGACCGTTCACGCGGTCCGTGGGTTCGAATCCCACCCTCTCCGCCATTTCCTCACCCTCCCACCCTGAGGGTTGAGGCGCCCGGCTGTCCGCCGGGCGTTCTATGAGGGCTTGGGGATTGAGGCGTTCGGACTCTGTCCGATCGGCCTTTGGGGCAGAGAAATTCGAACCCCGCGAGCCGAGCGCTTGTCGCGAGGCTGCCGGCAAACACAGTTCGTTTCGTGTCGTGAAACCACACGGATCCCACCCTCTCCGCCATGCCCATTCACCCGGCAATAAGGCAAAGAAGCAGTGGCGCTTCTATCTCACCCCTGTCGAGAGAGAGGTCTTGGAAAGGATGATTATGAGAAGAACGAGAACGCTAGCATCTTGGTACCTCGTGGCGGCGTCCCTGAGCGCGACGATCTTGGTGAGTTGTGGTGGCTCGACGGGTGAGCGCTCCGCGGCCAAGAGGGTTGTGCAAGACGGAACCCAGGCAACGACGGTTGCTGGGGCCGATCCGCTACCTTCATGGGGCGACAGTGTTGCCAAGGACGCGATTGTCGATTTCGTGTCCCGGGTCACGGACCCGGCGAGCCCTGATTTCGTGCCCGCGGCGGAGCGGCTCGCTACCTTCGACAACGATGGCACGTTGTGGTCGGAAAAGCCCCTCTACTTCCAGTTGCTGTTCGCCATGGACAGGGTGAAGGCCATGGGGCCCGAGCATCCGGAGTGGAAGGAGAAGCAACCCTTCAAGTCGGCCCTCGAAGGCGACATGGAGACCCTCGCCTCCACGGGAAAGCGAGGCCTGATGGAGCTTCTGATGGCGAGCCATGCGGGGATGACGACCGTCGAGTTCGAACAGATCGTGCGCGACTGGATCTCCACCGCCCGCCACCCGGAGCTCGAGCGTCCGTACACCGAGCTGGTCTTTCAACCGATGCTCGAGGTGCTCGAATATCTCCGGTTCAACGGGTTCAGGACCTTTATCGTTTCCGGCGGCGGCATCGAGTTCATGCGCCCCTGGGTCGAGGAGATCTACGGCATTCCTTCGGAACAGGTCGTTGGCTCCAGCATCCAGGTGGAGTACGAAGTTCGTGACGGTGAGCCGGCCCTGGTTCGTTTGCCGGAAATCGATTTCATCGATGACAAG
>JBATEX010000149.1:0-3596 GCA_049664225.1 Thermoanaerobaculia bacterium
CGGCAAGGTGCTGCGCCAGTACGCCTTCAGCAGGTCCGGGGCGGGTGAGTCGATCTTCGAGGATGGCTTCGAGAGTGGGGATCTGTGCGCCTGGACGGACGACAGTGGTAGCGGGCCGACGTGTAGGTCGCACGGGTGGTTTTGGGAGAGGGATCATGTCTACCGGGACGCTCAGCTCCTGGCCGAGGTGACTGAGCTAGCCGTGCTCCATCGGCATGTGGATCACTTGGGGTCGCTGCGCCAAGTCACCGATGAGCTGGGGGTCTGGCAAGAGGATCATGCTTATCTGCCGTTTGGTGAAGAGGTGCCGGCCTCGAGCCGGGCACCACTGCAATTTACGGGACATGAGAGAGACTCGCACGGGGCCGGGAGTGCCGACGATCTCGACTACATGCATGCCAGGTACTGCTCGCCGACGATGGGGAGGTTTCTGTCGGTGGATCCCAAGACCTTGAGGATGCCCACGAAGAGCCCTCAGCGTTGGAACCGCTACGCGTACGCTCTTGGAAACCCGCTCAAGTATGTAGATGAGACTGGCCGTTCCCCGATCAAGTACTGGGTTAAGACAGTCAAGGGTATCTACCGGTTGGCCAAGCGCAGCACCGCGGTCCGGAGAGCGAGCAGATCGAGCCATGACGTCAAAGTGACTGGCCGTGGGGCGGCCGGAGAAGCGAGACGAGTCGCTCGAGAGGCTAGTCCTGGCAAAAAGATCGTCCGCCATGATCCCCATCATCCGGGTCAGACACCTCACTACCAGCCGAAGGGTGGAAACAAGGGTCACGTTCACTACGACGTTGAGAGCGTAATCATCGCTGGGACGGGTCTCGGGGCAGCGGCGGCGTCTCAAGTTGAAGCTGCAACCGGCTCGGAAGTTATTGGAGAAGCAGCTGGATTCGTTGTCGACTTCTTCAATCCTGTCAGTGACATTCAGGAAGCCGCCTCTCTGCTGGATGAAGTAGGGACCGACATCGTCGAGGCCGTCTACGACGTGGAGCTCGATGAAGAAGATGAGGATGCTATAGCCGACGAGGAAGAGAGTCCCGAGCCGGAGTGATGCCCAGGCACCCTGGGCGCTTGTCGACGCGGGAACAACTTGATCGAATGCCCAAGTACGCAGTTCTTCTCCACGGAAAGGGACTGATGCTCCTCAATCAAGATGGCGAGGGGACACGCGGTGGTGTCTACAGCTGGCGATGCGTTGAGGCCGAAAATGAGCAGCAGGCCTTCCCTTTGGCGCGGCAGAAGCTCTTGGCGGACGCGAGCTTCATCGAAGAGGTGTGGAACGAGCCCGACGATCCGCCTGAGATCGTCGTCGAGGAAACAGAGCAGCTAGAAGATGCCGTTGACCTTGCCGAAGCAGATTCAGCCTGTGTCTTCTACTATGACGACGAGAGTGCTCTGCCCTTCGGGGCTCCGCGCTCGGGCCCTTCAGAAATCAAGAAGTAGCGCGCTGGATTGTCCTGCCCCTCTGCGATCCGTTTCTGGTTCTGCAGGACTGCTTTGGATCAGCATAGAGGCAAACGCTACTGCTACTGCAAAGTTGAGACAGGAATCACCGCTGGCTGCGCTCGTGGTCGACCCGATGCGCTCCTACACAGGCCAAAGGTGAGGCTACAAGAAGTGTGCTTCTGGCCATCTGACTCTTGCGGACTTTGACCGAACAGGTGCCACTCATTAGGTGTCGGTGTGTCAAAGGGTAGAGACTGTCTAGTCGGGGGGGGTCCCGCCCTTGGTTCGGTGTCGAGGGCTCGGCTGCTGCATGGGTTCGGGTTCCTCGAGTCGGAGTCGATGACGCTCCAGCCACGCATTGGGATCTAGGCAGTCGAGGGCGAGATAGCCTCGCAGCCCAGGTCTTGCCCGAATCTATCGATCACGCCATCCCGAACGCTCGGTTCTCTATCGAGCTCTCGCGCAGCACTTCGAACGCTTCCTGTTCGTCTACGAGGAGCACTTCCAGGAAGAGCACGGCTACCTGCGCCGCTGCGTCGAGCCAGCGGTCCACCGCTATCTCGATTGCGGCATGTTCGACCACGGCGTCGCCCGAGTGCGATGCCCGGACTGCCGGCATGAGTTCCTCGTCGCTTTCTCGTGCAAGCTTCGGAGTCTGTGTCCAAGCTGCCACCAGAAGCGCGAGCTCCTGTGGGCGGACTGGGCCGACGAGGAGCTGCTCGAGGATGTTCCCCACCGCCAGGTGGTCTTCACCATCCCCAAGCGGCTGTGAGTGTTCTTCCGCTACGACCGGAAGCTTCTGGGCGAGCTCGCCGGCTGTGCCTGGCGAGCTCTCAAGCTCTACTTCGAAGCCTATTTCGATGGCACCAGAGTCACTCCGGGAGCCGTTGGGTTCGTCCAGACCGCGGGCGAGCTGCTCAACTTCCACCCGCATGTCCACGTGCTCGTGACCGACGGGGGCTTCCGGCCCGACGGCTCCTTCCGGCCGCTCGTCTGGTTCGACCCCCAACAGGTCGAGCGACTCTTCCGGGCCGAAGTGCTGCGCAACTTCTCAGCCGCAATCTCATCACCGAGCAGGTGGTCACCAACCTCCTCTCCTGGCCACCGCCAAGGCGATCCGTGAAAGCCTCGAGCTCCCAGCCCAAGAGCCCGAGCCTCTGGCTCACGCGCCTCCCGAAACGCTGGAGCTCATTGCAGAATCGGCTTAAGCCAGCGCCTCCAGGGCCTGCAGCCAGGCCCCGGCGCAGGTGCGTCTGTTGGGGGCTTGTTGGGGGCTTCACCTTATCAACGACTGACCTCAAGACCCCCGGCGCCTGGATCTAACCGAGTTCAGGGCGGTCGCGCTGCGTTCGCCCGCAGCAACCGGCACCTCAGCAGCCCTTCAGCACCATTCTTCAGGCTCAATACCCTCGCTGCGCGAAAACCAATTTCCTACTCTTCTCCCTTCGACACCGGGCTCTACACCTACGATGGAGCGGGAAACATCGCGGCCATGGGCCTGGACAGCTTCGAGTACGACAGCTTGAGCTGACTCTCGGCTGCCGACGCGCACGGGTACGCTCAGTCCTTCACCTACGACTGGTACGGCAACCTGACCTCTTACATCACCGACGGTGACGTGACCTCGATCCCCACCGACCCGATGACGAATCGCATTGCAAGTGCCGCCCTGGCGGCGTACGATGCAGCCGGCAACATGACCAGCCTGTCCGGCCACACCTACGAGTACGACGAGCTCAACCAGCTCGTCAGCCGCGACCCCGATTTAGGCGCCAACCAGGACTCTCTATGGTCGGCGATCTACACGGCGGATGACGAGCGGCTGGCGGTCTGGGAGGTCGAGGCGGAAGACTCTGGCTGGGAGGCTCGCTGGACACTGCGCGGTCTGGACGGCAAGGTGCTGCGCCAGTACGCCTTCAGCAGGTCCGGGGCGGGTGAGTCGATCTTCGAGGATGGCTTCGAGAGTGGGGATCTGTGCGCCTGGACGGATGACAGTGGTAGCGGGCCGACGTGTAGGTCGCACGGGTGGTTTTGGGAGAGGGATCACGTCTACCGGGACGGCCAGCTCCTGGCCGAGGTGGGTGAGCTCAACGTGCTCCATCGGCATGTGGATCACTTGGGGTCGCTGCGCCAGGTGACCGATGAGC
>JBATEX010000150.1:0-29148 GCA_049664225.1 Thermoanaerobaculia bacterium
GAAGATCGTCAGCATTTCCGCCGCGAGGGCCTTCAGTTCGGCGACGCGGTCTTGCCGGAGATAGACAAGGGCCAGATCCAGGGAGACGAGGGCCACATCATGAGCCATGCCCTTGTCGATGAAGAACCGCTTGACCTCGAGGAATAGCGTCTCGGCCTCGCTCAACCGGTCGGTATCGACAGCGATCTGTCCCTCCAGCCACTTGAATCGGGTCAGGTCGACGGCGTTACCAAGTCTGGTGTGGATGTCTCTCGTCTCCGGATAGAGGGCGGCAAGTTCACTCAGCCGTCCTTCTTCGCGCAAGAAGACAAGAAGGTTGTGCTTCGCTACGAGTACTAGCCTCGGATCGACTTCGGGGTTCACGAACGCGATTCCCCGCTCTATAGCTTCAATCGCTTCGGCGAAGTCTCCATTGGCGCCTAGCGTGAATGCCTTTGAAAGCCAAGCGCTGCCTTGAAGACGTCTTTCACCTTCGATCGCGGAATTTTCAATTACTCCATCCAGCATGGTTATTGCGGCATCGAACTGTCTCTTTTCCGACAGAAGAGCTGCCTCCAGGTGGCAGATTATCGCTTCAAGTTTGCGACTCCTAGTCCCTGCAACCCAGTGCTCTCTTGCCATTCTGAAAGCGCACTCTGAACCTACGAGGTCCGATCGAATTCGACGCACATTGCCCAAATGGGCGTAGGACCGAGCCTTTAGGTCAGCTACGATCCCCTGAGGATAGTTCTCAGCGTCGAGGGCCTCAGCGATGGCCACCGCCATCGCAATCATAGAGTCAGCCTCTGAAGGATCGTGCGCCCCCAACTCATAGCCCCGATCGAGGGCCAGCCGACAGAGCTCGACAGAGCTGAACCGCTCACTATTCTCGATGAGAATCACGCGCTGCTCCGGGGAATGGGTCATCAATTCTCGAAGCAGCTCCTCAGCGGGCGTTCCAACCGGCCTATCCCTCTCCTCCTCGGTCGGCTCGCGGCCATCGAGCAAGGCAACCAGCTCCGCTTCTCTCTCAGGAGTCAGATCGTCGACTCGCAGCCTTCCCAGACCCTCGATACAATCGACTATCTCATTCAGAAAGTCCTGACAGGAGCCACAACTGTCCTTGTGGCTTTCGAAGGACTCCCTGTCTCCTCGAGACTGAGCATCTTCGAGATACTCGGTAACTGCGTCTCTGAACTGTCGGCAGGTCACGGATTCTCGAGCTCTCATCGCCTTTGGGACCTCTTGATGACTTGCTGCACGACATCCCGCACTCGGAGCCGGGCTCGGTGCAACAGCACCCTCTGGTGGCCGGAGCGGATGTCCAGGGCCCTGCAGACTTCTTCGGAAGACCAGCCTTCCACATCTCGCAGGGTGATCACGATTCGTTGCCGCAGCGGCAGCTGGGCGATGACCCGGGCCCGGTGACCGTCCAACTCTCGTCGCAGCAGCCTTTCCTCAGGGGAAGGCGTCTGGCTGCTATTCCCCCATATCCAAGGCGATCTCCCGGGGCTTCGAACCTCCGTGACCGAAGCCCCCTCCAGGAGCTCACAGCGCCCCGTGTCTTCGCTCTCGAATGTCGAAAGGGGTACCTGGCGGCTCTCCCGCAGCCCCCTCGTCTTCGCTCGATTGAGCAGGATTCCGAAGAGCCATGTCTTCAATGTGCTCCTACCCTGGAAGCCGCCGAGCCCTTCGAGGAGGATCGTCCAGACCTCTTGCGCGACTTCCTCCGCGATCTCACGACTGGAGACATAGGCCATGGCCACCCGCACCATCGAGCTGTGATGCGCCCGCACCACGCGTGCAAACACCTCTTCGTTCCTCGCCAGGAGGCCTTCGATCACTTCGGGGCCTTCAATGGCGGCCGACTCGAACTGCGAGCTCGACCGTGCGGTCGCCGATGCTGCATCGAGATTCGAGTCTTCGTGTGATTCGGTCAAGCTCCTACGCCTTTTCAATGAGAAGAGGGCACAACGCCCTATGACTCCATTCGCAGGTCCAAGGATCGGCTACAGCGCCGACTTACTCACGGGACCGACTGGTTCCCACATCAGACTCGAAACAGGCACCCGCGAGTTTGGCAGGGTTCTCCATGAACCTCCGAGTTGAACGAGCCCGATCGGTGCCCTGGTCAAGTCCATGCACCATTGTGTCCTCTGGGAGGTACCGATCGTTACAGCAGGCCCGAACTCAGAAGCTGCCACCACCAGCCCGGAGCTGGCGCTGGGTGCCAAAGCCAACCAGCTCTAGTCGCTACTGCTTGGACGGAACGGTAGGTGCGGATGGTTGCGGGCGTTCTTTAGGTAGGCGGCAAGATCGCGGATCAGTCCGAACGAGGCCTTTTCCATCTCCACGGCCTGCTGGAACAGCACCAGGGCGGCGATGGCTTCGCGGCCGATCCCGAGGCTCGAGAACATCACCAGCATCTCGGAGCTGAGCTTTTTCAGCTCCGCCACCCGACCCTGACGAAGATACAGGATCGCCAGGTCGAGAGACACCTGGGCTACCTCGTGAGGGATCTCGCTCTCGGCGAAGAACTGTCTCACCTCACAGAAAGCGGTCTCGGCCGCCTCTAGCTCGCCATGACCCTGCGCTATCTTGGCTTCGAGCCACTTGAATCGGACGAGATCGACGGTGTCCCCGAGCTCCTTGTGCAACGCACGAACCTCGGGCACCATGGCGAGCGCCTGATGGTACCGACCCGCGGAATAGAAGTGGTAGACGAGGTTGTGCTTCGCCGCGAGATGCAGCCTCTTCTCCGCGTGGATGTCGATTCGCTTCAAGCCGGCCATCAGGGTCGCGATCGCACCCTCGGGATCGCCCGACTCCCCAAGCTGAAAACCCTTGGCTATCAAAGCGCTCCC
Organism: Thermoanaerobaculia bacterium; assembly: GCA_049664225.1. Lineage (GTDB taxonomy): Bacteria > Acidobacteriota > Thermoanaerobaculia > Multivoradales > JAHEKO01 > JAUVRX01. Next base: position 2,844 of record JBATEX010000150.1, read on the forward strand.
CAACAGGTGCTCACCGCCAGATGTCCGGTAGATTCTGATGGCCCGGTCAAGGACCTTGAAACCCTCTTTGAAGTTCCGATATTCAAAGAGAAGTGAAGATCTCAATTCCATGACTCGCGCCAGCTCGAGCTGGTCTCCGGTGCCCTCGTCCAGTTCGGCCGCGGCCTCTTCAAATGCCCTGGAGGCTCCCGCAAGGTCGGACGCAATGCGGCGGGTGTTTCCCAGATAGGACAGGGCCCTGGCCTTGAGGTCATGAACGAGCTCAGGGCTATAAGTCGACTCATTCAGTTTCCGAGCGATCGCGACGCCGAGCTCGGTCCATTCCAGCGCCTTCGCCGGTTCCTGAGGCCCCATGGCGAAGCCGCGTTCCAGGACCGACTCGCACAGACCCCAGGTCTGATAACGCTCACTGTTCTCGACGAGCATCAGGCGTCGCTCCTGGGGGCATTGCGCCAGCCTATCCACCAGGCCTGGAGCGTCGATTTGCTCGCTCTCCAAGTCCGCCTGCCGGGACCGCAACTCTGGCAGCAGGTCCTCGAAAATCTCGCCGACCTTCCTGCCACCCTCCCCTCTCCACGACGATATGCAGCGCTCGGCACCGCTAGGCACAGCAGCAGGCCTTGCACAAGGGTAGTACTGGCGAGCGACGCCCTGGCACTCTGGACACCCAGCCACGAGGTGCTTGACGATCCTCGTCGCATCGGAGCCACCAAGCTCTCCGCGCATGAAGCTCTCCACCGAGAGCCGATCCGGGTGCCAGCTAGTCATCCTGGCCCCCTTCGACGATCCCGCAAGCGACCATTCGCCGCGTCAGGGCCGCCAGACAGCGCTCCGTCACCTTGTAGATACCGGAAGTCTTGTAGCCGAGTCGGCGTGCCGTTTCGGGAGCATCACAGCCCTCCTGATACCGGAGGGTCAGGAGATTCCGGCAACGCCCGGGTAGCTGATCGAGGAGCGATCGCATGTCCCGCTGCAGATCGAGGGCTTCCTGTGGGTTTGCCTTCGTCGCCGCGACGTTCTCGAGAAGGGCCTGGTCCAGGGCGGTGTACAGCCGGCGGCGCCTTTCCCTCCAGTAGCCCAGACACCGGTTGCGAAGCGTGCCCAGAAACCACTTCTCCGGGCTCTCGACGCTCTCGTGTTTGTACAGATAGACCAGCAAGGCCTGCTGAAGGAGGTCCTCCGCATCCTGGGGAGGAATCTGGAAACGGGCGAAGGTCGAGCGGATTCGGGGCTCCAGCTCCTCCAGGAGCCCTTCGATGGCAGCGTTGGAAGGTAAGCTCGATACTCTCATCTACTCCGCCCAAGTGCCCGATGACACGCAGACAGAGTAACATTTAACTGGATTCTTGTCCAGCTTATCGAAACTCAGCAATAGACAGGAGAACTAGTCCAGCCACTGCCCTCTGATTGTGGGCCTGAAAGCCCTCTCCCCCTCGGGAGTTCGGCTTTGCCTAGCCGTACGGGTTGATTCCTGCACCCGACTCGGAATCAATTCCAAACAAGGCCATCAAAAATTGGATGAAACCCATCTCTGGTCCCCTTCAATTCACCCGACGAGGCGCAGGGCCGGCCCCCATGACCGCCCCCACTCGTCGGAATATCCCTCTGTCTCTCCTCCGTGAACTGGAGGCTTACAGCTTTGTGATTCCCCCATTCTGGCCAACGTGGTTCAGCGCGGCCAGCGGAAATCGCATCTATATATAGCATTATCACTCTATTTATATAGTTACCGCAAGGGGCAAGTTTCTGACAAGAATCTCCACGATCTTCCAAATTCGGCCCTGCTGGCTCAGGGTCGATCGGGTTCCCGCACGCCAAAGGTCCAAGAAATGCCTCTCCGCGCAGCGCGGCGAGGGGACTAATTGATAGGCTCGCCGCCTGGATTGAGACATGTGCGGTCGATACACCCTCTCCACGCCATCCGACCTGTTGGCTGATCTGATGGAGGTCCAGTCCACTACCGAGCTGTCGGCGCGCTACAACATCGCGCCGACACAAGAAGCACCGATCGTTCGCGTTGCAGAACTCTCGTCTGCAAATCGAGAGCTGACTCTGCTCAAGTGGGGCCTGGTGCCGTTCTGGGCCAAGGACCCTACGATCGGCAATCGGATGATCAACGCGAGAGCGGAGACTGTGGCCGAAAAACCATCATTCCGTACCAGCTTCAAAAGCCGCCGGTGCGTCGTGCCAGCGGATGGCTTCTACGAATGGCAGAAGACCGGCACCGGTAAGCAGCCCTACTTCTTCCGCCTACGAGATCGGCAGCCCTTCGGCATGGCTGGTCTCTGGGATCGATGGGAGAAAGGCGACGGTCAACCCCTCGAGACCTTCACCATCCTGACCACGCAGCCCAACGAGCTGGTGGCAACGGCTCACCATCGCATGCCCGTCATTCTGAGCCCGACGCAGGTTGACTTGTGGCTCGACCCAATGGCCAACCCTGAAGCTGACTTTGGCGCCCTCTGTAATCCCTATCCAGCTGCCGCAATGGAGGGGTTCCCGGTCAGCACCTACGTGAACAACCCGGCGAACGACACGCCCAGGTGCATCGAACTCCTGAGAGTCTCAGAGGGTTGAGAGCATTTCCCGTGCCGTTGCCGCCTCGGCATCCTCGGGTGCCAACTCCAGGAATCGTTCCAGCTGCTCCTTGGCCTTGACCGTCTCCCCCTTGCCCAGGTAGCAGAGACCCAGCATGTAATGGGCCTGGGGGTTGTCCGGTTGGGCACTGAGCACCTGCTCGAAAATCTCCTGAGCATCCTCGGCGTCGCCGCTGTTGAAGTACGACACTCCCAGGTCCATCAGGATCCCGCCGATGAACCGGGGATTGCCTTCCCGCAGGGCGGCGAACATCTCGTCCGCTTCCTCGGTCTGCCCCTGGGCACGGAGCGCCAGGAACATGACGCCCATCGTTTCGAAGTGGTTGGGATCGATCTCCAGCGCTTGGCGACCGTTCGCGACGCTCTCATCGAAGCGTTCCAGGTCGAAGTAGACGCGAGTCAGCGCCGAATAGGAAGCTACGAGATCAGGCGCCATGGTCTTGGCGGTCTCGAAATCAACCGCGGCCCCTTCCAGGTCTCGGGCCTCCGTCTTCGCGACCCCTCGATTGAATACCCGGCGAGCCGTGTCGGGACCGGGCTTCTTCACAACCAGAGCCTCCAAAACGCGGTTCTGGTTTTCGAGATCCCCAAGCGCCCGATAGGCGTCGTACTGGATCTCGAGGTTCATCGCCTCGTCTGGGTTGATTTCCAAGGCCTTCTGCGCTTCGGAAGCGGCCCCTTGCCAGTTCTCCTGCCGAAGATACGTCATCGCCAGCGCCATATGCACCTCGGCCAGCCCAGGCTCCAGAGCTACGACCTCCTCGAAGCTAGCCGCTGCAGTCTCCAGATCACCTTCCGCATAGGCCTTGGCACCCTTCTCGTACAGCCTGCCGGCCTGTCCTCGCGCGACTCCACCAGCGGCTGGAGCCGCTGCCGAAGAGGGGCTCGAACTACCTCCGCCAGGCGGCCCTCCCGAGCCCGGCACCATGGTCCATTCCCGCCGCATCGTGTCACCAAGCGGCAGGCGTAGCGGCTCCTCGATGGTCTGGAACCCATCTTTCTCGATACGAAGTACGTAATCCTTGGTCGCGTCCAGGATCAAAAGGGTGAATTTACCTTTCTTGTTCGTGCTTCTCTCTTGCGTAACGTCGAAGCCCACACCCGTTACGGTCACCTGGACATCGACTATTGGGTCGCCGTTGGGATCGATGATGCTGCCGACGAGTCGCCCTTCGTTGCCGGCCCACACCGGTAGCGTCGCCAGAAGACAAAGCACCACTGCTAGCAATGACGTAAGGCTCTTGCTAATCATGCGTCTCTCTCCTCCAAGAAAGTATCGATTTCACAGTCCCGATTCTATGCCGAGCACACCCTCGAATTCGAGCAGTCGCTGCTCGAGCTCGATTGTGCGCGGGTCATCAGGCGATCTCCTTTGCGCCTTCTTCAGCCAACGACGCGCCTTTCTTACTTTGCCACTGTCCAGGGCGCAGCCACCGCGTGCGGCCCAGGTCTCGGCTAGCTCACTGCCGACCTTCGAGGCCCTCTCGTAGAAGCGTCCGGCTTCTGCGAGTCGCTGCGAAGCGAGGCTCTGATCCCCCAACTCGAGATAGATGAACGGGTTCCTATTGTTCCTCCGGTCCAACAGCTCGAGGATCTCCCGTGCCGCCTCACTCTCGCCGCGGAGTCGCATCAGGGCGAACAAGTTGTGGTAGGCCACGTGGTACTCGGGATCTACTTCGGTCGCCTGAAGGTAGGCACTCTCAGCCGCGTCGAGACGTCCCGACCTGCGCAATGCCACGCCCAGATTGCTCCATCCCTCCGCCAAGGCCGGTTCCAGTCTGGTCGCAGTCTCCGCCCAAGCGAGGGCATCCTCGACTTGTCCATCTTCGAGCAGCTCCGCAGCGCGATTCGCGTAGTAGCGAGCCAGCGCGTTGAGATCGGAGATGGGGCGGGCCTGACTCCTGTCGAGATCTGCCAAATCCCCGAACTCGAGGAGGTAGCCCTCGGCTCCGCTGCCGTACCCGGCACTGATGTGACCCGACACGACAATGAGATCGCCCGACCTCCTGAACCGCTCGACCAGTTCGTAGTTCACATAGTAGGTGGGGATACCCAGCTCACGACTCATCCCAACCATGAGGTGGGTAAAGGCCAGGCAGTTGGCCTGTTGGGATCGGAAGGCCTCAGCTGCCGTTCCGGTGTAGCCGGGGGCGTAGACCAGGGCCAATCCACCGGGCTCGGTCATGGCTCGAAGCAGCCCCGTAATCGTCTCTTTCGGGGAGGGACTCGTCTTCACGTTGTCCCGAAGCCATTGCCTTATCTCTTCAGTCAAGGTGTCTGGAAAGACGATTTCCGCCGGATTCAGCCCCTTCGCCTCGACCTCAGCCACCAGCCTGGCACGCAAATCCCGGCCCAGACTGCCTTCCGGGCCTTCGACCCCCGACCAGCCGATGCCGGTCACGACGAAGAAAGCAACGGCCGCTCCACGCGTCGCCCACCAGATCGAGCCTCGAACCGAGTCTTCCCAGCGCCGAATCCAAAGGCCCGGCCGATGCGGGAAACCAGAACTTACGACACTTTCCTCCCCACTTTCGTGCATAGGCGACCCAGACGGCATCCTAACAGCCGGTTCTCTCCGCCGCCCCAGATGCACAGCAATGGTATGATCCGGCCCGTCTCGAGCGCCGCAAGGCACCCAGGAAGCGCTCGACTTTTCCTCCCGGAACAATGAGTGGACGACGGCCGATTCTCCGCCTCCTTTGCTTCGCCGCAGTGTTTGTAGCCGCTGTCTCTGCACAGGGTTCGACTGAGTGGGGCAAGAGCGTCGCGGAAGCGCGGGCCCAGGCAGAGTCCTCGAATCGCCTCATCCTGGTGGATCTCTATGCCGACTGGTGCCACTGGTGCAAGCGTCTCGAGAGCGACGTCTTCTCCACAGAGGAGTTCCAGCTCTACAGCAAGAAGTTCGTGCTGCTCCGCGTCGATACCGAGGACGGTGCCGAAGGGGCCGACCTGCAGGAGAAGTTCTCTGCCTACAACCTGCCTACAATCCTGCTGGTGGATCATCGGTTGGTCGAGTTCGGGAGGGTCGAGGGCTATGCACCCACTGACCAGTTCATCGGCGTGGTCGAACGTGAGATCGCAGAGTTTCGGGCTCTCGAAGCCGGGTACGAACGCTTTGCCGATACCAACGATCCGGGAGCGCTGGCCGTTCTCGCCGACGAGTTCCACAAAAGAGGCGATGGCAAGCGGGCCAGCAGTCTGTACCGGCGCTTGCTGGAGACCGACACCCTCGACAAAGAGAAGGCAAACTGGACTCGCCTCCAGCTGGCGGATGCCCTGCGGCTCGATGAGCAGTTCGACCTGGCAAGCCAAGAGGTGTCTGACGCCCGAGATCGTGGTCGGACAACCGGCAACCAAGACCTGATCGAACGCCTCGATCTGGTCCAGGCGCAGATATCGCTCGACCGCGGGGATTGTTCAGCGGCCAGGAGCGAGCTACGCCGATTCCTCCTGACTCATCCAGCGAGTCAGCTGCGCCCCTGGGCTCAGCGAACCCTGGACGACCTCGATACCGACCCATCCACATGCGCCTGAGAAGAGCCGCGTTTCCCAGGGGCACCCAACCCTTGCGCCTTCTTCTGGCCACCGTCGCGGGCGATCTCTCTGAAGGCATTCGAGCGATCCGATGGGCCTCGATGCTCGTTCTGGCATGCCTGCCCCTGCTCACCGCTTCGACGCTGCTCGGTCAAGTGCCCGGCCGGGCCGAAAAGGCGAACTTTTCAGTCGTCGCCGACAAGACAGCTCATGCACCGGGCGAACAGGCGAGTCTGGCCGCGGTCATGGATATCGAAAGGGGCTGGCATACCAACAGCAATCAACCGACCTTCGAATACCTCATCCCGACGAAGATCGAGATCGCTCTGCCAGCAGGCTGGCCTGGGGCCTCGATCGACTATCCCAGGGGGGAGATGAAGACATTCGCCTTCGCCGACCAGCCCATATCGGTCTACGAAGACGAAGTGGCTCTGATCGCTACTTTCATCATTCCCGACTCCCAAGCCGAAGGCGTGGTGCCTGTCGAGCTGCGGCTCACCTACCAGGCTTGCGACGACAGATCCTGCCTTCCACCGGTCACCACAGCCAGGACCTTCGACCTGACTATCGGGTTTGGAGGGCAGCCCACGCGCCAGGAGATCTTCCAGGTTCGCGAGGCCGATTCCTCTCCGACAGCCTCCCAGAAGCCGCCGACCAGCTTGCCGCTGATTCTGCTTCTCGGCGTCGTGGGAGGCCTGATTCTCAACGCCATGCCCTGTGTGCTACCTGTGCTTTCGCTCAAGATCTTCGGCCTGGTCAAGAGCGCCGGCAAGGGCCGCTCGCAAGTCGTTGTCGGATCGTTGGCCACCGCCCTCGGAATCCTACTCTCGTTCTGGGCTCTGGCTTTGGCGGCGATTCTGGCCCGCTCCGCTGGTGCTGCCGTCGGATGGGGAGTCCAGTTCCAGGAACCGACTTTCGTCGTAGTGTTGACCCTGATCGTGATCCTCTTCTGCTTGAATCTGTGGGGCGTCTTCGAGATCCTCCTGCCGATGAGGCTGGCGCAGTTCGCGGATTCCGGACCCAAGGAGGGGGTCCCCGGGCATCTGGCCTCGGGTCTGTTCGCCACTCTCATGGCCACCCCCTGTTCGGCGCCGTTTCTGGGCACGGCGGTGAGCTTCGCCCTGAGTCAACCAGCCTCGACGATCTTTGCCGTCTTCACCGCTATCGCCGTTGGCATGGCACTGCCCTACTTCATTCTGGCCGCCGCCCCGAGGGCAGCACAACTCCTGCCCAAGCCGGGCCCGTGGATGGACAACCTACGGATCGTCATGGGATTCCTCCTGGCCGCCGCTGCGATCTGGCTCCTCTACGTCCTCGCTGCGCAGGTCAGTCGAGAACGCCTGGCGTTCATCGAGCTGGCGATCCTCGGAATGGCCATGTTCGTTTGGATTCGTCACAACTCCACCACCCGGGGCTGGATCAGGAAACTGGCTATCGTCGGCATCGTGGTCACGATGGTGGTGGCCGTGGCTCTGGCAGCTGGCGCCGACGCTACGGTCGTCAACCCTTCAGCCACCGCGTACTCCACCGGCCTCATCGACTGGCTGACCTTCGATCGGCAGGAGGCGGAGCGCCTGGCCTCGGCCGGTCACCTCGTGTTCGTCGACGTCACGGCCGATTGGTGCTTCACCTGCAAGGTCAACGAGCGACTGGTCCTCGAGACTCCCGAGGTTGCCGGGGCCTTCGAGAAGTACGAGGTGATCTCGATGAAGGCCGACTGGACGACTCGGAGCGACACGATCACGCAGTATCTCGCCGATCATGGGCGCTACGGTATTCCCTTCTACCTCCTCTATCGGCCTGATCAGGATCCGCACGTATTCTCCGAGTTGCTGACCAAGGAAGGTGTGGTCAGCGTGATCGAACAGGCCTCTCGGTAGCCTGCTGTCGGGAACATGGACTTTCTACTCCTGATCCTGGGTATCGGCCTCCTCTACGCCGGCGGCGAAGGTCTGGTCCGGGGTGCCGCGAACCTAGGGAGACGCCTGGGCCTGAGTCCGATGATCATCGGACTGACGATCGTCTCGATGGGCACCTCGAGCCCGGAGCTGGCTGCCAGCCTGGCCGGTGTCTTCCAGGGTGCGCCGGCTGTCGCGATGGGCAATATCATCGGCTCGAACATTGCGAACCTCTCACTGGTCTTGGGAATCACGGGGGCGATCTGGCCCCTCACCGTCGCGGCCCGATTCATCCAGAGAGAAGTCCCGTTCATGCTGCTGACCAGCGCCCTCGTCTTCCCGCTGGTCTGGGACGCCCGGGTGAGTCGGCTCGAAGGAGGCCTGCTTCTGACGATCCTGGTTGTCTATCTGATCAGACTGCTGTGGCGGCGGGAGCCGGAAAAGGCCGAGGTCTCTGCAGAGTTCGACGAGGCTTTCGGCGACAGATGGCGATCTGTGGGTATCAGTCTGCTCCTGGTGATCGCCGGGATCGGCCTACTGGTGGCTGGAGCGCAAGCTCTGATTCAGGGAGCCGTAGGGTTGGCACGCGCTCTCGGCGTGGGCGAGCGAGTCATCGGGCTCACGGTTGTGGCCTTCGGAACGAGCCTACCCGAGCTGGCTAGTAGCGTGGTGGCCGCCGCTCGCAAAGAAGGCGACATCGTCATCGGCAATCTCATCGGATCGAATGTCTTCAACATCCTGTTCATCCTCGGCGCGACCGCGGCGGCTCGGCCCATCTCGGTCGTCGAGCCGATCTGGTTCGACCTGATCGTGATGATGCTGGTCAGCCTGGTGGTCTGGCGGTGTTTTGGAACCGGCTCTAAGCTCAGTCGGGTAGAAGCCGTCGGGCTCCTGGTCGGCTACTGGGCTTACGTGCTCGTACTCTTCATTTGGCACTAGAGGACCGTCTGACTCGCTCTTTCAGGGCTCGGAACTCTTCGAGACGCAGTGACAGCTCGCGCTCGAAGCCCCGTTCCTGCGGTCTGTAGAAGCATCGATCCGCCAGATTCTCCGGTAGGCAATCGATCCCGCCGACACCCTCATCGACGGAGTGGGCGTAAACGTAGCCATCGCCGTATCCAAGCTCAGTCATGAGCTTCGTCGGAGCGTTGCGCAGCGCGGCTGGCACCGGCGCTGCGGGCTCATCTTCCACCGCCCGACGGACTTCGCCGTAGGCCGCATAGACTGAATTGCTCTTCGGAGCGAGCGACAGGTAGAGAGTCGCCTGAGCGAGGGCCAGCTCCCCTTCCGGGGAACCGAGGCGGTGATAGGCGTCCCAGGCCGCAAGGGTCTGAGGCAATGCCATCGGATCGGCCAGCCCCACATCCTCACTCGCAAAACGGACCAGGCGGCGGGCGATGTACAAGGGGGCTTCGCCCGCAGTCAGCATCCGTGCAAGCCAGTACAGGGCCGCATCAGGGTCACTCTCCCTGAGCGACTTGTGCAGTGCGGAAATGAGGTTGAAGTGCTCTTCGCCCGACTTGTCGTACACGAGCACTTTCTGCTGAACAACCCGGGACACTCTGGCCGCGTCAATCTGTCGAACCGCGTCTCCTGCCGCATCGAGCGCAACCAGTTCCACCAGATTGAGCGCTCTTCGCGCGTCACCCGAAGCCATCTGCACCAGAGTCACCAGGGCGTCGTCCTCGAATTCGATTCGCAGACTGCCAAGGCCCCGCTCCTCGTCCGCTAGAGCCTGGGCGACGACCCTCTCGAGCTCGGCCTCGCTCAAGGGGCGTAGAACGACGAGCCGACATCTCGAAAGCAGGGCTGAATTGATGTGAAACGAAGGGTTCTCGGTGGTTGCACCGATCAGCAGAATGTCTCCGCTTTCGACGTAGGGGAGAAAGGCATCCTGCTGGGCTCGATTGAATCGGTGGATTTCGTCCACGAAGAGCAGCGTCCGCCGGGTCTCGGCACCCCGCAGTCGCGCCGCCTCTGCCATGACCTCCTTGACCTGCTTGATTCCTGAGGTCACGGCACTGAAAGGTACGAATCGGCAGGTGATCTCAGCAGCCAGAATGCGCGCAATCGTTGTTTTACCGGTTCCCGGTGGGCCCCACAGGATGAGCGACGGGACCCGATCTTCGGCCATGGCTCGCCGCAAGTAACCGCCTTCGTCGACGACTTCCTGCCCGACCACCTCATCGAGAGACTCAGGGCGCATCCGGTCGGCCAGGGGCGCCGGGCCCGACCGCTCCGGCGCTGGCGGCTCGAGATGATCGAACAAGGGACCGCTCATCGCATCTTCCTGGGCTCCCGCTCAGTTGGCGGCGGCAGTCGACGACGACATCTGCCGTGCCCACTGCACCAGGCCTTCGCCGACGAAGATCTCGTCGAGGGGGCGGACTCTCGCTCCTTTGATGAAGTCGAAGCACAGATCGGAGCGATCGAGAACCCCTGGCTTTCCTCGATCGGCCACCAGAATGGCGATTCTCTCCCCGACTCTCAAGAAATCTCCGGGCTCGACAGCCTCGAGGCTCCATACCGGCCCCTCCTGGAGATCGACATCGGTCCACTTCAGGTCCTCATAGGAGAGCCGGGCGCGATCGAGCATCTCCCGAACTACCGTCAATCGCGAGAAGGCCAGGCGATTCCGCGTCCAATCCGCCAACAAGTCACCCGCAGCGGCGAGAGCCTGCGGCGCCACTTCGATCTGGCTCAGGCCGAAGACCTGGGACGGAACCTCCAGCCCGCCTGGCAAAGACGCGATCACCGTCGGGAAGCCTTCTACCTTCCCTGGCAGGTCCGTAGCCTCTGGAGATCGCAGCCTTACCTCGGGTGTGATCGAGCTTTTTGGCCCGAACATCTCGATTCGCACGTGGAAGCGCTGGGTGCCGAAGCGCGGCAAGCCCGTCACCATGTCGCGAACCTCTTGTCTCTCGGCACTGGGCTGCAGGTCCCCTGGAACGGACCAAGCTCGGGCCCAATCCGAGCGAAAGACCTCCCGAAAGTAAAACGCTTCGAGGCTCTTGGCCTCTTCGATAGCGACAAAAGGTGAGAACCCCTCCACCGTGAACCAGAGGATTCGGGGCGCCTCGCTGCGGGTCCAACGCCGAAGAAGGTCGGGTGGGATCTCTTCGCCCTCGATGACGAGCCGATCGGCCTCTGTGAAGTAGATCGTCTTGCCAGACCATTCCTTGGCCTCGAGCACGGCATGCAGTTCGAAATTTGTCCCGGCAGAGACCTCCAACCTGCCCGTCTGGGCAACATCAGAGCCTCCTGCCTGGATGGCGACCCAAGCAGCCACCGGCTCCGGCGCAAACTGCTGCTCGACCGGGCCCGACAGCATCAAGCCACCAACCAGCAGGCCGACCAGGGCTACAGCCGACCAATAGATCTTCTGTTGGCTCGTCATGAGAAGCCGTCTCGCGACGAAGGAGGGTGAGAGCTCCCGCTACCTCTCGCTCAACTCTTCGAGCCTACTACCGACATCCCTGTAGCTGGAGTTGACGCCGTAGATCTCGACAAACTGTAGTCGGGCCTGGTCCTCTTCGCCAATCGAGACGTAGAGATTGCCGAGCTCGTACCAGAGACCCAACGTCTCCTCCTCGGTGATCGTCGGCGAGTCAAGACCCTCCTTGTACCACTTGACCGCAAGCTCCGGAAAGCCCTTCTCGAGGAAGCACGTCGCCAACAGCGAGCAGCAGTCGACGAGGTACCTGGGGTCTTTCGCGGCCAGCTGAAACTCTCCGATCGCCTCATCGATGAGCCCCATCTCCCTATAGGCGATCCCAAGGTTGTAGTGGGTGTCGTAGTCCTCGGCCGACAGGGTTTCGGCCATCCCCTTCTTGAAGCCTTCGACGATTTCCTCCAGGCTTTGCTCTTCAGGCGCCACGAGGAGCTCCCCGCCCTCCAGCTCCTCCTCGTCCTCCAGCTCCTTCTCCAGCTCGGTGGCCAGATCGAAGAACTCATCCTCCTGCTCGAAGAGGTCATCGCGAGCAGCCCCGGACTCGGCCACCCCCTGACTCACGTCCTCGAGCCAACTAGCGTCCTCCTCCGGCTCAGCCGACGCGACAGGAGCCTCCGCCTCGGGCACTTCCTCCAGCTCGATCGCTACTGGCACTGGCGGACTGACCAGCCGCTCCTTGATCGTGAAGCCGTCGTCGATGAGGAGTTTCTGGATGCTCTCCCAGGCGTCCTCGACCTCCTGATTCGACTCGAAACCCGCCAGTTGATTGGCCAGCTCAGCGACCCGGTCGGCATGCTTGAGCTCCAGGTGCAGCGTGATGAGTCGGCAATGCACCTCGGGATCTTCCTCGGCGATCTCGAGTAGCTCCTCCAGCCTCTCGACCGCCTTGTCCTCCATCCCATATCTGGCCAGGACATCCGCTTCAATGAGCAGCTCGGCCTTCTTCTCCAGTTCGCTCCTAGCCGATTCCTCCAGCGCAGCCTGCTGGATGTCGCCAAGGTCCAGACTCACTTCGCTGGGGGCCTCTTCGACTTCGAGGTCCTCGATACCCTCGAGATCGATCTCGAACTCGAGATCTTCCTCGACTGCCTCTTCACTCGCGGCTGTTTCGGCTGCGATGGCCTCTTCCAGCGCTTCCTCGAGGATGCTCTCGTCGGAACCGCTCGCCGAGATCGATTCTGCCTCGGGCTCGGACTCCTCTTCGAGCTCGAAGCCCGGCGTTGCAGCGGCGGCCGGCTCGGCATCCAGCCTGACATCTGGGTTCTTCTCGAGCGCTATCGCCATCACCCGATCCGCCTCTTCCACATGGCCGCCGGCACGCAACTCCTGCAGGATGGTGCTGAGAAAGCTCAACTCCTTCGGGGCAACGTCGAGCGCCTTCAGACAGACTTGTGTGGCCTCTTCAATGCGGCCGTGAGACAACATCAGCCTGGCGATCTCCCTGAACTGGGCCATCGCTTCAGGCAATTGCTCGCTCTCCTGGTGCAACTCTGCCAGGTGCAGCCGATGGGTCGGATTCGTCGGCTCCAGATCGACCAGCTCCTTGTAGATCCGGATCGCCGATTGGGTGTCGCTGCCCTGCAGATACTGCTTGGCCACGGTCTGATACTGAACCCGAGCGTCGGTGACCAGGCCCTGACGACGCTGAAGATCCGCCAACTTGGCCCCCGACTCGATGCGGGCAGGATCCAAGCGAATGATCTTCTTGTAGATTGCGATTCCCTTGAGGAAGAATCCCTCTTGCGTGAAGTGTTCTGCAGCCTGACTGAACAGATCGATCGCCTCGTCCACCTGATCGAGGCGGGCGTACAGATCGCCGACGCGATTCAAAGTACTCGTGTCGCCGGGGTTCTCTCTCAGCAGCTTGCGGTACTGGTCGATGGCAGCGTGCAGCTTGCCACGACTCACCAGCCGTTCGGCATTGCCAATCACTTTTTGACGACTCGCCGCCATCAGGCGCCCGCCTCATCGGTTCTGGGCAGGACCGATCTGAAGGTCAATCTGTGCTCGGGAGAAGGTCCATATTCGGCCAGGGCCCGACGATGCTCGGCGGCGCCATAGCCTTTGTGACGGGCAAAACCGTACTGAGGGTATTTCTCGTCCATCTCACGCATCAGGCGATCCCGCTCGACCTTGGCGAGGATCGAGGCACTGGCCACGGTGTAGCTGACCGCGTCCCCCCTGACCAGCCCAAGAGCTGGGTAGCCCAGCGAAGACAGTCGAACGGCGTCGAGGACGGCGCAATCGGGCCTAGGATTCAAGTCCTCAAGGCACGCCATCATCGCCCGACGAGTGGCCTCGAGGATGTTGGTGCAGTCAATCACAGCAGACGATACCGAATTTACCGACCAAGATAGCGCAGACTCCTTGATAGCCGCTGCCAGCCTCTCCCTTGCAGAAGCACTCAGATTCTTACTGTCGTCCACACCGGGCAGGGTATGGCCCGGCCCCAGAACCACCGCAGCCGCGACCACTGGACCGGCGAGACAACCACGACCGGCCTCGTCCACCCCTGCCACTCGTTCATACCCCACCAGTCGCAACAGCTCATCCACTCCACTCAACAGGCGCAATCGATACGCCTCGGAAATGAGCTGTTGCAGCGACGTCAAACTTACCACCTCCGAGCCGGCGGCAGGCCCTACGAAGCGTTCTTGGTAGCCTTCTTCTGCAGTCTGTCTTCTCGCCGCTCTTCGATCCGTGCCGCCTTGCCTCGCAACCCACGAAGATAGTAGAGCTTGGCCCGCCGCACTCGGCCTCGCCGAACCACTTCGATCTTGTCGAGGACCGGCGAGTGAATCGGGAACACCCGCTCGACGCCGATTCCTCCCGACATCTTGCGCACAGTGAACGATTCGCCGGTTCCGGTTCCCCGACGCGCGATCACGACCCCCTGGAACAGTTGAATGCGCTGTTTGTCGCCCTCGGAGACCTTTACGTGGACTCGCAGGGTGTCACCAGCACGGAATTCCGGGAGATCCGACCTCAGATACTCTTTCTCGACTTCTTGTAGCGTATTCATGGCTATTCAAACCTTTCCACCTAGCAGAAAGTCATCTATTCTCGAGGTGACTTCGTATTATCTTTGTCCTCGGGCTGTGTGACAAGGTCCACCGCATCAGGGGGGTACCCCGAGCCCTCACGCTCGATCTCGGCAAGCCACTCGAGCTGCTCCTCGGTGAGCGCTGCCTGGGCGAGCAAATCCGGTCTTTTTTCCCAAGTAGCTCGTATCGCCTGGCGCCCTCTCCACGCGCGAATCGCGCCGTGATCGCCTGACACCAGGATATCGGGGACCGGTACTCCCTCGACGACCTGGGGACGCGTGTAATGAGGGTAGTCCAGCAGTCCGTTCCTGAAGCTATCCTGTTCGACGCATTGCGGCTGCCCCACGACGCCAGGGACCTGCCGTGAGAGCGCCTCGATCAAGACCATCGCAGGCAGCTCTCCGCCCGATAGCACGAAGTCACCGATGGAGATCTCGTCGTCCACGACAGCCACTCTGACCCGCTCGTCGATACCTTCGTAGCGCCCGCAAAGCAAGATCAGCCGTTCCTTGGCACCAGCGAGCTCCCGCACCCCTGAATCGGTCAACCGCCGCCCCTGCGGCGACAGGAGAATGCATCTCGAGGGCGCATCGTTCGCCACGACGCGGACGGCTTCGATCCAGGGAGGAGCCTTCATCACCATCCCACCACCCCCCCCGTAGGGTTCGTCGTCTACGGTCTGGTGCTTGCCGTCGGCGAAGTCGCGAAGATTGTGCACCGAGACATCCAGGTCCCCAGTCCCGACGGCGCGCCCGATCAGGCTGGTCGAGAGAAACTCCGCGAACAGCTCCGGGAAGATCGTTATGACCGAGATGTGCATGTCTCTACCAGACCCTCGGGAAGGTCGAGTTCGATGGCGCCGGATGCGGTATCCACCCGTTTCAAATAGGCACGAACGAATGGAACCATCAGCTGCCTTTCTCCGTCTTCGATCTTTAGGATCAGCCCTCCCCCATCTTCTACGATCTCGACAACCCGCCCCAGATCGCCCTCCTCCTCATCGTGGCAGGCACAGCCAAGGAGTTCGAAATAATAGTAGCTGCCTTCCGGCGACGGCGGCACACTCTCCCTCGAGACCTCCAGTCTGGCTCCCCTGAGGCTCTCTGCGTCCTCCCGATTGTCCGCTCCGACGAACCCGACCACCACCGTGTCCTTCTGCCGCCGTGAGGACTCGATGACGAAATCCCCGCGCTCACCATTCGGATACACCACCTGGAGCTCACTTCCCTTTCCGAACCGATGAGGAGTATCGCTCAAGAGTTTGAGCACCACCTCCCCACGCAAACCGTGAGGTCGGCGCACCTCTGCCACCACGACGGTGGGAGGCAGCTCTCTTGGAGAATCAGGTTTCGATGATTTCCAGCTCATAGCGTTCCCCATCGCGGGAACCACGAGCTGCCAACAGGGAACGCAGGGCACGAGCGGTTCGACCTTGTCGGCCGATCACCTTGCCGAGATCCTCGGGTGCCACTTGAAGCTCGAAGAGGGTGGAGTCCCGACCCGGGATCTCTTCAAGATCAATCTCCTGGGGCTCATCGACGATCAGGCCGATGACTCTGGCGAGGGCTTCCTGGACCGCTGACTCACTCACGCGGTCGAGCTCGTTGCTTCCTGGCGACGTAGCAACTTCTGAACTGTTGGAGTCATCTGGGCGCCACGCTGCACCCAGTGCTCTACACGCTCGCCGTCAATCTTGATGGTCTCCGGCTCGGAGCGCGGGTCGTAGATACCGACCTCATCGATCGCCGACGCCGTTGGAGTCTTCCGCGAATCGGACACCACGACCCTGTAGAAGGGCCGATGTGTGGAACCCATTCGGCGGAGCCGAATCTTCAACATGATCTCATTCCTCCGGTCAAACTTGGCTCGGCTCAGCGCAGATATAAGACACACTCACCCTGTTCGCCAGGGTCTTGGCCAAGCGTTTCATTGTAACAAGGAAATCCGCAATGAGGGATTCCCGACGGCTCGCACCCTATCTCAGACCCGCCGCCTTTTTCAACCACTTTCCTTTGACGCCCTTCAACATCTTGCGAGTCTCGCGGTATTGCTTGAGGAGTTGGTTGATCTCCTGCACGGACACTCCCGAGCCTCGGGCGATGCGGCGCTTTCGGCTGCCGTTGAGGACTCGAGGTTCGCGGCGCTCCTGCGGAGTCATGGAGTCGATCATCGCTTCGACTCTCGTCAACCTCTTCTCGTCCACCATCGAGGCATCGAAACCCTTGAAGGGGCCGGCCTTGGGGAGCATCTCCATGATCTGGCTCAGCGGGCCCATTCGCCGCATCTGTCGCAGCTGATCCCTCAGATCCTCCAGAGTAAACTGCTGCTTGGCGATGCGCTCCGCGAGACGCTGGGTCTCGTCGGCGTCGAGGCCCTCCTCGGCCTTCTCGATCAGGGAAAGAACATCGCCCATACCGAGGATTCGGGAGGCCATGCTCTCGGGACGAAAAAGTTCCAGGTCGCCCGACTTCTCTCCCACGCCGACGAACCGGATGGGCACTTTCGCGACGCTCCGGATGGAGAGCGCGGCCCCGCCACGCATGTCGCCGTCCAACTTGCTCAGGATCACACCCGTCAACGGCAGGACCCGGGCGAACTCCTCGGCGCTGCGCACCGCATCCTGACCGGTCATGGAGTCGGCAACCAACAAGGTCTCAGTGGGCTCAACAGCTGTCGCCAGGTCGCGGATCTCTTCCATCAGACGGTCGTCGATATGCAAGCGACCGGCGGTGTCGATCAACACGACATCATGACCCCGTTCCTGCGCCGCCTTCATCGAGCGCCGTCCCAACCGCAGGACATCCTCACCAGGCTCAGGCTCCAGCACAGGGACTCCTACTCCGCCTCCCACCTGGGCCAACTGCTCGACGGCCGCCGCGCGCTGTAAATCACCCGCCACGAGGAGTGGGTGACGCCCCCGCTGCTTGAGGCGCAGAGCCAGCTTCCCCGCCGTGGTCGTCTTGCCGGAGCCCTGGAGGCCGCACAGCAGGATCACTGTCGGCCTGCCGCTCAGCTCGAGCTCCCGACCAGGCTCCCCGAGAAGCGTGATGAGCTCGTCGCGGACGATCTTGATGACCTGCTGATCCGGCGTCAGGCTGTCGAGAACCTTCTGGTCGATAGCCCGTTCGCGCAACCTGCCGACGAAAGCCTTGACCACCCGGAAGTGGACATCCGCCTCGAGCAGAGCCAGTCGGATCTCGCGCAACGCTTCCTGCAGGATCTCCTCTGAGACCCGACCCTCGCCCTTCAGCCGGCGAAATGTGTGCTGCAGCTTTCCTTGAAGTCCGTCGAACATTGGTGTCGGTTTCCTCTTGCAACTCGGCGCACGATGGTAGCAAATCCGCGACAGGTGCCGCATCGCGCCGAGGAGTTATACTCCCTCGCCATGACCCGAAGAGCCAAGATCATTGCGACTCTGGGTCCGGCCAGCTCCGAGGAGTCGGCGCTGGGCCGACTCTTCGACGCCGGAGTCGACGTTGTGCGCCTCAATCTCTCGCATGGCGATTCGCAAGAGCATCGACGGAACATCGCGAGGATTCGAAAAGTCGCGGGTGACAAGGGCCTCTTCGTGCCCATCCTCTTGGATCTCATGGGGCCCAGGTACCGACTCGGCGAAGTGCCGAACGGCCCTCGTTGGCTGAACAAAGGCGAGACCGTCACCCTCGCCGCTGAGGCCTCCGATGTCGCGATTCCCCTGAGCGACAGCGACCTCCTACGGCACCTCAGACCCGAACAACGACTCCTGATCGATGGCGGCCTCGTGGAATTGCGGGTGGCCGAAGCCCTCGAGAGCCGCGCCGAGGCGGTCGTGGTGATCGGCGGGCCGATCTCGACCAGGAAGGGCATCAACCTTCCGGACACCGACCTGCCATTCGAGATTTCGGACAAGGACCGCAGCGACATAACACTGGCCGTCGAGGAGCAGGCCGACTATCTCGCGGCCAGCTACGTCGGCCAGGCTGCCGACCTGACTCGAATCCGCGGCCTGGTGCGAGAGGCAGGCGGCGAACTGCCCATCATGGCCAAGCTCGAGCGCGCCAGAGGGGTGGCCAATCTGCAAGAAATCGTCGAAGCGGCCGACGCGGTGATGGTCGCCCGAGGCGACCTCGGCGTAGAGGTACCGCTGCACCGGGTGCCGGTCCTGCAGAAGAAGATCATCGATTCCTGCTTGCGGGCGGGCAAGCCCGTCATCGTTGCCACCCAGATGCTCGAGTCGATGATGGAGCACCACCGGCCGACTCGGGCCGAGTCGTCCGACGTTGCCAACGCGGTGCTCGACGGTGCCGATGGAATGCTCTTGTCAGGCGAAACCGCCGTCGGCCAGTTTCCGGCCGAGACAGTCGAGACCATGGCCCGGATCATCTGCGAATCAGAGGCCTATGCCCATCAGCGCGACCCGGGTGGACCCGAGGCCGCGGCTGGATCCGGTCGGCCTTTCGAGGGCAGCGAGATCGCCGACGCGATCGCTCGCGCCGCCGTCTTTACGGCCGCCAACTTGGGAGTCCGTCAGATCGTCACCTTTACTCAGAGCGGTTTTACCGCTCGTCTGCTGTCCAGATACCGCCCTCGGGCGCCGATCCTGGCCTTTACCCCCAGCAACGAGGTCGCCAGGAAGGTCCAGATTCTCTGGGGCACACGCCCCTTCGTCGTGCGCGACCGCGTAAAGAGCCACGGTGAAATCGTCGAACTCGTCGAGCGGCAGCTCCTGGCGTCCGGCAAGGTTGCGCCCGGCGACAAACTCATCCTCTTGATGAAGGACTTGCAAGGAGACGAGCCCGGGACCAACCTCATGCGGTTGCATGAAGTAGCAGGGACCTAACCTAAGGGCTTAGGGGCTTAGGGGCTTAGGGGCTTAAGGGCCTAGGGGGCGTAGGGGCCTAGGGGCAATGAGGCATTGGGGCAGTGAGGCAATGGGGCAATGGGGGTAGCGAGGGCTCAGGAGCCCATGCGCTTTCGATAGCGCAGGAGCAGATACGCGGGAAGCAGCGTGATGGCCACCAGCGCAGTGGACAGAGCCCCGAGAATGGCCACCTTGCCCATCGATTGCAGGCCTGGGTAGTGAGACAGGGACAGGGAACCGAAACCAACGGTCGTCGACAGGGCAGCCAGAACGATGGCTTTGCCAGTCTCCACGAAGCCGGCCATGAGCTCCTCCTCGGACTGCTCGCCCAACTCCCGATACCGATGGATCATGTGAATTCCGTAGTCGACACCAATGCCGATGATCATGGTCGAGACGAATATGTTCATGAAGTTCATGTTGGCGCCCATGAGCACCATTCCACCAAGCATCCACACCAGGCCGACCAGCAGAGGGACGAGAGTCAGAATCGTGTCCCACAACCGCCGGTAGTCCAGCCAGAGTAGAAGCCCCACGACCAGGAAGCCCAGCACCGCCGCCACCACGGCGTCGTGGAGAACGGTCCGGCGCAGAAAGCTGCTGACCACATTGGCGCCGGTCAGCACCGCCCTGGGCCCGAGGCGATCGGCTAGCTGCACCGCTCCGGGCGGGGCTTCACGTCGCCACAGTGTCCCCTTCGGGAACAGGTAGACGACGCTCTTCCAGCCTTCTTCGGTCTCGTGCAGGTATCGATCGAGAAGCGAACGCGCCTGACTCACTTGATCGAAGTCGTCCATGGCCACAGTTCGATTTCGGCTGATCGCCTTGTCCAGAAGCTCCAGCCCTGACTCGAACGGCTCCACCCGGAGGCCCTCCTCGAGGGCCGTCTCCGCGAAGACTCGGCGAATCCTCTGCATATCCAGGAGACCCTGGCGAGCATCCGCCAGCCAGGCAAGATTTTCGCGTTGGCGAGGTACCGGAGGGATCAGAGAAGACACCGAGTCGTAGCCTGAGAGAACGCCTTGCTGGACCAGATCCTGGGCACCGTCAGCAGCCTGTGTGGCCAGGCTGAGGACCTCCTCCATTGAATCGCCATGAACCACCAGCATCATCTGCTCGAAGCCAACGCCGAACCTCTCCGCGACTTCGTCTCGCACCGCAGATCCCTGGTTGCCGGCTGGGCGCATCGACTGCACGCTGTCGACGAACTCCAACTGCAACGCCGACCAGGCAGCCAGGACCGTAACGACAAGGCCCGCGGCGAGGACGATTCGTGGCCTTTTCAGACTGGCTCGAATCAGCCGGGCGCTACCGAGTCCGTGCAGGTAGAGGCGCGGCTGCTTCGCTCGCCGGCTATGGTGGTCTTCGCTCCAGGACAGCATTGCCGGGAGGAGCCAGAGGACCGCAGCCATGCAGAACAGGATGCCGGTCCCAGTCAGCAGACCCATCTGGAACAAGCCGGTGAACTCTGTGACACCGAAGGCGTAAAAGGTCGCCGCACTGGTTACCGCACCGACCACCACCGCACGGCCGGACGAACCACTCATCCTCGCCAGGCCCTCTTCCAGCGAGGCCCCTTGCTGCCTTTCCTCGACGAACCTGCCATAGGACACAATGACGAAATCGATCCCCAGACCGATGAGAAGGGCTGCGACACCGCTGGTCGCAGCGCTCAGCTTGCCGTAAGTCAAGCCGGCAAATCCGAAGGTCAGTGCCAAACCACAGGTCAACGGCAGGAAGGCGTAGATCAGCGGTCCGAATCGTCGAAAAGCGATCAGAAACAGCGTCAAGACTCCGAGCATCGAGGTGACGACGTTGACGGTGACGTCGCGGCGAATCAAGGCGTCGTCCCCAAGGGCCATTACATAGCGCCCACCCATGGAGACCTCGGGCATGTCGAGCTCCTGAGAGCCCATCATTTCCGGCCATTCGATTTCCAGCTCATCGATCACGCCCTGTACTTCGCCCAGGAGCTGGCGCGAGAAATCCACGTCCTGGGGCGGCCGGTCGGGCTTGGCGAGAATCAGGAACATCTCATGATCGCGAGACAACAGGTAGCCGCTGGCCCAGTCGATGGCCAGGCCCTCCCGGGCCCCGGTCACCCGATCGAGGAAGAGCTCGGCCAGGCCCAAGGGGTCGAGGCGCATCAGGTTCTTGAGTGCCAGGGCCTGGGGAGTCTGGACCAGACGGCGGAGCTCCCGAACCCGGTCTCGCACGGCCTGATCGCTCAGCCTGGCCTCGAGGGCCCGCCTCCCGGCGTCGTCCAGGAACAGCAGGGCCTGCGGCATGAAAGTCGAGACCATTTCGGTCATCGCGCCGATCTTGTACTCGACTTTGTCCAGCTTTTCGAGTTTCTCGAGCTCGGCCCCCAACCGATCCGTGTACCCCTCGTACGGGGCGAGTCCCGAGCCTGGAGGCACTCGCACGACCAGCACCAGGTAGTCGACGCTTCCGAACTCCTCGAGGGAAGCCCTGAGAACCTGGACCTCCGGCGCCTTCTGGGGCAGGAGATTGAGGATGTCGGTGTCGAACCGAAGGCGGCTCCCGGCGAGAATCGCCAGGACCAGCAAGATCCCCGTGGCGCCGAAGATCAGGCCGTACCGACGTCGCGCCGTCAGGGCGAGGCGCTGAAGAGCTCTACGTGCCATCTACTGAAAGACGGTGGAATGTGGGCCGATCAACCAGCAACCGGCGCGTCGCCTCAACCGTGGTTGGGTCCCTTCCGCTTCAATAGGTCGGGCGCGAATCGAACGAAGTACTCGGCACCGGAATACAGACTCGCCAGCATCGCCAACCACAGCGACAAGGGAGCCAGGTGCTCGAATTCACCTAGTTGGTTGTAGAAGATTAGAAGGGAGATGGCGACGATCTGCATCACGGTCTTGAGCTTGGCCGATCGAATCGCGCCGAGCACGAC
Source organism: Thermoanaerobaculia bacterium (assembly GCA_049664225.1). Classification (GTDB taxonomy): domain Bacteria; phylum Acidobacteriota; class Thermoanaerobaculia; order Multivoradales; family JAHEKO01; genus JAUVRX01. The sequence goes on from JBATEX010000150.1 coordinate 25,125, forward strand.
GTTCTCCGACGCTGCAAGACTGCGCAGGGAAGAGACCGCAAACTCCCGCGCTATGATGACCACCACCATCCACGCGGGGGCCAGCCCCAGCTCGACGAGCGAAATGAAGGCAGCAGAGGTCAGGATTTTGTCGGCCGCCGGATCCAGGAGCTTGCCGAGCCGCGTGACCTGTTTGTTTCGCCGGGCAAGGAACCCGTCCAGGAAGTCCGTCAGCGAGGCGACCCAGAAGACCGCCAAACCGACAAACTCCTTGCCCTCGAATTTGGTCAGCAGCACCGCTACCAGCAGCGGCACGAGAAGTATCCGAAACAGAGAGAGCAGGTTCGGTGCGTTCAGGGCGTGACGGTAGTCTGAGATCGGAATGGATCAGCCCCCCGGGACAAGAAACCCTCCTGGCGGAAGAAGCGGTTCAGCGATCGCCCACCGGAGTGGTGGTCATCAAGTAACGGCCGTCCGAGTCGCGAGTCAGAAACGTCTTGCGTCCGACCCGCACGTTCGTCGAGCCACTCAGCGTGAATCCCGGCTCGTCCCTGTAGATTCTGAGGACCTTTTCCACATACGAGCGCGTTTCCGGATACGGCGGAACTCCACCATACCGATTCACTGCTTCTGGCCCCGCATTGTACCCCGACAAAGCCAGCTCCAGATTGCCATTGAACAAATCGAGCATGCGACTCAGGTATCGAGTCCCGCCGCTCACATTCTGCTCGGCATCGTAGGGATCGTTTACCGCCAGTTCGCTGGCGGTTCCCGGCATCAGCTGCATGAGTCCCATTGCACCCTTGTTGGAAAGTGCCATGGTCTGGCCACCCGACTCCACCTGAATGACGGCTCGCACCAGGTCGGGGTCCAATGAGCGCATCGCCGAGTATCTGGCGACCAGGGATTCCAGCTCTTCGGAGGAGCTCGGAGTGACGGTGCGCGGCGGACCGTAGGTGCGCCGACTCCTGCCTTCGTTGTACATGACCCGGGTCCCGTCATCGAGGACCTTGAGCTTCACTTCCGCCGCCGCAGGAAGCGACACCAGAGCGAGGGCCAACCCGAGGCTCAGAACTCTCATCGCGTCAATCGACTCGAACCGTTTCACCTTCGAGTCTAGAAAGAAACGGCAGATCGCTCAATGTGAGGCTTCACTTCCAAAACCCTAGGCGGCGGGCTGGAGCTGTTTCCGCACGAGATTTGCGACTTCATTCAGGGCCTCTGGAAGCTTGTCCGGGGCCTTTCCACCGGCCTGCGCGAAGTCGCCTCGTCCACCGCCACTGCCACCGACCATGGCCGCGATCTCTCTGGCCAGGTTGCCAGCGTGCGCCCGGCCCTCGAGGTCGCCCGTAACCGCGACAATCAGTGTCACCTTGGACTCTTCGCGACTACCCAGAACCACGACTCCAGAACCCAGTTTCTGGCGCAGGACGTCAGCCATGCTTCTCAGCTCACCGACCGGCGCCGGCGGGACCTCCTTCACCAGCACTTTAACTCCGTCCACCTCCTGCTCCTGAGCGGCTTCGCTACCTGAGACCAACTGCATCCGGAGCCGCGCCAGGTCCTTCTCCAGATCGCGGCGATGCCCCTTCAATGCCGCGATCTCACCGCCTGCCCGATCGGCCGGGACTCCGAGCTCCGTTTCCACGTTCTGCAGGAAGGAGCGCTGTCGGCGCACGAGGTCGAGGGCACCTTCACCTGTCAAGGCCTCGATCCTACGAACACCGGATGCTATGCCTCGTTCTCCCGTGATCATGAAAAGCCCGATCTCGCCGGTGTTGGCGACGTGACATCCGCCACACAGCTCCAGGCTATCGACGACCCCACCATCCTCCAGCTCCAGGCCAGGGACCTCGACCGTCCGAACGGTCTCACCATACTTCTCGCCGAAGAGCGCCATGGCGCCTGCATCCAGAGCCTCTTGCTGCGGCCGATCCGGTGTGATCACTGTCGGTTCTGCTTGCAAGATCCATCGATTGACCAGGTCCTCTACCCTGCTCACCTCGTCGGCAGTGGGGGGCCGGTGGAGGGTGTAGTCGAATCGCAGTCGATCGGGAGCGACCAGCGAACCGGCCTGGTGGACGGTGTCACCGAAAACCCTCCGCAGAGCCCGATGCAGGAGATGCGTGGCAGTGTGATTGCGTTGCGTTGGCAGCCTCCAGCCGCTATCCACTTCGGCCGTGACCGCCTCACCGCGATCGAGGCTTCCAGCCGACACTGCCACGAAATGCACCGAGACGCCGGCGGGGTCCTTCTGGGTGTCGACGACCAGCGCCTCGCCACCATCCCAACGCATGCTGCCGCGGTCGCCCACCTCTCCTCCAGCCTCGGCGTAGAAGGGTGTGCGTTCGAGGATCACGACCCCCTCCTCTCCCTGTTCGAGCTTCTCGACCGGCAGATAACGTCGTTCGCTCGCCCGCGCCAGACTGACCACCCTGGCCCCTTCGACTCGCCTCGCGTCATAGCCGAGGAACACGGTCTTGGGCTGCTCGTCGGCATGCACGGCTTCCCGGACCGCAGCCAGGCGTTCCTGACCTTCACCCACAGCCTCGCGTGACCGGCTCCGCTGCCGCTCCAACTCCACCTTGAAGCCCTCTTCATCGAGCTCCAGTTGTTCCTCTTCCGCGATCTCTCGAATGAGCTCCAGGGGAAGGCCATAGGTGTCGTAGAAACGGAACACCGCCTCGCCTGGTAGCACCGAGCCACCCTCGTGCCGAACCGAATCGATGGCCTCCTGCACCTGTCGGGAGGCGGAAGCGATCGTCGAGAGGAACTTCTCCTCTTCCGCCGAGACGGTGGCCACAGATGCCTGCTGAGCCCTGTCCAGCTCCGGGTAGTGATGGCCCATGACCTCCCCCACCAGGGGCAGCAGCCGATTGAGGAAGGGCTCCTCGAAGCCCAGGACCATGCCGTGACGAACAGCGCGCCGCAAAATCCTGCGCAGCACGTAGCCCCTGCCCTCATTGCCTGGAATGACGCCATCAGCCAACAAGAAGGCCACGGCGCGGAGATGGTCGGCGATCACCCGGTAGGAAACGTCGTCCTCTGGATCTCGGCCATAGGTGCCTGCCGCCAGACTGGCCGTCGCCTGCAGGATCGGCATGAAGAGATCGGTGTCGTAGTTCGACTGCGCCCCTTGGAGCACGGCCGCAACGCGCTCCAAGCCGGCGCCAGTGTCGATTGAGGGCTTGGGCAGGGGTTTCATGACCCCTGAGTCGTCACGCTCGAATTGCATGAAGACCAGATTCCAGATCTCCAGATAGCGGCCGCTTTCGCTGCCTACTTCCCAGTCGACTCGAGGCAGATCCGGTCGGGTATCGACGAAGATCTCGCTGCAGGGGCCACAAGGTCCCGTCTCGCCCATGGCCCAGAAGTTGTCTTTCGTCCCGCAACGCAGGATGCGCGCGGCGGGGAGGCCGGAGATCTTCTTCCACAGCTCCGCTGCCTCGTCGTCCTCTTCGTAGATGGTTGCCGTCAGATGCTCCGCTGGAAGTCCCCAGACCCGGGTCACCAGATCCCACCCGAATTCGATCGCCTCCGCCTTGAAGTAGTCGCCAAAGGAGAAGTTGCCCAACATCTCGAAGAAGGTATGGTGCCTCGGGCTGGGGCCCACGTTCTCCAAATCGTTGTGTTTGCCGGAGACCCTCATGCACTTCTGGGCGCTGACGGCTCGCCTGTTCTCGGGCTTGTCGAGCCCGAGAAAGTAGTCCTTGAAGGGGACCATCCCGGCGTTGGTGAAGAGCAGGGTCGGATCACCATGCGGCACCAGCGGCGCGCTCGGATAGTGCTTGTGACCTCGCTCCTCGAAGAAATCGACGAAACTCTGGCGGATTTGCTTGCTGTTCATCACTTCGAACGCCTGTGGAGTCTGCGGACTCTGTCGGTTAGGAGATTGTAGCGGAGCGCGGCGCCCTCACGGCCTGCGCAGGCCGTGACGATAACACGGGGCCCGGGCAGCCCGCAGGCCTGCGGGCTTGCGGGCCTTTGAGGGCTTGGGGGTTGAGGCAGCCGGCGTGCCTTCGGCTGGTCTTTGAGGGCTTGGGGG
>JBATEX010000151.1:0-5986 GCA_049664225.1 Thermoanaerobaculia bacterium
GCGCCGGCGAGTCCGTTTTTCCACCCGAAGGGGGCTGAGGTCTACAACGGCTTGGTGGGCTACATCCGTGAGGTGCTCGTCGAGCATGGCTACGAAGAAGTGATCACGCCGCAGATCATGGACCTGGATCTGTGGCACACCTCGGGTCACTACGATAACTATCGGGATGCCATGTACTTCACCGAGGTGGACGAGCGCCAGTATGCGGTGAAGCCGATGAACTGCCCGGCCCACTGCCTGATCTATGCCACCCGCAAACGGTCCTACCGTGACCTGCCGGTCCGCTACGCGGATTTCGGACGATTGCATCGGTACGAGCGCAGCGGAGTGACTTCGGGTCTGACCCGAGTGCGCACCTTCGCGCAAGATGATGGCCATGTGTTCTGCACCGAGGACCAGATCGGTGCCGAAGTCATCGATGTCGTGCAGACGATCCTGGAGCTCTATCGGACCTTCGGATTCGAGGAGGTCGCAATCGAGCTGTCGACCCGACCTGCCAAGTCCATGGGGACCGCCGAGATGTGGGAGAGAGCCGAGGCAGCTTTGGACGGAGCGCTGCGGGAGAACAACATCGACTTCTCGGTCAATCCCGGGGAGGGCGCTTTCTACGGGCCCAAGATCGACTTCCATGTCAACGACGCCCTGGGCCGTGAGTGGCAGCTGGGCACCGTGCAGCTGGACTACCAGATGCCTGAGCGTTTCGACTTGACCTATGTGGGAAGCGACAGCGCCGAGCACCGGCCAGTGATGATTCACCGGGCCATGCTGGGGTCGGTCGAGCGGTTCCTCGGGATTCTGATCGAGCATGTCGCCGGCGCCTTTCCGGTCTGGTTGGCCCCCGTTCAGGCGGTGGTCTTGCCGGTGTCGGAGAAGTTCGCGGAGTACGGTGAAAAGGTCCGCCAGGAGCTGGCAGCGAGTGGGGCGCGAGTCGAGCTCGACAGCCGTAACGAGAAGCTGGGATACAGAATCCGCGAGGCGCAGATGCAGAAGGTGCCCTTCATGCTGGTGGTGGGGGCGCGCGAGGAGGAAGCCGGTCAGGCCGCAGTGCGACTTCGGACCGGTGAAGACCTGGGTGCCATCGGGGTCGCAGAGGTCGCGGAGCGGATCTCGGAGCTCGGCCGGAGCCGGGCGAGGGAGCTCACGAGCGCGGACCTTGCTTGAAACGGGCCGAGCGGTGCTACAATAACTCGCTGTTTTGCGGGCCGGACGGCTGAAGGTGGCAGATGGGTCGGCATGGACCCAACGATTCAAGATGGCTCTCTGTCGAGAGCCGGGAAATAGAGCAGGAGAGAAGACCTTGCCCAAGCAGAAGACTCATCGTGGCGCCAAGAAGCGCTTCAAGATCACCAGCGGTGGCAAAGTGCTGCGCCACCACTCGATGCGTAGTCACATCCTGACGAAAAAAACCACCAAGAGAAAGCGCAAGCTGCGCAAGTCGACCGAGGTGCAGGGCAAGTTCTCAGCCAGCGTCAAGCAGATGATCCAAGGCTAGTCGGGTTGTTCGGCCAACGGCCGATAGACCTTCGAAACACTAACGGCCACCGCTGGATCGAACCTGTCCACCGGGGCCACGCATCGAGTCGATGCTCGACAGCTCCCTCATGGGAGCCGAAACGAGGTTCTCGAGATGTCTAGAGTCAGACGAGGTAGTCGCAGAGCGCAGCGGCGCAAGAAAATTCTCAAACAGGCCAAGGGCTACTACGGCACCAAGTCGAGAGCCCACCGCGTGGCCAAGCTGGCGGTCGACCGCTCGCTGAAGTTCGCCTATCGCGATCGGCGGCAGAGAAAGCGCAACTTCCGTTCCTTGTGGATCATCCGGATCAACGCTGGGGCCAGACTCAACGGCCTGAGCTACAACCGCCTGATCGAAGGGTTGAAAAAGGCCGGAAGCGAAATCAATCGCAAGATGCTGGCCGATCTCGCCGTGCGGGATCCCAAGGCCTTCGCCGAGCTGGTTGAAGTGGCGAAAGGGGCTCTGGAGCCGTCGGCGGGCTCGTAGGCCGTGGCCAACGGGGAACCGGGGGCCTCCGCCCCACTACAGCGAATCACCGAACAGATCGATCTGTTCCAGGACGAGGCAGCCCAGATCGAGGATCGGGAGGGCTGGCAACTCCTGCGGGTCCGCTGGATCGGGCGCAAGCAGGGCATCGTGCGCTCGCTGCTCGCGCAGTTGAAGGACGTTCCTCCGGCTGAAAAGAAGGACTTCGGGCAGATTGTCAACCAACTCAAAGAACTGGTTGAGGAGCGGCTCGCATCCCTCGATGAGGAGCTGACCGAGCAGGAGCGCCTGCAGGCCGAACGCTCGGCGGCGGTGGATGTCACGTTGCCAGGCAGGCAGCCCGTTCTGGGCAGCGTGCATCCGGTAAACCTGGTCACTCAGAAGATCGTCGAGATCTTCACGGGGCTGGGCTATAGCGTCGCCGACGGTCCAGAGGTCGAGGACGACTACCACAACTTCGAAGCGTTGAATTTCCCACCGGACCATCCGGCTCGCGACACGCAGGACACCTTCTTTTTACAGGACGGGCGGTTGCTCCGCACCCACACGTCGCCGGTGCAGATCCGCACCATGCTGGAGCGCAATCCACCGATTCGGATCATCTGCCCAGGCCGGGTCTACCGGCACGACAACGACCTTCGACACTCGCCGATGTTCCACCAAGTGGAAGGCCTGGCGGTGGCTGAGGGCATCACGATGGGGCATCTCAAGGGCACCCTGGAGGCCTTCATCAGGCAGCTCTTCACGCCGGATACCGGGGTGCGTCTGCGACCGAGCTACTTCCCCTTCACCGAGCCCTCGGCCGAGGTCGATATCACCTGTCCCTTCTGTCGCGGCGATGGGTGTCGGGTCTGTTCTAAAACCGGTTGGATGGAGATTCTGGGTGCCGGGATGGTGGATCCCAGGGTGCTGTCCGGGTGTGGTATCGATCCGAAGATCTACTCTGGCTTCGCCTTCGGTCTGGGGATCGATCGGGTAGCGATGATTCGCTACGGCATCCCGAATATCCGAATGCTGTTCGACAATGACGAGCGTCTACTCCGGCAGGTGAAGATCTAGTGAGAAGGTCGGGCTGATGCTTTTCTCCTTCGAATGGCTATGTCGGTATGTCGAGCCGGAGGCGGATGTCTCGACCGTGGCCGAGCGGTTGACGGCGGCGGGTCTGGCACTTGAAGGCCTGGAGCCCCGCGGGAGCGACACCCTCATGGACGTCGACGTCACGACCAATCGGCCCGACTGCATGAATCATCTGGGCCTGGCCAGGGAAGTTGCGGTGGCCTTCGACAAACCGCTCAAGTTCCCGGAGGCGGTGTCGCCCGAGTCCACGAGGGCGACCTCCGATGTGGCAGCAGTGGTGCTCGAGGACGCCACGGGTTGCCCGCGGTACGTCGCTCGGGTGATCGAAGGCGTCAAGGTCGGGCCCAGTCCCGACTGGCTGGTGGCGCGTATCGAGGGGCTGGGGATGCGGTCGATCAACAACGTCGTCGACATCTCCAATTTCGTCCTCTGGGAGCTCGGGCAGCCGACCCACGCCTTCGATCTGGACAAGCTGGCCGAGCGACGAATCGTCGTCCGGCGCGGCCTCGGAGGAGAGACCCTGGTAACGCTGGATGGCGAGCGTCGCGAGCTGGATCCAGAGATGCTGGTGATCGCCGATGCCGAGAGAGCCGTGGCGGTAGCGGGAGTGATGGGTGGGCAGGATTCGGAAGTCACTTCGCAGACGATCAACATTCTCCTCGAGAGTGCCCACTTCGATCCGACGCGAGTTCGAGAGACAGCCAAGCGATTGGAGCTTCACACCGATGCCAGCCATCGTTTCGAGCGCGGAGCTGACCCCGAGGTCTGTCGCCGGGCGGCCGATAGGGTCGTGGCGTTGGTTCTGGAGCTGGCGGGCGGTGAGCTTCTGCAGGGGGCCATCGACGTTCGCAACGGCGATCTCACCTGGCAGCTCTCGGGCGAGCTCGATCTGGCTCGACTGGTTCGTTTCGCGGGTACCGAGATTACCGGCGATCAGGTCGAGGGTTGGATGGCCGGCCTGGGGTTCGATCTGCAATCGCAGGGCACAGGCCTCTGGCAGGTGCAGGTCCCCAGCTGGCGCTACTACGACTTCAAGCCCGATCCGTCCCTGCCAGCCGGTCAAAGGCAGCCGGAGGTCTGGGAGGCCGACCTGTTCGAGGAGGTGTTGCGACTCCACGGTTTCGACGACATCCCTTCGCGGCTTCCATCTCTGGCGAGTCCCGACGCCGGCTCCAGTGAGGGACATCAGCGCCGCGAGGAGATACGCTGGCATCTGGCCGCCTGTGGATTCGTCGAGGCGGTCACCTATTCGTTCCATGGCGCCGAGTCGACGGATGCATTCCCCGTGTTGGCGAGTAACGGCGAACCCCTGAAGCTGTCCAACCCCCTCTCCGAGCTCTATGCGGTCATGCGGCGGACCGTACTACCCGGACTGGAGGCGACGGCGGCCTACAACCAGCGCCGAGGGGCTGGATCGATCCGGTTGTTCGAGATCGGTCATGTCTTTCCCGGCGGTACAGCGAGTGAGGTGGAGACCGTCGGTCTGATCGCCGGTGGAAGCTCCGAGACGCCTTGGAACCGGCGCCAGGAGTTCGATCTCTTCGACCTGAAGGGGGTCGTAGAGAGTCTGGGCGAAGGGTTCAATGTGCGATTTCTGGCCCGGCCCGCCGATTTGCCGGGGCTGGTGAGCGGCACCGGCAGCGAGTTGGTTTGCGAGGAGACCGGCGAGGCAGCGGGATTCATGGGTCAGCTGGCAGACGACAGCTTTCCGTTTCCGCTTTATGTGGCCGAGCTGAAGAGCTCGGTACTGGGGATTTCGGAAGTGTCGAGAGTCCGACCTCCGTCGCGATTTCCGTCCGTCGAGGCGGACCTGACTCTGACCCACGATCTGGAGATCCCCTGGCGGGAGATCGAGTCGGAGATCGCTCGCACGAAGCCGGCCGATCTGATGTCCTTCGGTCTGAAGGGCCGCTACCAGGGGGAGGGAGTGCCTGCGGGAGCGGTTAACACGACCCTCTATTTCCTCTACAATGCCAGCGACCGCTCACTCACCCAGGAAGAGGTAAACCAACAGACCGAGGCGATTCGACAGCAACTCGAAGATAGTCTCGGCTGGAAAAGGTAGGCGCCATGGATCTGAACTGGCTCAAGAACCTCGAAAAACAGGTGCAGGCCGCGACTGAAGAGATCGAGGCACTGCGCAAAGAAAACCGCACCTGCAGGACGAAGGTCAAACAGCTGGAGCAGAAGCTGACCGATGCGCGCCGCGCCGACCAGTCTGCGGGCGACTGGGAGAAGGAGCGGCAGGCGGTCCGCGACCGGGTCGAAAAGCTCGCCACGAGCCTCGAAAAGCTCCTCTGAACCGCTCACTCCCTGTGGTATAGTCCATTCAAGTAAGCCCTTGGGAAGGCAAGACTTGTCCTCCGCCGAGGGCTGTCCAGGAACGGTCTGATGGCTGCCAAAACCACCACCGCAACCGAAGTGGAGATTTTCGGTGCCGTCTACCATGTTCGGGGAGACAAGAATCCTGAGTACCTCCGGGAGCTGGCCGAAGTCGTCGACGCGAGAATGCGCGATATTTCGCAGCAGGTCACGACGATCGACACGGCCAAAATAGCGATCCTGGCGGCACTCAACGTTACAGACGAACTTTTCCAGTGCCGGAAGCAACAAGAAGGGGATCGGGTCGAGATCAAGGAAAAGGTGACGGAGCTGGCAGGGCGACTGGAAGGAACACTACAGAAGTAAGCACTGAGGTAGTCGTCCCACGGTCCCGTCCATCTTTAACGAGCATATGAATTTGGTATCCCCTGTGTGGTTTGTGATGGGTCCTGCAGTTGTAGAACCAACAGCATATTCGAGGGAGTCTTTCTTCCATGGCGCCTGTGCCAGCCCCGACACGACGGGGACGCTAACGGCTCATAGAGCGGACACCCACCTGGTGAGGGCCAGGTTCTAAACGAAAAGACC
>JBATEX010000152.1:0-20107 GCA_049664225.1 Thermoanaerobaculia bacterium
CAGATTCTGCGGGTCTTCGAAGCCGTTCCCGATGAGCGGCAGACCATGATGTTCTCCGCCACCATGCCCACGACCGTGGAGAATCTCGCCCGCCGCTTCATGCGAGAGCCGGTCCGCGTCGACATTCGCCCAGAGATGCGAACTGCCGAGGGCATCGAGCACCGCCTTTACCTCGTCGAGCCCGAGGACACCAAAGCATGCCTCCTGGCTCTGGCGGCCGAGGAGAAAGGCAGCATGCTGGTCTTCCTACGACGCAAGGTCGACGCTGAGTGGGCCACCAAGCAGCTGGAGCAGGAGGGGCACCCGGTGGAGCGCATTCACTCCGATCGCACCCAAAGCCAGAGGGTCGCGGCGCTTCAGGGGCTGCGCCAAGGCGAGCACCGAATCCTGTTGGCTACCGATATCGCGGCGCGGGGAATCGATATCCCCGTCATCGAGCACATCGTCAACTACGGAATGCCGGACTCGGTAGATGATTACATTCATCGCGCCGGACGAACGGCCCGCGGTGCGATGAAGGGCACCGTCTCGACGATTGCCACCTGGCAGGCCAAGGAGGACATTCGCCGGATCGAGAAGGCGCTCGGCATGCCGCTGCCCCGCTGCGTCGCCGAGGGCGTCGAGCCCTACGTCGAACGCAAGACCACCATACGCGGCCGCCAGAAGATCCGACGACGACTGACGTAGCACCCACCCGCCCACATCCGCCCTGGGGTTGAGGCGGCCCGCAGAGGTGCGGGCCGATCCTTGAGGGCTTGGGGGTTGAGCTGGCCGCACTTCGTGTCGGCCTGCCTTTGAGGCAATGGAGCAACAGAGGCTCAAGACACCGGTATCCCTAAGCCCTTAAGCCCCTATTGCCCTCACTGGTGCCAAAAGTTCGTTCGGGGGGCAGGATTCCAGGGGGTTCTTGCAGCGGAAGGGAGGATAGCCCCCTGGTTTCCTGCCCCCCGGACGGACCTCCACAGGAGGAGGGTCATCTGCCCAAGCCCTCAAGGATTCGGCCGGGAGGTACGACCGGACGCCTCAACCCTCGAGCGCCGCGGCCTGCTGCGGCGCGAAATACCTGCGCTGGAAGTAGAGGGAGACGTTGACCAGGCCGATCAGGACCGGTACCTCGACCAGGGGACCGATAACAGCCGCAAAGGCGGCTCCGGATCCGATTCCAAAGACCGCCACGGCCACGGCGATCGCCAACTCGAAGTTGTTCGAGGCCGCCGTGAAGGAGAGCGTCGCCGTCTTGCTGTAGTCGGCACCGATCTTGTACCCCAGCCAGAAGCTGACCAGGAACATCACCACGAAGTAGATCAACAGCGGTATGGCGATGCGTAGCACGTCGCCGGGAATGCGCACGATCTGATCACCCTTGAGGCTGAACATCACCAGAATCGTGAACAGCAGGGCTATCAACGTGATGGGAGAGATCTTCGGGATGAACACCTGCTCGTACCACTCCCGTCCCTTGGTCTTGACCAGGACCAGGCGGGTCAGCATGCCAGCCAGAAATGGTATCCCCAGGTAGATGAAGACACTTTTGGCGATCTGACCCATGGTGATGTCGACGATCGAGCCCTCCAACCCGAGAAGCGGCGGTAGCTTGGTGATGAAGATCCAGGCGTAGAGACTGTAGAAGAGAACCTGGAAGACGCTGTTGAAGGCCACCAGGCCGGCGGCATACTCCGAGTCACCTTTGGCCAGCTCGTTCCAGACGATCACCATGGCGATGCAACGGGCCAGGCCGATCAGGATCAAGCCCACCATGTACTCCGGCTGATCCCTCAAGAAGAGGACCGCCAACGCGAACATCAAGACGGGGCCGATGATCCAGTTCTGCACGAGAGACAGGCCCAGGATCCGCCAGTTGCGGAAAACGTCGGGCATCTCCTCGTAGCGCACCTTCGCCAGGGGTGGGTACATCATCAGGATCAAACCGATCGCGATCGGCAGATTGGTCGTACCCACCGTGAACTGCCCCCAGAAATCTGCTACTCCTGACCACAGCGCCCCCATTGCCACGCCAATCCCCATGGCTCCGAAGATCCACAGCGTCAGGTAGCGGTCCAGAAGGGAGAGTTGTTTCGAGACGCCCTCGTGACTCGTCAATGGATTCCCTCCTCCTGCATGAGACCCTCGGGCAGGGTCTCTACAAATCGGCGAATCTCATCGCGAATCCGCCGGTAGTGACTCAACGCCTCCTCCTCGGAGGAAGCCGCTTCAGCCAACCGAGGGGGGTCTTCGAACCCCCGATGGACGATCCGCGCTCGACCAGGAAATACTGGGCAGCTTTCATGAGCCCCATCGCAAACAGTTACGACATAGTCGAGCTCGAAGTCGAGCAGTCCCTTTACGTCCTTGGATCGCTGCTCGGAGATATCCACGCCAGCTTCTCGCATGACCTCGATGGCCCGAGGGTCCAGAGACTTGGGTACCGTTCCGGCTGACCAAGTAACGATGGCATCTCCCCGCAGATGCCGGGTCCACGCTTCAGCCATCTGACTGCGACAGGAGTTGCCGGTGCACAGATAGAGGATCTTCAGTTTCGGTGACACGGCGTCTCCTCACAGGCACGTCGATCATAGAGGGGAGATCGATGGCCAGCAAGCACGCCCTCCACTCATCGTCGAGTTGTCTGCCGTGCTAGGGTGCCTCCGCCCCGTCTCAGAGGAGACTCTCGGCCAAGGATTCAGTCAATGCGACCGTTCGAGACCCTTCACAGCACCAGGACACCCGACGGCAATCGCCTCTCATTGCACCACCGAGACGGTGAGTACTTCATTCATCTGGATGGGGAAGAGTTGATGTCGACGCGACGCACCGGGTCGGAGTCCGCGCTGGCACTCCTCGCCTGTCAGAAGCTTGCCGATCGCAAGAACCCCCGAGTTCTCATTGGCGGTCTCGGCTTCGGCTACACGCTGCGCGCGGCCTTGGAGGTGCTCCCGACTCAGGCTGAGGTGGTCGTCGCGGAGATCTTCCCCGCAGTGGTGGAGTGGAATCGCGAGCATCTGGAGCCGTTGCACCGGCAAACCCTGGAAGACAGGCGGGTGACGATCCGGAACGGGAACGTCAGGGAGCTACTCGGGGACGAACAGGCCTTCGACGCGATCCTGCTCGATGTGGACAACGGGCCTTCGGCCTGGTGTTTGAGCTCGAACAGCCGACTCTACGCTCGCCAGGGCCTGGAGAGGATCCGCACCTCGTTGAAGCCTGGAGGCGTGCTGGCGATCTGGTCGGCAGACGCCGATGCCGCCTTTGTGAAGCTCCTGGAGAAGAGCGGTTTCACAGCGAGGGCCGAGCGTGTCCGAGACCACGATCGCAAGGGCGCTCAGCACACGGTCTTTCTTGCTCTGAAGAAGCCAGCCAAAACCTGAAACCGGCCCTCAGCGCCCAACAGGCTCTTCGTGAAGTGATGGGGACGACGCGTCCGTCGCGCGTCCGTCTGGGAGCAGCCCATTCTGCTGCTGAAGCCAGCGGATGTACCTGAACGGATAGCCGGGATAGTAGCCCAGGTACTCGCGATCCTGTCCTGGAGAATCTTCGACCACGAGCATCCCGTGCTCGATACCCGGGAACACCTCGTATTCGATAGGCGCACCTTCGGCTATCAGGCCTTCGAGAACCTCTACGCTCCAAGGGGTCGGTGCGCTGGAATCGTCACCCGCAAACAACCACAGACTGGGAATCCCGAGATCCCGGATCGTCGCCTCGGGATCGTAGAGGCGGTCGATCTTGCCGAAGACCACCTCGAAGCCCACCAGCTTGTCGAACCACTCCCAGGCCCAAAGGGGCAACGGGGATCCAGCCATGTAACCCACCGTAGAGTCACTCTTCTTGACAGCTTGAAACCAGGGTTTGCCCTTCGCGTTCTCGAAAGCCGGCTTCAGCTCTGAATAGGCGTCCTTGCGACGCTTATCGACGATCTTGGCCGTGATTTCGTTGAGTGCGTCGACCTCAGCGATCTCCCGATCGCCGAAACCTTCGCGCCGCAGAGCCCAGACATACCCCCAACGGTCTTCATCGAACACCGGGCGCGCCACCCCGTAGTTGACGACGATGGTATTGACCTGTGCGCCCTGGGCTGCCGCCATGGGAGCAATCCAACCACCCTGGCTGAAGCCGACCAGACCGATTCGAGCTGGATCCACCTCGGGCAACGTTCCCAGGAATTCGACAGCCGATTTGACGTCCCCTGCCAGGTCCGGAAAGTTCTGGGAGTATTTGCCCTCCGACTCTCCGGTACCCCTCTTGTCGAAGACGAACCCCACCATGCCGTGTGCCGCGGCCAGATAGGGGAGACGATACCCGTAGACCGCCTGGTCCCTGCCCGAACCGTGCACCGCCACCTGGGCCGGGATCGGACCGTCCGTCTCTTCGGGCAGCACGAGCAGACCTCGAAGAGAGAGCTCACCAGAAGAAAAGTGGACTTCGCGCTCCCGGAACGGAAGTCTCTCGATCTCGACCTCTTCTCCACCTTCAGACTGCCAAGTGAGCGCTTTGACGCCGCCTGCGTCATTGCGCAGGACCTTCCCCCGGAGCGTCACCGGCTCCTGGCTTCGCCACCCCTCACCGGACTCGAAGTGATCGACATCGGTCATGAACAGGGTGCGGGTCTGCCCGGTCTCCGGGCTCATCACGCGGACTGTGTCCTGGCCGTTGACGATAAGGAGCAGCAACTCGTCGTCAGGGGTCCGATAGGCGCCCGCCAGCGGGTCGGCCAGATTGGGTCCCTCGGGCCAGAAGTACCAGAGCAACCCTACGACAACGAGGATCACGACGCCAACCAGGACGATCCCGCACCACTTCAAGAATCGACGCATTATCATGGGGCCCCCTCTATCTAGTCAGTCGGTAGATGAGCACTGCCACGCGCTTCGCATTCACCGACAGGGTCGTCAGATCGATGTGCTCATCCACCGTATGCCCCTTCCAGCCGACAGGCCCTAGACCGGCCAGGCCGGCCTCGACGTCTGCCGCCACAAAGGAGATATCGGCCGCACCACGCTCACCCGGATCGAGGACCTCGAGCTCGCCGAAACCCAGATCGCGACTGACACCTTCAAACTGGGCGAGGAGGTCATGGTTGCCCTGCGTAGGGAACATGGCTGGATACCCGTCTTCGAAACTGATCTCGGCCTCAGCGCCGGGCAGTGACAGGGCCACGATTGCTCTCATCCTCTCTCTGGCAAGCTCCTTCTGCTCCTCCGACAGAAACCGCAGATCGCCGTGCACGACCGCGGTCTCGGCGATGACGTTTGTTTTGCCGAACGCCGTTCCTCGATTGGCCTGCGGGTCGTAGTCGATCGAAGTGCCACCCAGGATGACTCCCGGATTGAAGGTCAGGTATTGCTCGCCACGAATCTGTGAGTAGAAGGCATCGAGAATCCGACTCGTCTCGAAGACGGCTCCAGCGCCGTTGCTGTCGTCGAAGATTCCAGAGGAGTGGGCCGGCTTGGCGGTCACCCGCAAGGTCCAGAAACTGGCTCCTCGGCGGGCGATGGTGGCGGTGTGGATGTCACGCACCCCAGCCTCGAAGCCCAGGGCGATATCGCTGCGGCGCCCAGCCTCGATCAGGTCCTGTCGCGACACCGCCACCGGCTTGCCGGGGTTCTCCTCGTCTCCGGTGAGGGCCACGATGATCCGCGTGTTGTCCAGGGCACCGACATCGTGGAGGGCCTTGAGGGCGTAGAGAATTACCAGATTGCCCCCCTTCATGTCCTCCGCACCGGGTCCGTAACCGAGGTCCCCTTCGCGGCGGAAATGTTGAAACGGACTGTCAGGCTCGAAGACGGTGTCCAGATGCCCGATCATGAGGATTCGTTGGCCGCGATCCCCATCCACCTCGGCGAACAGATGACCACCCCGCTCCAGTTCGGGCGGCTGGTCGATCCAACGGGTCGTGAAGCCCAGGGCTCCCAGCTCGCGCTCGAAATAGTCCCCAACCCGACGAATACCCTCGGGATTCATGGTGCCACTATTGATGTTGACGAGCTCTTCGAGGGCGGTGATGGCCTCCTCGCTGCGGGCCTCCACCGCTTCCACGATCCTGGCCTCCGTCTCGTTGATCGAGGCAGCGTGGGTCGGAAACACCGCAAGGAAACACACGAAGTAAAGGGCCAGAGCGACACCGTTACCTGATCTCTCTCTCATTGACAGGAATACCTCTCCATATTCACCCGGACTGTGAGCTTCCGGTCTCGAGCTAGGAGCCCGGATACCACTCGCGGATTCGAACCTCGATCTCCGACTCGTCTTCCAGAACAGAGCTGAACTCGCCGAGGTCCGAGCCCCGATAGTGGTACGGATAGACGACCCTCGGTTGGAAGGCTTTGACGCACTCGGCGGCCTCGCTCGGCGTCATGGTATAAGGCAGATTCATCGGTACGAAGGCGACGGCGATGTCGGTGAGCTCGCGCATCTCCGGAATACAGGCGGTGTCCCCGGCGAGATACAGACGCTGGCCCCCCACAGTCAGAACGTAGCCGTTGCCCCTGCCCTTCTCGTGAAAGAGTCCCCCCTCCTCGGGCCCCCGCTCGAGGTTGTACATGGGAACCGTCTCGATCAGGATGCCCGCGAGCTCCTGGGTCTCGCCGTTCCCCATCACGATCTCCCCCTCGACCTGGTCGGCGGCAGCAGCGGGTACAACGAGAACCGTCGAGTGCTGGCGAAGCTTGGCGATCATCTCGACATCCAGGTGATCACCGTGGATGTCGGTCACCAGAATCAGGTCGGCCTTCGGTGCCGCGGAGTAGTCTCCCCGGCTCCAGGGATCGACGTAGATCACCGTGTCGCCATACTCCACCTGAACGCTGCCATGCAGAATCGGCGTGATCCGGATGTCTCCACTCTCTGCCGCCACGGTATCTACTGTTCCGGCGGACAACAGACTTGTTACCAGAAAAAGGGCTGCTCCCAACACGCTGCTCGCTATCCGCCTCAAACCAACCTCCTTACGCAAAGTCGATCTCATGGGTTCGAAAAGAGAATCATAGGCCATGGGGAGATGTCGAGCTGGGAAGAGGCCTCTTCAACTCGGCACGACCTAGGCTCGAAAGTGGCTTCGTCAATAGAACCAGGGTCCAGCGGCGTCGTAGAATGGTCGGGTGAGCGACCTCTTGCAGGACCTGGATCTCGAGGAATCGCCCACCAACTCGGCACGCAGGCCGAATCGCATCGAGCAGGTTATCGTGCTGCTCGCCGACGCGGTTTGGGCCGTGGTCGGGCCGGTGTTGTGGATCCCGCAGATCGTGCGCGTCGTGGTCACAACCGCGATCCGCCTGGTCCACTCCGCCTTGACTCGTCAATCGATCGACTCCATCCGGGGTCCGATTCGCAGAGTCAGCCGGTTCTACGTCGATGGTTTCCTGACACCGGGCCAGCCCAGGTCTTCTGGAGCCTATACCTCACGCGAGCCCCGCCTCGGGCGATTCCTGATCGAAGCGGTCTGGGTGGTCGTCGTCTGGATGCTTGTACTCCGCCTGGCGAGTCAGCAGGCTTTCGACAAAGTCTGGAGCACCATGGCCGCGGCAGGTTCCAAAGCCTGGACGCTTCTGGCCGGACTGGCGAAAGACCTGGTATCCCGTCTACCCGAAGGCTTCGGCGCTCTCATCGAGCTCGGCACGGCACCCCGGCTTATCCTCGGAATCCTGGTGATCCTCGTCTTTGTTGGCGGCTTCGTCCTAGGACTCCGACGTCGTTGATTCGCTTCAAGCCCACTTGTAGATCAATGCGTTGATGTTCATGCCCGCCCCGACCGCGGCGAAGACCACGATGTCTCCGCTGTTCAGACTCTGCCCGTCGAGCTCGCCCCTGACGATCAGATCGAGAAGCGTCGGGACGGTGGCCACCGAGCTGTTGCCGAGAAACGAGATCGTCATCGGCATGATGCCATCTGGGATCTCGTGCACATCCTCTAGTCGGAACAACCGCCGCAGAATCTTCTCGTTCAACCTGGCATTGGCTTGATGCATCAGCACCCTGTCCACATCGGACAGTGAGAGCCCGGCTTTCTGAAGGGTCTCGTGCACGAAGCCAGGCACGGTAGTCACTGCGTACTCGTACAGCCTGTGGCCTTGCATCTTGAGGAACAGTGCGTCCCCTTCGTAATCTGGGTTGTAGGAGGCCCCCATCCACATCAGGGAGGCGTGCTCCAGAGTGTCTGATCGGGCCCCATGGGCCAGGACCCCTACGGGCTCTGAGCCGGTCCGGGCCTCGAGGATCGCGCAGCCGGCCCCGTCGGAGTACAGCATTGCATCCCGGTCGTGAGGATCCGAAACCCGGGACAGGGTCTCGGCACCGATCACCATGGCCCGAGTCGCATCCCCCGAGCGCAGGAAATAGTCGGCTTGGATCACGCCCTGCAACCAGCCCGGGCAGCCGAATGGCAAGTCGTAGGCGATACAGCTGGGGTTTCGGATCCCAAGCCTCTGTTTGACCCTGGCTGCCAGGCTCGGGACCAGGTCGGTCCTCAGGTTATTGGCCGGAATATCGCCGAAATTGTGCGCCACGATGATGTAGTCGAGGGTCTCTCTGTCGATGCCTGAAGAGCCCAGTGCCTCTTCGGCCGAGCTCCCAGCGAT
Organism: Thermoanaerobaculia bacterium; assembly: GCA_049664225.1. GTDB lineage: Bacteria > Acidobacteriota > Thermoanaerobaculia > Multivoradales > JAHEKO01 > JAUVRX01. The sequence goes on from JBATEX010000152.1 coordinate 8,571, forward strand.
GTCCGAGGCCACCTGATCATCGGTCACATATCGCCTCTCGGAGATCTCGGTGATGCCCTCGAACTTCTCCAGCACAGTGCTATTGGTTGTCGGGTCGATCGCCTCACCATAGTCCTTGAAGAACTCGTTGCCGATGAATTCTTGATTGACGATTCTCCTCGACGGGACATAGCGGCCCGTCCCGACAATCACCGAGTACCTGTCTCTCACCATCGCGCCGTTCCTTCTCCGTTGTCGTCGCTCGTTCGCCAACTCCCTGTATCACTGCCAATTCCGACTGGGCACCACCTTCTCGCCGTGACAGGGAACCGAGAGACTACTCCGAAACCTCCCCAGGTTCCAAGAGCTTCTGCCGCCGCTCGGTTTGCCCTTCCGTCACGCCCTGCACGAGGTCATATACTTGCCAATCTCGAAGGGGACGATTGGAGAATGGAGCGAGTTGCCATCCTGGGAGCCGGTGCGTCCGGACTGAGTAGTGCCGCCTTGCTGCGGGAGCGGGGCTATGAGGTCACCCTGTTCGAGGCCGCCGATCGCATCGGCGGGTTGGCGAGAAGCTTCGAATGGCATGGCTTCTACTGCGACATTGCCCCCCACCGGCTCTTCACCCACGACCCCGAGGCTCTCGACTATCTTCTTCGGCTGGTGCCGATGCACAAGCACCGTCGGCGAAGCTCGATCTTCATTGCCGGAAAGAAGGTCCATGACCCTGTCAACCCAGTCGACTTGATCCTACGTCTGCCGCCGAGGATCAGCAGCAAGCTGGTCAGGGACTATCTGTTCAAGCCCAGACTGCCCGAGGAGTCATTCGAGAATCTGGCACTGAACAAGTTCGGCCGAGGACTCTACGATCTCTTCTTCGAGCCCTATACACGCAAGATGTTCGGCGTCTCACCAGCCGAGATCTCGGTCGAATGGGGAAGACAGAAGCTGCGGACTTCCGGCTTGCGCGACGTCTTTCGGCGCAATTCGAAGATCTTCTTCCGTCATTTCTACTACCCGCGGCACGGCGGCTACGGCGCCATCTGTGAGGCCCTCTACGACAGGGTAGGCGATCGGGTCGAGCTCGAGGCTCGCGTCACCGGCCTGGAGACCACGGATGGAAGAGTCAGGGCGGTGCGCTACGAACAGGATGGTGCGAGCCACTCATTCGCCTGCGACCGCCTGGTCTCGACCATCCCAGCTACCGTTCTGGGCTCGATGTTGGGGCACGAGTTCACTTTGCGCTTTCAACCCGTGACGCTGGTGTATCTCCTCTTCGACAAGCCCAGCGTGATGCCCTATCACTGGATCTACTTCGGGGACGGGGATGTCGTGATCAACCGCATGGCCGAGTTCAAGAACTTCGCACGCGGTGGTGTGCCGGAGGACCGCACGGTGGTGGTCGCCGAAGTAACTTCAGCCACCGACGATCCCCTGGGAGATGTTCTCGCGGCTTTCGAGCGCTACAACCTCGCCCATCGTGACGAAGTGCTCGACAGCCTTCTGATCCACGAGTCTTTTGGCTACCCGGTCTATGACCGGCACTACGAGCTGGCGGTGGAAGAAGCCGGGCAGGTGTTCGGGGCTTTCGAGAATCTCCATCTTGTCGGGCGCAATGCGGAATTTCGTCACATCGAAGTCGATGAAGACCTGGCCTCAGCCATGAACCTGGTCCGCCAGCTGACAGAATCGCAGCCAGCTGTCGAATAGAGCTCCGAATCCGGGCTGGTCGTCAGCCCCCAAGCCCCTAAACCCCTAAGCCCCTAAGCCCCTTATGACCTCTCAGACTCTTCTCGAGCTCGATTCGCTTGCCCCGCTGAGCCAAAGGACAGCCCGGTTCCTCCTGGGAATTCTCCTGCTCTGGGCCTTCGGCCTTCGGGCCTGGAATGCCACGCCGGATCTGACCTCGACCCGTTTTTGGGACGAGCGCTACGGGCTGCAGAACATCGAGCTGCTGCTCAGGGACGGACAGTGGCGGCCGGCACACGGACTCCATCCCGGTCTGTCGTATCTGCCCCACGCTCTGGTCTTGAAGGGCAGCGACCTCCTCTACGAGATCACCGGCGAGGAGTCCTTCGCAGTACTCCAGTCGAAGAGCGGCTTCACTCCGACCGCCTACCTGCTCTGCCGGCTGCTTCAGGCGGTCTTCGGCACCCTGAGTCTGCTTATCGTCTACCTGATCGGGACGAGGCTTGGTAGCAATCGACTGGGCCTTCTGGCGGCTTTTCTGCTCGCAGTCGTGCCATGGCACATCCGCCAGTCGGTGATCTACAAAGCGGACATGGTCCTGGTGCTGACCGTGGTGCTGGCCTTTTACCTGAGCCTGCGAGCCATTGAGAGACCCACCTTCTCAATCTACGCCGCCACTGGTGTGGCCATCGGCCTCGCCATGGCGAGCAAGTTCAACGGCGGGCCGGCTGCCATACCCATCACTCTCGGCACTTTGTTGAGCAGCCATCGGGGTCGGAAGACCTTCCTCTGGCTCGTGGCCGCAGGGGCGATCAGCGTTGCCGTCTTCCTTCTCTTCAACCCCTATGTCTTGATCGAGCCTGACATCTACCGCAGGTCCATGAGCCGGACTGTTCGGGTCTACGCTCGCAAAGGCGCTGCCAAGGGTGTCGACTCACCACTCGACCTGGTGCCGCGCACCCTCGAGACCTTGATGTCGCCCTCGTTCCACGGATTGGCAATCGGCATCGCGGCTCTGGTTGGTCTGGGTGTGCTGACGTATCTCTCCATTCGCTATCTGAAGCGGTCCAGGATCGCCCTCTACTGGTTGATGGCGCTTTCCTTCGTCCTCTCCTACTCCGTGCTGTATGCGGTGAGTACTCCCAATCCGAGTGCTCACAATTGGCTGCCCCTGACACCCTTTCTGGCTCTGGCCGCAGGCTGGGCTCTGCTGGCACTCTGGTCGATTCTCGGTGAAATTCTTCCCGACCGGCACCGACGACTCATCGGGTCGACCGCGGCCATCGGCATCGTGCTGTTCTTGGGCTGGCCCGCCAACGTCTATACCTACAAGAGCACGGTTCCTTCCACCGGGAATACGGCCTTGAAGCTGTTGACAAAGAGCCTGAAGCAACCCCCGGGTCGACAGGTAGTCTCCGAGTTCGACTTCGAGATTCCGCGCATGCAGGAGTACCGCCGAGCCCGGCTGGCGCTCCAACAGGTGGACTCCCTGAATCTCTTTTCCCGTCAGCAGCTCGACAGGTTCGACTCCGAGGTCTTCCCCGGGGGGCGTCTGGAGGATCCAGAGCAAGGGCCCTTCTACCGGGACCGAATGGGCAAGCTCCCGGAAGGTGCCATCCATGTCATCCGACCTCGCCTCTTCAAGGCATGGGGTCCGGAAGTCGTCGTGCTGATCCACCCCCTGCGGCCATCGGCCGAACCGCAGAGTGGCGCATGGGTTCGCAGCCTGGAGGATCGGCGACTCTATGTCGCTCAGCTGCGCTCTCAGGGCATCCCAGGAGGACCCATCTCGCTCCAATTCCGAAGACCGTCGAGGAGCCGGGAGGCCGAGCTGAGAGTCAACGGTGAAAGCTCCAGCATCGTTTCCTTCCGTGGTCCAGACCACAAACCCCACCAGATCACCCGCCGTTTCGAGGCCACCGAGGAGGTCACCTTGCGCTTCGACGTCGCTCCGAAAGCGGACCGAATCGCCTTCATACTCCGCCGCTGGCAGGAAGTCCAGCGAGCTTATTGATAGCCTACGCCCATGGCTAAACAGAACTCTTTCGACATCGTCTCCCAGGTCGACATGGCCGAGGTCAAGAACGCGGTCAATCAGGCAACCAAGGAGCTCGTTCAGCGTTTCGACCTGAAGGGTAGCAACTCGAGCATCGAGCTCAACGACAAGGACGGCAAGCTGGTCCTGGCGTCAGCGGACGAGTTCCGGCTCAACGCGGTCAACACCATCCTGCAGCAAAAGCTCGTCCGCCGAGGCGTGTCACTCAAAGCGCTGACGTACGGCACGGTCGAGCCAGCGGCTCACGGAACCGTGCGTCAGACGGTGACCCTGCAGCAGGGCATCCCCATCGAGGAAGCCCGGGAGATCGTCAAGATCATCAAGAAGTCCAAGCTCAAGGTTCAGGCTTCCATCAACGACGACATGGTGCGCGTCTCGGGCAAGGACCGCGACACCTTGCAGGAGGTCATGGCCCTCGTCAAGGAGCAAGAGTTGCCGATCGACATGCAGTTCACCAACTACCGGTAGTAGCAGGCGGACCAACCGCGACCCGGAAAGCTCCTGTGACCGACCCTCTCGATATCGAATCCCCTGATATCGACCCGGAAGACCGACTGGTTTGCCTCGGTCACGGGGAGGACTTCGAGGCCCAGGGAGGATCCCTGTCGCCACCCATCGTCCAGACATCCCTTTTCCGCCACGGCTCGCAGGAGGAGCTGGTGGCGGGGCTGGCGGCCGAGAATCGCTCGCACGTCTACACACTGGGCCAGAATCCCACGGTCGAGGCTATCGAAGCCAAGCTGGCACAGCTCGAGCGGGGAGAAGCCTGCAAGTTCCTGGCTTCAGGAATGGCAGCCGTCAGTGCTGTCCTCTTCAGCCTGACCAAGGCCGGATCCCACGTCCTTTTCGTCAACAACACCTACGGGCCTACCCTGGAGCTCGCTGAGAGACTCACCACTTTTGGCGTCGAGCACGATGTCGTCCTGGACAACGATCTGGAGGCTATTGCAGCCGCCCTGCGCCCCAACACGTCCGTGGTGTGGCTCGAGAGCCCGGGAACCATGATGTTCCGCCTCGTCGACGTGGGAGCAGTGGCCGATCTGGCCAGGCAGCACGGTGCCATGACCGTCATCGACAACAGCTGGTCGACGCCGTTGTTCCAAAAACCCCTGGAGAAGGGTGTCGACCTGGTGGTGCACGCGGCCACCAAATACATGGGGGGGCACAGCGATGTGGTGGCGGGCGCCATCGTGGGCTCTGACGAGCTCCTCGAGCGGATCTTCTTCGATGCCTATCTGCTCCTCGGAGGCGCCCTCGGACCGGTCGATGCCTGGCTCGTCAACCGGGGTCTGCGAACGCTCCCGACCCGGATGCAGCAACACCATGCGGACGGGCTCACGGTCGCCCGGTTCCTTGACTCCCAACCCAAGGTTCGACGAGTGTTCCATCCAGCTCTGGCCGAGGCTCCTGACCTGGTGAAGGGTCAGCTGCGCGGCTTCGCCGGCCTGTTCAGTTTCGAGCTCGACACCGAGAGCTACCCGGAGGTAGCGGCGTTCATCGATCGCTTGACGCTCTTCCGAGTAGGGGTGAGTTGGGGTGGAGTGGAGAGCCTGGCCCTGTCTCCGAATCACGGGACAAACGCTGCAGGATTGATGGCTCAACGGATACCACCGGGCACGGTACGGCTTTCCGTCGGTCTCGAGGGCTCGCAAGCGCTCATCCGAGACCTCGATCGATCCCTCAAGGCCTTCTAGCTTGGCGGCCACGCAGGAGATCCGTTCGAGGCCTCTTTCGGTAGCCGCCGCTGCCCTGCCCCTGATCACTCTGATCGCCTGCTTCCTCGTCGGTGGGATCTTCTTCGATCTCGACGCGGATATGTTGGTGTTGGCGCTGTTGGTGGCCGCGAGCGTCGCCGGAATCCAGGCGGTGCTGCGCGGAGCAACATGGATGGACATCCAGCGCTCGACGGGAGAGAAGCTCGCGGCGGTGCTCCCAGTCATCCTGATCCTGCTGACCATCGGCATGTTGATCGGTACCTGGGTTCTTTCGGGAACGATTCCGGCGCTGATCTCGGCCGGTATCCAGATCCTGAGTCCCCGGTTCTTCGTCCTCTCCGCCTTCCTGGTCACCGCGGTCATGTCGCTCGCCACCGGCACCTCCTGGGGCTCGGCGGGAACTCTGGGAGTGGCTCTCATGGGCGCTGCGGCTGCAGTTCAAGCACCCCTGGCCGCGACGGCTGGCGCCGTGATCTCGGGGGCCTACCTTGGCGACAAGATGTCACCGCTGTCGGATTCGACCAACATCTGCGCCATCGGCGCGGGGGCCGACCTCTACGCCCACATTCGGAACATGCTCTACACCGCAGTGCCCTCTTCCCTCGTGGCCCTGTTGGTGTATTCCACACTTGGCCGACGCTCCGCCGCGGGCTCCCAGGTCGTGCCCGAATCGGCTCAGACGCTACTAGCCGAAATGGACCGCGTTTTCAGCCTCGGCCTTTGGACCCTGCTGCCCCTGCTGGTTGTTCTGGCCGGGATCGCCCTCAAAGTCTCACCCGCTCTGGCCCTGGCGGCCTCCTCGCTGGTGGCCATGATCCTGGGGGGAGTCCTGCAGGGCTTTGGGATCCAGAGCGTCTTGACGTCGGCTGTACGTGGCTTCGACCCTGCGATGGTGGCCGACTTGGGGCTCGACCCGACGTCTCTGAGCGAGTCGTTCGTCCAGCTGTTGGATCGGGGCGGTCTCTACTCCATGTCGAGCACTCTGGTCCTGATCCTGGCCGCCTTCCTGCTGGCGGCGGGAATGGACGTCTCGGGCGCTCTGGACCGGCTGCTGCAGGCCCTCCTCGGGACCGTCCGCTCCACCTTCGGGCTCATCGCGGCCACCATGTCAGCGGGCACCACCATGATCTCCCTCACCAGCCATGGTGGGGTCACGGCGTTGATTGTCGGTGGGATGTTCCAGAAGGCCTACCGCCAACGGGGCCTGGCGGCGGTGAACCTCTCGCGCTCGCTGGAGGACTCGGTAACCATTGTCGAGCCCCTCCTGCCCTGGACCGTCTCCGGCATCTTCATGTCTACCACTCTCGGCGTGCCAACCCTGGAACTTCTGCCCTGGGCGGTCTTCTGCTATGGCGGGCCGATCTTCTCACTGCTGTGGGCGGCCGGCTTCGACCGAACAGGGCTCGGGCTCCGACGATTGGAGGAGCAGCCGACCACCGGCCTCTTCGGCCCGCTCGAATCATCTCTTCCTGGAACGGTCTCGAAAGTACCGGTTGTAGAGGCCCCAGAGGATCAGCAAGGGACCGGTCGTGAAGGGTAGGGCTGCTCCCGCTGCGAAAGCCACGTTGCCACCCAGGGCCATCGAAAGCTGGTCGCGGAAGGGGTCGTCGTTGATCAGGTAGGTCCAGGTAGACGACGGTCCTCTGAGGCCCTCTTTGTCGAGATCGATTCCCTCCGGCGTGATCGTGGCGGCCTCGAAGGCTTGGACGGCTTGCTTTTCTACCTGGCTCTCCATGTCGCTGAAAGCGTCAGCTGCGAGAAGCACGTACTCCGCAAAGGGGTCCTGGCCGCTGACTCGTCGCAAGTGAATCCCCTCGCGAATCTCGGCCATGTTGGCGAGGTGCTCGCTCCAGAATCGATCGAGCTGGAAGAGTACGATCTGCCTTTCGGCCTCAGCCAGGACAGCCTGATCGACCGTCGTGGAGAGCTCTTGGAATCGGCCCGGCGAAAGCTCGGCGAAATGGCTCTGGGCTCGACCTAGAAGAAGATCCTCACGCCGCTGTTGAACGATCTTGCGCTGCTCGTCCAATACCGACGAGTATCCATAGAGCGTCTTGCGGGTCTCGACATTCTGCCCCTCGACAATGCGCTGAGCGCGGGCAATCTCGCGCCGAATGACCGGGTTGTCGAGGGGCTGGTCCTGCCGTTCGAGCAGCAGCTTCGGAGGGATGAGATTGCGCACGCCGTAACGCGCGATCAGGTCGTCCTCGAGACTGATGAAGAAACGGGACGAGCCTGGGTCGCCCTGACGCCCGGCACGGCCTCGCAGCTGCTGATCGATGCGCAAGCTCTCGTGTCGGTTCGTGCCAATGACGTAGAGACCGCCGAGAGCCACAACGTCCGGACGATTACCTTCGTCGGCTCCACCGAGACGGATGTCGGTGCCTCGGCCCGCCATGTTGGTGGAGATCGTCACAGCACCCAAAGCTCCCGCCTCGGCGATGATGGCGGCCTCCATCTCGTCGTTCCTGGCGTTGAGGATCTGGGGCTCGATGCCGGATGGCCGCAGGAGGGCGGCAAGCTCCTCGGACTCCATGACGCTCGCCGTACCCACGAGGATCGGTCTGCCGGTGGCATGGACGCGTCCGATCTCCTCGACCAGCGCCCGATGCTTGGCCTCGCGATGGGTGAAGACTACATCGGAATGATCGATCCGGATCGAAGGGCGGTTCTGGGGAATGACCACCACATCCATGCCGTAGGTCCTGGTCAGCTCCTCGGCCGCTGGGCTGGCCGTAGCGGTCATCCCGGCGAGATTCGGATAGAGACGAACGAAGTGCTGCAGGGTAATCGAGCTCAGGACCCGTCCTTCCGGCCGGAGCTTCAGCCCCTCCTTGGCCTCCAGCGCCGCCTGCAAGCCGTCTGGCCAGTGTCGGTCTTCCACCACCCGGCCGGTGAGCTCGTCGACCAGCTGAATTCGGCCATCTCGCACGATGTATTCCGCATCCCGGCGCAGCAGCACCTTGGCATGCAAGGCACAGTTGATGCCTGTGAGGAGAGCCACATTCTCGGCCGCCAGCAGGTTGCCACAGTCCAGCAACCCCTCCACCCGGTCGATTCCGAGGGCGGTCAGCTCGATGTTCCGCGAGTACTCGTCGGTCTCGAAGTGCTCGTCGGGGTCGAGTCGATTCACGAGGTCTGCCAGACCGTATGGGGTTTCCTCCGGAGAGCCGAGCACTCCCGCGATAACCAGCGGAACCCTCGCCTCGTCGATGAGGATCGAATCCGCTTCGTCGACGATGGCCCGGTGAAAGGGCCTATGGACAATTTGTCCGGGCTCTGAGGCGAGATGCGATCGAAGCAGATCGAACCCCGCCTCCTTGGCGGTGACATAGGTGATGTCACAGCCATACGCTGCCTGTCGTTCCGCTACGCTCATGCCCTGCCCAACCCAGCCCACGCTCAGTCCCAGGAACCGATAGATCGGTCCCATCCAATGCGAATCGCGATGAGCCAGGTAGTCGTTGAAAGTGAGGACGTGGACGCCGCGCCCGGTCAGGCCACCAAGGTAGGCGGGCAACACCGCGGTCAGGGTCTTGCCCTCACCTGTGGCCATCTCGACGAGCCGGCCTTCGTGCATGGCCAGCCCAGCGAGGATCTGAACCTCGAAGGGCCGTTGCCCCAGAATCCTCCAGGCGGCCTCCCGAACCAAAGCGGCGGCCTCTTCGACAACTTCGTCAGGCGAAGATCCTCTCCGGATCTCGCTACCGAGCCGTTGTGAGGATTGTCGCAGGGTGTTGTCGTCGAGCCGCTTCAGCCGCGGCTCGAGGCGATCGATCTCCGCCAAGCGGCGACGATAGCGGCCGAGATCGTGCAGGTCCGGACCGCCATTCCATAGCTCCAACCGGTGGCGAATACGCGAGGCCCTGGGTGCCATGATCTCCTCCCAGGCCAAAGAGGCCTGGTCAGGACATCGTACAGCGAAAGAGGACTACCGCAGTTGAAGTGCCGATCAGGAAACGGCCTCGGCCAGTAGATCGTCGCTGATATAGACGATGCCCTGGAACATGTGGCGAGCCGCTTCCAGGAGCCGGTCGGAGTCCTCCTGCGAGAAACCGACCTCGTCCATGGTCTGGCGGAAAGCGAGCCAGCGATCCCGCTGCTTGTCGCCGTAGGGGTCGAGGTATCGCAGACCAGGGCCGGGAGCCATCCCGTAGGCCGGCATCAACCCTCGTGCGATGAAGCGGGAGCCGTTGTTGCTGCCTTCCAGAACATAGTGCAAGCCAAGCAGAGATGCTGGCTCGGAGGCCATCTGCCCGATCTCGTCGATCAGACGCCGAGTCCCCGGCAAGGGCTCGATGGAGTCGGTGTCGACCTCGAAGAACTCCAGATCTTCCAACAGGTACGGCACCTGGTACTGTCTCTCGTCGACGACCGAGCGAATCGCTTCCGAAGTCTCGGCGGCGCTCCGCAGACTCTGCTCGAGAGCCCTGTGCACGAGATACATCTGCCCCAGATAACTGACGTAGCGATCCTTCGGCAGAGAGCCCTGGGCGAAGGCACGCTGGAAATCGTGATGCTCGGCGGCGTCGTGAAGGTCTCGCGTCGATTCGCGAAGGCGCTGCATGACGCTCTGTGTCTCTTCAGTCATCGTCTTCCTCCAACCTGGCTCTCTCGATAAACAGCAAGCTCCACTCGTCCCACAGTCATTTCAGTCGGCGACCAGGACCAGAGTCATCAGCGCCACGCCGAGCCAGAGCAACCCCTTGACGGTGAAGAAGATCACCCCAGCCAGACCAACACGCTTCAGCCATCTCATCAATCCGAACTTGGCTCCCCAGCTACTGGTGCTGCTGTATTGCAGGTTCGAGCCTGCCGACCCTATGAACAGGCGGTCCAGCTGTCAAGCTCACATGAGGTTTCCACGACAACTCGGATACTATGGCCGGCCACGGGTCGTCCTGACGGCAACACACCTGCCAACTGCGTTCGGAAGAAAACTCGAGGAATCGCATGCACAAACTCATTCACGGTATTTCGCTTCTCGTACTCATACTGGCTGCTGTTCCCGTCGTGGGTGGCTCCTCTCTGGAGCAGGTGGAGGGCATGTCGAACGATGCGCTCTTCCCCTGGGCCACCTTTGATGCCTCGATTCCGACACAGGAAGCCGTGACCGGGGTCAAGCCCGGCAGTCGACCTCTGCGGCACGGAGAGGTTCTCCGTTACTTCGAGGCGTTGGCCGAAGCCTCCCCCCGGGCCACTCTCCAAACCTATGCCTACAGTCACGAAGGCCGACCCCTGGTCCTGCTCGCCGTGAGCGATGAGGCGACCATTGCTCGTCTCGAGGCATTTCGAACCGCCCACGCCCGGCGGCTAGATCCCCGAGGGCGAGGCGCGACCGACGACAAGGTTGCGGTCGACGGCGCCAAGGCCGTGGCCTGGATGGCCTATGGGATTCACGGCGACGAGCTGTCGAGCACCGATGCCGCGGCTTCCCTGGCCTTTTGGTTGGTGGCCGGTGAAGACGACAAAGCCCAGGCTCTGCGTGACGGGCTCGTCATCCTCATCGACCCCATGGAGAACCCCGACGGTCGCGAGCGATTCCTCTCCCAGACCGCCGCCTTCGCCCACAAGGTGCCCAACCCCGACCAGGACGACCTTTCACACACCACGGTCTGGCCCTGGGGCCGGGGCAACCACTACCTCTTCGACCTCAACCGGGACTGGTTCACGATGGTGCATCCCGAAAGCGCTCGATCGGAGGTCCTGGCCGGCTGGAATCCCCAGATCGCCCTCGACTGTCACGAGATGGGCAATGACTCCACATATCTCTTCACCCCACCGCGAGAGCCGTATAACCCGCTGCTCCCCGACTACATGAGGAAATGGTGGGGTCGGTTCGCCGGCGACCAGGCCAGAGCCCTGGATAGGAAGGGATACAGCTACTTCACCGGCGAGTGGAACGAGGAGTTCTTTCCCGGCTACGGCTCCTCGTGGCCCGCATACCTCGGCGCTCTGGGAATCCTCTACGAAATGTCCGGCACGGACGGCACGCTGGTTCGACGACAGGACGGCTCGGTGCGAACCTACGGCGAAGCCGTGGAGCACCAGGTCATCAGCTCTGTGGCCAATCTCGAGACCCTGGCAGCCAACCGGCA
>JBATEX010000153.1:0-16523 GCA_049664225.1 Thermoanaerobaculia bacterium
GGATCCCTGGGGGCTATCCTCGCTTCCGCTGCAAGAACCCCCTGGGATCCTGCCCCGCGGACTGACCTCTTCAAGGTGCGGCGTCCCCGGAGACAGTCTCTGCCCAGGACCCAGGACCCAGGACCCAGGGCAGTTCCGAGGACTTCGGACTCGGCGCTATCGAGAGCCTGTGGCCGAAAGGTCCCTGATTTGTCATCGCAAGGCCATGCGAATGTTCTATGATCTCCCGGGCCTCGCAGCGAGGAGGCCAAGAAGTGAGGGTTACGACGAATGAGTACTGCAGATCTGACAACCATGACAGCTCCAGCGAAGGAGCTGAAATTCGCCGATGAGCTGGAGAACTTCCAGGAGATCGCCGGAGTCCTGAAGCCGTCTTCGGGCGCCATCCCGAAGCTGGCTGGTATCGATATCAGCGCCGTGTCGCTCCCCTTGCAGGGGACAGCAGGCGGCGATCACATCATCTTCATCGACTTCAACCGGCGCTACGATCTTCCGGAGCGCATCGAAGTTGCTCTGCGGGAAGGCTCTGAGGAGGTTGCGGATCGATTGGGTAAGTGTCGGCATCGCGCCGGAATCCTGCTGGCCGACGTATCAGGCCACCGGGTGACGGACGCGTTGATCGCCGCGATGCTGCATCAGGCGTTCCTGGTCGGGGCCTACTACGAGCTCGATCGATTCGGTGAGATCACCACCAAGCTGTTCGAGCACATCAATCAGCGTTTCTTCGCCACCACGCGCATCAACAAGTACCTGACGATGCTTTACGGTGAGATCTCGACACAGGGGAGGTTTCGATTCATCTCGGCAGGTCATCCCCGGCCAATGGTGTTTTCTCGGGAGTATGGGAGATTTGTCGACATCAGCGAGGAGCGACTCATCTCCTTCCCGCCAGTGGGCATGTTTCCCTCCGATGCCGGCTTGAGCGAACGGGTGGAGGCCGGGCGACTCGAATACAAGCAGCCCTACACGGTCAACGAGATCGATCTGCTGGCCGATGGCGACATCCTGCTGCTCTATACCGATGGGCTTTCCGAGCACGGCGGTGGCGAGTTCTTCCCCTCAAGGATCGAGCAGACCCTGGCCCAGGTCGGAGACCAGTGCGCCTCGACCATCTGCGAGAAGATGGAGCAGGATCTACTGGCTTTCGCGCCAGCCACCGACGACATCAGCTTCGTAGTGATCAAGAAGATCTGAGACACCCACGGGGGCGCCCCAACGCGGCCTGCCTTTACCGCGCCGGACCCTGTCGCCGTTGCCGAGTCTAGGGGTTGTACGCGGTGGGAACGAACTCGTCGTCTTCCTGTAGCAGGCGCTCGAACTTCAGGAACTCGTAGTAGCCGCATTTGCGAAGGCCCGGGTAGTCCCCGCAGATTCCCGGGCGAGCATTGTAGATCGTGCACATGCGCGTCTCTCGGTCGAGAAACCTGCAGACGGTCCCATAATGCTCGTCCTTGCGATGCCGAAGAACTCGCTCGCCGGGCTCGTGCCCCTTCTTGGTGAACTTCCTTCGCGCCTCCTTGCGGGATATGCGGAAGTGCTTGGCCAGGCGGGCGATGTCTTTGTCTTCGACAATGATCCTGGCGTAGGAGCAGCAATAGGCCGGGCAGGCCTCGCAGTCGTAAAGGACTTTGAGTCCCTTCTTCTTTGCCATGACGGCGGATTGTACCCGAGACCGTTTCGTTTATGAGATGGAATCTGGAACGGGTCTAGCTCTAGAGCTTTCGCCGCCGCTGCATGCGTTCCATGCGCTGGTCCCGTAGCGCGGCCGCAGCTTGGCGCTGGTCGACGATGCGGTCGGACTCGTCGATGATCTCGACCCCCAGGACGGTTTCGGTCAGGTCCTCGAGGGTCACCAGGCCGGAAACCCCGCCATGCTCGTCGATGGCCATGGCGATTGGCTCGCGTCGCTCGAGGATCTGTCGCATGGCCGAAGCGACTGTCGCTACCTCCGGAATGAAGGAGATGGGCCGCATCAAGCTCTCGAGAGTGATGTCCTTGTGACAGCCGTCAGCGGTCCGCTTCAGGACTTCGCGTTGCAGCACGTAGCCGACTACGTTGTCCCGACTGTCGCGAAACAGAGGGATGCGGCTGACCGCTTCGGCCTCTCGATCGGCCAGCAGATCCGCGATGGTCGCGTCGGCGGGGAGCATTATGGCGACGGTTCGGGGGGTCATCACATCTTCGACCCTCACCTCTTCGAAGCGCAGGAGATTCTCGAATATCCTCGATTCACCTGGCGAGATGGCGCCGTGATGTGCGGCTGAGGCAATGGTGGAGGCGAGCTCACCTCTCGACAGCGTCGGTGAGTGCCCGCGGGTCAGCAGCCGAGTCAAGAGTCGCGAAATGACCAGGACCGGCATCATGGCCCTGGTCAGAACATGGAGAGACCAGCCCACGATGCCCGAGAGTTGGCGCGAGTAAACTGCCCCCAGTGTCTTGGGAATGATCTCGGAGACGACCAGGATCAGAAACGTCAGTGCTGCCGAGAAGAACCCGACCCAGGCGCTGCCGAAGACTTTGGCCGCCTGGGCCCCGGCGAGAGTTGCTCCCAGTGTATTCGCCACCGTGTTGAGAGTCAGAATGGCGCTGATCGCGTCATCGACGTGAGTCTGCTTCAGATTCAGGAGCAACCCCGCACCCCGGCTCCCCTCATCCCGCTGGTGGGCCAGGTTGACATTGCGCGAGGAGAGCAGCGCAGCCTCCAGAAGCGAGCAGACGAACGAGACTCCAATCGCCAGACTTACATAAAGGATGAGAAGGCTCAGGGAAGTCCTCCAGGGGGGATAGTAAGAACGGGTCGCGGTTTCATTGAGCGTGTCGGTCTCAGCCGAGCTTGTACAACCGTCCTAGGAGCGACTGCAGAGGGAATCGCTGCAGTCGGCCGCCGGCAGCGGCCTGCTCGTCGAAGCTCTGGACCTCGTCCGGCTCGATGCCGTCTCCCCACATCAGGATCGGCAGCGGGTCCGCGGCATGCTGTCCGCTCTCGGAAAGGGTGGCGTGGTCGGAGGCAACGATGACACGCAAAGGATCGGAGACGTTGGCGAGGAGCCAAGCGAGCTGTTGATCGATCTTCTCCAGAAACTCCACCTTGAGATCCGGCCTCTGGTCGTGGGCGGCGATGTCGGCGCCCTTGAAGTGCAACACGACCAGATCGTTGCTGCTCAGCTCTTTCAGGGCTGCGCGGACCTTGGCTTCGAGGTCGGTATCCAGATTCGCCGTCATACCCTCTCCGGTAACGGTCTTGCCGCCTAGCAATTTGGCAATCCCGAGCAGGGTACGGTCGCCACCAACACAGGCAACCCGGAGAGGTAGGCCCCCGTCTTCAAGCGGCAGGAGTCGGTGGAGCCGGCCGGCGCCTCGGGTCAGAATCGCGTTGGCTGGTGCCAGGCCATCGGCGGCTCGCTGACGATTGATGGGGTGTTTCTCCAGAATGCGACGGGCCTCCTGCTCGAAGAGGGCCAGAACCGCAGCCGTGAGAACCGCTTGATCGTCGTCGGGATCGAGTGGCTGCGGAACGAGGGGTGGACCAGGCACGGCGCCCTCGCCGGGGTCACTGCCCTGAATTCCCGGTGAAAGCCCTTCGCCTTGCAGAACGATGGCCAAACGATGCTCGGTCCCCGCCTTGACGCGGACCTCCACTTCGCGGTCCAGGCCAGAGGGCAGCGGCAGACGGTCCAGCGCGGCGGCCAGCTCGGTTGCCTGCTCGCGGATCCTCCCGGCCCGTCGGTCGATGACACGCCCGCTCTCGTCCAGCGTGGCGAAGTTTCCCCGCAAGGCGATGTTGCCGTGCTTCATCGAGATCCCGGCGCCGAGAGCCTCGATCGGACCTCGCTTCATCGCTTGAGGTGATTGGCCGAGCAGTGCCAGATTGCCGGCCGCCGTGTCCGGTACGACTCCGGGTGCCACGGGATCGGCGATACCGCATTGGCCCTCTCGAGCCAGGCGATCGAGTGTCGGCGTCGTCGCGGCTTGAAGCGGGGTTCGCCCACCGAGGGCCCGGACCGAGCGGTCGGCCAGGCCGTCGATGACCACGAGCAGGGTGGCTTTGGGATGCTGGTGGGGAGTCCAATCGTGCTGGCCGAGCTCGGGGAGGCTGTGCTCGAGGATGCTGGTTACGACTCTCATGGTGGCCTCTACCGGAGGAACGCCGTCGGATGTATCGAGAATAGGGCGATCGTGCTGCTCGGCCTGCTGGAGTATGTAGTCGTGAATCGTCCGGATGGCGGAGAAGCTCTCGAGATAGCGCTCGGCCAGTCGTCCGCCAGCTCTGCTCCGCGCCAGGAATCGGGTGCGGTGGGCCTCTTCGTTCAGCGTTGCCAGGACCAGGGGAACTTGATAGACGGCGCCCTCGAGGTCGGAAAAGGGCACGATTCCAGGGTGCACGTGCACACCTTCGACGATGATGCTCATGTTTTCGACCATGGCCCGTTCGACCACCGCTCTGACGCCGACGCACACACGGGTCGCCTGCTCTTCGAAGGTCGCGATGAGGCGTTGGGCGTGATCGGTCTCTTGCGAGGCACCCAGCCAGGCTTCCGCGGAGGCCTGGTCGTATGGCGGCGCGACCTCGAAGCTGGAGCTGTGCAGGGCTGGCAGGATGGACGGAGTGAAGACCATTCGCATGACTTGTCGAATCGTGTCGGTGGCATTGATGCGATAGATCCGCAGCAGTGGACCCAGCTCGAGAGCCAGGGTCGACTTGCCGGTGCCACTGGCGCCACCGACGTAGATCACCAGCGGCCGAGGCAGCCTGTGGATTCGCCGAATGGCTCGATATCGAAGGGCCGCCTGCTTGCTCTGGAGACGCTCCAGGAGGTCTCCGACCCGTCTCGCCACCTCGCCGCTCTGCAGCAACGAAATGTTCTCGCTCATGAGCTCCGCTTCGAGCTCTGAGACCAGACGGTAGGCGCGATCCAGGTCGAGCCCGGCAGCATGAATGCTGCGGGCAAGCAATCCTCTCGAAAAGGGCTGCTCCTGGCCGGAGTAGACCACCCTCAGGCCGTGGGTATCGGGGGCTACGTCGGTCCGCAGGTGACTCGCGCCGCCGTGGGCGCGTTCAACTTCCTCGAGGACGAGATCTTCCAGCTCGCTGGTGGTTACTTCGTCACGATCGCCCAGACGGTCACGAACGGTGCGCGCGATGGCATAGGCAGGGTCGAAGTCCAGGCCGCGTTGGATGAGGTCGCGGGTGATCATGCCGCGCAGAAAGCGCTGCCGACTGCCGTCGGAAGACACCACGACCAGCTGTTTACGCCCCCTCGAAGAGCTGTGAGGTCTATCGTCGGATTCGCTGGCCATGACTGAAGGGATGAGATTGAGGCGACTCGCCGACGTTGCGCGAAGTGCTCTCGCCTGGCCGGTAAAGCCAGGTAGAGTCTATGGCGATAGCGATCCAGGGCACAAGCGAGCTACCTGCTCTTTGTCGAGGCAAAATTGTGCCGACGACTCAGTCGTCGAAATCGAGAGCCAGAAGCAGCTTGGGCGATACCAGCCAGCTCAGCGTTCCTTGACCCGCCCTCAGATCGGCCCAGTCGTCGATTGGCAGGTCGATCTTTGCTATGGCCGCCGTCGGCATGCGGGGTTCGCCACCTCCCGTCAACTCCCCCACGAGCTGGGACCAGGTGGGCTCGTGACCTGTCAGGAGTAAACGCGAGTGCACAGCCTCTTGTGCCGTGATCACGGAGAGGACTGCGGCGGGGCTGGACCCGTAGAACTCTCCACAGAGCACCAAGGGACAGTCCCAATCCCCACTCTGTTTGGCTAGCTCTGCTGTCTGGCGGGCGCGCTCGGCTGTCGAGGACAGGATTAGGTCGGGCTCCTGATCCAGTTTTGTCAGGAACCGACCCATCAGGCGAGCTGCTACGGTCCCGCGCTTGGCGAGAGGGCGGTCGTGATCCGATTCGAAGCTCGTTTTCCAGTCCGACTTGGCGTGCCGCAGAATCAGTAGTTGCTTCAAGTGACGTACTCCCTAGCAGCGTTCCGTTCGATCCTGCACTCTATCCCAAGGCGGAGGCGAGCCCCGGCCGATCAACCGGGTGGGGGTCACAAGCCTGCTAGAATCAACAGCTTGCCTCGATCGAGTGAGTCTCTCGATGCAACGCTTGAAGGGATCTGATCTGACGATGACGGTGACTGAAGACAAGAAGCCGGTCCAAGGCAAGACAGGCGTCAAAGCCGTCAACCTCAATCACCGCATCTACTACTTCAACCGCGAGTTGAGCTGGCTCCAGTTCAACGAGCGGGTGCTCGAGGAGGCGCTCGACGAGCGTCACCCACTTCTCGAAAGAGTCAAGTTCCTTTCCATCTTCTCGAGCAACCTGGACGAGTTCTTCATGATTCGGGTCTCCGGGCTGCGGCGTCAGCTGGCGGGTGGTGCCTTGAAGGCGCCACCGGACGGCATGTCGCCAGGCGAGCAATTGAAGGCGATTCGAAGCCGTCTGGATCCGGCCCTGGACCAGGCAGCGGGCTGCTGGCATGGTGACCTGCTTGCCCAGCTGAAGGACGCTGGAGTCAAAGTGCTCGCCTACGAGGAGCTCAAGAGCAAGCAACGCAAGCTCCTGCGCAGGCACTTCAAGAGGGAGATCTTTCCGGTTCTGACCCCGCTCGCGTTCGATCCCGGGCATCCGTTCCCGCATATCTCGAATCTGAGCATCAATCTGGCAGTGGTGATCGACGACCCGGGTCGGGGAGAGAAGTTCGCCCGGGTCAAGGTGCCGCACATGTTTCCTCGATTTGTCCGCGTCCCCAGCGAGGAGAAGGCGGAGCGCTACGAGGAGCGGGGCCTGAAGGGCTTCGAGTCGATGAACTTCGTCTGGCTCGAGGAGGTCATCGCGGCCAATCTGGATACCCTCTTCCCCGGGCTGAAGGTCGAGGCCGCTTATCCCTTCCGGGTCACCAGGGATGCCGACGTGGAGATCGAAGAGGACGAGGCCTCGGACTTGATGTCGGCAATGGAGGTGGTGGTCGGTCGTCGGCACTTCGGCTCGGCGGTGCGACTCGAGGTGGATGCTCGAATGCCGACTCGGGTGCGGGACATCTTGGTCGACAATCTGGGCCTGGCGCCCTATCAGGTCTTCGCCGTAGACGGGCCGCTGGGTCAGTCGGATCTCATGGAGCTGACGAAGCTCGAGCTACCCGAATTGAAGGATCCCCCCTTTTCGCCGAGTGACCCCAAGGCATTGAAGGGTGAGGAGAGTATCTTCTCCGTTCTCAAGCGTCGGAACGTGCTGCTCTACCATCCCTACGACAGCTTTCGTCCGGTCGTCGACTTTGTCCGTACAGCGGCCGAAGACCCCGATGTCCTGGCTATCAAACAGACCCTCTATCGGGTTGGACCCAACTCTCCCATTGTGGAAGCACTGCGACATGCCAGGGAGAACGGCAAGCAGGTTTCGGTTCTGGTGGAGTTGAAGGCCCGCTTCGACGAGGAGAACAACATCGTCTGGGCGCGCTCCCTCGAGCAGGCCGGCGTTCATGTGGTGTACGGGCTGGTGGGCCTCAAGACCCACGCCAAGATGTGCCTGGTAGTGCGGCGGGAACCGGACGGCGTAAAGCGTTACGTTCATCTGGGAACCGGCAACTACAATCCGGTTACGGCGCGCATCTACACGGACCAGGGCTATCTGACGGCGGACCCCGACATAGCGGCCGATGTCTCGGAGCTCTTCAACGCGCTGACGGGGTACTCCAGGGAAGATCACTACCGCAAGCTGGTGGTGGCGCCTGGAAAGATGCGGCAGCAGCTTCTGGAGAGGATTCAACGCGAGATCGACTGCCACCTCCAGGGTGGCAACGGTCACCTGGCGTTCAAGATGAACTCGCTGGTGGACAAAGCCTGTATTCGGGCTCTCTACGAAGCGTCGATCGCCGGCGTCAAAGTGGATCTCCAGGTCAGAGGTATCTGTTGCCTGCGTCCGGGCGTGGAGAGGGTGAGCGAAAACATCACGGTCACCTCGATCGTCGGGCGGTTTCTGGAGCACAGCCGCATCTACTACTTCCGCAACGGTGGGCAGGAGGAGATCCTGCTGGGTAGCGCCGATCTCATGCCGCGAAATCTGGGCGGCAGGGTCGAGACACTCTTCCCGATCGATGACGAGAGATTGAAGAGGGCTCTGCGCGATGAGATCCTCGACCTCCACCTGCGGGACAACGTTCAGTCTCGTCAGTTGATGAGCGATGGCGGGTACGTGCGCTTGAGCTTCGGCAAGGGCGACCCGGTCATCGACTCCCAGAGCCTGCTGCTGAAGCAGCAGGGCTCCTGGCACCTGGATGAATGAGAACTGTCTGATTGTCGAGCCGAGGTGACCTCTCAGCTCTTATTCTTGTCGCCCTTCTTCGAGCTCTTCTTCTTGCCTGTGCCGCTCTTCTCGTCGGCGGTGGCTTTCTGGCGCTCCGGCGCTTCCAGATTCGCCTCCAGCGCTGCAATCAGGGTCTCCTGGGTTTTGACCCTGGCCCACAGCTTGTCGTTGCCCTCGATGATGGTCCAGGGCGCGGTAAGGGTGCTGGTCTTGCGCAGCATGTCGATCAGGGCCTCCTCGTAGAGGCCCCATTTGCGCCGGTTTCGCCAATCCTCCTCGGTGAGCTTCCACTGCTTGTGGGGTGTCTCGCGGCGCGCCTCGAAGCGGCGGAGCTGCTCCTCGGCACTGATCTCGAACCACAGCTTGACGAGGATCATGCCGTGGTCGGTGAGCTGCCGCTCGAAGTGGTTGATCTCTCGATAGGCGCGCTTCCACTCGTCTTCGGTGGCGAAGCCCTCGACCCTCTCAACCAGGACACGTCCGTACCAGGAGCGATCGAAAATCACGATCTGTTTGTCATCTGGCGATTTGAGACGACGCCAGAAGCGCCACAAGTAGTGATGGGTCCTGTCTTCCCCTTCAGGCGCTGCAATCGAGTAGACCTCGTAGCCACGGGGGTCGATCTTCTCGATCGCCCGTCGGATCGAGCCTCCTTTGCCCGCTGCGTCCCATCCTTCCACCACGACGATCAACGAGCGCTTTTCCTGATACAGCCTGAAGGCCAGTTCGCGGAGCTTGAGCTGGCAGTCCAGGATGCGCTGCCGGTACTCTTCGCGCTCCAATCGCTTGCTCAGATCGACTGTGGGGAGCATCAATCGTCCTCCTCACCGTCATCGTCTTCATCGTCGTCGATCTCGGCCAGCCCTGGCACCTCGAGACCGTGACGCTCCAGGCCCTCTTCCATGACTTCGATGATGGTCTGAAGGACCCGAACGCGGGTCCATCGGTGATCGGTCGCCGCAACCAGGGTCCAGGGCCCCCACTCGGTCTCGGTCCTCTCGAGCATCTCCTCGACCGCCACCCGGTATTCGTCATATTGCTCGTTCTGGGCCCAGTCTTCGGGCGCCACCTGCCAGCTGGTTCGGGGATCCGATTCCAGTTCCTTCAATCGGTGGGCCTGTTCCTTCTTGTCGATGTGCAGGAAGAACTTGGCCAGTAGATAGCGATCGTCAACCAGCGCCTGCTCGAACGCCGTGATGTCGTTGTAAGCCTGCGTCCACTGGATGGGCTCGATCAGGCCGTCGACGCGCTCTTCCAGGACTCGGCTGTACCAGCTGTGGTCGAAGATCGCGATCTCGGCCCAGTTGGGGAGCTTGGCCCAGAGTCGCCACATCCAGGGCAGCAAGCTCTCGAAGGTCCGAGGCTCACGAATGGCATGGAGGCTGAATCCCCGCGGCTCCAAACGCCGGGTGATCTTGCTGATGACAGAGCCCTTCCCGGAAGCGTCCCAGCCTTCCAGGACGACAATCGTCGCCAACTTCTCCTCCCAGCAGGAGCGCTGTAGTTGGTGAAGCCGGCGTTGGAGCTCAGGTAGCTGCTCGTGGTAGTCGATCTTCGAAAGCTCGCGACTGAGATCTAGGGCTTCCAGCATTTCGGCTCAGCAAACGGTTCGTGAACTGCTCGACTTCCGGTCGGATTGTCTCATAGAGCAAGGCGATTGACGATTTCGGCCCAAAGATCCTCATAGGCTCTGGTGGGCTCCGCCGAGGGAGCAAACGCTGGTAGAGGAGCTCGACGCAAGCCCATCTGCTCGACCAGGCTCGAGTAGGGGATGGCTGTCTCGAGCATATCGGGATGGTGCTCGGCGGGTGATGCGGAGATACGTTTGTGAAGGGCCTTGCGCCTGTCCACCATACATAGAAAGGGGTAGAGCCGCGGTCGGGTCGCGCCCCTGTCTCTAAGATGCTGATCGAGTTGATCGAGTGTGCGAAGCGAGAGAGTGGTCGGAATCGTCGGAGACAGGAGAATGTCGGCGGCGACGAAGACGCTCTCGGAAACCAGGGAAATGCTCGGAGCGCAGTCGAGAAAAAGGTAGTCGTACTGCATTGAGAGGGGCAGTAGCAGGCAAGCCAGCTGTCGGGTGGGCCTCTTGCTCTGCACCAGGTCTAGATCCAAGTTGCGATAGGTGAAGTCGGCCGGCAGGAGATCGAGGCCCTCGAAATCCGTTCCCCGAATCGTCGCGTCGAGCGGCCGCTTGCCTTTTAGAAGCTTCTTCGCGCCCCCTTTCACCTTCGCTCGAACCCTGAAGTAGAAGGTGGCGGCAGCCTGGGGATCCAGATCCCAGATCAGGGTGCGGGCGCCGTCTCTGGCCGCCAGGTAGGCCAGGTTGACCGCCGTCGCCGTCTTTCCAACCCCACCCTTGATGTTGTAGGTGGCAAAGACCCTCACGTGGCCACCGTCGTCTGTTGCTTGAAGAGCGCCCGAAAGCGGGCACGGTTCTTCTTGGATGCGAACCTCGAGAGCTCTTGCTGGAATCTCTGCCGCTCCGCCTCCTGTCGGGTTTCCAGCCTGTCCACCAGCCTGCCCAATGCCATGAGGGTCTCCCCCGTGGCGAGGCCTTCCTGGAACATCTCGTGAGCGAAGCGCTGCAGACTGTCCTGCTGGATCTCCAGGTCGTTGAAGTCACCCAGGTTGTCTTGAAGGTGCTTGAGCGCCTTGACGAGCGTCCGGATCTCGTCCTCGTCGTAGAGGCTGCGGAAGAACTCCAGAAGATAGCGCAGTTTCTTGCAGTCGATTCGCAACCGGTGGAGGATCTCTGGTGGGGAGCTGCTGTCGATGGCTAGACCCTGCTTGAGAACTTTGCGAAAAGCCTTCCAGATTCGGGACGAGGCCGTGAGCAGGATCTCCTTCTCCGCGAGGGGAGGAGCGCCTGCCTCCGGCAGAGGCTCGTCCAGGAACGATTGCCAGTCTCGAATCAGACGGCCGAACCGTGCCGAGTCCAGCTGCTCCAATAGTTTCGAATGTTCGAGGCGCTGGTGCCTGGTGAGAAATTCCTCGAGGGGTTCGAGGTGCGGTCCCAGGTGCTCGGGCAGGCTGGCTCGATACTCGGGCATCTTCAAGAGATAGACGTCGAGGTCGCGATTGGTTCCGGTTGCCTGGCCGAGCCACGCGAACTCGCGCCTGAAATGCTCGACGACAGGTGGTGGATAGACTTCTTTGATCTGGGTCAGTGCCGATCGGGTGCGACGGACAGCCACGCGGAAGTCGTGAAGGAACTCGGTGTCGAGGTCCTGTCGGACTCCCGCCTCGTTGTTCAGGATCGCATTCAGCAGTGTCTTGTGAATCCGTCGCAAGGCTTCATCGCTGCGCATATCGGGGGCGAGTCGAACTTCGAACCTGGACGACACAGCGGTCGGATCCTGCCCCAGGAGATCGAGAGCCGTCATGAGCTGGCTCGATTGTGTCGGTTGCAGAGGAAGCTCTCGCTCCAAATGGTCGAGGAGCGCCTGGAAGTGCTCGGCGTACCCTCGCACCGGCTCTGCAATCAGCAGACTGGGAAGCTCCAGCGGTCGTGGTGCGGATTCGGGGCCGGTGACCGAGGCTTCATTGAAATGAAGCCGCACAACGGTCTTCTGGTTGTCGTCGAGGACGTGTAGTGTTTCCCCTCGGCTCGTGACTTCCAAGCGCGGCAGCAAGCGGCGAATTTCGACCACGGATTCGAGGTCTATCCTGAAGGGGCCTGGCGGCAGATCCCAGACAAAGTGGGGGTTGGCGGCGAGACGCAGTCGGAAACGGGCTACGCCATCGAGAGTGCTCCAGCGCAGAACCGTGGCTCTTCCCTCTTTCGTGGAGAGGAGGCTCCCCCCATCACGAAAGAGGCGCCAATCAAAGGTGTCCAAATAGGTGGCACGAGAGTCTCGGTGGGTCTCGATCCGGCCGGGGAACCTCTCAGCGGCCGATTGCAGGGCTGCCCGGCCCTGGCTCTGAGACGCGACCTGCCAACTGACCGATATCGGGTTCATGATGCGGCACGGAAAGCTACTTGCGCTTCTGACCCTTCCCCTTCTTCCCCTTCTTCCCCTTCTTCCCCTTCTTCTTCCTCTTCTTCTTCTTGCTCTTGTCTTTCGTCTTGCCTTGCTTGGACTTCCTGCCCGACCTCTTCTTGCCGTCGTTCTTTTTCTTCTTGCCCTTCTTCTTCTTGCTGCTCGGTTCCTCGACACCGGGCGAAGGCTGCCTCAGTCGAGCGATTGCCTGGCCAACCGCTGCTGCCCTTGCCGGACCGAATCCGGGGATGGCCGCCAATTGTTCCACCGGGAGAGTGGCCAAGGAATCCACGGTCTCGATACCTCTATCGACCAGTACCTGGGCAGTGTGTGGACCGATTCCGGGGATGTCGGTGAGTTTGGCTTGACCCATGGTTCTTCCTCCAGTCCTCCACCTAGTCGAAGGAGCAGTCTACAACGAGGGTTTCGATGGGGCGAAGAACCGCCCTGGTTCTCAGAGCCTACGAAGTCGTGGGCCCGGCCGCAGCGACATCCTTCTCAGGCGGGAGACTCGAGCCCCAGGCTAGCCGTACCGGCCCTCGATGTAGTCGGCCGTTTCCTGATTCGCGGGTGTGACGAAGAGCTCTTCTGTGGGAGTGTGCTCGATGACCTTGCCCAGCAGCATGAAGATGCACTCTTCACTCGCACGGCGGGCCTGAGCCATGTTGTGTGTGACGATGAGGATGGTGTACTCGCCGCGAAGTTCCCAGATCAACTCTTCCACGGCTTCCGTCCCTTTGGGGTCTAGAGCCGAACAGGGCTCATCCATCAGCAGGACGGCTGGTTTGACCGGCAGAAGTCTGGCGATGCAGAGTTTCTGCTGCTCTTCGAGGGAGAGGTCGATGGCCCTGCGATCCAGGCGATCCTTGACCGTATCCCACAGCAGGACCTCCCGGAGGGCCTTCTCGACGATCTCGTCCCTCTCCCTGGCCGAGACCTTCTGAGTCCCCTTGGCGAGACGGTAGCCGAAGATGACGTTCTCACGAATCGACAGCGGCAGCGGGTTCGGTCTTTGAAAGACCATGCCGACCTGCTCGCGGACCTTGCCGAGGTCCGCTTGGGGCCCGTAGATGTCGTGGCCGAGGACCAGGATGCTGCCGGTCGTTCGCACATATCCCAAACGCTCGTTGATTCGGTTGATGCTGCGTAAAAAGGTGGTCTTGCCGCACCCCGAGGGGCCGATCATCGAAGTGATGATGCCCCGCTTGATGTCGAGATCGATGTCGTACAGCGCCTGAAAGGTGCCGTACCAGAGGTTCAGCTTCTCGGTCTTGATGGCGAGAGCCTCGGGAGGAGCCTGACTATCCAAAGCGGCCCTCCACATACGCCTGGGTGCGTTCGTCACTCGTCTTGCGGGTGAAGAGATCCTCGGTGTCGGCCACTTCGACCATCTCGCCCATGAGGAAGAAGGCCGTACGATCGGCGAGCCGGCGCGCTTGCTGCACCAGATTGGTCACCAGAACGATGGTGATCTCCTCCTTGAGCACCTTGAGAACGTCTTCGATGCGCATCGTCGTAACGGGATCGACAGCAATGGAAAACTCATCCAGCAGCAGCAGATCCGGGTCCTGGGATAGAGCTCTCGCGATGGTCAAGCGCTGCTGTTGACCGCCTGACAGCAGGCTGCCGAGCGAGTTCAGTCGATCTTTAACCTCGTCCCAGAGAGCGGCACGCTGCAGGCACCGTTCGACGATTTCATCCAAGACGGCCCTCTTCCTGACCCCACTGAGACGCGGCGAGAGTGCGACATTGTCGTAAACCGTCATGGGCAAGCCTACCGGCAGAGGAAACACAACTCCGATGCGACGGCGCAAAGCGTAGACGTTGCGCCACTTGTCGATATCACGACCGTCGAATCGGATGGTCCCGTCCACCCGCATGCCTGGTGTGAAGAGGTCCATCCGATTCAGCGCCCTCACGAAGGAGGTCTTGCCGCTGTTGGCCGGCCCGATGATGCCGAAGATCTCGTTTTCTCGGATGTCCAGGCTGACGTCGTGGAGTGCGACCTTCTGGCCGTAGCAGATGGTCAGATCCCTGACCTCGACTTTGGGCGCGGCGGCGCTCGGCTGAGTGTCGGCTTGCCCTACCATTTCTTCTTCCCTCGGAGGTACATGCGAAAACCAATCGAGATGGCGTTCATGGCGAGAACCATGCTGATGAGCACGAGGGCGACACCGAATGGCATGGCTTCCGGTACACCGGGAACCTGCGTCGAGATCACGAACAGGTGAAGCGACATGGCCATGGTCTGATCGAAGACGCTTTGTGGCAGGAAGGGCAGGAAGAAGGCGGCGCCGGTGAACATGATCGGTGCCGTCTCTCCGGCAGTTCGTGAGACCTCGAGAATGACGCCGGTGAGTATGCCGCTGATCGAATTGGGCAGGACGACTTTGCGAATGGTCTGCCATCGGCTGGCGCCCATGTTCCAGCAGGCTTCTCGAAAGGCCTGTGGCACCGCTTGCAGGGACTCGCGCGTTGCCACGATAACCACAGGCAGGGTCATGATCGCCAGGGTCAGGCTGGCTGCCAGGATGCTCGTACCAAACTTGAAGAACAGAACGAAAGCGCCGACCCCGAACAGGGCATGGACGATGGAGGGTACGCCCGCCAGATTGATGATCGCCAGATTGATGATCCGGGTCAGCCAGTTGTCGGGCGCGTACTCACTCAGATAGAGGGCGGCTGCGATGCCGACGGGAACCGAGGCGAGCAGCGCCACCGCCACCAACCAGATGGTTCCGACGAGGGCTGGGAAGATGCCGCCTGCGGTCATGCCGTCCTTGGGCTCGGTAAAGAGGAAATCGACGGAGATGATCGGGCCGCCTTTGTAGACGAGCACGCCAAGGATCACGACGACGGGCAGAATGAGCAGCACTGTCATCAGGAGAAACAGCAGTCCCCAAAGGCGTTCAACCCGGTGGTTGCGGATGTTGAGCTCGCTGGCCTCGAACACGGCTTCAGCCCTATTTCTTGCGGATTCCGCGCACAACCAGGTCGGCCGTCAGGTTGATGATGAAGGTAATGAGGAAAAGGAAGATCCCCAGAGTGAACAGGGCTCGGTAGTGGTCCGACCCCACCGCTGTTTCTCCGAGCTCCGCCGCGATGGTCGCCGTCAGGGCCCTGACCGAGTCGAAGATGCTGGTGGGCAGGTTGATCGAATGGCCGCTGGCCATGAGCACCGCCATGGTTTCCCCAAATCCTCGTCCCACACCCAGGAGCACAGCGGCCACGAGACCGTTCTTCGAGGCCGGGATCACCACCCTGCGGATAACCTGCCAGCGCGTCGCACCCAGGGCCTCTGCAGCTTCGCGATACGTGTCCGGCACGGCCTTGAGCGCGTCCTCGGCGATTGTCGTCATGATCGGTGCGGCCATCAAGCCGAGAATGAAACCGGCGTTCAACACGTTCAGGCCCACCGGCACGTTGAAGAGCTTGATGATTAGCGGGTTCATGATGCTCAGTCCGATGAAACCCCAGACCACCGAAGGGATGGCAGCCAGCAGCTCCACCAGCACCTTGAGGATTTCCCGGGTTCTGCCGGTAGCGAACTCACCGATATAGATCGCCGCGCCGAGGGAAAAGGGCACCGCGACAAGCATGGCCAAGCCAGTGACACTGGCCGTGCCGGCGATCAGTGCCAAAGCGCCGTAGGTTGGATTGTGCTCCGAGGTAGGCCGCCACCGTGGTGACGTGAAGAACTCGACTATGTCGAATCCACCTAGAAGGAACGGCAATCCCTCCTTCGTGATGAATACGAAGATCCCGATGATGAGGATGATGGCCGACACTCCACCCACGAAGACGAGAACCTGGACCGCCTTGTCGATGTACCAGGCGAGGTCGCGACGATCCAGGGCGACGCCGGGGGGGTGGCTCAGGAGGCTCCCTTCCCGCGGAGTGTTTCCATGAGCTCGCGAATCGCGTGCTGGAGGCTTTGGAAGTCCTCTTCCATCAGGGCCGTGGATCTCTCGGCGTCCAGATCGCTGGGGATGGGCTGGATATCCCACTTGAGAACGACCGTGTGGAACGGTGTTTCTTCGATCTTCTCTAGAGTTTCCTTCCCCAACGCGACGATGACGTGATAATCGGCCAGCTGTTCGAGCGATTGGTCCAGTTTCTTCGGTGTGAGTGTGTCTCCATCCAGCCCCCTGGCGTCCATGAATACCTCGGCCGCGGGCAGCAGACGATCCGATGGGCTCCATCCGGCACTCTGGTAGACGCCGCTGTCGGGAAATGCCTTGCG
>JBATEX010000154.1:0-12228 GCA_049664225.1 Thermoanaerobaculia bacterium
TTCTCGAGCGTGTATCGGGAGCCTCTACCGTTCTTGCTCAGGTACTCGAACATCTCGCGGGTGTCCGCTTCGATGTCACCGTCGCACTCGAGGTCCTCATCGACCATACCCTCGATCACCCCTGAAACGAGGTCCGTAGTCAGAGAGATCGACGTCTTGCTGCCCTCAGAGTCTTCGATATCGATCGTGATGGTGTCCTTCTTCTCTCTAGCCAGCGTTGGTGTCACGGCCAGCACGAAGATGCCCAGGATGGCACAGCTCTTCAGGGCTCTCTGCTTCCACATGCGAATGTCCTCCTTCTCTCCGACACTACCGGTCTCTGCGGGAGAAAGTTTCGGTCGGATACGAAGTTGACTTCGGAGTTCAGGGCAGCTCGATCGAAAGGCGGCTCATGACCCGGCGCTGTCCACGATCCTTGAAGGTGTGATCGAAGTCCAGCTCGAAAAGCTCGATGGCCACGCCCGGTTGCCGATTCACCTGTAACTGCAGCCGCTCGACATAGGTCTCCAGCTCCATGCGGCCGAAGCGGGAATCGTCGATCTCCACCCGGGTCACGCGATCGAAATACTCGAGGTGACGGCTTTCATCGTCACTGACGGTAAGGATGGCCGCCGAGCCATCCAGCACCAGGCTCGTGCCCTCCTCGCCGCCCGCTTCTACCGTGCGGGTCAAGCGCTCGCCCGCAGCCGTGAGATCGAGGCGGGTGCCTGCCTGTGACGGCAGCAGATAGTAGAGGCCGTAGAGGTTCACCACTAGCCGATCGTTCTGACGTCGGAAGATCGCCTCCATGAACAGCGGTTCTTCAGGGCCCCCCGGGTCGAGGATCCGATAGGTGCCCCCCTCGAACCTGACTCGCAGAGCCCCACTTTTGGCATGAACGCCGAGGCGCTCGAGCCGGTGCTCTTCAGGATCGAGCTGCGGATAGATCAGCGGTGCCGTGGAACCCCAGAAGGCCCCCTCCAAACGCCGCCCACCGATGATCGGCGTGATGCCCACGAGGTGTTCGTCGCCCCCTGAGCCGTCGTAGTCGATCTCGAGGGCAACCACCGCTCCGTCGTCCAAACGGGCGAGAATTCGATGCGCCTCGGGTTCGACCTCCAGAGTCCAGGAAGAGTCGTCACTCTGGGAGTGAACGACTTCGACCGCCTCTGGAGCGGGCTGCGCCGTCGCGAGTCTGCCGACCAACCAAAGACAGAGGTGCAGCACCAGGCCGACTTTGCCTCTTCGCTTGTCTGTCACGGACTGCGCCTCGAGAGTCTGCAGCTAGATGAGCTCTGGATCGCTCATGATCTCCACCAGCGCCGGCCCATCGTGGGCCAGGGCTCGGCCGAGGGCATCGTCGAGCTCGGTGCTGTCCTTTACTCGAATGCCCAGTGCTCCGCAAAGCTCCGCGTAGCCGGCAAAGCTCGGATTGTGGAGGTCGGTCTGCCAGACGTCCCAGCTGCCGGCTCGCTGTTCCTTGGAGATCTTGC
The DNA here is from genome assembly GCA_049664225.1 of Thermoanaerobaculia bacterium. Classification (GTDB taxonomy): domain Bacteria; phylum Acidobacteriota; class Thermoanaerobaculia; order Multivoradales; family JAHEKO01; genus JAUVRX01. The sequence continues at coordinate 1,473 of JBATEX010000154.1, forward strand.
CCAGCTCGCTGTTGTTGAGCAGCACGTGGGCGATGTTCATGCCGTACTTGACCGCGGTGGTGAGCTCGCCCATATACTGGCCAAATCCCCCATCGCCCGAGACCGAAATGACGGATCGACCCTGAAATCGGGAATCCTCCTCCTGGGTGGCCGCCCACGCACCCATCGCGGCGGGAAGGGCGAAACCGATCGAGCCCAGATACCCGGACATGAGAACCGCCTGATTCTGGCACTCGAAGTAGCGCCCGAAGGAGTAGGTGTTGTTGCCCACGTCCACGGCGATGATGGCGTCTTCGGCCGCCTGCCTCGTGAGGGCGGCGAAGGTGGCTGCCGACGAGATCCCATGGCCCCGGTCTTCACCCATTCGCTTCGATTTCTCCTGCCGCCAGATCGCCCAACGCTCGGCGATCTGCTTCCGTTGGGTTTCGGCGTGAACGATGTCCGGAAGAGTGCTTGCGAGGATCTCGGCGGTGATGCCGATCTCGCCCCAGACCGGCACTTCGACTTTGTGGAATTTGCCCAGCGCCATGGGATCGAAGTCCACCTGGATGATGGGCTTCTTGGGGCTAATCCCCGTGTGGTTGCTGAAGCTGGCGCCAAAGACCAGAAGACAGTCCGCCTCGTTCATGAAGTAGCTGGCAATGGGGGTTCCACTGCGTCCCAGGACTCCGCAGCCCAAGGGGTGGTGGTCGGAGATCAGCCCCTTGGCCTTGAAGGTGGTGATGACCGGGCAGGAGAGCTTCTCCGCTAGTGCGATGACCGGCTCCATATGAAAGGCGGCTCCGTGGCCGACGATGATCGCCGGGCGCTTGGAGCTCTTCAGGAGTGTTATGGCCCTTTCCACGGAGTTCGATGGCGGCACGATCTCGCGCTCTGCAACACGACCGTCCGGTCCGCCAGCCTCGGCACCTTCCGGGGCGTCGAGCGTTTGCACTTCGTCTGGGAAGATGAGGTGGGAGACACCGCGATTCAGGATGGCGCTCTTCAGCCCCAAGTTGACGAGCTCGGCATGCTTGCTGGTGGGCAGGACCGACTGACTCCACTGGGCCACCTTCCCGAACGCGGCCGACAGGTCCACTTCCTGAAACGCTCCGGGGCCCAGGACCTGTGTGTCCACCTGGCCTGTCAGAGCCAACACTGGAGAGCGGTCGACGTGGGCATCCCATAGGCCCGTTAGCAGGTTTGTCGCGCCGGGGCCGGCAATCGAAAGACAAGCCGCCGGACGGCCTGTGAGCTTGCCGTAGGCCGAGGCCGCGAATGACGCCGCACCCTCGTGGCGAACACCGTAGTAGCAGAGGCGACCCGCCTCCGTTTGGCGTCGCACGGCGTCCGCCAACCCCAGATTCGAGTGCCCGACCATGCCCCACACGTGGCGAATCCCCCAGTTGGCCATAGTCTCGACCATGAGATCGGAGACGGTGGCTACATGAGTTGCTGCGTCGTCGAATCCGACGTAGATGCCATCGTCGCGCACCTCGATTGGGTAGGTAGCCACGCCGTCGTCGTACCCCGGCGCCTTGCCGGTCAGCGGGTCGAAGTCCCACCCGTGCCAGGGGCACCTCAGAAGACCCTCTTCGATGGATCCTTCGCCCAGCGGCCCTCCCTGATGGGGACATTTGTTGTCCAGGGCCGCGTACTCGCCCTTGAAGTGGGTCATGCAGACCGTCTGGTGGCGGCAGGTTACGGCCTGGACCCGCCCCTCTGCGAGCTCATCGGGGTTCAGGACCTTTTCCCAGCTGCGCTTGGTAGAGCGTTCGTTGCGCTTCGTGTCGTCGGTCGCCATGGCCAAGGGTTCCTTTCTAGCTCAGGTCGGACTCGTAGAGCTGTACGACGCCACCGAAGTCGACCCCGGTGAGCAAGGCTACATCTCGTTTCCAGGTTGTCAGGTCATCGAGCCGGAATTGGTTCAGATGGGTATATCCACAGGCGCGGGCCAGCAGCTTCATCAACTCCACCGAAGCACCAAAGAACCGTCGCAGTCTCTGCGCCGCTTCCTCCACCGGTAGTCGGGCTCGCAGGTGCTCCTTCTGGGTAGCGATGCCCACCGGGCAGTTGTTGGTGTGGCAGGCGCGCATCCCCAGGCAACCGATGGCCTGGAGCGCCGCGTTCGAGACGGCGATACCGTCTGCCCCCAGGGCCAGGGCCTTGGCGAAATCCGCCGATGTTCTCAGACCCCCGGTAATGATCAGGGTGACCTCGCCGCTCTTGCCACTCTGGTCCAGGTGTCGGCGAGCTCGCGCTAGAGCGGGTAGCGTCGGTACCGAGATGTTGTCCCTGAAGATCAAGGGGGCCGCTCCAGTGCCTCCACCGCGGCCGTCCAAGATGACGTAGTCGACGCCGATCTCAAGAGCCGCGTCCAGGTCCTCTTCGATGTGCTGGGCGGAAAGCTTGAAGCCAACAGGGATTCCCCCTGTTGCTTCGCGCACTTGCCCGGCGAAGTCGCGGAAGTCGTCGACACTTTCCCATTCGGGGAAGCGGGCCGGCGAGATGGCTGCCTCTCCTTCCTCGAGACCTCTCACCTCGGCGATCCTGCCCTGCACCTTGGAGCCTGGTAGATGACCCCCGGTGCCGGTCTTGGCGCCCTGCCCGCCCTTGAAGTGGAAGGCCTGGACGCGAGAGAGCTTGTCCATCGAGAAGCCGAAACGGGCCGAGGCCAACTCGTAGAGGTAGCGGCTGTTGGCTTCCTGCTCCTCGGGAAGCATGCCGCCTTCTCCCGAGCAGATACCAGTACCGGCCAACTCGGCCCCTTTCGCCAAGGCCACTTTGGCTTCGAAGGAGAGGGCCCCGAAGCTCATGTCCGATACGAAGATGGGGATCTCGAGCTGCAGGGGCTTTCCTGCCCGGGGACCAAGTACCAGCTCCGTGCCGACCGGTACTTCGTCGAGTTGAGGCAGACGGGCGAGCTGCGCCGTTACGAACTGTAAATCGTCCCAGGTGGGCAGCTCCGTCAGCGGCACCCCCATCGCGGCCACCGGCCCATGATGGCCCAGCTTTTCCAGACCGTCGCTGGCGAGCTGGCGAATGAGTCGCACATGCGGCTCCACCGGTGTTCCATGGTGATCCTGATAGGCGCCCTGATAGCTTTGTCGGTCGAAGCCTTGAGGGTTGCGGTGCTCCCAGGCGGCGATCTCGTCGGCGTCTACCCAGACGCCGTCCTCTTCAATCCAGGCTGCGAACTTCTGCAAGCATTCTTCAGGGTTGTAGGAGCTGACTCCGGTGCGAGCCTGATAGTCCCAGGAGTGGACCCCGCAGACCAGGTCCTCGCCCCGAACAAAGCCATCGGCCATGAGAGCTCCCCGATGCACGCAGCGCCCGTAGAGCACCGAGACCTCGCCATCGATACGCACGACGACGAGATCGACCCCTGCCACCAGTGCATGGATCGGCTTGCGATCCTCGACCTTGCTCCAAACCGCGACTTGGACTTTCTCCATTCTTCTGACCTCCTGTCCGTCTAACGCTGTCCCCATTGAATCAGACTGGCGCTCGAAGCCCAAGCTGCCGGAGTAAACTGTCAGCATAGGTCGCGGGGGCCAGGGTGCAGATCAGGCCCTCTTCCTCGGACCTGGCGAGAGGTTTTGTGTGGGTTTCATGAAGCGGCTACGGGCAACGCTCAAGATCCTCTTGATCAGCCTCTGGACCGTGGGCATCGAGGTGACCCTTCACGTCGGACTCCTCTTCACGCTGCCGTCACCCCGTCTCGCCGCGCGCTGGAGGAGTTTCATCTTGAAGACCTGGTCCCGGGGTCTGCTGATCATCTGCGGAGTGCGTTGCCACACTGTGGGCGACCCGCCAGAGAGCCCCTTCTTCCTAGTCTCGAACCACCTCAGCTATGTGGACATCGCGGTCCTCGGCAGTGCCGTAGGGGGCGTCTTCGTGGCCAAGGCCGAGATCTCTGATTGGCCTGCCGTCGGCTTTCTCTGCCGATCCGTGGAGACCATCTTCATCGATCGTGAAGTCCGGCGAGAGATCCCCGGGGTGATGCGAGAGATCGAGCGCCAGCTCAGCTACGGGCGAGGAGTCATCCTCTTTGCCGAGGGCACCAGTTCCGCCGGGGCGTCTGTTCTGCCGTTCCGACCCGCGCTGCTCGAGCCGGCAGCTCGAATCGGTCTACCGGTCTCGTACGCAGCCGTGAGCTATCAGACACCCGAGGGAGAGCCCCCAGCTCACTTGGCGGTGTGCTGGTGGGGTGGAATGCCCTTTGCTCCTCACGCCCTCGAGCTCTTCAAGCTGCGCCGGATCGACGCCACGGTGGTCTTTGGAGATCGACAACTCCAGGGCGGCGATCGGAAGATCCTGGCCAACGAGCTTCGCTCGGCGGTCCTCAACAGCTTTCAACCGGTCGTCGATCAAGACGATCTGTGACTTCATGCGCAGCGCGGCCCGAGGGGAGTGCAGACCCTCATTCGAGATCGAAGCCAACAGACAGTAAGATCGGCGGGCTCGGATAACAGCCGCGAAGAAAGCGACGCTAGGAGTCCATCATGTGCACCCTGAGATCGATCTCCCTTCGAGCCCTGCCGGTCCTCGCTATGGTCGGATTGCTACTGGCCGCTGTGGTGCCGGCCCTGGCTCAGCGAACTACCACCGTAAAGTTGGCCACCCTTGTTCCAGAACGCTCCGTCTGGGGTGTCTTGCTCCGGGAGCTGACCGAGGAGTGGAAGACGATCACCGATGGGCGGGTGGTCGCCAGGATCTATCCAGGCGGCGTGGCCGGTGACGACCCCGACATCGTTCGCAAGATGCGCATTGGCCAACTCCAAGCGGCCACCATCACGGTCACCGGCCTGGCGGAGATCGACGAGGCCTTCAACGTCTTCTCCATCCCTCTGTTCTACGAGTCCTATGACGAGTACTTCTACGTCCTCGACAGCCTCGAGTCGGTCCTGCGCGAGCGCCTCGAGGCCAAGGGCTTCACCTTCCTCCACTGGGGCCACGGAGGATGGGTGCAACTTTTCGCTACCGAGCCGGTGAACACGATCGGCGACTTGAAGCGACTCAAGCTCTTCGTCTGGGCGGGAAGCGATCGACTGGTGGCGTGGTGGAAGGACAACGGCTTCCGTCCCGTACCGCTGGCCCTGACCGATGCCCTACCCGCCATGCAAACGGGCATGATCGAGGCAGTACCCTCGACACCGCTGGCCGCGCTGGCGTTACAGTGGTATCGCCAGACGCCCTATATGCTGGACATGGGCATTGCCCCGTTGGTGGGAGCCACCGTCATCACCAACCGCGGATGGAGCAAGATCTCGAAAGAGGACCAGGAGAAGATCTTGGTGGCTTCGAGCCGTGCGGCAAAGAGCTTCGAGGTGGAGATTCCCGCGCAGGACGCCGCCGCCATCGCCGAGATGCAGAAACGTGGTTTGACGGTCAACGCTCCTACGGATCCAGCCACCCAAAGAGGGTGGACCGACGCAGCCGAGTCCTTTGCGGCCCATTTTTCCGAGGCCTTCATGCCGCCGGAGATCTACGCGATGGCCCGCAAGGCCCGCGACGAGTTTCGCGCCCGCAACGCGGCCAAACCTGAGGGTTGAGGCATCCGGTGCTTTGCGCCGGCTGATCTTTGAGGGCTTGGGGCCTGAGGCGGCTGTCGCTTGCTCCAGCCGATCCTTGGGGCAGTGGGGCCCCCCAGGGGGCTATCCTCCCTTCCGCTGCAAGAACCCCCTGGAGGTCCCCACGCCGAACCCTTGGCACCAGTGAAGGCAATAGGGGCGTGAAGGCCCGAGGGAGTACGGGGCAACGCCCGACCGCATCAACCCTCATTGCCTCAAAGACCGGCCGGCAGGAACGGCCGGCCGCCTCAACCCCCAAGCCCTCAAGGATCGGGCGAAGGAACGCCGCCCGTCTCCACCCCGAAGCCCTCAACGCCGGGCGGAGCCAGTGGAGGGTCTCTTCCATTGCCTGCTATTCTCAGCAACAAGCCGGGAGCGCTGGCCAGGTCAGCCATCTCGAGCAAGACATCCCCCTTACTCTCGATCGGCTGCGAGTCCCATGACCAAGACGTTTGCTTCCCGCGCCCTGGCCCAACTCCTTCGAGCGGAACGGGAGGCGATCCTCGACCGAACGGTGGACGATCTGCAAAGCCAGGCCGGAAGCCACTATCAGGAAAGGTCTGTAGAGGAGTTGCGTTCCTGGGTCTCGGCCAGCCTGGGGGATGTTGTCCGCAGTCTGGAGCAGGGCTCCTCACAACCTCTGCTGGATCGTGCTGAGACTCTCAGTCGGGAGCGCGGGGCCATGGGCTTCGCGATCTACGAGGTCGTGGAAGGTATTCTCTCTCTCAAAGAAGCGGCGTTGCCGGCAATTCTCGACAACTTCCGAGAAGACCCCACTGCGGCAAGCGATGCGATCTTGCAGCTGGACCGAATCCTGCGCTCAGCGGCGGGTCGTTTCGCCGACCTGTTCGCCAAGGGTATGCGCCAATCCGTACGCCATGAGAAGGACCGGCTGGCCCTCATGCTGGATGCCGCCGAGACCACTGGAGGCTCCCTGGATCTCGATGTCATCTTGCCCTCGATCGCACGGGGAATAAAGCGTGCGTTGCGTCTGTCCCATTGCGCGATCTTTCTCTGGAACCAGCGAGAAGAGGCCTTCGAGCCTCGAGGTTCGATCGACGGCCCCGGGCGACCCGACCTGGCCCGCTTGCTCGATAGACCGCTGAAGGAAGAATCCGACCCCCTGGTCTCGAAGGCGCTGGTATCGGGGGCACTCGCAGCCTTCTGCGGCGACGAGGCACGAACCGCTTTCGCGGGCCGGCCTGACGTAGAAGGAATCAGGACCGTGGTGTCGATCCCTATTGCACTTGCTGGCAAGGTGCTGGCGCTTGCCGTAGGAATCTCCTTCGACCGAGAGTGTGGATTCGATCCCGATGAGCTCCGCCTGGTTTCGGGCATCTCACAGGCGGTTGCGCCTGCCGTCGACAATGCTTCGAAGTACGAAGATGCACAACACCGCCTGCAGGAGGCCGATCGACTTCAGAGCTCTACCGAGGCCCTTCTCGAGATGCAAAACGTCGATGACGTCCTGGCGATTACCGCGCGGGAGGCCCAGCACATCTTGGGAGCGGGTGGCGCGGTGGCATTCTTGCACGATGGATCGGAAAACCCACGCCGAGCCTCCTCTGGAAATGCGGTTGGGATCACGCCCGAAAGATTGCAGCAACTCGTCGCCGATCCCAGCGCATCAGACATCTCGATACCCTTGGAGGTCAAGGGGCAGAGCATCGGCACGCTGCTGTTGACCTGCAGCGTGGAAGACTGTGAAGAGGGTGATCTGCGCATTCTGCGGCACTTCACGGAAAGCGCCAGTGCCGCCATCGTGCATGCGCGATTTCATGAGCAGCACGAGCGGATCGCGGTTCTGGAAGATCGCCAGCGGCTGGCGCACGAGCTTCACGATTCGGTGACCCAGTCGCTTTACGGTGTCACGATGTACAGCGAGGCGGCGTCACGACTCCTCGACGCAAACCAGGCAGACAAGGCCAAGAGCCTGATGCACGACCTGCAGAAGGCGGCTCTCGAAGCGCTGCGTGAGATGCGCCTTCTGGTCTTCGAGTTGCGGCCGCCAGCACTGGAGAAGAAGGGGCTGGCAGGCGCGCTGCAGGCCCGGTTGGCCGCCGTCGAGGGACGTGCCGGCGTCAAGGCCGAGTTTCTGACCGCCGGACCGATATCGCTACCCGGTGCCATCGAAAAGGCGCTGTACGGCATCGCCCAGGAGTCGCTGAACAACATCCTCAAACACGCGGAGGCCACCCGAATCTCGGTGGAGCTTCGCCAGTCGGAGACCTCGGCCTCCCTGGAGATTGCCGACAATGGGCTGGGATTCGACACCGCCGTCGCCAGGCAGCGCGGTGGTCTGGGTCTACTGGGTCTCGAAGAGCGGGCCGCGGCGATCGGTGGGCTGCTGTTCATCGACAGCCACCCTGGAAGCGGTACCTTGATCCGCGTCGAGGTGCCTTTGAAAAACCTGCCACCCGAGCCGGGTGGCTCCCCTGGAGTAGCCCAATGAGCAGCCAACCGATAACTGTACTGGTCGTGGACGATCATGAGATCGTTCGTCGCGGCATCATCACCCTGCTGGAAACAGAACCCGACATCAAGGTCCTGGGGCAGGCCGAGAACGGACGCCAGGGTCTGGAGCTGGCGGAGAGCCTCCAACCCGATGTCATCCTCATGGACCTGGTCATGCCTGAGATGGATGGCGTGGAAGCCATTCGAGAGATCCGCGAACGAGGCCTGGCGTCAAACGTTCTCGTTCTGACGAGCTTCGGCAGCGACGACAAGCTCTTTCCGGCGGTTCGAGCCGGCGCCCTGGGCTACCTCTTGAAGGACACCAGCCCGGCCGACCTGGTGCAAGCCATCCACAAGGCTGCCGAGGGTCAGTCCGCGCTGACACCTGCTGTCGCAAGGCGGCTGCTTCAGGAGTTCTCCACCGATCTCGAGCCGACACCGCCGGCAGAGCCACTGAGCGAGCGCGAATTGGAAGTCCTGAAGCTTGTGGCGCGTGGCCTCACCAACGACCAGATCGGCGGCAAGCTGTTTATCAGCGAGGCGACGGTCCGCACTCACGTCAGTCACATTCTTGCCAAGCTCAGCCTCGGCAATCGTACCCAGGCGGCCCTCTACGCTTTGCGAGTCGGTCTCGTGACACTCGAGGAGATTGGCCGCGCCGAATCCTGACGCGCCGCCACTCGTGCCTCTTGGGGACTACAACATTCAGCTGAGTCCGATCCGCCCTTTCAAACGTTGCAGAAGGGGTCTGCCGGCCGGATACTGAGGGCCGATGGCTAGCGCTACTGGCCCGCTCGAGGGCGCTTCTGCTCGCAACCTCTCGCACAGCACCCTTGCCGGGCGCGATGAGCGGGCGAGTGTCTACCTACCGTCTCCCCAATGCCCGATTGATTGCACGGGCTGCGAGCACCAGGTCGGCGACAGTGAGACTCTTCTCAGTTCGGAGCGCCCTCTGCAGGGCGGCAGCCTGGTGGTTGCCGCGATCTGCTACTTCCTGCTTCCCCTGGCGGCAGCCCTCATCGGCGCACTCCTGGTCGGCGAGGGCGCCCTTCGACAACTGGCTGGAGCCGGCGGCGGCCTGCTGGCGGCCACCGTCGCTGCTGTCCTGATCGCCGGCATCCTGCAACGGCGTTGGTCGGAGGGTCCATGAGCGTCGCTCAACCCGTCCCGGTCAGCCCGCGGCGCCGCAGCTTCGCTGGCGGCATTCACCCTCCCTCCTCGAAGCGGTTGGCCCGGGACCAACCGATCGAGGTCGTCCCCACGCCGAAGCAGGTCCGCATCCCGCTGCTGCAGCATGTCGGGGCTCTGTGCGAGGCGACCGTCAAGTCCAGGGACGAAGTCGTGGCCGGGGACCTGGTGGGCAGGTCCGATGCTCCTGTCTCGGCTTGCGTGCACGCCAGCATCTCTGGCCGGGTGGCCAAGGAGTCCGCCGCCACCCTGCCCAACGGACGGCGCGTGCCAACGGTGCCGATCAAGGCCGGTGACGAGCAGTTGGAAGGACAAACCCTTCTCGACGACACTTTCGGGGGGGAGTGGCCGACTCTCAGACTCGATCTGCCGCGGCCCGATCTCATCCTCCAGGGAGTAAGAGAGGCCGGGCTCGTCGGGATGGGAGGCGCTGCCTTTCCGACCCACATCAAGTTGGCCCTCAACCCGGACAGGCCCATCGACACCCTGGTCGTCAACGGCTGTGAATGCGAGCCGTACCTGACAGCTGACTACCGACTGATGCTGGAGGCCCCCAGACCCATCGTCACAGGCGCGTTGCTGGCGGCCTCCGCCGTCGGCGCCCGTCGGATCATCATCGGCATCGAGGATGACAAAAGGCAAGCCGCCGAAGCTCTCTCGAAGGCTGCCGAAGGCACCGACATCGAGATCCGGGTCGTCAGAACGAAGTACCCGCAGGGATCCGAGCGTCAATTGGTTCCCGTTCTCGTGGGAAGCAACGTGCCAGCCAACGGACTGCCCCTGGACGTCGGTGTGGTCGTGGTCAACGTGGCGACTGCGGCGGCAATTGCGCGCGCCGTGCTCCGAGGCAAACCCATGACGCACCGTATTGTCACGGTAACGGGTCGGGGCGTGGTCCAGCCGAAGAACCTCCTGGCCCCAATCGGCATCTCCTACGGCGAGCTGATCGAGATAGCAGGTGGGTTGACCCCGGATGCGGCCCGGGTTCTCGCTGGCGGACCGATGATGGGCTTCACTCTGGGTGACCTCGACACACCCGTCACCAAGGGCACGAGTGGAATCACGGTGCTGACCCGGGAGGACCTCCAGCAGTTCGAGGAGACCTCCTGCGTGCGGTGCGGCCTCTGTGTCGACGCCTGTCCCCTGAATCTGGTGCCCACGAGGATCGCCCTGGCGGCCCGGAAGGGCGCCTGGAATCTGGCGGAGCGCTACTACATCAAGGCCTGCATGGAATGCGGCTGCTGCGCCTATCAGTGCCCGGCTCAGATCCCGCTGGTGCAGCTCATTCGAATGGGCAAGGCCCACCTTGCCGCGGCTTGAGTCTCGAAAGTGGATCGGATGCCATGGTAGAGGCCCCCAACAAGGCTCCGGCGACACCAAAGGAGGAGGCGATCGAACCGGGCCTGCAGGTGGCTCCCGGTCCGCACCTTTCGAGCTCCGGGCTCACAACCCAGCGCCTGATGGTCGACGTCCTGATCGCCCTCGTACCTGTGATGTCGATGGCGCTCTTCCTCTTCCGGTGGTTCGCCGTGCTGCAAGTCGGGATCTGCGTGGTGAGCTGC
>JBATEX010000155.1:0-5812 GCA_049664225.1 Thermoanaerobaculia bacterium
GCCATCAGGCCCGACGCCACGAGGAAGCAGCCAGTAGGTGTGAAACACGACAGCCAAGGAGGATCTGAGAACGCGTACCCAGGAAGCTTGACAATGTCGGCCACATAGAAGGGGAGGGGCTTGCCCCTCCCCGAGGGCGCCCGCAAGGGACACCCTTACACCGAGAGTTCACTCAATGCCCGTGAATCAAGAATAAGTCTTTCCGACGTGTCTCCGTGGCCAGAACAGGTATCTCGGAGCTACCCGAGCGGTTCGCGAACATGAAATAGCCGCCGAAGAGCTCGAAGCCAAGAGCTGATCAGGTGTCGCTGTCGGGAAGATGGGCGGCGGTAGTGTCGTCGGCGACGAACTCCAGGAGCTCCCCCGGCTGACAGTCGAGCTCATGACAGATCGCCTCGAGAGTGGAGAAGCGAACAGCGCGAGCCTTGTTGGTCTTGAGGATCGACAGGTTGGCGATGGTGATTCCGACACGCTCCGCGAGCTCGGTGAGCGACACCTTGCGCTTCACCAGCATGAGGTCGAGTTTGACTTGGATGGGCATTGCGCTCACTCGACCGTCTAGATGGTATAGGCCTGCTCTTCTTCCAGCTCTTGTTCATGCTCCTGAAGCTCGTGTCCGCGAGTCAGGATGATGCCGAAGACCAGGAACAGAAGACCGACGACGAACGCGTCCTTGTCGAGGGTGATCGCGGGACGCAGATGGATGTTGGTGACGTCGATTCGAGACAGAACGTAGCTGGAGAGAGCGAAATCTGCGACCGGCCACAGAGCCGCCATGATCAGGAGGATGTAGCCCGACTGGCGCAGGGTCCTCCCATTGGCCGCGGCGAATGGCCGATCGTCGAGCACGTTGATGAGAAGCCTTCGCAGGTTCCAGATCACATAGAGGATGATGACCGCGCCCAGCATGATCTCGCCGAGCGAGAGGAAATGGAGCCACCAATTCGTGGTGACGAAGCGGAGCTCTCCACCTGCTTTGACCAGGCGTGCCTCTTCCATCCAGAAATCGCCGGAGTCATCTGTCGGGGTGAGCTCTAGCTCGTGGACGGGAATCCAGCTCCTCTCCCCCACGACCACGCGAACCGTGGCGTCGGCCGGCATGTCGCCTTTGGCCATCAGGAAGGGCGAGAATGCCAGCCACACAAGAAAGATGAGGGTGCCTGCACCGCCGAGAACCACCAGGATGCCGAACCAGATCTTGAGAATGCGAACCGGCCAGAGCTTGTTCTTGACGCTCATGGGTGTGTCCTCCGGACTGTGAGGGCGTCATTTTACAATAGAATTTATTGATAAACAATAACCATTCATTGTTTGTCGGCTAATTCTGTCCGGTGGGCCACAACAGAGAAGGGTGCTTGGGCACAACAATCTCCGATGCCCGACCTGGTTCAGGTAGCAGTGGTCAGCGCAGGCTGACTTCTGGCACAATTGCCGCCTGCCCGAAGAACGCAGCGCGTTTGCCCAAGATCACGTCGCGATCGGGGAGGGGGAATCATCATGAGCCAGCAGCAGGTAGGCATCAGCGGACTGTCGCTCTATGTGCCGCCTTACAGAGTGAACTTGGAGGATTGGTGTGATTGGACGGGTGCCAACTGGGGGAAGATCCAGGCCGTCGTCGGCAGCAGCTTCCGCATGCGTGGCCCGGAACACAACGCCTATACGATGGCGGCCACGGCGGTGTTGCGACTGATCGACGCCTTCGAGGTGGATCCGAACAGAGTCCGGTACCTCGCTCTCGGCACCGAATCGAGCACCGACAATTCCGCTGGGGCCGTGATCGTCCGCGGCATGATCGATGACGCATTGCGGTCCCGTGGGGAAGAGCCACTGGCCCGCGGATGCGAGGTGCCGGAGTTCAAGCACGCCTGTCTCGGCGGTGTCTACGCTCTCAAGAGTGCCGTTCGCTACCTGATGGCCGACGGCCAGGGCTCGCAAGCGATCGTTGTTTGCTCCGACATTGCGGAATACGCTCGCGACAGTAGCGGAGAACCGACTCAGGGCGCCGGCGCGGTCGCCATGTTGGTGGAGGAGAACCCCAAACTCCTCGAGGTCCATCTCGAGGGCAGCGGCAGCTCCTCGGACTACAGGGGGCCCGACTTCCGCAAGCCCCTGAGCCGTTTCGTGGGGCAGAAGCCGAGGCCCATGGGCCAATTGCAGGACCTGCCGGTCTTCAACGGCAAGTATTCGACGACGTGCTATAGCGAGGCGACTTTGCGCTCGCTCGAAGACATGTTCACACGACGGGCGATCCATGCACCGCAGTACTATCGCGACCTGAGTGCGGTCTTTCTACACCGACCCTACCGTCGCATGCCGGAGAGCGGCTGGGCGATGGGCTACCTCTTCTCACTCGCCCACGACGACGAGAGGGAGAGGAGTGAGCTGGCGAGGTACTGCGACCTTGCGGAGGTCGATATCGACGACGTCATTGCAGAGATGGACTCCGTGCCTGTGGTGCGGGACCTCGTGTACCGTGACGCTCTAGGAGAGGAGATCTACCCCAACTGCGTCCAGCTCCTCAAGACCTTCCGAAAGACCGAGGAGTACCCAGACCTGGTGCTGGCGAAGATGCGTCTGGGTGCCGATCTCATGATGAACGTCGGCAACATCTACACCGGCGCACTTTTCGCTTGGCTTGCGGCGGGCATCGAGGAAGCTCTCGAAGAGCAGTCACAGCTCGAGGGCGAGGAGATCCTGCTCGTGGGCTACGGTAGCGGCGACGCTTCCGAAGCGATCCCGGTGACTCTCGTGGAAGGCTGGCAGGAGGCGGCGGCAAACATCGGCTTCGCCAAAGCCCTGTCCTATTGCGTCGACCTCACCGACGAGAAGTACCGCGAGCTGCACGACGACGGTCAATCGCCGGGGCTGACGTACGACCCGCGGGAGGAGTTCCTGGTCGAGAGCATCGGGCAGCGCGAGGAGAAGGAGTTCATCGACTTCGGCATCGAGTATTACCGTTACCGCGGCGAGCCCGTGCCACCGCCGGCTGCCGGATAGGTCAGCTCGGGCCCGGGGTTCTTTTTCCCCACTAACGGCGCTGGAGGGTTTCTCATGAAGATCATTCCCTGGTTGCTCAGCCTGAGTTTCCTGATGACCGGTGCCGTCGGCGCGCAGTCGTTGCCACAAGTAGAGCCACTCCACGAGGCGGCCTTTGCGGGGAATCTGGATGAAGTCAAGCGCCTCCTCGAGGAGGGTGCCGCCGTCGACGTCCCGGATCCCGAGGGCCGCACGGCGCTGATGTGGGCCAGCTTCAACGGCCACACCGCGGTGAATGCTCTCCTGCTCGAGAATGGAGCTGCCATCAACGCCCGCGAGGTGAACGGACGGACGGCGCTGATGTACGCCTCCAGCGGTCCATATCCTGAGACCGTGGAGCTCCTGCTCGAGAAGGGGGCTGATGTCAACGTCCAGGGCACAGGCGAGGGCTTCACAGCGCTGATGACGGCTGCCGCGGAGGGACAGGTGGAGGTCGTCCGTGTCCTCTTGGCTCACGGAGCCGATCCGGACCTGAAGGACGTGGACGGCGATACCGCGGAGAGCTTTGCGAAGCAGAACGGCCACTCCCAGGTCGTAACCGCACTCCGCGATCCCCCGCCACCTGGGGAAAAGCCCTGATCCTCGGGCATGCTGACCAAGAAGAAGCTCGCACAGGCAGTGGCTGAATCATGGCAACCCTGACGAGCGGTGGCAGCACGGGTCCTGTGGCTCCACCACTCTCAGCAGCGACCACAACAGTCGGCGTTACAGCCTGCGCGATGCCGTGGGGCTCATGAATTGTGCGGGTCAAGGGTGCGCGATAGCGCTGGTCGCCGACAAGCGATCGGCTGGATCGCTATACTGGCTTAGTTATAACAATCAGAACTCAGCACGGAGGGCGGACCATGAAGCAGAAACTCATCCTCACCGTTGTTTGCCTGTTGCTGGCTGTGCCAAGTGGAGTGCTGTCCCAGACAGCGCTTCCCGGTCTTCACGCGGCTGCCAAGATCCTGCGCGATGTGGACGGCATCCCCCACATCATCGCCCAGAACGAGCACGACATGATCATGATGCAGGGATGGGTTCATGCCCAGGATCGTCTCTTTCAGATGGACTTGAGCCGCCGGCAGGCAAGCGGCACGCTGGCTGAAGTTTTGGGCAGTGCCGCCTTGGGAGAAGACGTCCAGTTCCGCACCTTCGGGCTGCGCCGCGCCGCTGAGCGCTCGCTAGCAGCACTGAGCCCAGAGGTGCAGATGACGCTGGATGCCTACGCCGACGGCGTCAACGCCTGGGTCGCCAGACATCCCTTGCCGCCCGAGTACGGCATCTTGGAGATCACCCAGTTCGAGCCCTGGACGGCACTCGACACCATCGCCGTCACCAAGCTGCTGGCGTTCGGACTGTCGTTCGATCTCGACATCGGCTTCACCGAGGTACTGCTGACCTACCAGGCTGCTGGTACCGCGCTAGGCTTCGACGGTACCGCGCTGTTCTTCGAGGATCTCTTCCGTAGCGCTCCCTTCGATCCAGCCTCTACCGTGCCGGACGCTATGGAGGGCGCCATGGCACCCACCGCTGAAATTGCGCCGGCGCCGGCTCTCCAAGCGACAGTGCCGAGGGAATGGAATGCGCCTGACCTGCGGCAAGAGACTCTCGATCTGGCTCGGACCTATATCGAGAGCATCCGCGGACTGCCGATCCTCGAGCGCGCGCTCGACCCGAATCGGGATTTCGAGGGCAGCAACGAGTGGGCGGTCAGCGGTCCGCTGACGGATAATGGCCGGCCGCTGGTAGCCAACGATCCTCACCTGGCGCTGAACACTCCGTCGACCTTCTACCAGATCCACCTGCGGGCGATCTCCGACGGGTTCGATGTCATCGGAAGTGGATTTCCCGGTGCGGCGTACGTCGTTATCGGTCAGAACCGCAAGATCACCTGGGGTGCCACCGTCAACCCCATGGATGTGACGGACGTCTATCAGGAGATCATCGTTCCGGACCCGAGCTCGCCGAGCGGCCTGAGCACGGTCTACCTGGGAAGCCCGGAGCCGATCATCCCGATCCCCGTGGTCTTTCGATTCAACCAGATCGATGATGGGGTACCTGACAACATCGCGATCGCGCCTCCGGGCGGGGGCATTCCTCCCTTTGTGCTTATCGTCCCGCGACGCAACAACGGGCCGATCCTGGCCCTGGATTTGGCGGCCGGTGTAGGTATCAGTCTGCAGTACACCGGCTTCAGCGCCACCCGGGAGGCCGACACTTTTCGCGCCTGGAATATTGCCCAGAACCTGGACGATTTCATCGATGGCCTGCAGTACTTCGACTTCGGATCACAGAACTGGGTCTACGGCGATGTCAGCGGCAATATCGCCTATTTCACCAGCGCCGAGATGCCGGTGCGCGAGGACCTCCAGGCCGGCTTCATTGATGGGCTGCCGCCCTATTTCATTCGCAACGGTACGGGAGGCAACGAGTGGTTGCCGGTGATGAACCCGCAGCCAGGCCAGGCCATCCCTTACGAGATCCTGCCGTTCGATGAGATGCCGAAGCTGATCAACCCACCGGCGGGATACTTCGTCAATGCCAACAATGATCCGACCGGCAACACGCTGGACAACAACGTGTTCAATCAGCTGCGGCCGGGTGGGGGCATCTTCTATCTGAATCCCGGCTATGCGATCGGCACCCGGGCCGGGCGCATCACCGAGGCGCTCGAGCAAAGGCTGGCAGCCGGCCCGGTGACTCCCGAGGACATGGAGGCGGTCCAGGCTGACGTGGTGATGCTCGATGCCCAAGTGTTCACGCCGTACATTTTGGAGGCATTCGAAAACGC
>JBATEX010000156.1:0-34342 GCA_049664225.1 Thermoanaerobaculia bacterium
GCCATCAGGCCCGACGCCACGAGGAAGCAGCCAGTAGGTGTGAAACACGACAGCCAAGGAGGATCTGAGAACGCGTACCCAGGAAGCTTGACAATGTCGGCCACATAGAAGGGGAGGGGCTTGCCCCCTCCCGCGGGAGCCCGCAAGGGGCTCCCCAACAAGGCCGACGCCATCCGCCTGCGAACCACCCGGACGGACCTCTAAAAGGTTGTGGCTATCGGCCTAAGACCCCAAGCCCTCAGAGATCGGCCGGAAGGTACGACCGGACTCCTCAACCCCCGAGCCGCAAAGGTCGGCCGGAGGCGCGACGGACGATTCAACCCCTAATTCGCTGTGCGTACGATATCGATTCCGGTGTAGTAGTGGCGGAGAATATCCTGGTAAGAGTGGCCGCGAATCGCCATGCCGAAAGCTCCGATCTGGCACATGCCGACTCCATGCCCCCAACCCCGCCCCGTGAAGAGCCATCCGGGCGACTTGTCGGGAGGAGTGAGGCGTTTCGCGGTGAACAGGGTATCTGGCACATCCAATGTCCAGCGCACTGCCAGACCTTCGACCACCTCAGAGCGACCAGCGTCGCCCAGCACCTTCATCTTGCCGACTCTGCCCGAGACTCCCCGCTCGAGAATCTCGATGCCCTGAAACCCTAGTCCGGGGTAGCGATCGTTGACCATTTCGGCAAGCTGCCGATCGCTGCGGAATCGGGTCCAAGAGCTGCGCTTGCTGCTGCGATCGTACGTCGCCCCGGCCGTCTCGACCTGGTGCACCAGAGCCAACAACTGATCGTTGTGGAGGAAGAGCTCCATCCAATCCCCAGCCAGCAAAGCCAGCGACGAGCCGACCGTCCGCGAACCCACCTGGCGGAAGGTCGCCAGCCGATCGCCGACGACAAAGGAGGCATCCTCCTCCGCCAGTCGGACCTGTAACTGCCCGGTTTCGAGACCGAGGTATCTTGCTTCCATCACCTCCACCACGCGTAGGTAAACTGCCAGCCTGTACAGCGTCTCATCGATCTCTGCCGCGGTGAGGGGCTCGTTGAGATCACCGGCCAGTAGTCCGCTCTTCATCAGATAGGCCGCCAGCTGTAGGTCCTGCTCAGACCAGTCCGCCGGCGGATCGTCCAACAAGTAGGGAAGGTCCTCTGGTGAGACGAACAGGCGCGCATCCAGGGCCAGGTCGAAGATGGAAGCGATGAAGCGCTGCACCTCCTGTCGCTCTAGGGAAGCCAGGCGATCGCGTGGGATCGGCAGCCCTGCCAGCAGAGCCAGATGCTCGAGGCGGGCACCGACGACCGCGGCCGTAAGCCTGGCTCCGCTGGGTGGCATCAGTTGATCCAGGAGCCCGGAGGGGAACTCCGTACCCCTCGGCAGCCGGGAGGGAATCCGATCCACTCCGGCCTCCAGGCAGGTCACGCCTTTCAAGTAGGGCGCGTCCTTCTGGGGAAAGATGAGGTTCACGTTCTCGGTGTGTCCACCGCAGGTGGAGCTATAGAGTGCCTCGACCAACTCCTCCCGCCAGACCAGCACCTCCCCAGAGGTCTCGGCGATGGCCCGATCTGTGAGTGGGTGCTCGACGGACATTCCACCATAGACCTGGCATCGGGGCGTGGCACAGATGTCGTAGCCCTCGGTCCGGAACTCGCCGAGGTTCTTCAGGGTATAAGTTCGGGCCGCCACCGCCTGAGCCTTGAGGGCCTCGATCTGTCCATACTCCCCAGGGCCCATCTCCCTGGGCACGACACCTCTGAGATACTCCTCCACAGGAAGCTCGTTGATGATGTTGAGCAGCCCTCGATCGTTCAGGTAGACGAGGAGATCGCCGCGATACCGTGCGCTCTGAAATCGGATCCCATTGCCCGATCCGCTCCGCACAGTCAACCAACGCCCAGGTGAGTGATAGGTCTTTTCGCCCAGGGCAATCTGCAGCTCGGCGGAGTCCCACTCGGCCTGCTCGCTGACGATCCAGGCGCCGCTGAGCCCGGCGGCCACCAATCTGCCTTGCCCGGCTACCGCCTCTTCGCGGGTCGAAAATCTCCCGACCCTAACCCGATAGAGGTCAATGCCCGCATCGAAGACTACGTCGGCAGGCATGCCGAACCGGCTGCCAAGCTGAGACGCCAACCCCTTGGCCTGGGACTCGTCCTTTAGCGCGGCCGCCTGCAGGCGATAGACGGCGGGCGTCTTGACCTCGACTCCGGGCTCCACCCGCAACGACCTCACTTGAGCCACGACTCGACCATTGGACTCGGCGATCAGATCACCATCACAACAGGGAAGTACCAGCGCCTCGAGATCGGTCGCCAGCCCAACCCGCAGTCGGCTGGGAATCGCCAACCGCAGACTCTTCTCCGCCGCGTGCCTGGCTGCCGTTTCGTGGCCGCGGCTAACGGCAGCCACCTCACCATCCGCTGCCATGAGGCTTCTCGGGCCGCCAGGGCTGACACCCATCCACAGCGCTTCGAAAAGAACGAGCGCCAACAAAGCAGGTCGCAGTTTCGGGCGAAGAGAGCTCAATCGGAACGCTCCAGTGCCGCCTCGCTCCGCACTAGGCTCACAAGAGAAGCGGAGAAACCGACGGCGACCACGCTGCCGACGATCATCTCGAGACCACTGAGGCCCAATTGGACAACCGTGCCTGCCCAGGCCCCAGCCCCAGTTTCAGGCAGGAACAGTCCCGCAAACACCGACAGAATCGAGACTCCGACTCCGAGAAAGATAGCCAGCACGAGCGCGACGAGGAAGATGAGCGTCACGGCGCCCAGCCGTCGCCCCACCAGGTTCAGGGATCGACGCAGTGCAAGTCCGACTCTCGAGTCCTCTCGGGCCAGGTCGACCTGCGCCAGGTTGGTCCACAGGACCAACAGGATCGCACCGAAGGCGAGCGGGATGGAGCTGCCACAGCCAATCCCGAAGGCAGCGGCCGCTCCCCACTGCTCGCCACCCAGCACCGTCAGACCGAACACCACCACCACCATGAGTACCCAGAGCATCCCGATCGCAGCCATCAAATTGAGTAGCCAGAAGTATCTCCACAGATACCGCCCGCCCCATCCCCGCAGGTCCCGGCCGCTGAAGGTCCGGAACCACTGCCACCCACGAGATCTTCTATCGGGCGCTTGCCGGTCGCCGGCCATGAGTATTCCGAGAATGCCACCTTGGAAGAAACAGTAGACCAAAAATGCCAAGAGCCATATGGCAGATGACACTAGAAGCGAGGCGCCCAGCAACATCCAGGCATCCGATCCCCGATTCATGAGTTCTCCTGCATGCGCGAGAAGTTCCGTCCACTCGACCTCTGAGGTTGCCAACCTATCGAACGAGGCGAACCCGAGGACCCCTAGAGGCGGGGCGAAGCCAACCAGGATCAGGCCGGCCGTCAGGAGGCCCTGCAACCAGGAGACGAACACCAGCTCCCAGTTGGCTCGCAGATTGGTGACACCGCGTTGAAGGCAGCTGACGGCCGAGAGTGCCATTGCCGAGACCGGAACGGATTTCAGAATCGGTGCTTCTGCATCTGGACCTCCCGCCGAAAATCCTCCGCCTCGATCGCCACAGGTCGGGCCATCTCATAGAGCCTGCTCAGGAGGTTGGGCGAGATTCTGGACGACAGGAGCTGGAAGCCGGAGCTCGACGGAGTCCGATCGAGGTGGTCATGCGGCGTGGTGGCGGACTCCGACTCGAGTCGAAAGTTGGTGGTGAACAGGGTCGGCAGCCGCTTGGTATAGCGACTGTTCATGATCAGGTAGAGGATCTCGTTGACCCAGGGGGTCGGCTTCTGAGCGCCCAGCTCGTCGAGCACCAGTACCTCGGCATTTACCACCGGGTCGAGGACGTCTCGCTTGGACTCCGGTGAGCCCGGATCGAAAGTCGATTGAATTTGATGAATGAGCGCGGTGAAGTCGACGAACAGGCCCCGCACGTGGAAGCGCTCGATCAGCGATTTGAGGACCGCCACCGCCAGATGGGTTTTACCCACACCAGGCGAACCGATATACAGGAGTCCCGTTTCCGTGAAACCGCCTTCCGGCTTGAGGAATCCGTCGAGGTAATGTTGGCTGACGGTCTTGGCCTGCAGCAGCTGATCCTTGGCTGCCGGGCTTGGTGCGTTGATGTCGAAATTCTTGAACGAGCAGTTTCGGTAGCGGGCGGGAATCCCGGCCGCCTCCAGGAGGCGCGGCCCAAGGTTCTGGAATCGGCAATCACAGCGCCGGGCGGTTCCCGCTCCGCTGTCCTGCTCGATGACCCATCCCCTACCTTCGCACTCGGGGCAGATGTCTTCTTCTCCAGCCTCCAACGGCATCCCGGAATCGTAGCATGGGGGCTAGGCCAGTGAGGCCTGTCAACGGCGGCTCGACTCGGGGGGGGAGGACGAGCGAGAACCCCGGCGGCGCCGGGTATCCTGATCAGATGTTTCCTGGTTCTCGAGGTTCGCTCTGGCCAACGGCCCCCGACCCACCTGGACCAACGCGTAGCGACGGTCCACTCCGGTTCGACGATCCAGGATCTCCTGCTTGACGAAAGCCAACAGGCGATCGACCTCGATCTGCATGCCCTCCATCTGCTCGCGCATGTTGAGGATCACTTCGACGCCGGCGAGGTTCACTCCCAGGTCACGCGTCAGGGTGAGGATCGTCTCGAGGCGGCTCAGGGTCTCATCATCGTAGAGGCGGGTATTGCCTTTGCTTCGTCGCGGCGCAATCAGACCTTCCCGCTCGTAAAGGCGCAGCGTCTGTGGATGGATCTCGAAACGCTCCGCCACAGCGCTGATCATCAGGTACTTTCGCTGGCTCTCTCTTCGCGGCATGAGTCGATCTCCAAGGGGTGATCCGCACCCCATCGCCATCGGCCAACTCGGCTCAGAACGGCGATGGGGCTCGGACTCATCTTCAATTCAGTTGACCCAGCTGCTCAGTTGGCCTCGTCGACGTCCACGAACTCGGCATCGATGACTTCCGAGTCGTCAGCTTCGGGGCTCGGCGGACTCTCTTGCGCCGCACCTTGAGCTCCCGCCTGAGTGTCCTTGTACATGGCCTCGGCCAACTTGTGCGAGGCCTCGGTCAGGTCATTGACCGATTTCTCCAGGGTGGCCAGGTCGTCGGACTCGAGGGCCTGCTTGGCCTCTTCCAGCGACCGCCCCAGATTGGCCTGATCCTCGGAGCCCAGCTTGTCCTTGTGCTCCTCCATGGTCTTCTCCGTCGAGTAGATCAACTGGTCGAGTCGGTTCCTGGCCTCTACCCGCTGCCGACGCGACTTGTCATCTTCGGCATTGGACTCGGAGTCCTTCACCATGCGCTGGATCTCATCTTCACCCAGGCCACCAGAACCGCTGATGGTGATCTTCTGCTCCTTGCCGGTACCCAGGTCCTTGGCCGACACATTGAGAATGCCGTTGGCGTCGATGTCGAAGATCACGTCGATCTGCGGCACGCCTCGGGGCGCTGGCGGAATACCCACCAGGTGGAACCTGCCCAGGGTTCGATTGTCCTTCGACATCTCGCGCTCACCTTGCAGAACGTGTACCTCGACCGAGGTCTGACTGTCCGCCGCGGTCGAGAAGATCTCGTTCTTTCGCGTCGGGATAGTCGTGTTGCGGTCGATCAGCTTGGTGAACACCCCTCCCAGAGTCTCGATACCCAGGGACAACGGGGTGACATCCAGGAGCAGGACGTCAGTCACATCACCTCGCAGCACACCGCCCTGAACCGCGGCACCGATCGACACCACCTCGTCGGGATTCACACCCTTGTGCGGCTCGCGACCGAAGACTTCCTGGACCACTTTCTGGACTGCCGGCATGCGGGTCTGGCCGCCGACCAGCACCACCTCGTGGATATCGCCCGGGCTCACGCCGGCGTCTTTCAATGCCTGCTTGCAGGGCTCGACGGACCGCTGAATCAGGTCCTCGACCAACTGCTCGAGCTTGCTGCGCGTCAGCTTGATGTTGAGATGCTTGGGACCCGAGGCATCGGCGGTAATGAAAGGCAGGTTGATCTCTGTCTCGTGAGCGCTGGAGAGCTCGATCTTGGCCTTTTCCGCCGCCTCCCTGAGGCGCTGAACGGCCATCGGATCCTGCGCCAGATCGATGCCCTGGTCCTTCTTGAACTCCACCAGCAACCAATCGATGATCCGCTGGTCGATGTTGTCACCACCGAGGTGGGTGTCGCCGTTGGTAGCCTTGACCTCGACAACTCCCTCTCCGACCTCGAGAATGGAGATGTCGAAAGTGCCACCACCAAAGTCGTAGACGGCGATCAACTGGTCCGTCTTCTTGTCCAGACCGTAGGCCAGAGCCGCAGCAGTCGGCTCATTGACCAGACGCTCGACCTCCAACCCAGCGATGCGGCCGGCGTCCTTGGTAGCCTGCCTCTGGGCATCGTTGAAGTAGGCCGGGACGGTGATCACGGCCTTCGTGACCTCCTCACCCAGATAGTCCTCAGCCGCCTGCTTGAGCTTTTGCAGGACCATCGCCGAGATCTCCTCTGGCGAGTACTCCTTCCCCTCTACCTCGATGCGCACGCCACCGTCCTCGTCGGTGACCTTGAAGGGCACCATCTTCATCTCCTCGCTCACCTCGTCGTAGCGACGACCCATGAAACGCTTGATGGAGTAGATGGTGTTCTCGGGATTCGTCACGCTCTGCCGCTTGGCGACCTGACCCACCAGACGCTCACCGCTCTTGGTGAAAGCCACCACGGACGGTGTCGTCCTGTTGCCCTCGGCATTCGCGACCACCTTCGGCTCGGTTCCTTCCATCAGGGCTACCACGCTGTTGGTGGTACCCAGATCGATTCCGATAATCTTGCTCATCCTTATTCCTCCTGACGTTTCCTGCGATTTCAGTGGCTTTGCGCCGGTAGATCTTCCGGCAATGAGCCAAAATTCGATTTCAAAAGCTTAGCGGAGCATTATCAACCCTCCGCTCACTATATCTTACAGTTTTTCACTAAGATTTATTCCCAGATATAGGTATCCGGGCGAGAAGAACCTCGAAAAGGGTCTATTCCAGCAGTACGAGCGGGGTTACCGGCTCAGTAGGAGGAGTAATGAACTCGGGATCCAGGAGGAAATCTCCGGTGATCGGCTCCGTCCTGGAGCTACCAGGCGCAGGATCCCCCTCTCCCTGGGGATAGACCAGATAGCTGGCAATCTGGGCCGCGTAACCCAGCCGACGGCCGGCGGGATCCACCATATCGGACCCGACAAGGGATCCGTTGGAAGCGAGCTCCGATAGCTGCTCGGGAAACTGACCTTGCAGTAGAAACCAGGTTTTGGCGGCCCGATCGACTTTGAGATAGGCAGCCGAGGTCTGCTCGTCCAACAAGGCTTGACGTAGCCCTCCCTGCCACGGGAATGGCAGCAGGAATCGGCCCGGGTCGTTCAGCACGATGACGAGGAGTGCGCCAATCAGCCCGACTCCGAGGGCAAGATTCGGCCTGAATCGCCACCGATCTTCGGTGTCCTGCACCAGATCGGCCCGAGAGCGCCACCACTCGCCAGCCTTTGTGGTGAGCTTCGAGATCTTGAAGCCCTTCGTATCGCCGCCTTCCAGGTCAGCCAACCACGGGCTCCCCGAGGCCAGATACTCAGCAGCGTCGTGGTCCACCGCCACGGCCCTGCCGCCCTGCTGGAGAACATAGAGGTCGAACAGGACCCTGTACTGCGACAGACCGCTCTCGATGGACACTTCAGCGGCGGACCGGTCTCCATTCAACCAGTGCAGCATGTCGAGAACTTCACTGCCCTCCTCCAGATCCATCTCGAATGGAAACGCCTGCGGAGCGGTTCCGTTGACCTCGCCATCATCCACCGTCGAAAAGATCGACTGAGGATTGGGTACCCTTCCTGGCAGCGGCCCGGCTGGGCCCAGGTCCTCAGCCGCACGAATCAGCAACTCCTCCACCGCAAGGGGACGGATGCCTCGTTCGAAGGCGACCTCTTCGACCCGGTAGAACCTGAACTCACCGCTCGACCAGGTCAGTACCTGCTTGCTGAGCTCGAAGACTCGCAGGCGCAAGATCTCCAGCAACTGATCGCGCTCGAGAAGATGGCGGTCCACCAGGAGATCGATGAGGCGTCCTCCACCCCCCTCGTGCTCTGCCGTCAACTCGTCGAGCTCATCCTGCAGGACCAGTCCTTTCTCGGTGAGAATCTGGCCCAGGCCCTCGGCTTCACTCTGATTCAACGAGTCGGCCGATACGATTTCGCCAGACTTGAAGGTGACCCCGACGGTACCGTCCTCGTTCTGGATCGTGAGAACACCGGTCCCCTGCTGCCGACCAATGGTCAGCAACACATCCACCAAGCCCCGTACCTGAACAGGTTTCTTTCCGTTCATCGTCACATCCTAGGTCCGCAGCCGCAATCCTCTGCCCACCAGATAGACCATCAGCAACAAGACCGAGACCGCCAGGAGCAGCGCTCCACTGGGTGCGAACAGAATCGGCTGGCGGTAACCCAACTTGTCGACGAGCGGCAGAGTCAACAAGGCGATCGGCAGCAAGACTGCCAGGAAGGCGCGCAAAGGCTGCCCCGCCTCGGCCTCGGCGTATCCCGGCAGCAGTATGTTGAGCCAGCGCCCGCTGCCATCCCTGTCCAAAGAAGATGCGACTGGCCTGCTTCTCCGACCTCGCCGAACGATCAGGTACAGACCCGTGGAAATGGCGAGGAAGGCCAGGGCCAGTGGCAACGGTAGGGTGCTGGGCCACAGTGCCGACCATCGGGAATCCGCCTCGCCACTGCGCCAGACCGAACGCAGCTCGGCGCGCACCTCATCCGACCTGCCGATACCACCGCTCAACACGATGATCTTCTCGGTGGCACCGAGACTCAGCCACCTTCCCACCCCAGCACTATCCAGGCTCCGGGCGGTTTGTAGCTCGCGAGCCGCCTGGCTGAAACGGTAGTGATCTGAGTAGATCTGGCTTAGATTAAAGTGAGCGGCAGCAGACGGCCCATCGGTCGAGGTGGCCTGCTGAAAGTACTCCACCGCCTGAATGTGGTCGTTGACGTAGTAGAAGCAGGCTCCGGTGTTGTTCAGGGCAGTCGTGTTGCGGGGCTCCTCTTCCAGGACATCGAGATAGAGGCCTCGCGCGAGGTCCCACTCGCCAAGTCTGCAATAGAGATCTGCCAGAAGGTGGTTTACGGCATTGCTGTCGGGAAGCGCGGCCTGCAGTGAGGTGAGGTCTCGCAGCAGTGTTCCTTTCAGCCGACCTTCTTCCAGATTCTCCATCGAGACGGTCGCGGGGGCCAGCTCGATGCGCACCCTCTGCCTTTGCTCATTCAGCAACAGAGGCGTCACCCCGAGGACCAGCCAGAGACCGATCAGAACCGTCCTCTCGGCAACCGAGCCGTAGCTCCACAGGAGAATGGACCAGTAGACCACCAGCCAAAGCAGACCGGCCGGGAGCAGGACCGGCCACAGCAGGAAAGCGACCGTCAACACCATCGCCATCGAGCCGGGTAGGAAGCGTTCAATGAAACCGAGTAGGTCGTGCTGCAGCTCGGCGCCACGGGTAGCCATCAAGAGCCCAACGAAAGTCGCCCCGCTGGCCAGCACCGCAACCAGGATCCACAGCGCGACATTGCTCAACCAGAGGGAGCGATAGAGCGGCACTTTGAGGAGTCGCGAATAGGCCCTCGCCGTCCACCGCACTGCTTGCGTATCCCTACCTGCCTGCCGCGCCACGCGGGCGGCGGCAAAAGCGACCTCGGGCCGGTTCGGGTCGAGCCTCTCGGCAGCCCTCAGGCACCAGGCTGCGACTTCGAAGTCTCCCTGCGAGGCGAATTCGACGGCTCGGCCTGCGGCTCCGAGGCTGAGATCGGGAAGCCGGCCCATATCCAGCTGATCGGCGTCGGCAAGCAACGAATTGAGCGCTGCCTCGGCGCGATCGGCATCGGCCTGGTAGGAGGCTGCCAACCACTCCAACCATTGGTCCTGCAGGCTGGCAAAGGCGTTTCTCGACTCGAGGCTCAACTTCAGATCATCGGCGACCGATTGCTCGATCGCGGCACTTGGCCTGGCCGCGCCGAAGGCAACCCACAAGAGGCCTATCAGAACCAACCAGCGGCTCCTAGCTGCCAAACCGGGCAGGGTCGCTCGCGCAGCGCTCACGAAGTTGTCTCTCGGGCTCTCATGGTCCTATAGGTCCGTCACTCGATGAGCCTCATCCCCGTTTCTGGACGTAGCGCAACCTCAGCTGATACAGCAGATCCTCCAGAAACGACTGCTCCTGCGCCGTCAGATTGCCGGCCGTCTTGTTCTTCAAGATCTCCAGGAGGTCGATGTGGAGCCGTGCCATGTCGAGATTCTCAGCCGATTCGCCGCCAGGCAGCTTGGCATCACCGAGGTAAATTGCAATGGGTTGTGCCACCATACCCACGAGGTCGAAGAAGGACAATTCGTCCAGATCCTCGCCTCCGAGAGGCATTTCGACCGGCCCCCCCTCGGGCTCCTTCGCCGGTGGATCCGCGGGCTGGGCAGGAGCTGCCTGAACCTCGTCATCGGTTGCGGGCCCATTCTCGGCCACCACCTCAGAAGCCGGTTGTGCATAGGCATCGCCAGCTGGCTGTGCCTGGGCGGCACTTTCCTCGAGATGCTGAAACTCGTCCTTCAACTCGCCGTCCGACGTGAACATTCGTTTGTCGGTTACCTTGATTTCGTCGTCTGTCACTGCTGCAAACTCCCCTTGTCGACAACCCTTCCGGAGGATTCTCAGGTCAAATCGCCTGCTATCGTAGCAAGGACACTCTCGACGCGAGAAACCCCTCTACCACGTTATTCTACGCATCAACGGCTGAAGGTCTAATAAAAGACTTCACGCTCGAGAAAACAGCCAGTGGATCGATCGCACGAGGCGAACTGATGAATGAAACCGAGAATCCAATTGCCGACCTGTCAGCTCTGGTGCGCAGACTTCGTGGACCCGAGGGGTGTCCCTGGGATCGCGAGCAGCGTCTGGAGGACCTTCGCGCCTATCTTCTGGAAGAGGCCTACGAAGTCGCCGCCGCCATCGACTCGGGAGACTGGGCCGAGCTGAGGGCCGAGCTGGGCGACCTCCTCTTCCAGGTGGTCTTCATCGCCTACATGGCCGAAGAGCAGTCGGCCTTCGACCTGCAGGAGGTGAGTCGAGAGATCGAGGCCAAGATGGTGGCGCGTCACCCTCACGTCTTCGGCTCGGAACGGTTGTCGACTGCGGCGGAGGTCCATCGCGCATGGGAAAGGCGCAAGCTCTCCGTGAGATCGGCCTCAGTTTCCATTCTCGGAGGCCTCCCCGACGCCATGCCGAGTCTGCTGACCGCCTATCGCATGACCCAAAAGGTCGCCGGAGTCGGCTTCGACTGGCCCGACGCGGCAGCCGTCTTCGACAAAGTGGATGAAGAGCTGGAAGAGCTGCGCCAGGAGATCCAGGATGGGGATGCGCGCCAAGCCCGACGGGCGGCGGTGTCCGAAGAAATCGGCGACCTGCTGTTCACGATCGCGAATCTGGCGCGCCACTTGGAGGTGGATCCCGAAGCGGCCCTGGCCAGCTCCAACCGCAAGTTCCGCCGCCGCTTTCGCGCTGTGGAGGAAGACCTGGGACAGAACCGATCGGGGCTCGCAGGTGCCACGATCGAGGAGATGGAAGCCGCTTGGCAGCGGGTCAAGAGGCAGGAGAAGAATCTTTGACTGCCAGATCCCGCAGAATCGTCTCGAGATACGGCACTAGTGTTTCGGCCACCCGGCGATGGCCGGCCGAGTTGGGGTGGATGCCATCGGCCAGATTGAGCTCGGGCTCTGCCGCGACACCTTCCAATAGAAAGGGGACAAGCGGCACTCCCAGCTCCTCGGCCAAACTTGGGAAGACGCCGTTGAAGAGCGCGGCATACTCGGAGCCGTAGTTGGGCGGCACCATCATTCCCGCCAGCAGCACCCGAACGCCCGCCTCCTGCGTGGTGGAGATCATCCGCCTGAGGTTCTCTTGCGTCATCTGAACCGACATCCCTCGGAGACCGTCATTGGCGCCCAACTCGAGAACGACGATTTGCGGGTCCTGCCTGAGGATCCAGCCCAAACGACTTACCCCTCCGGCGGTCGTGTCCCCACTGACACCCGCATTGGTTACCTCGACGTTCCACTCGAGCTCTCGCAGGCGTCGCTCGACGATCATCGGGAAGGCCTCGTCTTCATCGACCCCGAGACCGGCGCTCAGGCTGTCGCCCAGGAAGGTGATGGAGATCCGTTCCCCAAGGTCGTCAGTCTCACTGGCAGTCACCTCAGAGCTCTTTTCGGACCGGCTCGAGCTCGTGACCTCCGAGAGGTCGCCAACAGGCTGATTGCACGCCATCAGGAGAACGATCACCAACAGCTTCGATCCTTGCCATCGCACCTTCATGACCACGCATTGTAGAACTTCAGGGCGCCTGCCACACCATTGATAGAGTGCACGGCGTGACTGTTGGCATTCATCGGTGGCAGGTGATTGTCGGCCTCGTCCTGCTGGCGGGCTGCTCTGAGCCCAAGTCGACCTCCCCTGGGCCGGTCGTCTTGCTCGGAGTGGACGGCGGATCCTGGAACGCGATTCGGGAACTCTGGAGCCGCGGCCAGCTACCGCACCTCGCCGCGCTCGCCGAGCGTGGCGTCTCCGCCGAGCTGCAACCGGTGGCGCATGCCTCACCAGTCATCTGGACGTCGATCGCCACCGGCGTCGAGCCCTCGAGGCACGGCATCCAGGGATTCACGGTGCGAACTCCTTCTGGAGAAGCGCCCGTCTCTTCCGTCGACCGGCGGGTACCAGCCCTCTGGAACATGGCCTCGACCGCTCAGCTCCGGGTGGCTCTTCTGGGGTGGTGGGCCTCCTGGCCAGCCGAGACCGTCAATGGCATCGTCGTCTCCGACCGGATCTTCAGGGAGAACGAGGGCCGCTTCTACCCGCCCGACCTCGACCCAACCCTCTTGACCGAGATTTCGCGACCCGATGCAACCGCTCAGAGTGCTGATGATGTCGTCACCCGAGGGGACCGCCTGATGGCCTCAATCGGCCTGCAGTTGGCGAGCGAAGACTTCGACCTGATCATGCTCTACCTGCGGACCGTCGATATCGAGAGTCATCACCATTGGAAGTACTTCAGACCCCAAGGCTTCGAGACGGAAGTGGATGAGCTGAGCCTGCGGCGGCTCGGTACCCGCATTCCCGACGCCTACGCCGAGGTGGACGGTGTCCTCGGAGCGTTGGTTGCCCGCGCGCCCTCCAACACCAACTTCTTCGTCCTGTCCGACCACGGCTTTCAGGCATCCAAGGGAGAGCGGTACCGGATTCAACTACACCTGGATCGAGTCCTCGAGCGCCTGGGATTTCTCGTGCGTGACGACAAGCGGATCGACCCCGTCGAGAGCATTGCGCGAACCTGGGGCTCGCCTCCCTTCACTCGCACGAAGCTGATTCGGTTTCACCCTTTCGAGCGCTCTAACGAGGACGCTCGGCCTGACGACCCCGCCGCCACGCGACACCGTCTGGAGGCTGACCTGGAGCGGATCACCTATGAAGACGGCTCGCCGGCGTTTCGCTTCCGTGACCTCGAGGCCAACGAGCGGTCCCGCGGCGGTGACATGGTAGTCATCGTCCGCTATCAGGGAGTATCACCAGCGCTATATCTCGACGGCCAACCCATACCGGGCGCCATTGGTCGGGTAGAGGAAATCTCGGGGACCCATTCCAAGAGCACCGAGGGTGTGTTTCTCGCCGCCGGGCCCGATATCGACCCGACTGCCGACCCCGTCAAGATCCACAGCCTGGACATAGCCCCAACTCTGCTCTACGCTCTTGGGCTGCCCGTGGCCGAGGACTTCGATGGTCGAGCCAGAACCGAGATCTTCCGGCAGCAGTTTCGCGATCGATTCCCGCTGCACACGATCCCCACCTGGGGGGTGATGGAGGCGCGCGACTCTCCCGACTCGCAATCCGACGAACAGCTGCTCGAGGAGCTGCGGGCGCTCGGCTACCTGAACTAGATCATGAGCTTTACCCCCCGTATAGAGCTCCGGAAGCTCACCAAGATCTTTCGCTCTGGTGGCGCCGATCTGCCAATCTTGACCCATGTGGACCTACAGATCGCAGCGGAGGAATCCGTCGCCATCCTGGGACCGTCTGGTTCGGGCAAGTCGACGCTGCTGGCTCTCGTCGCTGGGCTGGACAGGCCGACCTCCGGTGAGATTCTCATTGACGGGCAGTCGATTCAGGCACTGTCGGAAAGCGAGCTGGCGCTGCTGCGCCGGCACAAGATCGGGTTCGTATTTCAGTCTTTTCAGCTGCTGCCGAACATGACGGCCTTGGAGAATGTCCAACTGCCTCTCGAGCTGATAACCGACGCGCAGCCTCGAGACAGGGCTGCGGAGCTACTGGACTTGGTGGGGCTGGCCGATCGCGCTCACCACTACCCCACCCAACTGTCAGGAGGCGAGCAGCAGCGGGTGGCACTGGCTCGGGCCTTCGCGCCCCGCCCGGCGATCCTTCTGGCCGATGAGCCGACCGGCAACCTCGACCGCAGAACGGGCGGCACGGTCCTCGAGCTGATCGCCTCGCTCCGTCAGAGATTCGGCACGACTCTCGTACTCGTGACCCATGACAGAGCAGCGGCCCAGCTGGCCGACCGCCGGCTGGCCCTGGAAGACTCTCATCTGGTACCGGCCACGAGTCAGACCGATGGGCTTCTAGCTCCCTCCTGATGAACCCCTCCCTCTACCTTCGTCTGCTGGCCCGAGAGTCTCACGGCTCTCTGAAGAGGTTCGCATTCTTCGTCGCTTGCCTAGCGGTGGGGGTCGCCGCCGTCGTCAGTGTGGCCGGGCTATCGGCGGCTCTGGCGGAGGGCGTCCGACGAGAGGCGAGGCAGCTGCTGGCAGCCGATCTCACAGTCTCCTCGTTGCAACCACTGCCAGCCGATCTGGGCGAATTCCTCGCCCGCAGGCCCGGACTGCAGATGACCGAGGTGAGAGAGCTCGTGACGATGGCGGCAGTAGCGAAGAGTGCGGGCCGACCTGGGGCCAGCCAACTCGTCGAGCTCAAAATGGTGCAGGGCCAGTACCCCTTCTACGGTGTCCTCGAAACCGACCCGTCGGGCCCCCTGGAACTCATGCTGTCGGCCGAGGCTGCGCTGGTGGCACCCGACCTGCTCAGCCGGCTGGCGCTGCGGGTCGGGGACGAGATCCTCTTGGGAGGCCGGGCCTTTCGCATTGCTGGCGTGGTCCATTCCGAGCCCGATCAAGGCTCGGGGCCCTTCAGGCTCGGGCCGAGAGTACTGGTCAACGGCGAAGGGTTTCGGCGAGCCGATCTCGACCGGCGCGGTAGTCGGGTCTTGCACCGCCTGCTTCTCAAGCTGCCATCAGAGACGGACTCCGAGGAAGTTGAACGGCTCGCAACCGAGCTGCGTGACCGGGTGGGTGAATTCGACGGCATCCGGGTGCGGACTTACAAGGACGCGCAGGAGACTCTTCAGCAGGCCATCCAGCGAGTCGAGAGTTTCCTCGGCCTGGTCGCTCTCCTGTCCCTGCTTCTGGGTGGACTCGGGGTTGCTCAGACGACTCGCGCCTGGCTTGCCAGTCGGATCGATGCCATCGCCATCTATCGCTGTCTGGGTCTGCGACCCAACGACGTCACGAAGCTCTATCTCGGACACGCCGTTGTTCTGGGCCTGGCCGGCGGCATTCTCGGAGCGGTGGCAGGTATCCTGGCTCAGCAACTGGTGCCGACGCTGATCGGCGACCTGCTACCGGTCTCCGACCTGGCCTGGTGGAGCCCTGGGGCCGTTGCCAAGGGGATCGGACTGGGAGTCGGCCTGGCCCTCTTGTTCACCCTGGCGCCCCTGCTCGCAACCCGCAGAGTCTCGCCCCTACGAGTGCTGCGCAAGGACGTGGAACCGGTCCCGCAAGGGCGGGCAAGCACCTTCCTTCTGTCTGGAACTCTGTTGCTGGGGATCTGGGTGGCGGCTGCTCTGCAGGCGCGAGACGCGATACTTGGCACACAGTTCACGCTCGGTATCGTGGCGGCAGCCGGCCTCCTGGCACTGGCGGCCTTTGTCCTCATGCGATCTCTGGCACCGCTCGGACGCCGACTCGGGCCGGTCTGGGCGCGACACGGAGTCGGATCTCTGGCCCAGCCCGGAGCCGCCACTTTGGGCAGCGTGGTGGCGGTCGGCATCGGAGTCATCCTCGTGACCGCTTTGGGATTTGTCGAAAGAGGCCTGTCCGACGAGCTGCGAGGGGACTTGCCGACCTCGGCTCCAACCGCTTTCTTGATCGACATCCAACCCGATCAGTGGCCCGGGGTGGAGCGGCTCCTTCGAGAGCAGGGCTCCACCAGCATCGACTCGGTGGCAGTGGTGACGGCGAGGCTGCGAACCGTCAACGGCAAGGCGGTCAGTGAGCTGGCCGAGACCAGCTCGGACGACGGTGACCGGAGATGGGCGCTGACTCGGGAGCAGCGGCTGACCTACCTGAGAGAGCTGCCAGCCGACAATCGCATCATCGAGGGCGAGCTCTGGAGTGATCCCGACGCAGCGGAAGTCAGCGTCGAGGAAGGATTCGCCACCGAGTTGGGGGTCGAGCTCGGTTCACGCCTCGGATTCGACATCCAGGGCATGCCCCTCGAGCTCTTGGTCACCAGCATTCGAACTGTGGACTGGCGGACTTTCGGCATCAATTTCTTCCTGGTCGTCGAGCCGGACGTGCTCGAAGACGCGCCCCAGGTTCGGATCGCCACAGCTCAGTTTCCACCGCAAGCCGAACAAGTGACACAAGACCTGCTGGCTGCCGAGTTCCCCAATGTCACGCTGCTCAAAATCCGCGAAGTGCTCGAGAAGATCGCTCTAGGCCTCGAGAGAATGACCAGCGGGGTCCGCTTTCTGGGCAGTTTCTCCATTCTGGCCGGCATCCTGATCCTGGCGGGAGGCATCAGTGCCGGATCGGTGCAACGCGGCCAAAGGGTTGCGCTGTTGAAGACTCTGGGCATGACCCGACGCGAGGTCGCCGCGATGATGGCCACCGAGTACGCGCTGATTGGCGGCGTTGCAGGTGCCATCGGCACTGCAGGCGGGGCACTACTGTCCTGGTTTGTCCTGACCCGCAGCATGGAGCTGCCCTGGCAGCCCTACCCCTGGCTCATATTGTTGTCGCTCGGATTGACTGTGCTGCTGACAGCCCTGACTGGCATCGTCTCCAGCTGGGGGGCCCTGCAGCGTCGGCCGCTGGAGGTGCTGCGGGCCGACTAAACGGGCCGCCGACCGACGACGCGAGTCTCAGGCCACCTCTTCGGCGGCCTCATCCTCTCCGGCCAGCAACTCGAGTCCGCGCTGCAGCGTGCGATCTTCGATCTCCGTCTCATCCTCGGAAGCAGGGCGAAACACCTCACCAACGACCTCGTCCGGCTCCAGGCTACTCGAGATCGGCTCACCGTCCGGCCCGGTGTAGTAGGCATCCGTCAGCAGGAGGCCCGAGCCGTCTGAAAGCGGCACCAGCCTCTGATGACCGGCCAGACCGAAGCTCCTCTGCCCTACCAACTGGGCATCGGAGCGCTGATGCAGGACAGCAGCGAGAATCTCGGCCGGACCCTGAGTGCCAGCATTGACCAGCACTACCGTATCTCCCGTCCAGGACTGAGCCTGGAAACCCTCGAACCGCACTTCGGCGCCCTCGGCACTCTGCAGACGGCCCAGCTCGCCGCTGGCGAACAGTCCGGCAATGGAATAGGCACCTTCGCTGCTACCACCTGCCAGCCCTCGCAAATCGATCAGCAGCTTGTCTTCGCCCGACTGCCTGAGACCTTGAAGCATTTCTCGCACTGCCTCGACGGTCTCGGCCTCGATTCGGCCGAGGCGCAGCACAGCCAGGCCATCGTAGTCCTCTAGAGCCGGTCCGACTGTCTGATAGGTCTGGAGTTGCAGAGTCAGCTCCCTGGCCTGCCCACGGCGAAGAATCTCAAGGCTCAGCTCGGTTCCGGGCTCCTGAGCTAGAACCGACTGCAACTCCCAGAGAGGAATGCCTCGTGTCGACCGACCATCGATCTCGGCTAGGATGTCGCCTTCCTTCAGGCCGGCTTCCGCCCCGGGGCTGCCCGCGTCGACGGCAATCACAAAGGCGATCCCGCGCTCCTTGCCCACCGTCAAGCCACTATGGGCTGGCCCAATCCCGCGGATCCTCTCGTAGGCATCGATCTCGTCAGCCGGCACGAAGGTCGACAATGGATTCAGCGCGTCGGTCGCGCCATCCAGGGCCCCGGCCAGCAACTCGTCGATCGAGGTCTCCTCGACATAGGCTCGCCGAATCAAGGACATCACCTCGGAAAAGACGGACAGATGCTTGGACAGGGCATCGTCGTCCGCCGGCTGGTCCGTGGCGGCTCGGGACAGGGTCCCGAATATGACCGGCAGCAGCACCACCAGCGAGAGAAGAAAGAACAGAATGCGGCTTCGGCTCATGGGGAATCCTCACCTGATCCCGGTCAGCGCAACCATTGCGCTGGGTCGACCGGCCGGTTTTCTTCGCGTATCTCGAAGTAGAGAGTGTCTGTGGCGATGCCGATGACCTGGCCCAAAGATAACACATCCTCGGCGGCGACCTGGAGCTCCCCGAGGCCGGCATAGAGAGAAAAGACACGGCCCGGATGGTGAACGACAGCCGTCAGACCGTAGCCCTGGAAGGGTGCCGCAAACAGCACTTTGCCTGGAAATATCGCTCGCACCTCGGCGCCAGGCCGGGTCGCCAGATCGAGGCCGTTGTGAGGCACGCGGGTACCGTAGACAGGATCGAGCCGCGGACCGAATCCCCGCTCGATCCTGGCCTTGATGGGCCAGTCCAGCACGCCCTTGAAGGTCTGCACCGGCGTGCCGCCCAACGGAGTCGGTGTGCGCCCATAGAGGAAGTCCAGGAAGTTCGACAGCTTGCGTTCCTTGTCGCTCAACTCGGCGGTCTGAACGGTGAGAGTCTGACGTTCCCGCTCGAGGCGGGCCAGCAGTGTCCTCTGTCGTTGCTGAAGACCGCCGAGCTCATCGAGTCGCGAGGACTCCCGACCCAGCCAGCTCTCGACATCCTCCCTGTGCTGTGCCAACTGCTCCTGCTGGAAGGTGAGCTGGGTGTGCGTATCGAGATAGGAGTTCAACAGCCCGCTGTCCCGCCGGACGAAGAAGCGCATTTGTCGGATGCCCGGCAGCAGGTCTTCGGTCGACCGAATCGACAGAAACAGCCTCAGATAACCCTGCTGGCCCATTCGGTACAGATCGGCGAGGCTTTGCTTCAGCTTGGCACGAATCTCGTCGAGCGAAGCCTCCAGTGTGGCAACTTCTTTGCCCACCTCCTCGAGAGAGTCCGCCGCCAGAAGGCGAGCCGTACGCGCTTCTTCGACTCGCTTTTCCTGCAGCTCGATAGCTACGACGGTCTGGTTGACCTCGCCACGCAGGCCCTGCTCCTCCTGGCTGACCCGGTTGAGCCGCGACTGCAGCACCATGATCTGGTCCCGGATGGCCTCGAGCTCGGCCTCCCTGTCGGGGACTTGAGCCGTCGAAGGAGCGCCCCCCGACACAACCCAGGACTGCACGACCACCAGGCAGATGCAAACCTTCCTGGACGGCCACTTGCGAAGAGCAAATGAGCGCCGCCTGTCGTGGGGGCTATTGAAGCTGCAAGAAGGCATGTCGAGCGCAGAGCTCCACAGCCTGGTTAGGGTTCGCCGGGGCGAGCCCGGCTCGCGATCAGTCCGCGAAGCTAGCGACTGCCTCTTCCTCGTCGTCCAGCACCTCGAACACTGTCACGAGCTGGGTGATCTGCAGAATGTCCTGAACCTTGGGCGGCAGGTGCAGAAGTCGCAGTGCTCCGCCGCGGTTGGTCACCGAGGTGTAGGCCGAAACCAGCTCGCCGATACCCGACGAGTCGATCGTGCTGACATCTTTCAGATTGACGAGGATCTTGGTGGAACCCGCCTCGAGCGCTTCGTGGACCGCCTCGCGAAGCGCCACATCTCCCACGCCGATCGTGATCTTGCCCTTCGGCTCGAGAATCGTGATGCCTGCTCGGTGTCGGGCCGGAATCTTCATTGTCTTTCCTCCTCTTGCTTAGCGGAATTGGATCGCAACACCGCCAACCCCTTGCGCATTTCCAATACGGTGCCGTTCTCTGGCTGAAAAGTGTACTCGATTTGATCCATGTACTGCTTCATCAGCAGTATGCCTCGGCCGTTGCGCCGCAGCAGATTCTCGGGCTCTAGAGGATTCGGAACTCCATTCTCGTCGAACCCGACGCCTTGATCCTGAACACGGATCAGCAGATCGCCATCGTCGATACCCAGCTCTACCCTGACCAGCTTACTGGCATCACCCTGGTTGCCATGCTTGATGGCATTGGCCACAGCCTCTCGGATCGAGATGCCGATCTGGTGCGCATCGTCATCGCTGAGCTCCAGCTCGGCCAACGAGGACTCGATCGCGATATGGACCAACTCGACGTTCTCCAAACGGCTCTCGACCTCTACATGCACCTTGAGTTCCGACATCATCATGAGGGTAATCCGCGGCGCAGTCTAGCAGATCGACCGCGACATCAGAATCCCAGAGAAACCAGAGTTGCCGCGATCGGTATGGGAATCTCCGGACCGCCCTCTTCGAGTAGATTCAGGGCCCACGGGATGATGACCAGCAGCTGCAGGGAATCGAACAGGGTATGTGCAGCGATCGCCGGCCAGATGGTCTGACGCCAGATCACGAGGAACCCATAAATCAAGGATAGAAGAGAAATGCCGATGAGCATCAGAGGCTGCTCGTAGCTGGCATGAGCCAGGACGAAGAGCGCCGTGGAAAGCACCAGCCCGACGCGTGGTTGTAGGAAACCACGAAAAAAGGTCTCTTCCACGACGCCCGCCGAAAGGCTGACCAGCAAGCGCACCAGCACGGGCAAAGCCGCTATCCAGGGCACTACCTTGGGTGGCTCGGTCGGCAGGAGGTCGGCACCCCCAATCCACCAGATCAACAAGCCGAAGGTCGTGAGCACCATCAGGACCGCCACCCAGGCTCCGACCCCAACCACCAGACCAATACCGATTTCGCGCCAGATCGACGAGGCCCTGAAACCAAACTGAGCGACCCAGCCATTCCTGCCATCGGACCCAAATCCGGGCACGCCAGCGAACCCCAGAACGTACCAGATCATCAAGACCAGCACGAAGAGGAAATGAAGGAGGAACAACTGGGGAGTGCTGACTGACGACAGATCGATCTCGGTGGCCTGGCCCAGGGTCGCCAAGGGAGAAAAGACCCCCATCCAGAGTACTCCCCACAGGCATGTGAGGGCCAGGCTGCGCCGCGCGACGCCCAGCTTCCAGGCGCGGCTTCCGGGTTGGGTCGCACCACCGAATCCAGGTGGCAGCAGCCCTCTGCGCCAACACAACCGATCGAACAGCAGGGTCGTCAGCAGGGCCAGGACTGCCGGTGTGGCAAACCTCAGCACCGACAAGGTCGCGGCCTCCGAGAAACTCGGCAAAACATAGATCGGCATCTTACTCCAAGCCGCGGGAAGCCGCAGCCAGCGTGCTATCATTCCTGGCACCCCGGTGTTGGCTCGCCAGGGTGAACCCAAAGGCCCTGTTCGACCACCTTTCAGCTGATGGAGACCTTACTTGAGCCGCTTTCCGGGCGTTGATTTTCTGGATTTCGAGTCTCTCCTGAGCGACGAAGAGCGCCTGGCGAGGGACACAGTCAGGGGGTTCGTCGAGGATCGAGTCAAGCCGATCATCGAAGACTGTCATCGCGAGGCTCGCTTCCCCGTCGAGTTGGTCCCAGAGATTGGTGCCCTCAACCTCTTCGGAGCGAGCTTCGACGACTATGGTCTTCCCGGGCTCAAGGGAGTGGCCTATGGGCTCGTCATGCAGGAGTTGGAGCGGGGTGACTCCGGGCTGCGAAGCTGCGTTTCCGTGCAGAGCGGCCTGGTCATGTACCCGATCTACACCTTTGGTTCCCAGCAACAGCGAGATCGATGGATTCCGCTCCTGGCATCCGGTGAGGCCATCGGTTGCTTCGGGCTTACCGAGCCCGACTACGGCTCCAATCCGAGCGACATGCGCACCACGGCTCGACAGGATGGCGACGGCTGGGTGCTCAACGGCGCCAAGCAGTGGATCACGAACGGCTCGCTAGCCGACGTGGCGGTCGTCTGGGCCCGAACCGAGGAGGGTATTCGGGGATTCCTGGTCGAAAAGGGGACTCCCGGGTTTACGGCCCGCGACCAGCATGGCAAGTTCTCCCTGCGTGCTTCGGTGACGTCCGAGTTGGGATTTCTCGATTGTAGGATACCCGCCGAGAATCTCCTCCCAGAGACGGAGGGAGTCAAGAACGCCCTGATGTGCCTCAACCAGGCAAGATACGGCATCGCCTGGGGAGCCCTTGGCGCCGCCATGGAGTGCTACTACACGGCACTCGAGTACACCAAGCAACGCGTGCAGTTTGGCGGCAGACCGTTGGCCTCTCATCAACTCGTGCAGGAGAAGCTGGTCTGGATGGTGAGCGAGATCACCAAGGGACAGTTCATCGCCTACCAGGCGGCGCGACTCAAGGACCTGGGTAGACTCAAGCACTACCATGTCTCGCTGGCGAAGCGAAATAACGTCTGGGTGGCTCGAGAGTGCGCCCGGCTGGCTCGAGAGCTTCTCGGCGCCAACGGGATCGTCGATGACTATCCCGTCATCCGCCACATGTTGAACCTCGAGTCGGTGTACACCTACGAAGGCACCCACGACATCCATGGCCTGGTGATCGGAGAGGCGATCACGGGGATTCCTTCCTATAATCCACCCATCGAGAACAGTTGAGCCCGACCGACATCGAGCGCAGGAGGCTTCTCATGTCCGTAGACACCGATTTCGAACTGGCATTTATCAAGGTGACCGAGGAGGCTGCAGTGGCCGCCGCCCAGACCATGGGTTGGGGCGATCGCAACGAATCCGATCGAGTGGCGGTCGAGGCGATGCGCAAGACCCTCGATGAGCTCGACATCGCTGGCCGGGTCGTCATCGGTGAGGGAGAGAGGGACGAAGCTCCGATGCTTTTCGTGGGCGAAGAGGTTGGGGCCTGCAAGGGACAGGAGGGCGCGGTCGGGGTCGACTTTGCCGTCGATCCGCTGGAAGGAACCAACCTGTGCGCCTTCGGCACTGCCGGCGCGATTGCCGTCATGGCCGCTTCTGAGCGGGGCGGCCTGCTGCATGCCCCGGATATCTACATGGACAAGATCGTCGTCGGGCCGACGGCGCGGGGCAAGATCCACCTCGATGCGCCCGTGGCCGAGAATCTCAGGCAAATCGCCAACTCATTCGACCGCGACATCGAGGACTTGACGATTGTCGTTCTGGAGCGAGAACGCCACCGCCAACTCATCAGCGATATCCGTGACACCGGAGCGCGAATCAATCTGATCGGCGATGGCGACCTTTCCGCCGGCATCACAGCGGCCGTGCGAGGCACCGGAGTCCACGCTGTCATGGGCATCGGAGGGGCGCCTGAAGGTGTCATTACCGCGGCTGCCATGCGCTGCCTGGGGGGTGAGATCCAAGCCCGGCTGACGCCGCTCGACGACAAACAGCGGGCAAGGGCAGACAAGCTAGGCATCACGGACCTCGAGAAGATGTACAGCACCGAGGAGTTGGCTCCGGGCAACGATCTCCTCTTCTGCTGCAGTGGAGTCACAGACGGTCAACTGCTACGCGGTGTGCGCTTCTTCGGCCGCGGCTATCGGACTCACAGCCTCTACATGTCGTTGTCGAGAGGTCTCATCCGATTCGTCGACACGATTCACCGGGAAGACGTCCACACGCCTGTATATTTCCAGTAGAAACCAGCCTCCTGGCAGGCTGTTGCGGGCTCCACCCGAAGGTGACTGCTTCCACTGAGTGGCGTCGCCATCCGTGACTATAATCGGGCGGGCGCAGCGGCCATGAGCATCACAGGCAACCTCAAGACGATGGAGCTCGCCGAGCTTCTGCAGTGGCTCTCCCAGGGCCGCAAGAGCGGAACTCTGCACATCAACAACGGCAGGGTCGAGAAGAGGATCTTCTTCGAGGAAGGAACGATCGTCTCTTCAGCCGCCAGCGACCCGAAGGAGTACCTCGGGCACTTCCTGGTCAGCCATGGGTTCATCGACGAGCTCACTCTCGCCAAAGCCATGGAGATGCAGGAAGAAAACAAGATGCTACTAGGCAAGATCTTGCTGACCATCGGCGCTATCTCTGAGACCGACCTGGACAGAATGCTCCGCTTGAAAGCCGAAGAGAGCATCTATCAGATCTTCACCTGGACGGAAGGAGAGTTCCGCTTCGCCGATGGCGACCTGCCCGACTATCACATGTGGCCACTGTCGCTGAGTGTCACGGCGGTCGTTCTCGAGGGTCATCAGAGGGTCGACGAATGGAAGCAGATCCGCGCCAGGATTCCCAACAGCAGCGCGGTGCCGGTGGCGACTCGAGAATTGAGAACCGAGCAGAGCGATCCCGGTGTCGACAAGATCCTCGCCCTGGTCGACGACGATCGAACCATCCAGGAGATCGCTCTACAGACCCACTCCGGAGAGTTTCACGTCTGCAGGGTCCTCTACGAGCAGATACGGGCGGGCGCCCTCAAGATCGTACGACCCCGCCAGTTGATGGCCGAGGCACCGCCAGCGCCACCTCCGCAGAAAGTCAATGATGTGACCGTCGATGTCGACGCCTTGCTGCGGGTCGCGGAACAGCACATCGAGAATCGCGAATTCGCCCGAGCCATCCGACACCTGAGAGCCGCACAGAATCTCGAGCCTGACAGCAAACACATCA
Source organism: Thermoanaerobaculia bacterium (assembly GCA_049664225.1). Classification (GTDB taxonomy): domain Bacteria; phylum Acidobacteriota; class Thermoanaerobaculia; order Multivoradales; family JAHEKO01; genus JAUVRX01. The sequence goes on from JBATEX010000156.1 coordinate 24,809, forward strand.
AGCAGACCGTAGAAGCGGCTGAGCAGCGCATCGTCATCGCCATCCGACAGGACGGGATCGACATGAAGGCGGTGCCGCTCCTCAACTGCGACCCTACCTCTCTCGATAGCCTGGACATCTCGCCCCAGCAGGGATTCATCTTGACGCGAGTCAACGGCACCTACGATATCCAGACCATCCTGAAGATCACCCCGGTGCCACCTCTCGAAGCACAGGTGCTGTTCTGGAAACTGCACCAGGCCGGCCACATAAGCCTGGAATCGCCGAAGAGCTAGTCTCTCCAGCGAGTCGGAGTTCTTTGCTACTTCGACCAGGGTAGCGGCCGCGATACGTGCCGATTGCCACGAATCGCGTAGCGCAGCGGCCAGTCTGCCGCCTCGCCAGCGTATGCGATACCGATCCGCGGGCCGGTGACGACAACCTCCGGGGTTGCCCCCTCCCCTTCCGTGATTCGAAGAGCGCCGCGCGTCAGTGGCGAGCCGTCGAAATCTCGATCGATGTTCAACGCCTGGCAGAGCTTGCCGGGGCCTCCGGCCAAATCGCCACGGCGAGGGCTGCGACTCAATCGTCGGTGCTCGAGCATCGTCGCGGCTCCAGCTATCGGTTCGCCGGCGCGCAGCAGAACGGCATCTCCGTTCCCACTTCGGCCGGTTACGACATTCAAGCAGTAGTGCATGCCGTAAATGAAGTAGACGTAGGCGACTCCCCCATCTGCGTAGAGGCTCTTATTGCGCTCGGTCCGGCGACCCTGCCAGGCGTGACTCGCCCGGTCTCGAGCTCCCAGATAAGCTTCCACCTCGACGATGCGCAACACCAGACGCTCCTCTTCGAGATCGCGCACCACAAAGCGACCCAGAAGCTCGGCTGCCACTTCCTCTGCCGGTCGTCTGAAGAAGCGCGCGGGAAGGGTTCGAAATCGCCCCATGACACGGCCAAGTCTACATTCCGAGACAGTTCTATAATCACTCCGTGACACGGACTCTCTTCCCCCCACTTTTCCAGGACCTCCCACCAGATCTCGGGGAGACCTACAATCCGGACGCTCCTTGGGATCTGCTCGGTCAGACCCTGGACGAGGCCCTGGCGAACCTACCTTCCAGTGCCATCGACAGCCCTTTGTCGCCGGAAGTCCACCTCCTGGGAGATCGGATCGTCATTGGCCGCGGTGCTCGCATACAACCGGGTGCCTTCATCGAAGGGCCCATCCGAATCGGCCACGACGTGGTGATTCGCACCGGAGCGTACTTGCGAGGAGGAAATTGGATCGGAGACAACTGCGTCGTCGGTGCCAACACCGAGGTCAAGCGGTCCATTTTCCTGCCTGGAGCCAAGGCCCCGCACCTGAGCTACGTCGGGGATTCCATCCTCGGCAGAGGTGTCAATCTCGGTGCCGGCAGCGTGCTTTCCAACCTCCGACACGACGGACGGCAGATCGCGATTCCGGTAGGTGATTCCCACCTTGCCACAGGTCGGCGCAAGCTCGGCGCCATCCTGGGTGACAGGGTCCTGACGGGATGCAACTGTGTGCTCTTCCCGGGCGTTGTCGTGGGTCGGGCCAGCCAGATCTATCCCGGTGTCCAGCTTCGATCCGGGGTCTATCCAGCCGGCTGTCTCGTCAAACTCCGCCAAGAGCTCGAGATCGTGCAACTTCGGACCGACTAGGACCTTCAGGAGCCCAGGAGGCCGATGGGAGGGCTGGGAGGCCTACTCAGGCTCGTCGAGCGGTCGCTTGACCACGACCAGGGTTCGATCGTCCTCCGCCACCGCCCCGTTGCTGAACTCCTCGAGTCTGTCGAGAATCGCCTGGATCACATCTTTGGCCGATCCGTGTCGATTCTCCCTGGCGACCTCGATGAGACGTTCGAGGCCGAACTCCTCAGGCTGACCTCCCGCCTCACGACCCATGCCCTCGACGATTCCGTCTGTGTAGAGGACCAGCAAATCCCCTGGCCGAATCTTGACAAAGCCTCGCTCATACGTGGCGTCGGGAATCGGACCGAGAACGATCCCACCTCTTTCCAGCAGCTTCTCCTTGCCGTCGGCGGCGAGGCGAAACGGAGGCGGGTGCCCGCAGTTTACGTAGACGAAATTGCCGCTGGCCTCGAGCTCACCGTACACCATCGAGACGAATCGACTGGTCAGTGTACTCAGGTGGATGATCTCGTTGAGGCGCTCCACTACGCGCACGATCTTGTAGTCGCGAGACAAGCCCATGCGCAAGCCCATGTAGATGTCCCGGACCTGCAGCGCCGCCGGCAGGCCGTGCCCCGAGACATCGGCGATGGCCAGCCCCATGATCTTGTCGGTCATGGAGATGAAGTCGAAGTGGTCGCCGCCGACCCTCTCCAAGGGAATACTCCGACCACAGATGTCGAAGCCCGCGAACTCGGGGTTGCCTCGAGGCAGGATCGAAGCCTGGATTCGGCGCGCATCACGCAGCGCATCTACCATCCGCTCCTGTCGAATCTTCTGGTTGATGCTGTGGCGCAAAATGCTGAGAGAGAACAAGATGCTGCTCTTGTCGTAGCCCGGGGCCACATTGAAGGAAAGGATGTAGTCCCTGTCCCCCACTTCGATCGCTACGAACTGCTGGACTCCGAGGTGTGCTTCCAGCTCTCGATCCAGCAGCGGATCATTCTCCTCCATGTAGAGAGTTCGCTTCTGGATCAGCTCCCGGATCGGCCCGTAGTCCGCCGGGACTCGCAACCCCACCGGCACCTCCTTGGCTTCTCCAAACGTACCCTGGAGAACGAACTCATCACCTTCTCGCCGATAGATGCGGCCACCGTAGAGCCCGAGCGGATCCTTGAACTGTGAGATCGCGGCATCCGCGACCATGTGGACCGTCGCCGCCACATCGTCGGCATCCTCGATCGCCTCGACCAGATGCTCGACGTTCTTGATCAGGCGGTTGTAGTCGACGATTCTTGGTTCATTCTCTGTCACTGCTTGCCTCTCCTCGAGCTCCCTGGCTCTCAGCCTTCATCCACCAACACTCGCAGGATCCGATCCTGCGCCTTTCTTGCCCCCCAGTTGCCGGTGGTTCGGTTGCAGAGTATAGAAAAGGCATAGGTCTTACCCGACCGTCCCTTGGCGTATCCGGACAACGTCGAGACTCCCAAAAGAGAACCGGTCTTGGCGAAGATATTGCCACGGTAGGGCTCATCCGACAGGCGGTCCTCCCACCGCAAGCCTTCTTCACCGCTGTAGGGCAGGGTGAGAAGGAACTCCCTGCCCTTCTCATGTTCGAACATGTACTGCAGAACCGTCGTGAGCTGACGGGCCGAAAACTGGTTGTCCCGGCTCAACCCCGAGCCATCAGCGAGCCGATACTCGCCCGGCTGGATCCCCACCCTCTCGAGGAATTCACCGACCACCCGGAGCCCGGCCAGCCAACTGCCGCTGCCGCACAACCGCGCCCCCAGGACCTTCAACAGACTCTCGGCAAAAAAGTTCTGACTTCGCTTGTTGATCACCTCGGTGGTGGTCATCAGGTCCGATCGGTAGCCGGTGACCCAGCGCCACTGGCCGGAGGGCAAACGCATGGTGGGTCGCAGCCCACCCAGCAACTCGATGCCCTCCTCCTCGAACGCCGCCTTGAGCGCCACTCCGAAATAGCTGACCGGGTCCGGCACGGTGACCCAGCTCTCGACCGGAGCGGCGTGTCGGTATACCGATCCGGAGATCGACAGCAGATCACTGCCGTTGCGTCGATCGACCACCACCTTGTGTCGCCTCGAGGAGTCCACCGTTCCAGCCGTATTCTCCACGCGCAGGACACCCAGATCCGGAATCAGCTCGACCCGGGCCGGCTCTCCCACCGCTGTGCCAGGCGACACCCGCACGAGAACACAGTTGTCACTGAAGGACAGCGCTGCGACGGGGGCTTCGTACCACCGGTGCAACTGGTCCCGAGGCCAGTCGGGATGGACTAGCGGCGGCTCGAAGAGACCGGTCACCAAGAACATGTCGCCTTCTATCCTGTGAACCCCGAGTCGCTTGAACTCCTGTGCCCATTGCCGGAAGACCGCCAGCGGATCTCCACCATAGTGACGGCCGGAGATATTGGGATCGCCACCACCCAGTACGGCCACATCGCCCCGCAGCGCACCATCACTTTGCTCACCGCGCCACAAGACGTTGGTCTCGAAGAAGAACGCCGGGCCCACGGTATCGAAGGCGGCCGCCGTGGTCAGTAGCTTGGTGTTCGAGGCGATGATGCGCGGTTGATCGGAGTTGTAAGAGTAGATCTCCTCGCCCGAGGCGAGCTCGACAACATGCACGCTCAACTCCGAGGAGACCTTCCTGGCTGCCCTGACCGAATCATTGAGTCCCGGTCGAAGCTCTGCTTGCGCAATCGTCGACAGCGCCACGAGTAGAAGCAGCGCTGAGCAGACCACGCTGGTAGCCCAGCGAGCTCCTGGAAAGTCCTTTGACTCTGTGTGCATGTCTTCCTTCTTGCCCGTCTGCAAACCGAAATCTGCAGTCACGAGAGTATCTGCCGCGCAACTACCGCGCTATGAAGGGATCGACCCTGGAAGCCAGAAGGTGGAACTATGGCCCGCTGCCCTTGAGATATCGATAGAAATCGCCGTCAGTAGACAGCAGTAGGAGTGTCTCTGGATCGACGGTGGCCTCGAAGGTCTCCATGGTCTTGAGGAACTCGTAGAAACTCCGGGCATCTGCCGACTGGTTGTAGGCTTTGGCATAGATATCTGTCGCCTCGGCGTCTGCGCGGCCTCGGATACCCTCGGCCTCCCGGTAGGCCTCCGATTGAATTCGCTTCAGCTCCCGATCCATGTCGCCCAGGATCCCGGCCTTCTCGCCCTGACCTTCGGATCGAAAACGCTCCGCAATCCGGCGGCGCTCGGAGGTCATCCGCTGGTAGACATCCTGCAGGACCTGCTCGCCGTAGTTGATTCGTTTGAACTGCACATCGAGCACCTCGATGCCGAGGTCCGAGGTCCTGGCCTGACCGGCCTCTAGAACCTGCTGTCGGATGTCCTCCCTGCCCTCGGAGATCTCCTCCAGATGGCCCTTCAGCTCGGGCATGGCCTCGTCCACCTCCGGCACCCGATTGGTGGAGCGAGTGACCTGCAGCAGCTCATGCTTGGCGATGGCGTTGCGGGTCTCGCCGTCCAGGATGTCATCGAGTCGCGACTGCGCACCCATCTCGTTTCGCAGGCGCTGGAAGAACAGTAGCGGATCGCTGATCCGCCAACGAGCGTAGCCATCGACCAGGATGAAGACCTTGTCCTTGGTGGGCAGCTCGGCGACCGCGCCTTCCCACTCCAGGAATCGCCTGTCGAACCGATGGAGCTTCTGGATGAAGGGAATCTTGAATTTCAGACCCGGCGTGACAATGGGATCTCGAACCGGTTGACCGAACTGGGTGATGATCACCTGCTCCCACTCGTTGACGACAAAGGCAGCGTTGGCGAACACTATGACAAGTAGCACCAGAATCACGATAGGAGCCAGACGTGTCACTGGCCACCCCCTTTCTGGATGGTGGTGCCATCCAGATTCATCAGTGGGAGCACCCCCTCGAGCTCTTCATCCAGGATTACCTTTCTCCCGGCTTGGGGCAATATCTTGCTCATGGTCTCCAGGTAGATCCGAGTACGGGTGACCTCGGGTGCCTTCCGATACTCGGTGTACATCGATTCGAAGCGCGATGCATCGCCCTGGGCCCGATTGACGCGATTCAGGGCATACCCTTCAGCCTGCTGAACCGTCTGGCGGGCTTCGCCCTCGGCTCGCGGAATGATCTTGTTGTATTCCGATTGCGCTTCGTTGATCATGCGCTCGCGCTCTTGCTCGGACTGGTTCACCTCGTTGAAGGAGGGCTTGACCGGATCCGGAGGATTGACATCCTGGAGCACGACCTGCTCTACCCTGATGCCGGTTTCGTATTGGTCGCAAAGCACTTGCAGCTCTTGGCTGACCAGATCCTCGATCTCCTGCCGACCGACCGTCAGGACCTCATTGACGGTCCGATCACCTACGACCTTGCGCATGACCGCTTCACTGAGGTCGCGGAAGGTCTCCTCGACCTCTCGCACCCTGAAGAGGTACTTGTACGGATCGACGACCCGGTACTGCACCACCCATTCGACCACGACGGCGTTGAGATCACCGGTCAGCATGTTGGACTCGTCCTGCAGACCTGCCGTGGTGAACTGACTCCGAACGCCAGGCTCCAGCGTTCGGAAGCCGAACTCCTTCTTGAGCTGGCGTTGCACGGCGACCTTGAACACCTTGTCGATCCCGAGGGGGAGCTTGAAGTGCAGTCCGGGGTCGTTGATGCCACTGAACCTACCCAGCCGCACCAAGACGCCGACCTCCTCCGGCTCGATCGTGTAGACGCTCGAAGACATCACTATCAGGACAATGATCGCTATCACGACGATTCGAATTCCCCCCGCCGGCAGCTTCGGCAGCTTCGGCATCTTGGGAAATTCGACAACGGTTCTTCCTGGTCCATCGTTAGTAGGCATGACCTGGTCAGCGTAACCCAGGTCCCTGACCGTTGCAACAACGATCGAGCCCTTATACTGCGCCAATGCCGCCGCGCTTCGATTCCTCGAATCTAATTCTGGAGCTCTCGGTCGGCGATCTGGTAGACGCCTCTCTGGCGCGTCACCTCGGGTTCGCGAACCGCGGAGGCCACGAGCGGCTCTGGCTGGGGCAGGCGATCCACAGCCGCTACCAGGAGGCGGCCCTGGCTGCGGACCCCACCTACCAGCGCGAAGTGCCTGTCTCTGCAACTTTTGCGCATCGCGGTTGGCAGATCTCCGTTCATGGCCGAATCGACGGACTCAGACGAGATACCGACCAGACGATGGTCGTCGAGGAAATCAAGTCCCTGCGCCGGGGCTCAAGACCTTCGGCCGCACTGCGAGAGATCTACGCCAAGCAGGCCCTGCTCTATGCCTGGATCCTCAGGCGAGGAGGTGAAACGAAGGTCGCAGCAGAGCTGGTATGGATCGAGATCGGCACCGACGTCGTCGAGCACGAGCCCCTGGACTTCAGCTTCGCGGCGATGGACGGCGCCGCACGAAAGCGAATCAACGCGCTGCTCAGGGAGTTCGATTCCCAAAAGGCTTCTTTGGCGCGGCGGCGCGTAGCCGCCGACAGGCTCACGTTCCCCTATGATGCGGAGCGGCCAGGGCAAGAGACCATCCTGGAGTCGGTGGAGCAGGCACTGCTTCAGGGCGATCATCTTCTTGTCGAGGCTCCGACCGGCATCGGCAAGACCGTGGCAGCTTTGCTACCGGCCCTGCGATATGCATTGGCCAGCGACAAGAAGATCTTCGTGCTGACGGCCAAGACGCTGCAGCAGGAGATGGCCACCCAGGTCCTGAAACTCCTCACCCCTGACGACAATGCGTTTGCCTCCCTGCGACTTCGCGCCAAGGCCAAGATGTGCGCCAACGACCAATTGCTCTGTCACGAGGAGTACTGCCGTTTCGCCAAGGAGTACTACTCCAAGCTCCATGGATCGGGTCTCGTGCCAGAGCTGTTGGCGGCGGGCGGTCTTCTGCTACCCGATCGAATCTTCGACAATGCCAGCCGCATGGAGGTCTGCCCTTTCGAGGTGAGCCTCGAGTTGACGTCGAAGGTCCAGGTAGTGGTCTGTGACTACAACTACGCCTTCGACCCCTATGTCGGCTTGAGCGACTTCCACGCCGAGAACGACTTGAGCAATACGATCCTGGTGATCGACGAGATTCACAATCTCGTCGGTAGGGGTCGCGACTACTACAGCCCTTCACTCTCCTCCCGGCAGGCTCGCCTCGCGCTCGAGTTCATCCAGAAGGGCACTGATGCGGTCCATCGGTCGGCGGCCAGACTCTGCCGCGAGCTGGCTGACCTCATTGATCGCACTGTCGACGTGGCGCTGGAAGACGCGCCAGGACAGGCACGAGCTACTGAAGCGCAATTGCCTGAAGCCGATCTCTGGGCCCTGCGGCCGGCCTTCGACGAAACCTTCATCGGCTATCTGGAGCACCGCAAGGAGACATCGAGCTTTCGACCGGACGACCCGTTCGTGGACCTCTACTTCACCCAGCTTCGCTTTCTCGACGGTCTCATGCTGTCGACGGGTGAAGCTTTCAGCCACTGTGTCGAAACCGCCTCAGAAGGCGGAACCTTGAAGGTCCTCTGCAAGGATCCGAGCGCATTCCTGGGCCAGGTGCTGAATCGGACCCACTCCGCCATCGGCCTGTCGGCGACTCTCTCTCCCACCGAGTTCTATCGGGACCTCCTGGGCTTCGATCGGGAGCGAACCAGCAGCCTGTCCGTGCCTAGCCCATTTCCAGCTGAGAACCGACAAGTCGTGATCGACGACAGCGTCGCCACGCTATGGCGCAAGCGACCCGAGAACTACCCCCGCATCGCTGATTGTCTTGCGGCCTTTGCCGAGGCGGTGCCCGGCAACTGCCTCGCCCTGTTTCCGAGCTACCAGTTCCTGAACGAGGTGGCTCAACGGCTCGGCCTCGAGAGCAAGCGGGTACTCATCCAACACTCTGCAGGTACCGATCAGGAGAGAAACGAGATTCTCGAGAGTCTCCGCTCAGCATTGGCCGGAGACGTTCTACTCATGGCCGTGGCCGGAGGGGTCTTCGCCGAAGGAGTGGACTATCCGGGCGACATGCTCAAAGCCGTGGCGGTCGTCGGCCCCTGTCTGCCGGCTGTCAGTCTCGAGCAGGAGCTTCTGAAGCGCTACTACGACGAGCGCTTCGAACGCGGCTTCGAGTACGCCTTCGTGGTTCCGGGAATGACCCGCGTCGTCCAGGCCGCCGGCCGCCTGATCCGATCTGCGGGAGATACCGGGGTTATCGCGCTGCTGGACGAGCGGTTTCTGCTCTCGCCGTATCGTGATCATCTTCCCGCGGACTGGCTCGCGAATGAAGGTCCAGAAGGCCTGATAGGGGTGCCAGGGCAGGTGGCGACGAAGTTCTTCTCCTCTCCTCTTGGGCGATCTGGATCCTCGGAATCGGAGTCCTGAGCCCGCCGCCCTGCCTGTAACGTTTCGGATTCCAGCAGGACCAAGGGATCAGGAGGGTCGTTCCCCTTCTCCCTCTTCCCTCCTAAGTGGCCCCGCTCCGGCGGGGCCACACCTTTTGAGGCCCGATACTCGGGCCGAAGTCTCGGGGGGTGAGGCGCTCGGCGAAGTCGCCGACCGATCTTTGAGGGCTTGGGGGTTGAAGCAGCCGTCGCTGGCTCCGGCTGACCTTTGGGGCTTAGAGGCCAAGGGGTCCTGCACTGACGACCATCTTCAGGTGGAGGTTCGTTCGGGCACCCACGGGGTCCTGAGGTCTTGGGGTCTTGCGGTCTTGGACCACCGACAGTGAGAGGACAAGCACTGAGGGTTCGGCGTGGGGACCTCCAGGGGGTTGGTTACTGTGGAAGGGAGGATAGCCCCCTGGGGGCCCCACGTCGGACCCCCTCGACAACCGCTAGATCGCCTTGGGCCCAGCGCCTGCAAACCACCCGGACGGACCTCTAGCACCGGTAGAGGTGTAGGGG
>JBATEX010000157.1:0-9345 GCA_049664225.1 Thermoanaerobaculia bacterium
CGTCATGACCATCGGATCGAGTCCGATGTCGATCGCATAGCGCACATACTCTCCCAGCACTTCACGGGGAAGCAGAGTGACCTCCCCTGCGGTGATTTGTGCCTTACCCTGTGGACCCAAGAACTCGCGTAACTGATCGAGCTGCTGAAAGACCTCCTCCCTGGATAGAGGCTCTGCAGCGTTGGCCTCCTCGCCCAGATAGCAGCTGGTACAGGCGAAGTCACAGCTCTCCAGCACGCCGTGCGTCGCACCGCACGAGTGATGGGCGAAGCCGACGATCTGTTCAGGAGTCTTCAGAGAGTCCGGCAGATCCAGGAATCGCCCGGCGTTGACACGGCGGCGCTCGGGGGAGATCGGCTGGAGCAGAGTTTGGACGAGAGTCTTCATGGCCTATGCTTGTGGGAGCTTACGCGGCAGCTGGGGGAATGGATTGGGGATTCTAGGGCATCAGCTGGTTGGGTCGAGAACCTTGCCGACAATGCCGCGGAAGGCGGCCCCCCTTTTCAGGCCTCTGGATCCGAAGTGATCTCGAAGGCACGGTGGGGACCGACGGCCCGAATTCTAGACGCTCGAGCATGTCCTATACTTCAGCCAACACAGTTCGGTCGATTCAGGGAGGATGCAATGAAGAATCGCTCTTCGTTCGTGCAAAGAGTGACCCTAGCGCTCTGGCTCGCGACGGTAGCTTCCGTCACCGGTCAGACGGCTACGGACCAATCACCCTATGTTGCGTTGGAGGGCCGCGAGATCAAGGCCCTGTCGCCCGAACAAATCGAAGGCTATGAGGCCGGCCTGGGAATGGGCCTGGCCCTGGCCGCTGAAATGAACGGCTACCCGGGTCCCAAGCACGTCCTGGAGTTGCGGGACGAGCTGGATCTCACGGAGGCTCAAATACAGAGCACAGAAAGAGTCTTTGGAGCGATGCAGGAAGCGGCTCGAGGTTTGGGTCGTCAGATCGTCATTCAGGAACGAGAGCTGGACCGGCTCTTCGCTACCCATGACATGGATACGTCGAGGCTGTCCGAGAGGGTCATGCAGGTGGCAGAGCTCCAGGGACAGCTGCGCGCGGCTCATCTCCTGGCCCACTTGGAGATGATGCAGGTCCTGAGTCATGAACAGATCAAGCGCTACATCGAGCTGCGGGGCTATCGTGGAGCGGGGCACCAGGCGCATCACCCAGAAGGGAGGCACCTTGATGACGATTGAGTCTCTGGACGTGCATAGCGGTCCAGCGTTGGGGGCAGTCTCAGGCGCAACGCTCGAGCCAGTCCGGGTCGCCAGTCCCGTACAGCATTAGGCGGCGAGAATGACCCAGTGCATAGCGCTCCTTCGTGGCATCAACGTCGGCCGAGCGAAGCGCATTCCCATGGCCGAGCTCCGCGCTCTCATTGAAGGACTCGGCTTCTCGGAGGTTCGCACGCTGCTCAACAGTGGCAATGTCGTCTTTCAAACGGCACGTCCCAGCGTTGGGAAGGTCGCCGCTTCAATAGCAGCGGCGATCGAGAATGAGCTTGGGTTCACAGTGCCCGTCGTCGTTCTTACTTCGCGGGAACTGAGTGCCATTGTCGCCGAGAACTCCTTGCATCAAGGCACCGTCGATCCGTCAAAGCTGCTTGTTGCTTTCGTAGCCAGCAGATCGACACTGGCATCCGCGAGGTCCTTGCTTGCGGAGTCATGGGCACCGGACGAGATTTCCATTGGCAGCAAGGCCGCGTACCTTTGGTGCGCCAACGGAGTCATTCAGTCAAAGCTCGCGCAAGCGTTTTCTCGAGCCACCGGTGACGGCGCCACCACGCGAAACTGGGCTACCGTCCTCAAGTTGCAGGCCGCTGCAACCACAGGCCAAGATTCCGCCTAGCTCCTCGCTGTCCCGGTCGCCGCCTCGCGCGATCTGTGGACTTTGAAGTCGGTAAAGGATGTGATGGTTGTTCAACGCCAAAGGGAACATAGGTGAAGGTATGGCCGTCCAACAACGGCATGCAGCGGACCGCGCTACCCGCCGTCGCTGATGCCGGACGCTAGCTGTCGGCGGGATCTGACTACGTAAGGCACACATTGTGCTAACATCGGCACGTGAAGTACTTCTCCTGGAGCTCGGAGAAAAACGAACAATTGCGCCGGGATCGGGGGATCACGTTCGAGGAGGTCGTCTTCCACATTGAACGTGGCGACATTCTTGATCTCCTTGAGCACCCGCACAAGGAACGGTATCCGGGCCAACGGGTCTTCATCATTGAGGTCGAGTCTTACGCCTACATCGTTCCGTTTCTTGAATCAGAGTCCGAAGTGTTCTTGAAGACGATCATCCCGAGCCGAAAGGCGACAAAGAAGTACCTTGGAGTTTAGCCATGGCAAAACTGAGCACAGAAGAGCGTGAGGTGCTGCGAGCCGTTGAAGCCGATGAGTGGAAGTCGGTTCAGGACAAGGAGGGAGAGATCTCTCGCTACAGCGAGTACGCAACGGCAACTTTCCGAAAGGACCGTCGCATCAACATCCGGATTTCGACAAAAGACCTCGAGGCGCTGCAAAAGAGGGCACTGGAAGAAGGTATTCCGTATCAGACTCTCGTTTCCAGCGTCCTGCACAAGTATGTGTCTGGGAGGCTAGCGGAGCGCGCCAGCTGACAACTCGCTGAATCGGACACCGTCCTTTCGTTTCTCAGCGGCGGGGTAGACTTTGGTTCAAGTACCCAGTCTCAAGGAACCCGATTCTTGTTGACCAACACGTTTGAGACCGACCCTGGTGGCGCGTAGGATCCTCAATGTCGCCTCCGCTTAGAAGATCGCTGCCTTGTCCTGCCGGCTTCAGTCACGCTTCTGGCAGTAGCAACCAGCGCGTCTTTGGTCCAAATGCCACTGAGCTCAATCATTGGCCGGCATGAGGGAGAACGACCTGAGAGACCTGGCTTCGCAAGAAGAGATCGCCGCCGCAACCGCATATGAGGAGCTCCATGTGCCGGCTTTGTTCCAACAGTGGGCTCCGAGGGTAGTGGAGGCGGCGCAGATCCGGTCTGGTCATCGGGTGTTGGATGTCGCTTGTGGCACCGGAATCGTCGCTCGGGAAGCAGCCTCGCGCTTGGGTGACGAAGAGTCCGTGACTGGCTTGGATGCCAGCAGTGGAATGCTCGCCGTGGCTGAGCGGCTAGCTCCAGCGATCAATTGGCAGCAAGGTGTGGCGGAATCGCTGCCCTTCGAGGACGAGTCGTTTGACGCAGTCGTCAGCCAGTTTGGATTGATGTTCTTCGAGGATCGCCCCAAAGCTCTTGCGGAGATGATTCGGGTGCTGGCACCCGGCGGCTGGATGGCGGTAGCCGTATGGGAGTCTCTCGAGAACTCGCAGGCGTATCCGGCCGAAGTGGCGCTGCTGGAAGAGATCGCGGGTCCGCGAGCGGCCGACGCTTTGCGGGCGCCATTCGTATTGGGTGATCGGCAGGAGTTGACCACACTCTTCGCGGGTGCTGGGGTGGTCTCGGTCGAGATCACAACCCATCGGGGAACGGCGCGATTCCCCAGCATCGGGACCATGGTAGAAGCGGACCTCCGAGGCTGGCTCCCCGTGATGGGTGTGGAGCTGAGCGAGGATCAAATCGAACTGATCCTCAGCGAGGCGGATCGCGTTCTCGCAGGCTATGTCGAGAGTAGCGGCCAGGTGGTGTTTGACTCACCTGCCCATATCGTCACCTGGCGCAAACCCTAGAGCTCATGACTGCACGCGTGCGCCCGAACGAAGACTGCCGACCACCTTGGCCACCGAGAAGCGCAGCGAGTGACCCACCTCGATCTATAGATGGGTTCTAGTTGTCATGCATCGGCATTCGATAGCCCTCCGAGCCGGCAGCAGCACCTTCGATGAGGGTCTGGAGTACGCCCGCTACCTCGACACAGCGGCCGAAGGCTTCTTTCGATTCATGCTCGGTAAGCAGGTCGCTAGCGTCGTCGCCACCGCATATACCCGACCCGACAACGACTATTCGTTCCAGAACGTGACCTTCGCCGAGCTGGGCGATGGCATTGTCGGGATGGCCTCCGGGTACACCGCCGAGCAGCGCCGTAGCTTCTCAGCGCACCCGTTCAAGCAGGCCGCGGGATACCGAGCTATGCGCACGAGAGCGGTGTCACTTCTCCTGGCGCCACTCCTGCAGGTCCTCGAGACCATCGCCGACGGCGATTTCTACCTCCAGGCCATCGCCACCGACCAACGCGCACGTGGAAGAGGCGTCGGGTCCGCCCTGATGAACTTCATGGAAGAGCGAGCCTGTGCCAGCGGCTCGAGCCGCCTCTGTCTCGACGTTTCGGCCAAGAACGAGGGCGCGCGAAAGATGTACGAGCACCGTGGGATGACCGTCGATTCGCGGTGGCCGAAGCACCTGGTCATTCCGGGCTTCAGACTTCTCCGAATGACGAAGGCACTCTGAGCCCTCGACGAAAACCGAGCCGAGCACTCTGGGCAATGACAGCCATCAAAATACTCGCCGCGCACGCCGTTCTCTATTTGGTGACCTATTCAGTTCTCGACTTCGTTGAAGACAAAGTGACTTCCAGCGGTACAGTCGCGATGGCCATCCTTGGCCTTTCTATTCCGCTGTCGTTCCTCCTGAATCTCTGGGCTGTTGGCGGCTTGGCAGAAGTCAGCCGAAGAAAGGTGGTCCTTGCTGCCGCGATCACCGGACTCATCAGTCCCTTCTCGGCCATGCTGTGGCTGACGCTCTATGTCAACGTTGTAGGGTACGAAAAGATAGGTTCCGCAGCGGAGCCCTCCAACATACCGCTGACCCGGACGCCGTCTATCGCCTCACGGAATCGGTAGTAGAGTCTCAACATGAGCCGTTCGATTCTCCGAGTTTCGGGGCGGGGCGCCGGTTAGTTCGAGGGTCTCAGGCAGAGAAGGACGAGAGCACAGCAGGCAGAGGGAATTGAGGGCACGGTTATGACCAGCTACTTCAGGGCGCCATGGAGTCGACGGCTGAAGGCCACCACTGGTGTCTTGCTGCTCATCTGCGCACTCATCGCACTGCGCGCTGGTCCGGTAGGCGCCTCCATCATCGTCGGTGTGGTGCTGCTCGCCGCTGCTTTTGGGGTCCGAGGCTATAGCGTCTCTGATGGTCAGTTGCTGATTCATCATCTGGGGTGGGCCACGCGGATCAATCTATCGCATCTGGTCAGGGCAGAATTCCGCCCGAACGCAATAGACGGCTCTCTCCGACTCGGCGCAATTGGAGGGGTGTTTTCCTCGGTGGGCCTCTTTTCGAGTCGAGAACTGGGGTTCTATCGCGGTTACATGACGGATAGTTCCAGGGCAGTGGTAATGAGCTTTGCCGAGAACAGAGTCGTCGTGACGCCTGACCGGCCGGAGGAATTCGTCGCAGCGGTCACGTTGCATCGCGGCTACAAAGGCGAGAGCCCGGGAATTCAGGGACAGGCATCCGTGTCCCCTGAGTGTCCACGACGCTCGGGTCAGACGTTTGGTGCTCATGGCCATCGAGGCTCAGCTGCAGGTCGGCTTCGGGCCCCTTTCAATGCGGGGCTACAGACGGCCGTGGTGGGTGTGCTGATCTATGTGGGCGTCATGAGTCTCGCGGTCAAGATGCTCCGAGTGTGGGTGGGCATCATGGCCCACCCCTCGGAGCTGTCCGCCTTCGGCGCCTCAATGCTGCTGGCCTATGGTGGCGCAGATCAGATCCGTTGGTCGTTTGGAGTCGTCGGAGTCATCCTGGTGCTCTATTTGTGGGTAGCCTGGCGGTCCCGGCGGCAGCGTGCGAGCTGGCTTGTGACGGTGCAGTACCTGGGCGCGAGCGTGTTGGTGCTGTTGCTGCAGTGGGCCCTTGTGGTATCACTCCGCGGCGTTCCGAAGTATGTCTTGCTCCAGCTGTATCCGCAGTAGTCGCCGCCTCGCTCTGGCAGCTTCACAAGCGCTGCCCCGGGCGCTGCCCTTGCCCCAGGAGCCGGGGAGTAGGATTCGAACGTGAGGCCGGTACTCAGCCATACCCACAGGCGCCAGTGCTTCGGAGCGGAACCGACCGTCGAGCCATGACACGAGTGCGTACCCCGCTGGTTTTGCTGTTCCTCGTTCTGGGCTGTGCTGTCGGGAGGGACGACCGCCCGGAGCACCGGCCAGGGACCACCCAGAACCTGAATTTCGAGCAAGGGAAGAAGGGCGAGATACCGCCGGACTGGAGTCTCGACCTGAGCTCCTCGGAAGCGGGCTACGAGGCTGTACTCACCGACCGCGATCCGCGAGAAGGTTCCCTCTGTGCAGAGATTCGCGGCGGCGAAGTTGAGGAAATCGGCACTTTCCTGCAGGAGCTGGATGCGCGGGAGCTGCGGGGAAAGCGGATCCGCTTCAAATCTGCGGTTCGTGCGGAGGTGGAGGCCAAAGGTAGTGTTCACCTCTGGCTGCGAGTCGATCGCCCCGAAGGACGGATGGGGTTCTTCGACAACACCCGGGACCAACCGATCGTGGAGGCCGAGTGGCGCGACTACGAGATCGTCGGTGAGGTGGCTGAAGATGCCCTCGAGATCGCCTTCGGCGTATACCTGATGCCGACCGCGACGGCCTGGATCGATCAGGTGACACTCGAGTCTCTCGGGCCGGTTGGCGAAAGTGATAGTGCTCCTCGGCCGTTGACCGAGAGAGCGCTGGCCAACCTGGAGGCTCTGACCCACCTCGCCGGCTACGTGCGCTACTTCCACCCCAGCAACAGCGTCGCGGACATGGACGACCAGGAGTGGGATGCGTTCCTCATTGGGGCGGTACGAGCAGTCGAAGGCGTCGAGTCGCCAACCGCGCTGGCGGCCGCGCTCGAGGGGCTGTTCGAGCCGGTGGCGCCGACGGTCTGCGTCTTTCCGACCGGAGAGGCGGACTGCGCTCCACCGTCGGTTGACACCGGGCTGCCGCGCATAGCCTGGCGACACTACGGCGTCGCCTCGGTCCTCGGGGAGTCCCTCTACGCCAGCGGGCGAATCCGCAGCGACAGCAATGGAGATCCGGAGTTCCGCGAGTATCTGGCGGAGGTCGATCCGAGTCTCCTCGAGATGCCGCTCGGGCCGACGCCGTTCGTGGCCGAGCTCGCGGGGGGTGTCTCGTGCAGCGTACCGCTCGTGCTGCCAGCCGACTTCGCAGCCGTCCACGGTACGGGGAATCGGCCGGCCCAGTCCGCTCGGCCGGATGGTTGGCGGCCGTCCGCGCGCGACCGCGAGACGCGTCTGGCCGCGATCATCGATGCCTGGAACCTCTTCCACCATTTCTATCCCTACTTCGACGAGATCGGGGTGGTCTGGTCCGCGCACCTCCGCCCCGGCCTGGAGCGGGCCGCACTGGACTCGGATCTGCCGTCGTTCCTCGAGACACTGCGGTCCTTCTTGGGACCGCTTCGGGACGGACACCTGAACATCTTGCACCCACAGGAGCGTCGCGGCTTCGAGCTTTCCATCGAGTGGGACTACATCGAGGGTCAACTCGTCGTCACGGAAGCAGCGGCGAGTGCTGGCGGCCTGCAGGCCGGAGACCGAGTAATTTCGATCGACGGCGAGCCGGCGGCAACTGTCCTGGCAGCCTCCGAGCCCCAGGCGGCCGGCGCAACCGAGGCGAGCCGCCGACTATGGGCGTTGAGCGATCTATCGCGGGGCGATCGCAATGAGAAGGTGACGTTGGATATCGAAGCAGTAAGCGGCGAGCGGCGAGAGGTTGTCCTGGTGAGAGACCGTCTCTATCGGTCACCTTCTGCGGCCGCTGGGAGGTCGATTCGGCTGGTGGGAGACGGCATCTTCTATTTGGATCTGCACCGCCTCACGGATAGCGCCTTCGAGAAGGCGCTGCCGAAACTCGTGCAAGCCGACGGTCTGATCTTTGACATGCGGGAGCATCCCACGGGTACCGCGGACCTGGTGATTCAACATCTGATCGATCGACCGGTCGACTCCGCCCAATGGAACGTGCCGGTCCTCTGGCGGCCCGAGCCCGTGGAGTCGTACTTTCACACTTTCGGCTGGTCGCTGGAGCCCGGGCAGCCGAACTTGGGCGCCCGAGCGATCTTCCTGACCGGACCTCGCGCGGCGAGCTACGCCGAGACCATCCTGGCGATCGTCGAGCACTACGGTCTGGGCGAGATCGTGGGCGAACCCACCGGGGGCACCAACGGCAATGTGAATTACTCGCGGCTACCCGGCGGCTTCACGCTGGCCTGGACCGGCATGAGGGTCCGGAAGCACGACGGCTCGGCGCACCATGGAGTCGGTATCCTGCCCACGGTTCCTGCCTCCCCAACCATCGCAGGGATTGCAGCAGGTCGGGACGAGATACTCGAGAGGGCGATCGAACTGCTCGGCCATACGGCGAGGAGCAGTGCAGACTAACTCGATGCCTCCACCTTCTCGAGCCCTAACACCTTCACGGCCTTCGGCGACCGACTTTTCTTTAGGGCGACTGATGGCGTGACGGGGTTCGAGCTTTGGGTCCTAGAGAAGAATCGAGTCGTCTCAATCCTGATATTTCAGGACGGTTTTGAAGGTGGCGACACCTCCAGATGGTTGTTGTTCGAGCCGTTGTAGGAAATCCCAGGCGTGGTTGATGCTGTGAGCAGGGTGCCGCCCTTTGCTCCGGCAGTCGGGGAGTAGTATTCGAACTTGATGCCTGTACTCAGCCGCGAGCGGTTAGCTTCTGGCAATTGGACGGCTTGGAAATTGCCGCTACTATCGAACAGCCTTCCCAACACGGAGTGAGCTATGGCGCTGAGTGCACTCGACGACAAGTCTCAGGTTCCGACGGAGGACGCTCTCGCCGTTGTCCTCGGCCCAGCCAAGGAGCTCTGGGACGAACTATGTGAGTCACTCGCCTCTGAATTCCCGCCGCTGACGCAGAAATGGAGCTACTCCGGAAAGCAATGGGGTTGGTCTCTCGCATTGAAGCAGAAGAAACGCACCATCGTGTACCTCACACCATCTGAGGGCTTCCTTTATGCTGGCTTTGCCCTCGGCGAAAGGGCTGTAGTCGCAGCACTGCATGGAGGTCTTCCTCCCGCTGTGGTCGAGGTTATCGAGACCTCCCCGAAGTACGCCGAAGGGCGCGCAGTTCGCCTCGAGGTTCACACCACAGAAGACGTTCCCCACGTACTGGAGATTGCCGCGGCAAAGATGAAGTCGTGATGGTGCTCGCTAACCTGCGAAAGCCGCCTGGAAGATCATTGCAGCGCACGCGCTGCAGCTAAACCCCGGGGGCTAGGCAGAACAAGGAGTAGGCCATGGATCTTGAAACACTTCAGGAGTTCTTCTTCTGGTGAATGGTGGTCAACGCTGGAATCTACGCGCTCACAGCAATTACGGTACTGTTGTTGCGTGATTTCGTCTGCAG
>JBATEX010000158.1:0-1710 GCA_049664225.1 Thermoanaerobaculia bacterium
AAGCGGCGCACGTCCGATCGCTTGCGGTGGGATTTCTGGCCCTGGCGCGTCAGACATTGGGTGACCTGGCCGGAGCTTGCCGGGCTCTCGATGAAGAACTGGAATCGTCGCCTTCGATCGGGGTGACTCATCGGGTCCGGTCGATGATATATTTCTGCCTCGTCCACATGTTGGATGGTTCTCTCGACCGGTTGGCACGACCGGCGCTCGAATGCATCGAGCTTGGAGCGGGGGCCGGCCTGAGAGCATCGACGGGCGCCGCACGGTACTTCCTCGGGGTGAGCCACTACATCCGCAATGAGCTGATCGATGCTGAGCGATACCTCAACGAGGTGTTGGCGGATCGATACTCGGTCCGGACGTGGTTTGTAGTTCACGGTGCCGCTGCTCTGGCCTCTGTCCACCTGGCCCGGGGCAGCACTGCCGAAGCGTCCCGCGTCATCGAGTTGGCAAGAACCCATACGGCGGAGAGTGGCGACTCCCTCGCCCAGGGGATCATTCGTGCCTTCGAAGTGGACCTGGCAGTCAGGCAAGGTCACGTTGCCGAGGCTCGCCGTCTCAGCATGGGCGCTGAGTTCGAGCCGATAGCCCCGATTTACTTCTTCTACGTGCCTCAGCTGACCCCGGTGAAGCTCCTGCTCGCCGAGGACACGCCCGAGAGCCTCCGGAAGGCAGGCGAGGCGCTCGAAAAGCTCGAGGAGTTCCTCCGGCGGACCCATCGAAGAACGATTCTGATCGATGTTCTGTCGTTGCAGGCCCTGGTTCTCGACGCTCGAGGCGAGCAGCCGGCGGCCCTGAAAAAGCTTGCTGAAGCGTTGGCGCTGGCAGAGCCGGGCGGGATCATCCGGAGCTTCGTCGACCTGGGGGCTCCCATGGCCGATCTGCTGACAAAGTTGCCGAGAGAAAACCGCGACTCCACTTTCGTCGAGCGAGTTGTCTCCGCCTTTGGCGATCCGGCAGAAAACGCCTCCGAAGGCGAACTGCGGGCAGCGGAGGAATCGTCGCCCCCGCCATTCAAGCCTCCGCGCGGCATCGGCAGACCCGCGCTCGACGCGCTCACAAACCGCGAGCTCGACATCCTGGAGCTGCTGGTTGAGCGCCTGCAAAACAAAGAGATTGCCTCCAAACTCTGCATCTCGATCCACACCGTCAACGACCACCTCAAGCACATCTACTCTAAGCTCGGCGTCAACGATCGCCGTCGGGCCGTCGAGAAGGCCGTCGAAATGGGGATCCTCAGTCCCTAGGGTGGGCGGGCCCGCCCACGAACGTCAACGCAATGGGCAGGGTGGGCTTCAGCCCACCTTCAGTGTCGTTCACGGGGGTGTGGCGCTGCGTGCAAGTCCACGGTCGCAGACGTCGGGATCGTCGGACTTCGTGGATTGCCATGCGCACTTCAAGGCCTCTGAAGGTGGGCCCAGGCCCACCCTACGAACGTCGACGAAGCGAAGCGTAGGGTGAGTGGGCCCTGCGACCCGCTCCCTGCGACCTGCCTCCCCCCCAAAAAAACCCCTCGTTTCCCCCTCGCCACGGGGGATTCGCAAGCGCGCCCAGAGACGCATGATATTGGTGTGAATCGAAGCAACACGCGAGCCCTGCCCACCGTTGAAGGCCTGCAGCCGGTCGCTCTGCCGTCCGGCGCTCCGGTGTGTTGCGCCCGGCCCGGAGGAATAGCTGCAGGTGACTCTCGCTTTCGGGTCGAGTCCCGTC
>JBATEX010000159.1:0-4272 GCA_049664225.1 Thermoanaerobaculia bacterium
ATGCCTACGGCCTCGAGGAGAAAGAGATCCTCATCGAGCTCGATCGGGAGCGAACCTCGGCCGCGGGCTTGAATATCTACGAGCTGGCTCAGCAGCTGTCGGGCGACAATTTCACTCTCTCCAGCGGCACGGTGTACCAGGGATCCAAGAAGCTGCTCCTGCGATCGGTGGCTCGCTACGGCAGTCTCGAAGAACTAGAAGATCGCCTCGTAGCAGACAACGTGCGCCTACGGGACATCGCGACGGTCACCTACGATCTGCCCGAGAAGACCTATCGGGTGAGAGCCATGAGCAAGCCCGCGGTGGCGTTGGGCATCAACAAAGAGGGCGACGCCAACACCCTGGAGACCGCCAGACGCGTCGAGGCTGTCGTCGAGGAGCTGCGAGAGAACCCCCGCCTGCAGCTCATTGAGACGGCGATTCTGTTCAATCAGGGCAAGATCATCAGGGAATCGCTGGACACGATGTTCGATAGCGGCAAGGTCGGGGGAATCCTCGCCCTGCTGGTGCTCTTCTTCTTCCTGCGACGGGTCCGTATGACCCTCATCGTTACCCTGTCGATCCCGCTGAGCATCGTCATCGCTCTCACGGTCATGTACTTCGTGGGCGAGTCTCTCAATATTCTGACGCTGCTCGCCTTGATGATCTCCGTCGGCCTCCTGGTGGATAACTCGGTCGTAGTGGCCGAGAACATCTTCAGATTGCATCGCGAGGGGATGCCACGGCGCCAGGCCTGCATCCAGGGGGCTGGTGAGATCGCCCTGGCTATCGTCATGGCAACCCTCACGACCATTGTTGTTTTCTTGCCGGTCTCCCTGGTCGAAGGCATGGGGCAGTTCTTCCTTTTACGCCTTTCGATTCCCATTTCAGTCGCTCTTCTGGGCTCCCTTCTGGTGGCTCTGATCTTCATTCCCCTTTTCGTCTATCTGACCCTGCCCGAAAAGCAGGCTGAAAGCCAGAAGAAGCCAAGTCCTCTGGCAACCGGGCTCAAGAAGGCCTACGACGTTACCTTCGGCAAGCTCAATCACCTTTACACGAAGGTTCTGGCGGTGTTCTTGCGCCGAAGGTTGGATCTCGTGTTGCTGGTGTTGGCGGTGTTCGCATTGACGGCCGCCTTGCCGATGAAGCAGATCAAATTCGTCGACGTGCAAGACGAAGACCGCGGCGGCTTCGAGATCAACGTCAACTTGCCGCAAAACACCACCCTGGAAGAGGCTGAGGAGTACTTCCTGGAGGGCGAGAGTCTCATCGAGGAAATGGCGGAAGAGCTGGATCTGGACGGGTGGTTCATTCAGCACCGCAGCACCTATGGGTCATTTCAAGGATGGTTCAAAGAGGACCGCACCAACAAGGTCAGCCCCAAGGAGGCGACGGAGCGGGTCAAGGAACGGCTGCCGGAAAAGGCCGGTGTCAAGCTCTACACGGGCGAGGACCAACAGGGCGACGACCGACAGGGCAAAGGCACCCATACCTTCAAGCTCGAAGGCGAGGATTCCGGAATCCTGGAAGCGACCGCGGTCCAGCTAGAGGAGATCTTCGCCACGGTGGAGGGCGTCGTGGGTGTGAAGAAGGTCGGCGACGACACGCCCAGCGAGATGGCTCTGGTGCTGGATCGTGAGCGCATGCAGAACCAGAACATCAACCCGATGGTGGTTTCCGCCGTCGTGGGCTATGCACTTCGAGGCGAGACCCTGCCGCGCTATCACCAAGGGGGCAAGGAGATTCCGGTCGTAGTGCGCTTCAGAGAAGAGGACCGGGACTCCCTCGACGAGCTCAACAATTTCTGGGTGCCGACCAACGAGGGTGACTTCGTGCCCCTGTCATCCCTGGCGGAACCCCGCTACCTGGCCTCGGCTCAGCGCATCTTCCGCACCAACAAAAGAACATCGAGGGAGATCACCCTGGAGCTCCGCGAGGATGAGGAGGAGGAGACCCGGGCCCGGCTGATGGCCATGGCGAGCCTCATCGAGCTGCCTGAAGGGGTGATCTTCGGTATGGGTGAAGGAATGGAGGGCCTGAGTGAAGACCTGCAAAACATGTTGTTTGCCGGCATTGTCTCGGTGATCTTCATCTACCTGCTCATGGGCTTCCTGTTCGAGAGCTTCATCCTGCCGCTCTCCATCATTCTGACCATTCCCCTGGCCAGCCTGGGGGTTTACTGGGCTCACTTCATCTTCGGGCTGAACATCGACTTCTTGGGGGCTGTCGGCTTGATCCTCCTGGTGGGCGTCGTGGTGAACAACGGCATCGTGCTCATCGACTACGTGACGCGGCTGAGGCACGCTGGGCACAGCAGGCACGAAGCCCTTCTCCTGGCCTCCGAGCGGCGCTTCCGACCCATCATGATGACCGCCTTGACGACCATCGGCGGCATGATCCCTCTGACCGTCCAGGGGGCCTCCAGCATCGGCCTGAGCTACAAGAGCTTCGGCCTCACTCTGATCGGTGGCCTGACCACCGCAACGTTGCTGACCCTCCTGGTGGTGCCGGTGTTCTACACCTTCTTCGACGACGCCCGCGCGGCCGTCAGCGGTATCCTCAAACAGGCCATGGGCAAGCGCCGCGCGAAGACCGCAACTGTTTGAAGGGGCCGCACCTGTGGCGGCCGAACTCCCTAAGCTTTTAAGCCCCTACGCCCCCAAGCCTCAGGCGCCTCTGCCTCGTATTGTGGCAACCCACCGCCACTGTTACACTGGTCTGGCACCGATCTAAAGGTCGCTGGCAGTTGACCGGGGGAGTCAATGGGCTCCGGATTCGCGACGACGCAGTGGAGTCAGGTTCTGGCCGCACGCGACGGCTCGGAATCCGAGGTCCGCACGGCGTTGGCAGTGCTCTTCGAGGCCTATTGGTATCCCCTCTATGCGTTCGTTCGACATCAGGGTCACTCACCCGAAGAGGCTGCAGATCTCACCCAGGCCTTCTTCGCCTACCTCCTCGAGAAAGACGTCCTCAAGAGCGTCGACCCTTCTGAGGGCAAGTTTCGCTCCTTCCTCCTGGCAACTCTGAAGCACTTTCTCTCGCACGAGCGGGACAAGGCTCAGGCACAGAAGCGTGGAGGCGACCAGATCGGCATCTCTCTCGACGCCAAGCTCGCTGAATCCCGTTACGGATACGAACCCAGCGACGACCTGACGCCAGAGCAGGTCTATGAGCGGCGATGGGCCCTGACCGTTCTGGAGCGCACCCTCGAGAGGCTGGAGGAGAAGGAGTCCTCCGGCGGCGACGGCGCCCGTTTCGAGAAGCTGAGGCCCTACCTGGTGGGCGAGGAACCTCATCTTCCATATCGTGAAGTCGCAGCGGAGCTCGAGATGAGCGAAGGAGCGGTCCGCGGTGCGGTGCATCGACTTCGCCAGAGTTTCGGCCAGCTTCTGCGCGACGAGATCGCGATGACGGTTGCCGATGCTGACCAGGTCGATGAGGAGGTGCGCCACCTCCTGGGCGCCGTAGGCCCCTGGGAACCCCATCAGCCCTAACAATTTCCGGTTTTTCCGTCTTACTCCTGTGACACGTCCTCTCCGGAGGGCTCCAGGAAGAGATGAACATGCCCGTGGCTCCGCTGCGCCTCGACTGCGGCCACCGGCTCTCGACGGATGAGCTGGTTGGCGGGCTCTGCCCGACTTGCCTGCTTCGGCTGGCTCTGGAAGAAGCTGACCAAGTCTCCACTGAGCAACCCACTCTCGATTTCCAGGAGACTGAAACGCATGCCTATGGGAAAGGTGAGGAGTCTGAAGGGCTCGCGTTCTCTCCAGGCCGACTACTGGGTGACCGCTATCGGGTCGAGTCTCTTCTCGGTCGAGGCGGGATGGGGGAGGTATGGCGGGCCTATGACTTGAAGCTCCGGTTGGAGGTGGCGCTCAAGAGTCTGCATCCGAAGCTGTTCGAGACGGAAGATGCCCTCGAGCTACTGCGCGACGAGGTCCGGGCTGCCCGGGAAGTGACCTCGCCGAATGTCTGTCGCTTGTACGACCTTGTGGAGGTCGGCGATCAGGAGTTCGTGTCGATGGAGTACGTCGACGGCGTGACGCTCCTCGAGCACCTGAGGCGACACGGCCCGCTTGACCTGAGAGAGGCCAACGAGATCGCATCGCAGCTGCTGGCAGGACTCGAGACGGTGCATGAGGCTGGTCTGGTCCATCGAGACATCAAGCCCGAAAACGCAATGCTGACGCGCTCAGGCCGGGTCGTATTGATGGACTTCGGTCTGACGTCACCCAGTGGAAGTGGATCGATCGGCGGCACCCCGGCTTACATGCCACCTGAACAGGCTAGGGG
>JBATEX010000160.1:0-1965 GCA_049664225.1 Thermoanaerobaculia bacterium
CTGCAGACCGATCAGCAGTTCCCAACCAAGGGGAGTCAGGACGAAGGCATTAAAACCAATCCCGACGGCTCGATGGATATTTACTTTTCTCCAACAGCCCCGGAAGGTATGGAAGGCAACTGGCTGCAGACCATTCCCGGAAAAAGCTGGTTCATTGCCCTGCGTATCTATGGACCCGAACAGCCCTGGATCGACCAGACCTGGCGCCCGGGTGAGATCGAACTCGTTGAATAGAGGAAGCACGATTCAGGATGCAAGATGCAGGATCCACACATTGACTGACAAAAAAGGAGAACGGATCATGAAAACGAAATCCCTGACGCTCATCCTTGTCGCGCTCGTGGCGACCGGCCTGGCTTCTTCCGCCGGGGCTGAAGCCCCCACGATGAAGTACTCGACCGAAATCCCAGCTAACGTCATCACCCCCGACCGTAGCGAGACCCGAATCGGGACACTCGAGTTCACCGACGGCTTCCCCACCGCGGAGACTTCGGAGAAAGTCTGGGACTTCATGGACTTTTCGCGCGCCGTCGAGGTCATGATCATGACCACCCCGGCGGCCTCGCTGCAGGGTTTCCGCAAGGGAATCCAGAAGTGGGGGCCCGACAACGAGACCATGATCTACTGGGACGGACGCCTCGACTCCAAGGGCCTGCTCCTGACCGGAAACACAACGGTCGTCTACACCTTCATGTGGATTGATCTCAAGAACGGTCCGATGGTCATGGAAACCCCGCCCAATGTGCTGGGGATCATCGACGATGCGTGGTTCCGCTACGTCTGCGATTTCGGCAATGCGGGTGACGACAAGGGCAAGGGCGGAAAATACCTGCTAGTGCCACCGGACTTTGAAGGCTCGATCCCGAGCGGCTACATCGTCAAGAAATCGCGAACCTACGGCCACTGGCTGGCCATGCGCGGCTTCATGACGAACTTCGATCCGGATCCGGTGGTCAAGAACATGAAAGACCACTTCCGCCTCTACCCGTTGGGCAGCGCTCCCAAGGAGGTCAAGTGGGTCAACACGGCGATGCAGGACTTCAACACCCTGCACGCGCAGGACGAAACCTTCTATCACGAGGTCAATATTACGGTTCAGGAAGAGCCTGCAAAGTCCCATGATGCGGAGACTCTAGGACTCATGGCTTCCATCGGCATCCAGAAGGGCAAGGAATTCGCACCGGATGCCCGCATGCAGAAGATCCTGGCCGAAGCCGCCGCTGTTGGAACCGCTGCCCAACGCTCCATCCTTTTCCGCAGCCGCGAGGAGAATACCGTGATCTGGCCCGGGAGTAAGAGCTGGGAGATCGGCTTTGCCGGAGGCAGTTACGAGTTCAACAACGACGGCGTCAGCTTGATCGATTCCCGGGTCCGCTTTCACTTCTATGCCACGGGCATCACGCCAGTAATGGTCAAGCCACCGGTCGGCGCGGGATCCCAGTACGTGATTGGTTTGCGTGATGCCGAAGGCCATGCACTGGATGGCAGCAAGACCTACAAGATTCATGTGCCGCCCAATGTCCCGGCCAAGCGCTTTTGGGACATCACCGTCTATGACAACCAGACCCGATCCCTGCTCCAGACCGACACTCCATACCCGGGAGTCACCAGCATCGACAAGGCCACGGTGCAGAATGCCGACGGTTCCTACGACGTCTTTATCGGCCCCAAAAAGCCTGACGGCAAAGTGAACTGGATCCAGACGGATCCCTCCAAGGGCTGGAACATGCTCTGGCGGATCTACGGTCCGACCCAGGTCTGGTATGACGGCGGCTGGCGGCCGAGCGAGATCGAAGTGGTTGAGTAGCTGAATTCAAAAACCCGACATGGGGCGGGCGACGGCCCGCCCCTTTTTCTTATCCGAACTGAAAAAAGGAGCTCCCCATGAAAACAAGATCACTGGCCATTCTTGCGGCGGCCGGACTATTGGCGATTGCCTTGGCAAGCCCTGTGTCGGCTCAGAGC
>JBATEX010000161.1:0-17905 GCA_049664225.1 Thermoanaerobaculia bacterium
TTCCTGAGCACCTGTCCGAAAACCCCGAGCTACGCCAGAGACTAGAGCGTGAGGCCAGGGTCGTTTCGAGCCTGCAGCACCCCAATATCTGTACGTTGCACGACATCGGCTCGGAAAACGGAGTCGAGTTTATCGTCATGGAGTATCTGGAGGGCGACACTCTCGCAGCACGGCTCGAAAAGGGCCCTGTGCCGATGCATGAGTTGTTCCCCATTGCCACCTCGATCGCCGATGCGCTCGACAAGGCACATCGCCAGGGACTCGTGCACCGCGATCTGAAGCCGGGCAACATCATGCTGACACGCACTGGCGCCAAGCTCCTCGACTTCGGGCTGGCGAAAGGCTCGGCGGCGCTGTCGGATCCAACCGCTCCCACCCAGTCGCCGACCATGAGCCCTCTCACCACGGAGGGCATGCTGGTCGGTACGTTCCAGTACATGGCCCCGGAACAGCTCGAAGGCAAGGAAGCCGACGCGAGGAGCGATCTTTTCGCTTTCGGCTCGGTGCTGTACGAGATGGCGACCGGCCAGCGGGCCTTCCAGGGCGAGACGCAGGCCAGCTTGATTGCGTCGGTCCTCGACCGTGAGCCAGCGCCGCTGGCCGAGCTGCAGCCCTTGGCACCACCGGCCCTGGACCGGGTCATCCGCACCTGTCACGCGAAGGATCCCGACGACCGCTTCCAGAGTGCCCACGACGTGAAACTACAGATGGAGTGGATTCGCGACGCGGGTTCACAGGCCGGTGTACCGATGCCGGTCGCTTCCCGTCGCAAGACCCGTGAGCGGTTGGCATGGGGCGTAGCCGCGATCTTCGCCCTCGCGGCCCTCGCCATCGGTGCCCTGCTGATGCGCGACACGAGCCCGGAGCAACGAGTCCTCCGGGCCGAGATCGCTCCCGCAGCGGATACCGTTTTCAGCCTCAGCCCTTCAGCACCTGGCCCCGTGACCGTTTCGCCAGACGGAAGGAAGCTGGCGTGGGCCGCAGTTGGAAGGAACGGCAACACCATGCTGTGGGTCCGTTCGCTCGACGAGACCGCATCGCGAGAGATCGAAGGTAGCGAGAGTGCTGCTTATCCCTTCTGGTCGCCCGACAGTCGCCAAGTGGGGTACTTCGCCGAGGGCAAGCTGAAGAAGGTCGATGGTGTCGGTGGCCCGTCCATCGCCCTCACCGATGCCACGAACCCCAAAGGGGGGACCTGGAACGAAGACGGCGTCATTCTATTTGCTCCGGTGCACAACGGCCCCATCCACAAGGTTTCGGCAGATGGCGGCCCATCCGAACCCATCACGGAGCTCAGTTCTGAGAGAGAGGAGAATAGCCACCGTCACCCTCGATTCCTTCCTGATGGCCGACACTTCGTCTATTTCACCAGAGTGGGAGCGATGGGCACGGCCGTCGCAGGCAGTGGTATCTGGATCGCCTCCCTCGATGGAGATGAGCCGCAGCGCCTGGCCAATTCCTCCTCCCAGGCCGAGTACGCCTCCGGGCACCTGCTGTTCGCCCGGGGTGACGCTCTCCTGGCTCAGCCGTTCGATCTCGACCGACTCGAATTCGAAGGTGAGCCAAGGCCGCTGGTCGAGGGTGTGGTTGCCATGTCGGGTGCCGCGATTGCGGCCTTTTCCGTTTCGCAGCAGGGATTACTCGCCTATCAGATCGGGGGCGGAGACTTGACGACCCAGCTCGCGTGGTACAACCGCGAAGGGGCCCGTCTCAAAACCGTGGGCGACCCGGCCTTCCATAGCGGACCGTCGCTCTCCCCAGATCAAAGACGAGCAGCTGTCACAGTTGGTGATGGCGAGACCGGTGCGGGAGACATCTGGATCTACGATCTCGATCGAGATGTTCGCAGCCGCTTTACGTTCGACCCCTCCGAAGATGTGGGCGCGGTCTGGTCACCGGATGGCGATCGAATTATCTGGGCTTCTTCTCGGGTAGCTGATTTCGACCTGTTCGGCAAAGACGTCGAAGGAGCCGGCACCGATGAAGAGCTCTTGGTCGAGCCGGTTGTCAACCTTCCCATGAGCGTTTCTCCTGATGGGCGCTTCGTGGCCTACGTCAAGGGACTTGGGGGAGGAGTCGCCAATTCGGACCTCAGGATTCTGCCCCTCGAGGAGGGGACGGAGCCCTATGACTTCGTTGCCACCGAATTCAACGAGTGGGCGGCGCAGTTCTCGCCGGATGGGCGGTGGGTCGCCTACCAGTCGGACGAGTCGGGTCGACCCGAGATCTACGTCACCACGTTTCCTGATGCGGGTCGCAAGTGGCAGGTGTCGACGGATGGCGGCGCCCAGCCTCGATGGAGAGGTGACGGCCGTGAGCTCTATTACCTGACGCCCGCCGCAAAGCTCATGGTTGCCGAGGTCGATCCAACCGGGGCAGGATTTCAGATCGGCGAGCTCATCGAGTTGTTCGACACCCCTCGGCTGCAGAACGGAGTCTTCGACTACGACGTCACCTCCGACGGTGAGGGTTTCCTGATGAACACCGTCGGCGACAGCGCCTTCGAGCCCATCACCCTGGTTGTCAACTGGACCGCCGAGCTCGAGAACCGATAACTGCAATTCGATCTAGGGGAGGGGCTTGCCCCCTCCCGATTGCGAGCGCCTGCCAGGGACGCGCCCCTACGAAGAGCGATTCACAGATCGACCCTCTCACCCTCTGCCGCAAGTCGAAAGCCCTTTTCAATCACGCTCTTGTAGGCCTGGCTGTCCGGCCAGAGGGCCGGGTTGGTGTGGTTGAGGTGGATGAAGCGCACCTTTACCTTCTCCTTGGGTGCGAGCCCATCGAAGCGGTTCATCGAGTGGGTGATGAATGGATGGGGGAAGCCGGACATGTCGCGCCCTTCGATCTCGCCGTTGGCGAAGAAGGTACCGTCGAGGTAGGCGACATCCACCGAGGCGATGACCTCTTCGATGCGTGTTCCCATCTCGTCCCATTCTTCCCAACTGTCGATGTCGGGGATGAACAGCGCGGACCGATTCGGACCTTCGATCCGGAACCCGACAACCTCGGAGTACTCCTGTCGGTGGGGTACCAAGAGCGGTGTCACCACGAGTCGCTCATTCAGCTGGACAGCGACACCATCCTCGAGAGGCTTCAGCACGATGTTCTCGTAGCGCACCAGCTGGCTCCATGGGCCGTTGTCCCGTAGGTACTCGCGCATTCTGGGCATGGCGTGGACCGGCACTCCAGCCGCTCCCATCGACTCGTGGCCCAGGTGCATCAGCCCCGGGTAGTGGCCCATGTGGGCGTGCGTCAGGAGGATGCCGGCCAGGCCCGGCTTGCCTTCGGCCGGGGCTATCTCGTCCAACTGGTGAAGCTGTTCTGGAAAGTCGGGCGTTGCATCGAACATCCACCGCTGGTTGCTCACTGGATCGACGAGAGCGAGGCTAGTCGCGAACCGCCTGAACGCGGGGTCCGTCCAGCCAGGATGCACCTTCGTGCCCGCTTGCGGGATGCCCCCATCCTGGGCGATCCCGAGCACGACGAGGTAGGGCGCGGCCTCCGGTGCAACCGCTTCCTGCTGACCCTGAGCCTGAGTCCACACCGTGAGCTGGAGGAGGACGACGACAGCGATTCCGATTGCGTGGCGTTTCACCATTGCAGCCGTATCTTCTCATTCGCTGGCCACTCGGCGCCTTGACAGCGTGGCGCGCAGTCTGGTCTTGCATCTTGCAGACCCGGCACCCTACTCCTGGCGGAGGACGTCGATCGGGCTGACTCGTGTGGCTCTCCACGCCGGTAGGAAGCAGGCGGAGGCCGCCACGAGAGCGAGCACGAGGAACGCGCCTAGATAGGAGGTCGCGCTGACCGTCTGTGCCTCGAACGGCAGCCGCTCGAGGGCGAGAGTCAC
This sequence comes from Thermoanaerobaculia bacterium, assembly GCA_049664225.1. Taxonomy (GTDB): domain Bacteria; phylum Acidobacteriota; class Thermoanaerobaculia; order Multivoradales; family JAHEKO01; genus JAUVRX01. The sequence continues at coordinate 3,854 of JBATEX010000161.1, forward strand.
CATCAGGGCTCCGACCGCACCCAGGAGAAGACCGAACCCGACCAGGATCAGGCCCCGTTTCAAGACCATTCGGAGCAAGTTGCCTCGGGTGGCCCCCATGGCCAGGCGAATGCCGATCTCGTTGAGGCGTTGATTGACGGCGTGGGCGAGCAGCCCGTACAAGCCGATTGCCGCGAGCGCTAGCGCGATGCCCGAGAACACTCCTGAGGACAGCGTCACGACAGAGAAGCCCGCAATCGATCGGTCGACGACCGACTGTAGGGTTACCGGGTCGGCGAACAGCACGTCTTCGTCCATCTCTCTCACCATCCGACTGATGGGCTCCTCGAGAAGTAGGGGATTGCGTGTGGTTCGAACGGCGAGCTGCATCTGCCGGGGTCCGAGCTGATAGGCGGCCATGTACATCGCTGGGTCGGGTCCGAGAAAAACCTGATTCACCCGCGCGTCGGCCACCACGCCGATCACCTCGTGGGGGGGCCACTCTGTGGAGCCTACGATGACGGCCTCGCCGATCGGACTGCGGCCCGGAAACAGCTTACGAGCGACACTCTCGGTGATCACCAGAACCCGTGGCGAGTCCCTTTGGTCGGCTTCGGCGATATCCCTTCCTTGAAGCAACGGCATTTCCATGGTTCGGAAGTAGCCAGGAGGAACCCATCTCGCCATCGCTGACTGGAGGTCATTGTGTGCCGGGCGCTCCTGGCCGGCAGGCCACACGGCCCAGTTCTGCCATGGGCTCAAGATCGGCAGCTTGTTGACCATGCTCGCCGACTCGACTCCGGGAACAGTCTCGACCTGCTCGAGCAGGGACGCGAAGAACTGGTTTCGCTCCTCCGGCGACGGATACTTGGCCTCCGGAATGCTGACCGAGCCGGTGAGCAGGTTGGCGGACTCGAACCCCAGGTCGGCCGTGACCAGCTTCACCAGATTGCTGATGAGCAGTGCCGAGCCGACCAGGAGAAGCGTAGAGACCGCCACCTGGACGATCACGAGGCCGCCCCACAGCCGACTGCTGCGAACGTCCTGAGAGAGCTGTCGCCCTGTTTTCAGATACTGGGTCGGGTCCACCGCAGTGGCCCTCAGGGCCGGGATCACGCCGACGACCACTCCCGTCGCGATGGACAGGAAGAGGGCGAAGAGAAGGGCACCCTGGTCGATGCTCGCGGAGCCGATCCCCAACTCGCCAATGGGCAGCGCCCGGAGCAAAAAGCGTTGGAATCCGAAGGCCACGCCGATCCCGGCCAGGCCTGCCCCGAGCGACACGATGACACTCTCGGTCAGCAGTTGGCGGATGAGCCGCCAGCGCGGAGCACCCAGAGCGATGCGGGTCGCGACTTCCGGCAGGCGTCGGTGGCCGCGGGCCAGGAGGAGGCCGGCGACATTGCTGCTGGCGATCAGAAGCACCAGGACCCCGGTCGCCATGAGCATCAGCAGGCTGAGGCGGACCTTGGCCACCATGGCATCGTGAAGACCCGTGAGCACCAGGCCCTTGTCTTCGTTGCTGACGGGATACTGCTCCTCCAGGCTGCGGGAGATCGCGTCCACTTCCTGCTGGGCCTGCTGCAGAGAGACCCCGGGCCGGAGTCGGCCGACCAGGAAGTGGCTATGGGAATCCCGTTGCATGTCGAACGGGCCTTCGCGATCGACCAGTCGCCACAGATCGACATCGAGCAGGACCTGAAATCCCTCGGGCATGACACCGACGATCGTCGTCGGCTCGCCGTCGAGCCTCAGGGTCGTTCCGATTGCGCTCTCGGATCCGCCCAGGCGGCCCTGCCAGAACTCGTGACTGATCAGAGCGACCCCCGCACCACCCTGTTCCTCATCCTCCATGAACAGCCGGCCGACGACCGGGGCAACCCCGAGTGAGGGGAAGAGATTCCAGGTTACGAAGCCGCTGTCGACGATCTCGGCCTGGCCCTCTCCAGTGAGGGTCTGCTCCATCGTGATGTCGGCCATGGCAGCGAGGTGCTCGAAGGAGTTGCTGAGCTCGCGGTAGTCGTAGTAGTCAACCCGGGACACCGGCCCGGCCCGGACGCCCGCATAGGTCTTGAAGCCGGCCACCAGCCGGTCGGGGTCGGGGAACGGGATCTGAGTCAGTAGGGCGGCGCTCACGGTGCTGAAGAGAGCCGTAGTGGCACCGATACCGAGGGCGAGCACCAGGATGGCGACGAAAGTGAAGCCTGGGTTCTTGCGGAGGGTCCGAAAGGCGAGCCGGGCATCCCGGACGAGCGTGTCGAGTGCGGCCCCGGTCCTCGATTCGCGGACGTGCTCCTTGACCTGCTCGGTGCCGCCAAGCTCGATCCGAGCTTCGCGTAGGGCAGCCTCGGGATTCATGCCCTGTTGGACCTTTTCTTCCACTAGCAGGTCGAGGTAGGCGGTTAGCTCCTCGTCCAGATCTTGATCGAGGTGCTCCTTCTGGATCAGCGAGTGAAACGTGCTCCGGAGCCAGGGTAGGGCAGGCATGGAACTCTCCTCAAGTGGCCTCGAGAAGCTTCGTGATGGCCACGACGACCTGGGCCCAGTTCTCTCTCTCCTCGCCAAGCCGCCGACGACCGGCGCGGGTCAATTGGTAGTACTTGGCGCGTCGGTTGTTCTCCGACTCGCCCCAATCGCCCTGAATCCAGCCACGCTCCTCGAGGCGGTGGAGCGCTGGAAACAAGGACCCAGGCTTGACCTGGAAGACACCTTCGGTCACCTGGTCGATGCGTCGTGAGATTCCGAGCCCGTGCAAGGGCTCCAAGGCGAGCGTCTTGAGAATGAGCATGTCCAGCGTCCCACGAAGAAGATCGGCTTTGGTGGCACCCATTCGAACCTCCGGTCGAGCTGGTCGTTGTCTCTCCTACAGAAAGTCTATACGAGCTAGAGATGACGATGTTTCAATCGGCAGCGCGAATGTAGGGGCGGGGCTTGCCCCCGCCCGCCGCTTTCTGACTACGGCGTGGCGCTCGTCCAGGAGGTAGTGTCGCCCGTTTCGAACCCGTCAACAAAGACGACGATGATGCCCTCGTACATTCCGATGTCGACAGTGCCGTCGATGATGCGTGGCCTGCCGTCCCGGTCCGTCGTGCCAAGGCCTCCCGGAGGATTGTTGTCTCCGGCGTTCTCGGCTGGCGAGCCGGGTCGCAGGTAGTAGCGATCGCTGATGCTGAGGCCGTCGACGAACAGGGGATCGACTCCGATGAGATTGGAGCCCGCGTCCACCGTCCCGGATGTCGAGAGGTTCGTTCCATTCCGGAAAGCAATCGTGTTGTAGATGGCCACGGTGCTGGACTCTTCCTGGCTCGCTAGTATGCCGGTACCTGGGTTGTCGACCACGGTCAGGTTCACCAGATGAACGGTTGCACTCGAGGCAGCGGTAACAGCCAATCCCCCGTCATCGCCCAGGCCGATACCGGAATCGGTCAACCGGAAGGAGCTAGGACCCCAATCGCTAATCGTTACCAGCTGAGGGGTTGCGTCTCCTGCATCGACCTCGTTCGCGGCCCAGCCGGTCCGTGCGACCTCCATGCTGGAGGAGAGCGAGATCTCGAGAACCCCACCGCTTCCCTTGGAGGTCCCTGTACCGAGGATCGAGTTGCCGAATACGGAGCTGTCGTAGAACATTCCCTTCGAGCTGTCGGAAGTCCGGAGGTGGACACCGGCTCCATGGCGCTCTCCCCCCTCGGAGGTGACGGAATTCCCGTCGATCTCGCAATCCTCGATCAAGAAAGTCGAATCGTTCCTGGTCTCGAGGCAGATTCCTCCCCCAAGGGCCGAGCCATCGTTCCAGGAGCTTGCGGTATTGCCACGGATTCGGCAGTCCACGATCTCGAGCCGCTGGGTGCCGCGAGGCTCGGCGAGGATCCCGCCTCCTAGGGCCACCGGGTAGACATTTGCGACGTTGCCTTCGATGCGGTTGTTTCGGATGACGACCTTCGATGTGTTGGCCCCTGGATCAGGAGAAAGCTGGATCCCGGCGCCGGTGGTACGACCATTCGTGAGAGTGAAGCCGTCGACGAGCAGCGAGCCGCCTTCAATATCGATTTCAATGACACTCCCAATGGCACTGCCACCATCAATCACGGTCTTCTTGGGATCCAAATCGCGCGTCGAGAACGTGGCATCCCAGCCACCGAGGATCTCGAGACTGCCGCTGTCGAATGTGTCCGGCACCTCGAGGTTCTCGTTGTAGGTAACGTCTCGCTCGACCCGAATCTCGGTGTCGGCGCCATTCACGACGATATCGATCGCCCCCTGGATCGTCGCGTAGGTGCCGTGCGGGCCGACCTCGAGAACGGTCACCTGCGAGAAAACAGGCGGGGTGATCCAAGACCAGAGTGCCAAGGGAACAATGCACGATCCAACGCAACGTGCCTTCGACAGGAAGTGAGCCATGGCAATACCTCCTTCGTACCTTTGTCGAGTTCAGGTAGGACCCTACTCCTGCGATGAAAGGGTTGCAAGACGTGCTGGGAGGGTAGAATCTCAGGACTCGGTCCAGAACCAAGTCGCTGGCACCTTAGGTTGGAAGTCTAGGTAGGTATCGATGATCGGCGAGACCCTTTCTCACTATCGGATTCTGGAGCAGCTCGGCAAGGGTGGGATGGGTGAGGTCTATCTGGCTGAAGACACCACCCTCAAGCGCAAGGTGGCTCTCAAGGTGCTGCCGCCCGAGCTGGCCACCAGCCAGGAACGGCTGGAGCGTTTCCAGCGCGAAGCCGAATCGCTAGCGTCGTTGAATCATCCGAACATCGTCACAATTCACACCGTCGAAGAAGACGGCGGTGTTCGCTTTCTGACCATGGAGTGGGTAGATGGCCAGACCCTGGCGGAGCTGGTGGGGAAGGGGGGTATACCCCTGGAGCGGATCTTCGAGATTGCCACCCCATTGGCAGATGCGCTGGCCGTTGCCCATTCCAAGGGAGTCGTGCACCGCGACCTCAAACCGGGCAACGTGATGGTGACGGATGACGGGCGAGTCAAGGTCCTCGACTTCGGTCTCGCGAAGCTCCTCGAGGAAGAGCCCGATCTCGTAGCCACGGAAATGGCCACCGAGGCCCTGACCCGCGATGGCATCGCCATGGGCACCATCCCGTACATGTCTCCGGAACAGGTGCAGGGCAAAGCCGTGGATCACCGGTCGGACATCTTCTCGCTGGGGATCGTGCTCTATGAGATGTCCACTGGGAAACTTCCGTTCGAGGGCGAGACCTCTGCAGATCTGATCTCTTCGATCCTGCGTGACAATCCCGACTCGGTCACCGATCTCCGGTTGGAGCTTCCGCGGCACTTTGGACGCATCATCAGGCACTGCCTGGAAAAGGACCCACAGCGCCGGTACCAGTCGGCGCTGGATGTCCGCAACGAGATCGAAGGCCTGCAGAAGGAAGTTGCGTCGGGCGAGGTCCCAGTCTCGAGCATGAGTGCAGCGACTCCGGTTGCAGGCCCAGGCGGCAGCCGAAAGTGGCTGACACTCGCAGCCCTGGTGGCCGCCACAGCCGTGGTTGGCGGGCTGGTCTGGTGGATGGGTGGGGACAAGGAGCCCAAAGCGCCACGGGTTGCGGCAGCTCCAGAGGAAGTCGGCCGCCAGATGATGGTCGTGCTGCCCTTCGAGAATCTCGGTGCAGCGGAAGACGAGTATTTCGCGGCCGGCATGACGGAGGAGATCACGACTCGTTTGGCAGCGGTGAGCGGCCTCGGGGTGATCTCCCGCAACAGCGCGATGCGCTACGCCGGTACGAATAAGACCATCCAGCAGATCGGACAAGAGCTGGGCGTCCAATATGTGCTTGAAGGCACGGTTCGGTGGGCCAGGACCGACGACGGCAGCCGGGTCCGGATATCGCCCCAGCTGATTTCCGTCGCCGACGACACCAACCTCTGGGCCGACACCTACGACCGTGTCATCGACGACGTCTTCGAGGTCCAGAGCGACATCGCGGGCGAGGTCATCAACCAGCTCGGCGTGACCCTGCTCGAGCCCGAACAGGCCTCGGTCGAGGCAAGGCCCACCGAAAACATGGAGGCCTACCAGGCCTACCTCCGAGGCCTCGACCAGACCGGTCATCTCACGTACTCGGAAGCAGACCGCATGACCGAGATCGAGATGTTCGAGCGGGCAGTCGAGCTCGATCCCGAGTTTGCCGAGGCCTGGGCGGAGCTCTCCATGGCTCATTCCGGTCTCATGAACTTGGGTATGGACAAGTCCCCAGAGCGACTGGCCCTGGCCAAGGAGGCCGTAGACCGTGCCCTCGAGCTGGACCCGGATCTCCCCGTTGCCCATCTGGCCTTGGCCTACTACTACTACTGGGGCCTGCGTGACTATACGCCGGCGCTCGAGGCGCTGGCCATCGCCGAGCGGAGCATGCCCGACGATCAGAATGTCCTGATCGCCAACTTCGCCATCCGCCGCCGACAGGGCCGACTCGACGAATCGCTCGACTATGTTCAGAGAGCCTTCGAGCTGAGTCCCCTCGAAGACGATCTGCCGCGGGAGATCGGTGTCATCCACATGATGAACCGAGACGCCGAGAAGGCTCTCGCGTCCTTCGACGAGTCCATCGCGCTGGCGCCGGATCAACAGGCGGCCTACATGTTCAAGATGTTGTCCCACTGGTCTCGCGGTGATGTTGCGAGTGCGCGGCAGGACTTCGACAGAATGCCGCAAACTCCCGGTGTCTTCCTGACCTACTACCAGGTTGGGCAGGATGCGATGGAGCGAAACTGGAACCAGGCTCTCGTTCATCTGGACGAGTCGCCGGCCGATCTCATCGAGGCACCAGATGTTTGGACTCCGCTAGACCTGCTGAGGGGTGAGCTCTATCTTCAGCTCGGCGATGAGGAGAAGTCGCGCCGGGCCTATGAATCTGCTTTGGGAATGGTGAAGCGGCAGATGGCTGTGAATCCACAGGATGCCCGTTTGCACAGCTCGCTGGGACTGATCTACGCCGGTATGGGAAGGAAGGAGGAGGCAATCCGCGAGGGCCGAGAGGCGGTGAGACTCTACCCACCCGAGAAGGATGCCCTCCACGGCCCCACCCATGTCGAGGACCTGGCTCGAATCTACACGATGGTCGGCGAGTACGATCAGGCCCTCGAACAGATCGATCGTTTCCTTTCGCTGCCGAACTGGACTACGGCGGAGTGGATCGATATCGACCCCAGATACGACGCCCTGCGCCAACATCCCCGCTACGAAGAAGTCCTAGGCAAGCACCGCGCCAAGTAGGCAACTTTCCATTCTGGCCCACGGTTGCCACTTCCCACGGCCACATGCGAAGGTGGAAAGCGTTCAACAGGGTCCGGGCACTCCCACCCACCCCGGCCGCCATAGGTGCGGGCCACCTTGTCTAGGGTCTCGGGTCCTGGGCTTTGAAGACCAAAGGCCTAAAGGTTGAGAGTCAAGCGGTCTGAAAAGAACTACATTTTTCGCTTGACAAGATTTCCGCGTCATTTTTCGCGACCTCTGTGATCGGGCCCAGATAGGGCCCCGAACGCGCGTAGCTTTGCTCTACGGATTGTTCTCACAGCCAGGCAACAAAGAAGTCTCGAGGACCCTCGTTCGTGTGTCACGAGGCAATCTAAAGCGTTGAAAATGAAGGGTTTATAATGGTGTATTGCCCTGGAGAATGCTTATGATCGAGCCCCTGCAAACCCCGAAACCGATTCCTCAGATTGGCCCTGGAAGGTCGGAGGTCGACCAGCTCGGCGAGAGGATCGCTGAGCTATCGGCCCAGATCCAGGCCGCCACCTATCACCTGCTGACCATGATCCGGGAGTTCGACGAAAGGAGTGGATGGAACACCGGCTTTCGCTCCTGTGCCCACTGGCTCAACTGGCGTACCGGGCTGAATCTTGGTGCCGCCCGCGAGAAGGTGAGAGTGGCGAAGGCTCTGGGTGAGCTGTCACAACTTTCCGAAGCGATGCGGCGTGGGGAGCTTTCTTATTCCAAGGTACGGGCTTTGACCCGAGTGGCCACTGCGGACAACGAAGCAGAACTCTTGGAGTTCGCACGAGCGGGCACGGCCGCTCATGTGGAGATGCTGGTGCGAGCATGGCGACGGGTCGATCGCCACGAAGAGTCGGAGAGGGAGAGCCTTCGACACGCCAGCCGCTACCTCCAGGCCTACGCGGATGAAGACGGCATGGTGGTGCTGCGGGCCCGGTTGGACCCGGAGGTGGGAGCGGCTGTGCTGAAAGCTCTGGGAGAGGCGGAGCAGGTGCTTTACGACAGGGAGAGGGAAACCAAGAACGAGCGGGGTGACGGAGTGCCCTTGAGCCAGAGACGAGCCGATGCCCTGGGTCTGGTGGCCGAGAGTGCCCTGGCCCACGACCTGGACAAGGGACCGCGAAGTGACCGCCTACAGGTGGTGGTGCATGTCGATGAGGAGGTGCTGGCCGACACGCAAGCCCCTGGAGTGTCCATGCTCGAGGCCGGCACAGACGTTTCCGCGGAAACGTCCCGGCGTCTCAGTTGCGATGCCGGAAAGGTGGTTATGAAACACGACTCCGAGGGAAAGATCCTCAACGTCGGCCGCCGAACACGGACGATTCCTACAGCAATTCGCCGGGCACTGACCGTTCGGGACGAAGGTTGCCAGTTTCCGGGGTGCGGATTGAAGTACTGCGAAGCTCACCACCTGAAACACTGGGCCAACGGGGGAGAAACGAGCCTCGACAACCTGGTCCTGCTCTGTCGCCGTCATCATCGGGCCGTTCACGAGGAGGGATACAAGATCGAGCACGCCTCCAACGGCGAGCTGCGCTTCCTCCGACCGCAAGGTTGGGAGATCCCGTCCGCTCCCCCGGAACCGGATCTGATTCAGGACTCACTCGACTCCCTCTCGAGCCTACTCGCTGAAGAAGACTTCTCGATCGACGCCAGCACGGGCTTTCCGACCTGGGAAGGGGGTCCGCTCGACCTCAACTGGGCGATCCAAGGTTACCGGCAGCTGTAGACATCCCGACGTTTCCGCGGAAACGTCTTGGCGCTATTTGGCCACACGACGCAGGATCGATGGACAGTGAGGGAGGGCGTCGAATGGCGTCTCGCCGTTTGGCAGCTGCTCGTGGGCGCCAATGACCAGATAGCCGCTTGGCCTGAGCCGTTGACGGAGGGCGGCAAGGATCTCGCGCTGAGTCTCTTCGATGAAGTAGGTGAAGGCCAGGTTGCGGCAGAGGATGAGGTGGAAGGGGCCATCGGGCATGTCGTCGCGCAGGTCTTGGAGGACGAGCTCGACGTCTTCGCGATAAGGCCCTTTCAGCCGCAACTGATCTGCGTCGATCTGCTCGAACACCACATTTCGAATCTCGGCTGGCATGTCCTTGGTGCACCCGAGCGGGTAGATGGCGGCGCGGGCACGATCGAGTTGATGCTCGTCAGAGTCCGTGGCGAGGATCCGGACCTCGGCGCGCTGCAGATCGGGATCGTCCGAGTGGTGGCACAGAATGGAGATGGAGTGGGGCTCCTCCCCGGCTCCGCAACCGGCGCTCCAGATGTCGAGGACCGGCTCGCCAGCCGATGCACACTGGCGTCCAAGCTCAGGCAGGACCTCCCGCCCCAGCATCTCGTAGACGCCGCGATCCCTGAAGAACCTCGAGATCGTGATTCGGCAGAAGCCATCGAGGGTTGCCCACTCTTCGGGGTGCACCTCGAGATGCTCCCGATAAGCCTCGAGGTCGGTGAGCCCAAGCTCATTCAGCCGCCTTCCGACCCGTTTGCACACCTGCCCCCGAACCTTGCGGAAGCCCGGCCACCGAAAGCCCATCTTCGGCAGGGCCCACTGCAGAAACGCAATGCACTCGGCATCTCGCATCGCCTTCTAGCTTCAGCCGGAACTTGAGCCCATGGATCAGTTCAGGGCTCAGGAAAGCGGCGCAATCAGCTCTCTGTATTGCGGCGAGTCGAAGTCCTTGCCTTTGCTCTTCGCCACCGTTTCCTCGATCTCTGCAGCATGCGCAGCGAAATGTCCGGGAACGACCTCGGAGAAGATCCTCTCCATCGTCAGTGGGGTGCCACTCGGGAAGCTGACCCTGTTGTTCCACTCATCGTCTTGGACGGTCCCCAGCAGGCGGACCATCTTCGCGTTGGCGGCGTCGTACCTTTTCAGTACGTCGTCGCGGTCGGCCCCCTTTGCGGCCTGTTTGGCCGTCATGTAGTTCAGCCAGCGGGCGAGGCGGGAGTGGAGCACCCTGGGCATCCCCTTGTTCTTCTTGGCGCGGTGCACCATCATGGCGAACGCAATCTCCATGACGCGACTCATATGACAGAGTACTTCCCTCACCGTCCAGTCGGTCACAACACTCTCGAGGTCCAACTGGTCGTCACTCAAAGAGCCAACTAGCTCGTGAAAGCTGCGGCGGGTCTGCTCGAGTTTCGCCTCGAGCGCTTCGCGATCGACAGGGCTTCCCCCTGCAGCGGGGTCCTGGGGGTAATTGGAGGTCAAGGCCTTCCTCCTTTCGCAGTGAGGTTCACCTTCCACCTTAGTAGGACTGTCGGCCCTCGTCCACTCACAAGGGCAGGACCGCATGACACTCCAAGAGACACAAGTTAATTGACACAAATGTATAGACTCTCTACACTTGCGAAAATGGCGAAGACCCGCAAGATACAGGTGACTCTGGAGGAGTCGCAGTACGAGAAGCTCGCTGAGATCGCTGAGCGTGATGGGAAGAAGCTGGCTGCCGTGGTGCGAGAGTCGATCGGGCGCTACTGCCTCGATCCGGAGTTGAAGAAGGCCAAGCAGGCCGCCTTGAAAGCGCTCCTCGCCGTGTCGGCTGCGGCTCCGGAGGAATACTCTTCCTGGGAACAGGAATACGCGGCACTCAAGACCGAGACCAAGAACTCGAAGACCGGAGAGCCAAAAGGGCACTGACATGACCGCGGCTCATGCCTACTTCCTCGATGCCAACGTCTTGATGTACGCAGCCGGCTCGGCCCATCCTCTGCGGGAGCCATGCCGGGAGGCGCTGACGAGGGCGGTCGATCAGGAAGTGAGCCTGGTCACGGATGCCGAAGTGCTGCAGGAGATTCTGCACCGCTATTTCTCGATCGGCCGACCCAAGATCGCCCGAGTGGTTCACCGCTCGGCGATCGACCTCTGCGATGAGGTGCTTCCGATCGAAGAGAGGCACACGACGAGGGCACTCGAGCTACTCCTCGAGCACTCGGCCCTCACTCCTCGGGACGCCATCCATGTGGCGACGATGGAGTACCGCGGCCTCGAGTTTCTGCTGTCGACCGATCGAGATTTCGACGGTTTGACCCAGCTCGAACGGATCGACCCTACCTCGTTTCTTCTCAGCTAGCCGACGGATCCCAAACTGCGGTCCTCTCGCTCTTGCTTTCTCGAGTCCGGAGTGGGTCATCACGTGTAAGCTATGAGCCCTGTGCGGCGGAGGCCGCGAAAGAGACCTCAGAAATGGCGAAAGAAGAAACGCCCGGTGGGCTGGTTATCGGCTGGCGTGAGTGGGTCAGTCTGCCCGACCTGGGGATCGAGAGGATCAAAGCGAAGGTCGACACCGGCGCTCGCTCGTCGTCGCTCCATGCCTACGAGCTGCAGCACTTCGACAGGGGGGGTGTGAACTGGGTGCGCTTCAGGGTTCATCCTCTGCAGCGGAACAGCAACAGTGTCGTGCAGGCGGAGGCGGCGGTTCTCGACTTTCGATCGGTGCGCAGCTCGAGCGGCAAGGTCACCTTGCGGCCGGTGATCGTCACCAATATCGAGATGCTTGGCTACGCCTGGCCTGTCGAGCTGACGCTCGCCAATCGCGATGCTATGGGCTTTCGGATGCTGCTGGGCCGCCAGGCCTTCCGGCAGCGATTCCTCGTCGACGCCGGGAGGTCTTATTACGGCGGCAAGCCCAAACGAAAGAAGCCGAAACCCAGGATTGCGGGAAGGCACCGGAGTTGAACCATCGGAGTAGGGAGTACTCATGAAACTCGGAATACTGTCGTGCAGCCCACACTGTTACAGCACCCGGCGGCTCCGCGAAGCGGCGGAGCAGCGTGGGCACCAGATCAAGGTTCTCAACACTCTGAAGTTCGCTATCGACCTTCGCCAGGGCTCACCGGATCTCTTCTTCCAGCAGAAGCACCTGTCTCATTATGATGCCGTGCTGCCGCGAATCGGTGCCTCGATCACCTACTTCGGCACGGCTGTGGTGCGCCAGTTCGAGCAGATGGATGTCTTCTCTGCGAACTCCTCGGCGGGCATCACCAACTCGCGAGACAAGCTTCGCAGCCTCCAGATCCTGAGTCGGCACCACATTGGCATCCCCGAAACGACTTTCGTCCGTGACAAGAGAGACGTGTTGCCGGCCATCGAGAGAGTCGGAGGGGCGCCGGTCGTCATCAAGCTTCTCGAAGGCACCCAGGGGATCGGCGTGCTGCTCGCCGAGTCCGCGAGCTCGGCCGAGAGCATCATCGAGCTGCTGCAAATGCAGAAACAGAACGTGCTGATTCAGAAGTTCGTTGCCGAGAGCAAGGGCCGAGACATCCGAGCCTTCGTGGTAGGCGATCAGGTGGTCGCCGCCATGCGCCGGGTCGCTCAGGGTCAGGAGTTCCGCAGCAACGTCCATCGTGGCGGTCGGACCGAGCCCCTGAAACTCGATGAGACCTACAGCGAGACGGCCGTGAGGGCCGCTCAGATCATGGGGCTGCGAGTCGCTGGCGTGGATATGCTCGAGGGCAGGGATGGACCCCAGATCATGGAGGTGAACTCCTCGCCCGGTCTGGAAGGAATCGAGGGGGCAACGCAACTCGACGTGGCCGGGGCCATCATCGACTACATCGCAGCTCAGGTCGACTTCCCGGAGATCGACCTGCGCCAGCGACTGACGGTGAGTCGCGGCTATGGCGTTACCGAGATCCATGTTCCGGAAGGCTCGGAGTACGTCGGCAAGCAGATCAATGAATCGGGTTTGCGCGACAAGGACATCAACGTGCTGACGCTCAACCGTGGCACGACCGTCATTCCCAACCCGCGATCACATCGGCAACTGGAAGCCGGTGACCGGCTGCTCTGTTTCGGCAAGCTCGACCTGATGCGGGATCTGATTCCAGCCAGGGCGCGCCGCAGTCGACGCGTGAAGACGCAGGAACTGCCCGACCTGCCGGTAGCCGACGAGGTCCTGGCGACCTCGAGTGCTTCGCCTGCCGATGCGGATACACCGGCCGCAAGCTGACACCGTCATGACCGAGTCTCGCCAGCGAAAGCCGATCGACGAGTGGAACGGCAAGACGATTCCAGCGGGTGAATCACGCGATGTCTATCTCGCCGTGGGCGAAAGCTACAGCAGCATGACAGTGCGGATTCCGATTCACATCCGCCGTGCGGTCGAGCCCGGCCCGATCGTTTTCGTGACGGCCGCCCTGCATGGGGATGAGATCAACGGTACCGGGGCGATTCGCCGATTGATCAAGGACGAAGGATTTCAGCTGCAGCGCGGATCGGTCATCCTCGTGCCGGTGCTGAACCTGCCCGCCTTCGACCGGCACTCCCGCTACCTTCCCGATCGGCGAGACTTGAACCGCTCGTTTCCGGGATCGTCAACAGGAAGTCTCGCCAGTCGCATGGCAAGGACGATTTTCGATGAGATCGTCTCGCGGTCTGATTATGGTATCGACCTGCATACCGCGGCCGTTCGTCGCACGAACTATCCGAATGTTCGAGCCGACATGAGCGATCCCGAGGTGCGCCGCCTCGCTGAGGCCTTCGGTTCGGAGATCATCATCAACGGCATCGGCCCCAAGGGAGCCTTTCGGCGCGCCGCCTGCCGCGCCGGTTGCCCGACGATCATCATGGAAGGCGGCGAGGTCTGGAAGGTCGAACCCAGCATCGTCGAATCCGCGGCACGGGGGATCAGAAATGTTCTTCGCAGTCTCGACATGCTCGACGGCGATCTGGAAAGCCCCGAGTATCAGGTCGTGATCGCAAAGTCGAAGTGGATTCGGGCCGAACGAGGCGGCTTTCTGCGGTTTCACGTGCAGCCGGGCGACATCATCGACAAGGACCAGCCGATCGCCACGAACACGACGCTTCTGGGCCGCGAGCGGAGCGTGCGGCACGC
>JBATEX010000162.1:0-1661 GCA_049664225.1 Thermoanaerobaculia bacterium
GGGCGCGCCCTACACCCGAACCTTCGTCGTGGCGAACGCGCTTCCCCACGAGCTGAAAGCCCTGAAGGAGATCGCGTCCAATCTCTGGTGGCGTTGGCACCCTGAGGTCGGCGCGCTCTTCAAACGAATTGATCCCGCGCTCTGGTTCAAGGTCGAAGAGAACCCGCACATGCTCCTCGACCAGGTGAAGCCAGGTCGGCTCATGGCGGCAGCGGACGACGCGGAGTACGTCGCAGATCTGGCGCGGCTCCATCGAGAGATGATCGAGTCGACCGAAACGCAAGACCCACGAATCGCCTATTTTTGCATGGAATTCGGCCTTGCGGGCTTTTTGAAGCTCTACTCGGGGGGGCTCGGAATCCTCGCGGGAGACCACCTCAAGGCGGCAAGCGATTTGGACCTGCCCCTTTGCGCGGTCGGTCTTGCTTACCACGACGGATACTTCCGCCAAATTATCGATCGTGACGGACGGCAAGAGCACCTCGGCGACACGAACGATTTCGAGAACCCTCCGTTCGAGCCAGTCATGGTCGGACGGTACTCGCCGCTGCGAGTGACGGTGCCACTGCCCACCGGCCCAGTGCAAATCCAGGCCTGGCAACTGAAGGTCGGCAGGGTGCCGCTATTCCTGCTCGACACCAACCTGCAGGAAAACAAGCCCGAAGACCGCGCGATCACCGATCGCTTGTATGGCGGAGACACCACGCACCGTCTGCGACAGGAGATGATCCTGGGCCTCGGCGGCTACCAAGTGCTCACCGAGCTCGACATCAACCCCGACGTGTTTCACATGAACGAAGGCCACAGCGCCTTCCTGATCCTCGCGCGCGCGGCCCACCTGATCAAGAGGCACGGGCTCCGGTCTCAAGAGGCATTCGAGTACATCCGCAATACGACCGTCTTCACCACGCACACGCCAGTGCCGGCCGGACATGATCATTTTCCCGAGGAGATGGTACGCCCGTACTTGGCGCGGTTTGAGCACGTGCTCCGCATGGATTGGCCTCGTTTGATGGCGATGGGGCATACGCCGGAGAGCGCAGCCAACGAGTTCGGAACGACCGCGCTCGCCGTGCGAAACGTGGGCCGAATCAATGGCGTCAGCGGCAAGCACGGCGAAGTCGCACGGGAGATGTTCCTGCAGTTCTTTCCGGAGTTCGAAAACCCCGACGACGTGCCGTGCGCGAGCATCACCAACGGGGTGCACGTCCCGACGTGGCTCGCGCCTCGATGGCAGCTGCTGACGGAACGGCAGATGGGGCACGACTGGCGCAACCAGATCGACGATCCCAACAGCTGGCAATGGTTGCACGACCACGATCCAGCCGAAATCTGGGCGACACATCGCGAGCTCCGCGCCGACTACGTCGATTGGCTCAAGGAACACCTCACCGAAACCTGGACTCGACGTCGCGAAGACCTCTCTTTGCTCCGCGATATCCTCGGTAGGCTCGACGAAGATCGCTTGCTCATCGGTTTTGCCCGACGGTTCGCACCCTACAAGCGCGCGGACTTGCTCCTGAGCGAACCCAAGCGGCTCGCCAAGCTGCTCAATGGAAATCCCGGCGCAACCATCATTTATGCGGGCAAGGCGCATCCCGCCGACGGTCACGGGCAGGCGCTATTGCAGCGGGTCTATCAAGCCACGAAGGACCCTGACC
>JBATEX010000163.1:0-2754 GCA_049664225.1 Thermoanaerobaculia bacterium
GGTTGGCCGGGATGACCATCACCGTCAGCGACCAAGAGGGCGAGTCTTCCCGTACCGCGCTCGCGGGACGGATCCGTGACCAGGCCGAGCTCAACGGGGTCCTCGAAACCCTCTACAGCCTGCACCTGCCGATCCTGCGGGTCGAGCAGGTCGAGAAGGAAACATGAACACCTGGCAACAGATCTTTGAACGACAGCCCGCGGGCCGCAAGGAAAAGGAGCAGACACTGAAAGCAGAATCACTGTCCACATTCATTCTGATCGGGTTACTGGCGACGGGTCTCGGAGGCCCGGCCGAGGCGCAGAGCATCTTCGAACTCGGCAGTGCCCAGGAGAAGTACACACCGGGTGGGTTCAAGCCGGCACCGGAAAAGATCAAGACGCGGTTCGGCACCCTGGAGTTTCCTGACGGCTACCCGACAGAAAAAACCGCTCAACAAGTTTACGATGAACTGGACCTGCAGCGCGCGACCCAGTTGTTCCTCGATATGTATCCAGCCCTTTCCATGCGTGGAATGATGATCGGAACAGTGCGGGATTACGGCTCGAAGGACAGCTCGCATGTCGCGGTGACAGCCGACCGACTGGATTCCAGCGCATTGTGGCTGACCGGTAATACGGAAAGTATCTACGCCATGGTGGTGTTTGACCTGAAGGCCGACGGCCCCACGGTTTTTCAAGCACCTCCCGGGTTGATGGGACCGGTAGATGACGCCAACTTCTTGTTTGCCTTCGATATTGGTCCCACCGGCCAGGACAAAGGCAAGGGTGGTAAATACCTGATCCTTCCTCCCGGTTACAAGGGTGATGTGCCGGACGGCTATTTTGTATTTCAATCGCCGACCTATCGTCTCTTTTCGTTTGTCCGCGCCAACGCGGAGGTGGTCGGATTTGGCGAAAAGGCGATGGACTTCTTCCGCAAGAACTGCCGCGTCTATCCGTTGAATGACGGACCGAAAGAAGGCACGTTCACCAATGTGACAGGGGTTCCGATCAACACCCTGGTTCCCGAGGATGCCACCGCGTTCGAATGGATGCATGAGCTCATCAACTACGAACCGGCCGAGGCCTTCGGCAAAGAAAAGCTGGGGCGTCTCGCATCCATCGGTATTGAACAAGGTAAACCGTTCAACCCCGACGCCCGGATGAAGAAGATCCTGGACCAGGCCGCCAAAGAAGGCGTGGCGATGTCCCGCGTGATCGCATTCGACAGCCGTCAGCCTGCGGCCAGGGTCTATCCGAATCGCATGTGGGAGAGCCCCTACATCGGCGACAGCTCGAGCTTCGACCCGAATGGCTACTTCAATCTGGAGTCGCGGACGACCTTTCACTTCACCGCCGACGGCATCACGCCTGCCATGGCGGCACAGATGCCGGACGGATTGGGCTCCCGCTACCAGACCACCTACAAGGACAAGGACGGCGAGTATTTTGACGGCAACAAGACCTATAGGCTGCACATGCCCCCGAATGTTCCGGTCAAGCTGTTCTGGGCGGTGACGGTCTACGATCCGTGGACCCGTTGCGAAATCCAGAGTCAGCCCTACCCCAGCATCAGCAGCCAGCAGAAGCCGGCACCGAAGACCAATGCCGATGGCTCCATCGATATCTACTTCTCCGCAAAGCTTCCAGCCAATGTTTCGAAAGCGAACTGGGTCAAAACCCTGCCGGATCAGGGATTCTTTGTCTACATGCGTTACTACGGTCCGCTCAAGGCATTCAACGACAAGAGCTGGGTGCCCAACGATGTAGAGCTTGTTGAATAGATGCGGGATGCAGGTCGCAGGATGCAGGGTGCAGGTCACAGGGACTCGGGTTCCCGCCTGCATCTCGAATCCTGCATCCTGAATCCCATGAATACCCAAACCTGAACAAAGGAGAGACGCACCATGAAAACGAAGTCGTTCACAATCATCGCCCTGGCTTGCCTGTTGGCAGTCACCGTCTCGGCGCAGACGCCCGTCGGCACCGAAGAACCGGTCTTCGAAAATACCACCCGCATCCCGCACAAGATCACCACCCCCGACAAGGTAGACACACCCATCGGCACCCTCGAGTTTTTCGACGGCGTGCCCATCGGCGACACAACCGAAAAGGTCTACGACTACGTGGATCGCGCCCGTGCAGTGGATGTATTCATCAACATGATCCCGGCGGTGTCCATGTACAGCATTCGCCAGGGACAGCGCGACCTCGGTCAAACCGAATCCAACCAGATCGTGATCGCAAAGGAGATGGGAGACTCCAAGCCGCTGGTCTTGACCTGGAACAACACCTCGCTCTACACCTGGGGCTTCCTCGACCTCAAGAAGGACGGTCCCACCGTGATCGACATCCCCCCCGACGTGCTCGGGATGCTCAATGACGGGTACTTTCGCTACATGACCGACATGGGCGCCGCCGGGCCCGACAAAGGCAAGGGCGGCAAGTACCTGGTCCTGCCTCCAGGCTACGAGGGCGACGTGCCTGACGGCTATTTTGTAGTCAGGTCGCGTACCTACACTGTGTGGAACTTCATGCGCGGCTATGTTCGCGACAGTGTCGAGGCGGCGGCTACCAACATCATGAAGAACCTCAAGGTCTACCCATTGGCCAAGAAGAACAACCCTCCGGAAATGGAGTTCCTCGACATGTCCGGTCTCGCTGACTTCCAGACCATTCCACCGAACGACTTCAGCTTCTACGAATACCTCGATGCCATCATCCAGGAGGAGCCCCTCGATTTCATCGATCCAGTGACGCGGGGCCAGATCGC
>JBATEX010000164.1:0-2011 GCA_049664225.1 Thermoanaerobaculia bacterium
GGCGATGCATCAACCACGAGCAATATCGCCTACACGGTTTACCTGTTAGTCGCCGGATCTGCGGACAACGTACTTAAGCCGCTGCTGCTCGGCCGCGGTGTCGACGTGCCCATGCTGGTCATATTGATCGGTGCGCTGGGCGGAATGGTTACCAGCGGCATCATCGGCTTGTTCATGGGCGCAGTAATAATGGCCATGGGCTACCAGATATTCATGGACTGGCTCGATCATGCTGACCAGGCCCCACCGCAATAACAGATACGGATCGTGCGCCGCATTGCCGTACGTTTTCGCCGCTGGACGCCGCTCAGCGCAGTGCTGGTGCTCAGCGCCTGCACCACGCTGGGCCCGGATTATCAGGAGCCTGATGTTGCATGGTTGCATGACTGGCAGCCGGATCTCTACGGTCAGATCGCAGATTCGGAGCAGCAGTCCGAGCTCGACCTGCAATTCTGGTGGCACCTTTTCGACGACTCCATTCTGAATGAACTGATCGAAACGGCGAAGCAGGAAAATCCGTCGCTGCGTATCGCAGGATTGAATATTCTCGCAAGCCGGGCCCAGCTGGGCATCGCGACCAGCAATCGGTATCCACAATCGCAACAGGCCAGTGCCGATGTAGCCTACGTGAACACACAGCAATCGGGTGGCGTCGTTTCGAATGATCAGGATCTGACCAGCTATCAGGCGGGATTCGGTATTGGCTGGGAGCTGGACTTCTGGGGACGTTTCCAGCGCGGAATTGAATCAGCGGATGCTGCGTTTTTCGCGTCAATCGCGAATCAGCAAGATGCACAGGTTCTGCTGAGCGCAACGGTTACCAGTCTTTATTTCACATACCGTACGACCTTGCTGCAGATCGAAGTCGCAAAGAGAAATGCCGACATCCAAAAGCGCAGCTTTGATATCACGCGGCAACTCTTCGAGGACGGACAAAGCTCGGAACTCGATTTACAACAGGCCAAGACCCAGTACCTGGCGACCCTGGCAACTGTTCCCAGCCTGGAGGCCGCGCTTGTCCAGACGTCAAACGCGCTGGGCGCCCTGCTTGGCCGGGCGCCCGGGGATATGCCTGAAATCAAAGGGCTGACGGGGAAATTGCCTGCCGTCGAACCGTTGCTGGTAGAAGCCGTTCCCGCGCGCTTGCTGCTGCGCCGCCCCGACATTCGAGCCGCCGCCTGGCAGGTCGCCGCGCAGTCGGCGCAGATTGGCATCGCCGAGGCTGATTTCTATCCTGCGATTACGTTGTTGGGCAGTATCGGCTGGTCCGGCAACAGTCTGAGCGCCAGCCCGGACACCGGCACCCTGGCAGTCGGGCCGTCGGTTACGTGGAACCTGTTTGACCATGGCCGCATCCGCAATAATGTCCGCTTGCAGGATGCTCTGTTGCAGCAAGCCATTGAGAATTTTCAGAACAGCGCTCTGCAGGCGGCACGTGAAATCGACGATGCCGCGATCAGCGTCCTGAAGACAGGCGAGCGGCAGAAACTGCTTGTCGAGGCAGCAAACGCAGCGCAGCGCTCACTGGACCTGGCGAATAAGCTCTTTAATGAGGGCTACGCCAACTTCAATCGGGTACTGGACGCACAACGATCGTTATTCGCTCAAACCCAGAACGAAATCACAAACCAGAGTGACCATATCAGCGCGGTGATCGACCTCTACAAATCCCTTGGCGGAGGCTGGCTCGATACGCCGGTCGAGCAGCTGCTTCCGCAGGCAATCCGTGACACGATGCAGGAACGCAGCGATTGGGGAGATTTATTGAACGCCCCACTTCCTGCACCAACGCAGCAACCACTACCCGGTTCGGAGAATTCACGATGAGTGAAACAGACACGACGGACGAAGCCGTTGACGCTGCAGAGCAAAGCAGCGACCAACAGCCTGACACCGCCGCCGCTGTAAACAAAGGCAGCCGCGTAATTGGGCTGATTATTTTCCTCAGCCTTGCCTGGTACTTGACGGCCGATCGATTCACGCCGTACACAACTCAAGCGCGTATCTCTGG
>JBATEX010000165.1:0-2280 GCA_049664225.1 Thermoanaerobaculia bacterium
TAGGGGCCAACCCACTCCGCCAACAGGATGTTGTCCTGCCCTGAGTTCGCTGTCTTGTCAGTCATTTCTGTCGACTTCTCCCCGCAGCCAACGACGAGTATGACCGCAGCTGTCGCGGCGAACATCCTGGTGTTTCTGTGCATGGTTGAGGATCCTCCTTGGTAGTCCAAAAGCCAAGCCTACAATCCAGGAAGACACCAGTCGAGCCCTGGGCTAGCTGGGTTCAGCTCTTCTTCGATATCACGGCGGCAATGATCAGACCGAAGGGTCCGAGGATCGCGCAGAGCAGGAACCAGCCGCAGCCGGATCGACCCTTGGTAGTCGCGATCCAAGCTCCGAGGATGCCAAACAGCAGCCAGATCGGGATGCCTAGAAAGAGCTCCATCAGCGAATCTCCTTATCAGTTCATGGATGCCTCTAAGGAACGGCAGTATAGTGGCCATGAATGCTCAGCCACCGACCCTTCTCCTTGACAAAAATGCGTGTCGATTTGCCTCGACTGGTGAAGCGGTCGCCTCCAATGACTCCTGAGTCGGTCCAGTAGTAGACGATCCAGGCCACGTCGCCTCGCACGGTAATGATCGGATGGTGCATCTCGGTGTGCACATCCGTGGCCCGCTCTACATAGTCTCGAATGGACTCGACCTCGAGGTCCTTACCCTGAGTGAGATACACGTCGTTCTCGCCGAACTGCGAGAAGTCAGGATGCACGTATTGCGCATAGGCTTCCGCGTCACCGCGCTCGATGGCCTCCCACATGGCGGTCAGCGTGGCCTTCACTTGCTCGGCGTCACTGGAAGCTGGATCAGCCAGACCGGCAGCACTCGACAGCAGCAGGAAAACGGCGATTCCGGGACTTACCTTTGAGCGCATGGTTTTGGTCTCCGTAACGTCAGCAGGTTCGTTTCGTAGTATACGGCCCGTATTTCGGACAGTGCCATCCGGCTTGAACAGCAGCGAGCCAAGCCTCCTTCAGCGGTTGAGATCTGCGTCAAAGCGGATACGATAGTTGGAGCCGTATTCAATCCGGTGTCTGAACGATGGGCGCGAACGACAAGCCGCTGGTTGCGACAAGGGTCGCCCTAGGCCTGATCCTCGCGGCTGGTCTTGCCCTGCGCCTCTGGTACGGCGGCTTCGGATTGCGACTCGATCGTTTCGAAGACGAGCAGCACAGCTGGCCCAACGTCCAGTCCATCCTGGAGACGGGCAATCTGGCACCAGTCAAGTCCTACTACCCCTACCCGCTCTTCAATGTGCCGCCAGCGGCACTCATCGCAATTGCTGAAAAGCTGTCGAGCTCGATCGGGGATGAGCCCTGGACCGCGGTGACCGCCGACGGCACGGTTTCCCCTCGTGCCCTCTTTCTCTCCCGGGTATGGCCCATCGCTTACGGAACTCTCGCCATCTTCCTCACCTTCCTCATCGGTCAACGAGTCTTTTCCACCAAGGCCGGTCTGATCGGTGCGCTGCTCCTCGCCTTCTCGCCGCAAGCCATCCACTCCTCGGGCTACTTCAAACCGGACTCCCAACTACTGTGCATGACCCTTCTGGCTCTACTGCTCAGCCTACGCGCCGTCGAGCGGCGCAAGATTGGCGGATACGTACTGGCTGGGCTCGGTGTCACCCTGGCAGCCAGCAGCAAAGCCATCGGAGTCGAAGTCGCCGTGCCGCTGGTTGTGGCCGCTCTCATCACCGCATGGCGGCGACACCGCGATCTCCTACTCCTTTGTGTTGCCGGCCTATCGTCGGCGCTTTCCTTCGTCCTGCTCAACCCCTATTGGCGCCACTATCCGGCTTGGCTCGCCAACCTCCGCCATCTCTACGAGATCCAGGCCAGAGCCAGGGGTCAGACTCAGTTGTCGGTTCCGTGGCGTACCGTGAAGTTCCTTCTCGAGCCTGCCGTTCAGAGCCCTTGGCTCGCGGGCCTCGGACTTCTGGGACTCCTCGGGCTTCTCGTCTGGCTGTTGCGCAACCGCGCTATCGAGCCCCAATGGCTGCCCCGTTTGATGTTCCTCACTTTCCCCATCGTCTATGTGGCCGCCTACGCCCTGACGACTGCCTACTTGAAGAGGAACAACTTCCTGGTCGTGCTGCCGTTTCTGTTCCTGGCAACCGGGTGGGTCCTGGTGACGGCCTGGAAGTCGGCAACGGAAACCTCGGACCTCCTGCAACGACCGATCTTCGCACTTCTGGCCTGCGCCGCAGTGGTGGTCTTGGCTGGATCGCCAGGTATTTCCTACACCTACTGCGCCGTCGTCCCGCCTACCAGCCTGCTTGCCA
>JBATEX010000166.1:0-1500 GCA_049664225.1 Thermoanaerobaculia bacterium
GGTCTTCACACCATAGCGGACATCTACATTCCCGAACCAGGAGCTCAATAGCTCTCGGAGCTCCTCCAGTCGGTAGTGACGAACATGATCAGGGTTGAAGTTCGGTGGCTCGTTTCGAATGTAGTCGCCGTTCGGGGTGGTGAAGTAGGCCCAACCTCCGGGCCTCAAGACCCTGGACACCTGCTGCACGAAGCGGTCATCTTCCCTTACGTGCTCGATCACCTCGACGCACACGACTCCGTCGAAAGACTCGCTCGGCAAAGAGCAATCAGTCATGTCCTCCAGAACCACTTCCTCGACGTTCGAACGTCGGCGTTGCAGATGAGCGAGAGTCGCCCGCGTTACACCCAGATCTTGATCCACGCCGTAGCCAGGCACTTCGAGGATCGTTATTGCAGCGGATAGACCCACCGTGTACGGTGATCGTCGCCCACCGGCATCCAGGATCCTCGGGCATTCAAGCTGTGAATCCCTGACGAGAGTCGCCAAGTCTCTCCTCACCTGCCCATGGAGAACGGGCAGGACTCGATCCGCTCGCGCCCGGAGCCACTCGAATCCGGTCACCGACAACCTCGACTGAATCTCGAGTAGCGAGAGGGCCTCACGGCAGTCTGGCTCCCTGGGCTAGCTCGAAAGTGATGCACCTTGCGCGGTAGCCTCCAGACTCCCCTGTCAACTAGCGCGAACTTCACTCCGGACATGCTCATCAGGCGGGGCCAGCTCAGGGCTCCGACTGCGACCAGACAGGGTGGCTTCTGGCATCCAGATGACGACCTTCCCAAAGAGCGAGACTCAGGAGGATCCATAGGCCCCAGGCAAAGTCCTTTCCCTGCTGATGAGATTGCCACAGCTCGCGAAGAGAACGGTTGTTGATCGGTACACCGGCCAAATGATTGCGGGAAAGCACTCGTTCCTCGAATAACTCCCGGAGTGGCCCCCGGAGCCAATCGCCCATTGGCACCCAGAAACCCTTCTTCTCTTGACTCTGCCACCCGACTTGACGACGCAACGACTTCCGTAGCGGCAGCTTCCCGATACCTGTCTCGAGATCGAGGCAACTCTGCCAGTCCACCCTCTCTGCGACTTGCAATACCTCCCGATCGAGAAGTGGGACCCGGACCTCCAAGCTCTCGTGCATACTCGCGCCGTCGACCTTCATGAGGACCATCGCAAGATGGACCTGAAACTCGTTCCATCTCAACCACTGGGCAGTTTCATTCAAGGACGACCCGTCGAAGGAGAATGCACCAAAAGCAGCTGGCCAGTCTGGGCCTTCCGGGAATATACGGTTCAGCCACGGCTCCGGAATGCGGGTGTGCTTCGCCCGATACCAGTCACCAATCGTCGGGAATCGAAGATTCCAGTTGGAATGCCCCAATCCCAAGAACCTGTGTGCCCACCAAGCGATCGACCGTCTCCAATGGGGCTGTCGGAAAGCCGATGTCCAATTCAAGACACTCGCAAACCTGGCAGCGTATCCCCAGAACAGCTCATCCCCAC
>JBATEX010000167.1:0-11130 GCA_049664225.1 Thermoanaerobaculia bacterium
ATCTGCTAGGGGCGATGCTCGGAGGGTTCCTCGAGTACAACTCGATGTACTTCGGCTTCCGCTCACTCTACGTGCTGGCACTCGGGCTCTATGCTCTGGCATTCCTGACCACCAGGCGCAACCGAGCTGTGTGATCGCCCGGACGGAAGGTGGCTTCCATGTGCCGCAAGAAACTGATCAGACCTCATCGCTCTCGACTGCCCCGCCCAGCCATTGATACAAGACCGGCAAAACCAGCAACGTCAACAGGGTCGACGTGACGACTCCGGCCACGACGACCACGGCAAGGGGTCGCTGCACCTCGGAGCCAACTCCTGTGGCCCAGACGAGGGGAATCAATCCCAGGGCGGTCGTGGCAGCTGTCATGAGGACCGGGCGAAGGCGCAGATCGCCGCCAATCAGGATGGCCTCGCGCCGGGTCTCGCCTTCGCTCTCGAGCTTGCGGAAGAACTCGATCATCACCAGCCCGTTGAGAATGGCAATGCCGAACAGAGCGATGAATCCCACCGAGGCAGAGACCGAGAGATAGAGGCCCGAGACTTTCAGGGCGATGACCCCGCCGACCATCGCCAGGGGAATGTTGACGAGAATGAGGAGGACGGGGCGCACGGATCGGAAGTTGATGTACAGGAGAACGAAGATGAGTACCAGCGCCAGGGGCACCATGACTCGCAGTCGCGCCATGGCTCTTTGTTGCTGCTCGAACTGACCTCCCCAGGTGGTGAAGTAGCCCGTCGGCAGATCCAACTCCTGGGCGAGCCTGTCGCGAGCCTCTGCCACGAAGCCACCGATGTCCCGGCCGACGACGTTGAGCTCCACCACGACTCGGCGCTTCCCTTCCTCACGCGAGATCTGAGCCGGTCCTTCGGTCATCTCGATGGTCGTGACCTCGCTCAGCCGGACGGTTTCGCCAGTCGGGGTCGAGAGAGGCAATCGACGCAAATTCTCGACCCTGGCGGTGTACTCCCGTGGCAGACGCACCGTGACATCGGTTCGGCGATCCCCTTCCGGAACCGTGGTCACCACTTGTCCACCCATGGCCGTCTCGATGAGAGTTCGCACGCGGGCCACGCTGATACCGAGGCTGGAGAGCTGTCGGCGATGCATCTGGATCTCGAGATAGCCCAGCCCCTCGACCGCCTCCACCTTGACGTCGACGGACCCTTCCACCTTCTTCAGGATGCGCGAAGCGTCTTCACCCAGATCAGCCAGTGTGTTGAGATCCTCACCGAAGATCTTGACCGCGATCTGGGACTTGACGCCGGAGATCAGCTCGTCGACCCGCATCTGAATGGGCTGCGTGTAGCCGAACTCCACGCCCGGCACCGAGGCCATCTTGTCGCGCAAGGCCGCCACTAGACCATCTTTGGTCGGCGCCGTCGTCCACTCACTGCGGGGTCTGAGGAGCACATAGATGTCGCTCTCGCCAACCCCCATGGGATCTGACGAGATGTCGGACCGACCCGTGCGGCTGACCACATGGGTCACCTCCGGTACTTCGAGAATCGCCTTCTCGATTGTCGTTACCGTGTCGATAGCCTGACTCAACGAGACCGCCGGCAACTGGAAGGGCTGCACAACGATCGACCCCTCATCCATCGAGGGCAGGAACTCGGTGCCGAGGGTGGGAGCCAGGGCCGCCGCGACGACCACCAGACCTATGGCCACTCCAATCACCACCCACGGATGATCCAGAGCCCACCGCAGCTGTGGCCGGTAGAGGCGCCTCACGATTTCGGCTGGATGGAACCGATGGGTCTGGCCCGGTCCGGAAGTCGACTTCAGCAGAATCGAGGCCAGCGCCGGTATCAGGGTGGCAGACAGCACCAGAGAGCAGCCGAGAGCGATGACGATCGTATAGGCCAGGGGCGCGAACATCTTGCCCTCGATTCCCTGCAAGGTCGCGATCGGCAGGAACACGACGATGATCACCGCCACCCCGAAGATGATCGGCCGAAGTACCTCGGCCGCCGACCGACGAACCTGCTCGATTCCGCTGACATCTTGAGTCGAGCTATTCATCAGGCGCGCTGTGTTCTCTACCAGGACGATCGCACCATCCCCCAGCATGCCGATAGCGATGGCCAGGCCCGAAAGAGTCATGAGATTCGAGGATAGACCCACCACATTCATGACGAGAAAAGTAGCCAGGGCTGCCATCGGCAGCTGGATGGCAACCAGCGCCGCCGATCGAGGGCTCCCCATGAAGAACACAAGAACAAGGAGCACCAGAAGAGCTCCCTGGACGAGTGCCTTGCGCACGGTTCCCAGAGCGGTGCTGACAAGCTCGCTGCGGTCGTAGAAGGGCACGATCTCGACCTCTTCGGGCAGGCTCCGCTTCGCGATCTCCAGCTTCTCCTTGATCGAAGCCACCACATCGCGACCCGAGGCTCCGCGCAGCATCAAGACGATTCCAGCGACCGCCTCCCCCTGACCATCCTTCGTGACCGCTCCCTGGCGGAGCTCGGGGCCGATCTGAACCTCGGCAACCTGTCGAAGGAGCACCGGAACGCGATTGCGGTAGGCCACCACGGTGCTCTCGAGATCACCGATGTTGCGAACCCAGCCGTCGCCTCGCACCACATACTGCTCGCCGGATCGCTCGATGTACGCCCCGCCCGCCACACCGTTGTTTGCCGCCACCGCCTCCGACAGCTCGCTGATGTCGATTTCGTAGCGCCTCAAGGCCGCTGGATCCACGACCACCTGGAACTGCCTGACGAAGCCACCGAAGGAGTCCACTCCAGCGATACCAGAAGCCGTCCGCAGGATCGGGCGGATCACCCAGTCATGCAGCGTTCGCAGCTCCATCAGGTCGTGGCTCGGGCTTTCCAAGGTGTACTGGAAAACCTCCCCGAGGCCTGTCGAGATAGGGCCCAGATTCGACTCCGCGCCCTCCGGCAGCTGATCTCGTGCCGACAGCATCCGCTCCATGACCAGCTGACGGGCGAAGTAGATGTCGGTTCCGTCCTCGAAGACCACGGTGACCATCGAGAGTCCGTACTTCGAGAGCGATCGGACTTGGGTCGAATGCGGCAGGCCTGAACAGGCCTGCTCGATGGGGTAGGTGACCAGCTGCTCGATCTCGATAGGAGACAACGTCGGCGCCTGGGAGATGACGGTGACCTGGATATTGGTTACGTCGGGGAATGCGTCGATCGGCAGCTGCCGGAACGCACTCAGACCGGCAAACACGAGAAGCACCGCGAGGACCAGGATCACCACTCGGTGCGATAGCGCGAGATCTACGAGTCGGATCACATCATTCCTCCTCAGCCTCACCTCTGAGCAATGCCGACTTGAGCAGGAAAACGCCCCGCTCGGCAACCTGTTCGCCGAGTTCCACGCCGTCCAAGATCTCGTAATGTGAACCGTTGAATCGCCCAACCTTCACGGATCGGGCCTCGAAGGTCTCCGGACCTTGGCTCACGAACACATAGTCGGAGGCGTCGATTCGAGTCACCGCCGATTCCCGCACCGAGGGTGACTGGCTCACCTCTCCGTGGAACAGGTTGCCCTCCACAAAGACCCCGGGAAGAAGCAGCTCGGCACCGAAACTGATTCGAGCCCTCACTGTGACTGTCCGGGTCGAGGGGTCGACCTCCGGCACTTTGGTGGCGACATGGGCCAGGCCCCAAAGCTCCCGTCGACCCATGGGGACGAACTCGACCACATCGCCTTCGGCCACCGAGCCGGCCTCATAGGGGGGTAACTGCAGCTCCAGCTCCAGCTGCTCCGGATCGCCGATCAGCATCAGAGGCTCATAGGCCATAACCCACGCATGCCGTTGCACCTCGAGTCTCAACACGACTCCCCGAGTCGGTGATCGCACGGTCAGAATCGGTCGAAATTCCGCCGATTCCAACACCTCCTCGATCTCTGCCTCCGAATAGCCGATCTCATGCAGCTCCTCCATGGAATTGTCGAAAGCGACGCGGGCCGCCAGAACGGCCTGCTGTCGGCGCTCGAGCTCTACCCGGCTGATTCCCTCGAGCTCCAGGAGCTTTTCGCCCGCCCCTTGCCGACTCTCTGCCAGTCTGAGTTCCTCCCGCCTCTCCAACAGCTCACCGCGCAAGCGGTGCAGATCGTGGGAGTGAAGGCGCAGGAGAGGCTGACCTACTCGCACTACGTCTCCGGGCTCCACAAGGATCTCCACGACGCGGCCATCCAAGACGGTCTTCACGTTGGTGGTGGCCTCGGGTGTACGGACCGCACGACCCACCACCGCCACCTGATCGCCAAAGGTCCTCTCCTCGACCGTCCCCAAGACCACCCCGGCTCGAGCCTGTTTGGCCTTGTCCAACTGAAAAGTCTCCGCGGTCGCGGTCTGGGTTGCGGCCAGGCCCACTGCCATCAGAACGAGCGAGTCGACAAATCTCATGGTTCCACCTCGGCATCGAAGGTCGGAATTGGAAACAGCGAGTCATGCGCTAGCAGAAGTGCCATGCTGAGGCGGGCGGTGAGGAGGACACGGCGGGCCTGGACGCCCTGAAGCTCCACCTCGTCCAACCGTGCCAGGCCGTCGAGATAAACCAGGTAGGAGACGGCACCGAGCGCAAACTGCTGGGAGAGCGAGTCTCTGGCCCTGGGTAGGCCCACGAGTTCTGGCACCAACTCTTCGAGCGTATCCTCGGCTCCCAGCCCAGTGGCCAGCTCGTTGTGTACCCAACTCGTCACCTCACGGTGTATCAGTTCGAGCTCCTGCGTGGCGCTCGAGGCTCGGGCCTCGGCAGCCGCGGCCGTTCGCTGAGCTGCCTTGCCAAACGGCAGAGGAAAGGCGAGATGGAAACCGAAAGCGCTGAATCCTTCGATCTCACCCATGTCAGGGACTCGCTCCCATTCGATTTCGGCCGCCGGTCGCCCCCAGGAGATCCGGCGAGCCAGCCGGCTGGTCGCCTCCTCTAGATTCGCTCGGAGCCTGGCCGCCTGCACTGCTGGACTGCTTTCCACCAGGCTGTCCAAGCCTTCCTCCATGGGCAGTCCCGCCACCTCCAACCGCACAAGAGACTCCAGGTCGCCAAGAACAGGGTCGAGCTCGTCACTCACCACTCGGGCCCGGAGCCTCGCCTGAATCAATCGAGCCTGCACTTCCTGCTCGCGCAGTCGCGCCGATTCTCCGAGCCGAGCCAGGCGCAGCTGCGTCACCTCCGAGCCCGAAACCTCACCCAACTCGAACCTCTGGTCCTGAATGGCGAGAGCCCGGGTCAGCTGCTCGAGGCGACGCTTCGCAATAGCCAAGTCCTCGGTGGCCGCAGCCAGGGAGAGCCAGTCGGAGCCCGCTGCCAGAGCCTCGCTGCAGACAATCGACATGGCCTCGACGCTCTCCCACCGATCGGCGTCTTCGACGACGCGATTGCCGGCCGACTTCTGCCACGGAAAGTTGTAGCTCTTGACGAGCTTGAGATAGTCGATCGAGTTGGGCTGACGATTGAACGAAGAGCCGATTCCTTCGCGTTGCCAAGCGATCACCGGTGCGCTCGAAGCGGCTTCCACCTTGGTCTCCTCAGCCTCGGCTTCCAGGCCGGCGAGGCGAGCTCTCGACTGGGGGGCGACGTCGACTGCCTCCTGCATGGTCGCCAACAGGCGCTCGATGGCGCTTCCCGGCAACCGATCAGCGACTGGTCCAGTTGGAGGCTGCGCCGACCAGGCCGCACCGTACATGAACACCAACCCAAGCCCCAGAACAAACCATCTAGGCATGAGATCCTTCTCCTCTCTCGACTGGCCGGGCAGGGCGATGTTTACGCTTTCCTCTCCCAGGCCCACTCCGGCCACACTACAGCCCCTAGCTTACCCGCGTGCAGCCCGGTGCGAAACCGACATTTGTCGCAGTCGGAGTGTGACGACGATGGGGGACGGATCGGTGATCTCACCAAGGAGCCACGACCTCCTCGAGCGGGTTCTCGCGGTTGCGATCCGGGATGTCGGGTCATGATCAGCGAGCGCGCGACGACGAACCAGGGCATTCGGAAGACAGCTCGAAGCTCGGACTCTCGCCCCCCAGCGTTGGGCAGTCAGCGGTTTCGCCAACCGCGAGCCGGGCGGCGATTGGGTCGGCATCGCGCACGAAGGCGGCCCGTCGAGGGGTTTCTCGGAGTTCATGCCGCTTCCAAAGAGCGCTGACGGCCGAGCTCTGGTACCAAACCGTCGGCTTCCGCTGGGCTCACAATTCGAGCGACCACCAGGCCGAGGAGATCGACCGCTTCGTGGGCTACTAGGAGAAGATGGCGGATTTCTCGACCGTCGTCGTGGCCAGCTCTGGAGTCACCGCTCAGTAGGGGTGAGATCCGACTACGATTCTGGCATGGGCCTAGTGGTCGATGGCGTGCGGTTCCGGCCGAAAGGTCTCCATCCCTCCCACTACCTTCCCCTCGATGTCGTGCAGCAGGCAGACTCGGAGCTGCACGGGAACCTGCCCATCATCGATGTTCCGAAAGCAGACGCCTCGCATCCTCACGGGATCGTCGGAGCCCATCGCCCAGTGCATGCCGCAGCCACCATTGCAGATATTGGCCCGCATGACTTCATAGCAGTGTCGCCCGCAGACCTGCTGCCGACTCCACCCGGTGATTTCCTCGGCAGCACGATTGAAGTGGGTGATCCGCCAATCGGAGTCGATCGTGAAGGCACCCTCGTCGAGACAGTCGAGCACCTCCTCGAGCACGACCGGTTTCTGGGAGCTCGTCATGAGATCGACCTCCTCTTGTCTCTGCCTGATCAGGGCACAGACTCCGACCAGGCGGAGCAATCAGCCGATTCGAATCCATCGCTGAAGAACGGGCACGCGTAGGTGCAGCCGTCGATGCTCAAATCGTTCCAGTATCGAGTGAATTCACAGGTGTTCTCGGTGCCGAGGTTGCCCGTGCTGTCATAGCCGAGATAGATGTCCCACGGGAAATTGCCACAGCTCCAGTTCCGATGAATCGTGTTGTCGTCGGAGTTCGAGAGCTTGATCCCGGTCGAGCTGCCTTCGACCCTGTTGCCGGCGATCTCGTTCCCGTGGGCATTGGACAGGTCGAGGCCGATCCGGTTCGAGATCAGATGGTTGTCGGCCAGGTTCAAGGCCGTCGCGTCCACGACGTAGATCCCCGAGTCGAAGTCGCTGATCCTGCAGCTTCTGACAGTGACCCGGGAGCCGTGCATCATCGCGATCCCCTGCACGGGATCGACCCCGAGCTCGTCGCCATCGATGAGGTGTCCGGCACAATCGAATTCCACATCACTCTCCCCGGAGGTCAGATCGATGCAGGTCCCAGACTGGTCGACGATGTCCGTGGTGAGCTGGACCGTGGCGTGCAGCCCACTCGCCAATTTCGCCTGACAGTCTGCACAAGAAGCGCAGGGCTCGACTGCTGCAACCGTCGGTGCAGTTACCACGAGCATCGCCAAACCCGAGACAGTCGCGATCCGCGCTCCGGCCCTTCTTCCGACCATCTGTCAGCCTCCCTGCGAGCCGTGGCTCGCTCTTACAGGATGAGCGCGGGAGGGCGCGGCAGACCGTGCCCTCCCGATTCGACCAACTAGGCTACTTGTCCTTCTTGCCGCCCCCTCCACCGCCGCTCGGCGGAGTCTCGAGGGCCTCATCGAGGAACATCACGCGGCGCAGGATCGCATCGCTGTCGAAGATGTTTTCCTGCTTGTCCTCCTGCCACTGGTTCCAGATGGCGTAGAAGAAAGTGCCGCCTGGATTGGCCGTCACCGCCGCCTCGGCGGCGTGGTACTTCTTCTTGTTCTCCAGCCAGTCGAAGTAGAGCTCACCGGTCTCCTCATCGAGGACCAGTTCGTAGTCGTCGCCGAAGTTGAAGGCGCGACTGTAGTACATGTCCATCGGGGTCGCCTCGCCGTCGATGACAGTCGTGTTGTCCCCCACCTCGAAGGTGACGAAGAACTTCGACGGGTCCTCGATGTCATCGTCGTATACGCTCTCAATCGACGCCAACGTCGGAGTGAAGCGCGGGTCGAGGACCGTCAGCTTGGTGCCGACAATCTGCGACACGTTGCGCGCCTGTTCGAACTGGCCAGCAGCATAGCTAGTGCAGACCTCGTATTCGGTTACGCTACCGGCCTGTCCCATCCACTCGCAGGTGTAGGTGCCGTCGGCTGTTACCTCGACACCCCCCGGAAGGACGAGACCGTCCCAGCCGACCGGTGTAGTCGTCCAGGTCAGCCCCCCATCGAAGGAGCGGCGCACGTACAGGTTGTAGTTGTCGTGGCCGACAGTGTTGGCGAGCCAGTTGGGAGACCAGGCGTACATCATCATGATGTGATCGTCCTTCATGAAGCCCCGGTGGCCCTTGGCCACTTCGAAAGGGTTTTCCCAGCTCAGGTCATCGAAGTTTCCGGGATCCGAGAGATCGCCGCCGTAGCTCGGTCCGGTCTGGACCCATTCGAAGATCCTCGGCAATCCTCCCTCGGTCAGCGACAGGTCGATGTCGTCGAAGTAGGCGTTCCAGGGGAAATCTGCAGCACAGTCCTCCCCCCCATCCTCGCACTCGACCACCGACGTTCCCGACATGTTGATTGCGGGAGCGACACAGAGACCCTTGACGTAGCGTGGGTTGCTGCCGTCTTCGAACTCCCAGCCGGCGCAATCCATGTTGGCGTAGTCGAAGGGATTGTCGACTGCCGGGTCGAAGCAGCCTTCGACCACGTCGTCCGGATCACACTCCTCCGGAATCACGAATCGTCTGGCCATCACGTCTGCCGGACCACCCTGGCGGATGATCCCCTGCTTGAACATCGCAAACGCGACGACGCCGGACGGGCCAGCCTTGGCGGCCGGCTGGGAGATCATGCTGAAACGGCGCGCGATCTCGGCCTGGTAAAGAACTGAATCGAGACCCGCCTGCTCCTCGTAAATCGGATCGGGATCGATCTCCATGAAGGTGTAGGTGGTATCACCCACGGTCACGCTGACCGGGTTGAGACGATCAGCCGAGGTGGCGGGGTAGCCATCGGGGTAGGCCGCTGGCTGGTTGAGCATCATCCCCTGGGAGACCAGCTCTGGCGAGAACATCCCGAACGTGTGGTACCAGATGTTCTTACCCATATCGATCTTGTCGATCTCGTCGTCCTCCTCTTCGCCGAGTCCCTTCGACTCTTCGTAGGCCAGAACGACCCAGGCGCTGTCCATCGTCCCATCACCATCCAAGTCGTACCCCCGCAGGTGGGTGCGGGCGCGGGTGGAGGCAATGTTGCCGCGCATCAGTCGGCCGTCCTCAGTCACACACATCTCGACGGTCTGGTCCGGGCCTTCCGGAGTGTCGATGGAATAGGAAACGCTCGAAGCACAGAAATCGGCGCTGCCAGAGCCGTCGAAGTCCATATAGCAGTACTCGTCGTCGGAGCTACCGTCGGCGTCGGCCATGACGCACATGGCGTTGTCGGTCAGGCGCACCGGCATCGCCATCGGCACTCCGGCCTGCGGGATCTGATCATCGGTGTACTCGGCATAGGGAATTGGGTCGCCACCGGCAACATAAACCAGATCGAAGTGCTCCCAGGCTACGTGGGAATACCAGATGTCCGTCTGGTGATTGCCGATGGCACCGCTCCAGCCCTCGCCTGGGCCTTCGCCTTTGCCGGGCCGGAGGCCCTCTGGGTCCTCTTGCCAGGTGACCACGAAGCCGGCGCCGGCCACGGCGGCCACTTCGATCCGGTGGACGTCCCGCCTTCCGGAGGTCAGCCGCTCGGCCTTGCGCCAGATGATCCCGTAATACTCTCCTTCTTCCAGGTAATTGCCCTCCGCATCCATCGGCTCCAGGGTGCCCCGGGCGGTCCACAAACAAGCGTACGGCACCTCGCCGATCGCCTGGTACTCCACGATGTCACTCTCACCGTAGTCGACAGAACCCTGCGAGCCGGCGACGCCCCAGTAGTCTTCCATGTATAGACACAGGGTCTCCGTATCATCGTCGGTGCAAGCGGCATTGTCCTCGCCGACCAAGGGGGCAATGAACGGAATCTCGTCGTCGCTCAGGGTGTAGCCCGGGTTGCCTCCCTGACAGTAGCGGCTGGCCCAGGCCACCATGACCTTGTTGCCCGCCGCGGCGGCGAACAACCGGAAGGTGTCGCCGGGGTAGTCGGTTCCGTCTCTGAGGGTGAAGGAGCTGAGGTCGCCCGTGTTGGAGAGGTTCTTTCGCTTCCAGGTGGCGCCGTCATCGAGGCTGTAGGCCCCGAACACATCCTTCCTGCCGTGACCCGGGAAGCCGACGTCAGGGACATGCTCGACCTCACCGTCGTGGTAGAAGGCTACCAGCGGTTTGGCCTGATCACGGGTTTCCGCCAGGGCGCCCTCGGCGTCGTAGTATTCGATCGCCGTAAGCTCGCCGCCCGATGTCTGCGCCGGCACATAGAGCTTCATCATCTTGACGGTGGCGTGCTCGGTCTCGAGATCCGGCGTCTTGGAGACGTTCTTCCGGAAGAGCTCGCCATCGTCGGCAGTGGCGGCTGAAGCCACCAGCAACAGCATCAGGATCCAGCTCAGTCGTCTCATCTTCATTCCTCCTTGGTCCGGTGCTCGGAGTGATGGTGAGCCGACCCTCCCGCTCCTTGCAGAGTGAGTCACCACTCCAGAGCGCGTACCCTGTTGTTGGATCAGACAACCACTACACGATCCGTGCCAGACGGTTCGCCGTTGGACCTGGCCAGTGCCTGGCGCTGCCACTGCCGAACTTCTGGTCGAGATCTTCTGCTCCAGACAGCGCCCCGCGGTGGGGCGATCTCCGCCGAAATGCTGTTTACGACTGCCGGCCTGCAGTCACTGCGACTGCCACCAACGGCAGCCCGGTGCAACGGATCCGACGAAAGTGGCGCTCAACAGTGGCGTGGTGCTGCAAGAGGACAGGAGCTTCGGTGATTCTTGAAGGCGCGGAGGTGCCGAGCCCGTCTCGCGTCAGTCCGACACGATTTCGAGACCGTCGACGATCCCAACGACGACAGCGCGGATCGGGGCCATGGGATCCTCCAGGACCTGTCGGGCACCGTTGCCTTCGTCGATGATCAGGACGGCCTCGCCATGGCCGGCCCCGACGACATCCATGGCGATCACGTAGCCACCCGTGGGTTCGCCCGCGGTGTCCAGCCGCTCGGCGAGGAGCAGCTTGCGGCCGTTGACGATCGGGTGATGGA
>JBATEX010000168.1:0-6629 GCA_049664225.1 Thermoanaerobaculia bacterium
TTCGAGACATTTGTGGATGAGGAGGAGCATGCCCTCCCGCCGGACAACTTTCAGGAGGACCCTGAGCCTGTCGAGGCCCACCGCACCTCGCCGACGAACCTGGGTCTTTATCTCCTGAGCACGGTAGTCGCCCACGACTTCGGCTGGATTGGGATTCTGGACACGGTGGAACGGCTCGAAGCCACGCTGGAGACCATGGCCAAGCTGCGCCGCGTCCGAGGTCACTTCTGCAACTGGTACGACACCCGGGATCTCCGGCCCTTGGAGCCCATCTACGTTTCCACCGTGGACAGCGGCAATCTGGCCGGAGACCTGATCGCCTTGTCTCAAGCATGCCGCGAGCTCGTGCATCACCCCCCTTTCGGCCCAGAGATCCTGGAGGGAGTTCGCGACGCTCTCCAGTTGGTTCTCGATTCTTTGGAGAAGGCCGAGCATGCCCAGCGCATACAGATGGTCACGGCGGTGCGGCTGCGCGAGGCCGCGGCGGCGATGTCGGCCATTTTGAAGGGTCCTCCGACGTCCCTTCCCGAATGGGTTGAACGGCTCAAGGAGTTGGAGACCCGGGCAGAGAATCTTCTGGACATTGCCCGCACGTTCTCGGACGACAGCGTGGACGTGACCCGATCCGAGGTCCTGACCTGGGCCGAGGCGGTTCGGGACTCCGTCCAGAGCCACGTCCGCGATCTCGAGACGTGCTTGCCCGAGGCAGCGACGACCCTCGACCACCGTCTCTCGGCCCTCGCGCTGCTCGCCGAAGGAATGGTCCAAGCCATGGACTTTCGGTTCCTCTTCGACTCCTCGCGCCGGCTGTTTTCCATCGGCTACCGCGTGACCGACGGCAAGCTCGATCCCAGCTGCTACGACCTGCTGGCCTCCGAGGCGAGATTGGCTAGCTTCTTGGCCATCGCCAAGGGCGACGTTTCACCCCGGCACTGGTTCCTTCTCGGCCGGTCTCTCACGCCGGTGGGGCGTGGTGCGGCCCTCGTCTCCTGGTCTGGGTCCATGTTCGAATACTTGATGCCGCACCTTGTAATGCGGCAGCCCGCCCACAGCCTTCTGGATCTCACCTGTCGCCTCGTAGTGGGGCGCCAGATCCGATACGGCGCGGAGCGGAAGGTCCCGTGGGGAGTTTCGGAATCAGCCTACAACGTTCGCGACGTGCAGCTCACGTATCAGTACTCGGCGTTCGGCGTGCCCGGCTTGGGGCTCAAGCGAGGGCTATTCGAGGACGTAGTGGTGGCTCCCTACGCCACCGCCCTCGCGGCCATGGTGAATCCCACGGCCGCCCTGAACAACTTCGCCCGCCTCGAGGAAGCCGGTGCCCTAGGCGCCTACGGGTTCTACGAAGCCCTCGATTACACCCCTTCGCGGTTGCCGGAGCAAGCCAGGGTCGCCGTGGTCCGCGCATACATGGCCCATCACCAGGGGATGACCCTCGTCGCCCTGGGTAACGTGCTTCACGACGGCCTCACCCGGAAGCGTTTTCACGCTCATCCCTTGGTCCAGGCGGCGGAGCTCCTGCTCCAGGAGCGGACACCGCGTGCGGTGGCCGTGGCCCGACCCCGGGGCGAGGAAGTGCGGGAAGCCGCGCTCGTACGCGACCTCGTTCCCACCACCCTGCGGCGATGCGAATCGCCGCACGACATCACTCCCCGCACCCATCTCCTGTCCAACGGCCGCTATACGGTCATGGTCACGGCGGCGGGCTCCGGATTCAGCCGGTGTGGGGATCTTGCCGTCACCCGCTGGCGGGAGGACACAACGCGTGACTGCTGGGGCTCGTTCCTCTTCTTGCGAGACGCCGAGACCGGTGACGTCTGGTCCGCCGGATTTCAGCCCAGCGGAACCGAGGCGGACGCATACGACGTCGTCTATTCCGAAGACCGGGCCAAGATCCTGCAGCGGCACCGCTCCCTCTTGATCGCCCTGGAGATCGTGGTCTCCCCCGAGGACGACGCAGAGCTTCGCCGGCTGACGGTAACGAATCTCGAGAACCATGACCGTGAGATTGACGTCACGTCCTATGCCGAGGTCGTGCTGGCTCCGCAGGGGGCGGACGAGGCCCACCCCGCGTTCTCGAACCTCTTCGTAGAAACGGAGTTCGTCCCCAAGCTCGGGACCCTGCTGGCTACACGGCGCCCTCGTTCGGCAGTCGATCCCCAAGTCTGGCTCGCCCATCTGGCCGCGGTCGAGGGGGAAACGGTCGGAAAGTTGCAGTACGAGAGCGACCGCACACGCTTTCTGGGCCGGGGCCGAGGGATTCGGAGGCCTCGCTCCGTGGTTGACGGGGTGGGGCTTTCGAACACGGCAGGTACGGTTCTGGATCCGATTGTGAGCCTCCGTCACCGCATGGCGATTCCCGCGCTCGGGACGGTCAATCTGGTGTTCACGATGCTCGTGGCTCCCTCCCGGGAAGAGGCTCTCGAGGTTGCGGAGAAGTACTGCCAGCCGGCAACGTTCGAGCGAGAAAGCTCGTTGGCCTGGACACAGGCCTCCGTTCAGCTGCACCACCTCCGGATCAACCGGGACGAAGCGCATCTCTTCCAGCGTCTGGCTAATCGCCTGCTCTACGTCGATCAGACGCTGCGTGCGGCGCCTCAGGACCTGGCCAGGAGCCGCAGCGGTCCGTCCGGGCTCTGGGCCTACGGCATCTCTGGTGATCTTCCGATCGCTCTATTGCGCATCGAAACGGAGGAGGATCTGGGGCTCGCAAGGCAGCTCCTGCGGGCGCATGAGTACTGGTACCGAAAAGGGATCGCCGCCGACCTGGTGATCCTGAATGCGCAAGGCACCTCCTACGCACCTGGACTCCAAGACTCAATCGAAGCAATGGTGCAGGCGATCCAGTCCGCAGCCGGTCACGAAGACCATCCCGCGCATGGAGGCGTATTTCTGCTCAGGGCCGACCTCGTGCCACCGCGGGACCAGATCCTGCTGCGTGCTGCAGCGCGAGTGGTGATTCTGGCGCGCCGGGGTACGCTGTCTGAGCAAGTGGTGCGTCTGCAGCAGTTGAGACCGGCGCCGGGGCCGGCGCCACTCCGCTCGTCGCGCAAGACAGCCAAGACCGTTTCTCCTCCCGTACTGGATCTCGAGTTCTTCAATGGCCTGGGGGGGTTCACACCGGACGGCCGCGAATACGTCACGGCTTTGGGTAACGGGCAGTGGACTCCAGCTCCCTGGATCAACGTGGTGGCCAACCCGGGGTTTGGTTTCCAGGTTTCCGAGTCGGGCTCGGGCTATACCTGGTCCGAGAACAGTCGGGAGAACAAGCTCACGCCGTGGTCGAACGACCCCGTCAGCGACCCTCCGGGCGAGACGTTCTATGTGCGCGATGAGGACAGTGGTCTGCTCTGGGGACCGACCAGTCTCCCCATTCGCGAAGAAGCCTGGCCCTATGTCATCCGGCACGGTCAAGGCTACAGTCGATTCGAGCACATATCCCACGGCATCGCACTGGATCTCCTGCAGTTCGTACCGCTGCGTGACCCGATCAAGATCTCTCGCCTCACTCTGGAGAATTGGTCC
Organism: Thermoanaerobaculia bacterium; assembly: GCA_049664225.1. Lineage (GTDB taxonomy): Bacteria > Acidobacteriota > Thermoanaerobaculia > Multivoradales > JAHEKO01 > JAUVRX01. The sequence continues at coordinate 3,526 of JBATEX010000168.1, forward strand.
GGCCACAAACGGCGACTCTCGGTGACGGCCTATGCGGAGTGGGTGCTGGGTGTTGGGCGTTCGGGCTCCGCGCCTTTCGTGGTCACCGAAATCGATCCCGTGACTGGAGCCATGTTTGCGCGCAACGCTTGGAACGGAGAGTTCGCGGATCGGATTGCTTTCGCCGACCTGGGCGGGCGTCAGACCTCGTGCACCGGCGACCGCCTCGAGTTCCTGGGAAGGAATGCCAGCCTCGATCATCCCGCCTCGCTGGAAAACGGCGCGCAGTTTTCGGGCAAGGTCGGAGCCGGATTGGATCCGTGCGCCGCCCTGCAGACCACAGTGGAGCTCGAACCGGGGCAGCGGACCGAGGTGCTGTTCTTCCTAGGACAGGGGGACGGCCACGAGCAGGCGCGATCCCTGGTCGATCGCTACCGTACGATGAGTTGCGCTGCGCTTCTCCGCGAGGTCCAGCAGCACTGGGACCAGGTGCTCGGTGCGGTCCAGGTCAAGACTCCCGACCCCTCCATGGACCTTCTCCTCAACCGCTGGCTTCTCTATCAGACGCTCTCCTGTCGAATCTGGGGCCGCTCTGCGTTCTACCAGTCCGGAGGGGCGTACGGATTCCGTGACCAGCTGCAGGACGTCATGGCCCTTGTGGTGACGGAGCCTGAGATCGCGCGCCAACACCTCCTGAGGGCCTCGGCCCGGCAATTTCCTGAAGGCGATGTCCAGCACTGGTGGCATCCCCCCACCGGCCGCGGGGTCCGGACCCGAATCTCCGACGACCGCCTCTGGCTACCGTATGCGGTGAAACATTACCTAAAGACGACCGAGGATCGGACGGTGCTCGACGCGGAGATTCCATGGCTCGAGGGGGCGGCCCTCGAGGCGGGCCAGCAAGAAGCCTATTTCGAGCCCAACGGGTCGGAGGATCGGGCAACGCTCTACGAGCATTGCGCCCGGGCCCTGGACCGGAGTCTCGAGGTGGGCAGCCACGGCCTCCCCTTGATGGGAGCCGGGGATTGGAACGACGGCATGAACCGTGTCGGACACGAGGGCCGAGGAGAGAGTGTCTGGCTGGGCTGGTTTCTCCTTGAGAACCTGAAGGAGTTCGCCGAAATCGCCGACTCGCGTGAGGAGGTGGAGCGTGCGGCACGGTGGCGGAACGTGGCCGCTTCTCTCGACGCCTCGCTGGAGCGGGAGGCGTGGGACGGCGCGTGGTACAAACGGGCTTTTTTCGACGATGGGACACCGCTCGGGTCGGCGGAGAACGACGAATGCCAGATCGACTCCATTTCCCAGTCCTGGGCGGTCCTTTCAGGTGCTGGCAACGAGGCCCGGGCACGCCTGGCCATGGAGTCCGTGGAGCGACGGCTCGTCCGGCGAGAGAGCGGGCTCTTGCTGCTGTTCTCCCCGCCTTTCGACCGGACTCCTCTGGACCCCGGATACATCAAGGGATACGTTCCCGGAATCCGCGAGAACGGCGGACAGTACACCCACGCCGCGATATGGTCGGTCGCGGCTTTCGCCATGCTCGGCGAGGGAGACAAGGCCGCTGATCTCTTCAACCTGCTGAACCCCATCCACCATTCGAGTGAGTGGGCGGATCTTCACCGGTACAAGGTCGAGCCGTACGCGATAGCCGCGGACGTCTACTCCGAGCCTCCTCACGAGGGCCGGGGGGGATGGACCTGGTACACGGGGGCTGCTGCCTGGTTCTACCGCGCTGGCCTTGAATGGATTCTAGGCTTCCAGAAGCGGGGCTCCGCCCTCTCTATCGATCCGTGCATCCCGCAGGATTGGAAACGCTTCGAGATTGTCTACCGTCATGGCGACACGCTCTACCGGATCACCGTCGAGAACCCGAAGGGAGTCTGCCGAGGGGTATCCCGGATCAGCCTTGACGGAACCCAGCTACCGGGAGAAACGCTGGTCCCCTTGGTCAACGACGCTCGCGAACACCAGGTCCAGGTGGTGCTCGGATAGGCCTTCGAGGGACTAGAGATCCCTCTCTGTTCTCGGTGGCCAGAGGACCGATAGTGGACCACCAAACCAGGGTGAAGGAGACATGGAGGCCCGGCCTATCTAGTGACCGGTGGGCCTCGACGCCGCTTCTTGGCCGGTACGAACACCTCCCTTTCGGCCGTGTTCTGCTGGACGTCCTTCATCCGATGCCTCATGCCATAGGCGTCGTTGGTTAGCCATCTGCCGAGCAGGTTCACGTAGTACGGGCTGCCCAGCACTCCGCTCTCGCCTCCTGGCAGCGCGGTACGACCCTCGATCCGCAGCGGTGATCGCACCACCTGGCCGACGTACCGCCGTGCCGGGCCGCTGCCGAAGCGGAAATCCTCACTGCTGTCGGCGCGGGCTGAGTGACTCGAGGCATCAGGGACGCCAAACCCACCATCCACCGGAATACCGTCGAGATCGTCCAGTGGTGGCGGAAAAGCACCCCCCGCCGGTGGAACATCGAAGGGACCACCCAACGGATGGTCGAGCACGATCCGATGGAGGCGCCCCCAGCGATAGTCGTTTTGATCGGTCGAGCCATCAAACGCGGCATCGAAAGCCGGACCGGCGAGCAGATCCAATGCGTCGATCATGCTCTGCAGCAGGATGATGTCGCGCCGCGAATCCGCCTCAGGGACCCCCGGCACGTTGAAGAAGTTCAGCCCCGAGGCACCGACCCCGTCGTTGGTATCGAAGGTGTCGAGCAGATTGCGCAGCGCCGTCATCGCCTGACTGCTCCCAGGACCGGGGAGGCCGTAGAGGCCGAGAGTCGCATCGATCGTGTTGCCGATCATCTGACCGCGCCAAACCGAGTAGATCGTCGCGGCTACGCTGGCCTCGATCTCGGCCGTGCCCGGCGGGGAAGGGACGCCATCGAAGTCGCTGGCATCGTAGCCCTCGTCGAGGCCCGTGGGCGCCGTTCGATCCCAGCCGGCCAGTCGTCCCATCGCCTCGACCAAGCGCGGATCCGCCGCAAGTGCTGCCAACGCCGGATTCGCTCCAGCCTCGTTGGCGTTTTCGAATGCCTCCAAAATGTACGGCGTGAACACTTGGGCATCGAGCATCACCACGTCAGCCTGGACCGCCTCCATGTCCTCGGGAGTCACCGGGCC
>JBATEX010000169.1:0-6790 GCA_049664225.1 Thermoanaerobaculia bacterium
TTCCAAGCACATTGGGTGGCGTCTCCATTACCATGGGTCCATCTTTCAGGTCGATCCACATAAAGCTATAAACCACTGTCGTATTACCTGTTAGCAGTAAACCTCTAGGATCCAGGCGACCTTCCCAGATAATCATGGTTTCATTGTCCGGCCCGAAATCACGGATACCTCTACGAAAACCTACCAGCGAAGCTGCAGGTGTCGTCATGATCATGGCTTCCACGGCGCGGACAAAATCCAGATTGTCCCAAACCTTTTTGGCTGTTTCGTCCGTAGGAAAGCCATCGTTGAATTCCAGTGTGCCAATGCTCGTCTCCACCTTATCGGGGGTGATGACGTTCGCCGGGATCTTGGTGCTGTATTTCATCGCCGGCGCATCGGCCGCGACGGCGGGCGCGATGCCGGCCGCCACCATTCCGATGAGAATGAGCATGATGAGGTTTCTGTTCTTCATATTGTTTTTCTCCAGTCGTAAAAGGAATCAGGGGCGGGGATGAACCCCGCCCCTGAGCGGGTCTCTTATTGAACCAACTCGATCTCACCCGGCTTCCAGCTCTGGTCGATCCAGGGCTGTTCGGGTCCATAGATACGCAGGGCAATGAACCAGCTCTTGCCGGGAATGGTCTGAAGCCAGTTGCTTTCCTGGCCCGCGGGTGCCTCGGGCCCGAAATAGATGGTGTACGAGCCGTCCTCGTTCTTCTGCAACCCTTCGGTGTAGGTGTCCAGCGTCGGAAACTGCTGGTCGGTCTGCAGCTGCGAGCGCGTCTGCGTGTCGTAGAGGGTGATTGCCCAGAAGTCCGCAACGGGGACATTCGCGGGCAGGGTCATCTTGTAGCTCTTGGAGCCCTCCAGGATCTTCTTCTCCGTGTCCAGCGAGGCAAATACGTACTCGGAGCCCTTGCCAGGATCCGGAGCCGCGGCCATCGCCGGCGTCACCACGATGCAGTTGTAGTGGTAGTAGATCTGGTTCTCGATCTTCCGGGCGCTGTTTTCGATCCAGGTGGAATCATTATCGGCAAACGGTACGACCCAGGCCCCTTCCATGTCGCCCCAGGCGTATTGACCGGCCACGCGCGGGTAGTAAGTGATGGTCCGCGCCGTGGCCTCTGCGATGGCTGCCGCATCGGTCAGGATTGCCTTCATGCGGGCATCCGGATTGAAGGGCTGACCCTTGACGATGCCGATGGACCGCAACAGGCCGAGGACCTCGAGGTCGAGAAAGCCTTCCGGCTCTTTCTGGACCACCTCGTTGATGCGCTCAAAGAAGGTGTAATCCGTGGGGAGAACGGTGTTCATCTCTTTGCCGGAGACATTGATGAACTCCATGGTCGGCTGATCCGCGGCGCGGCTCAGTGGATAGACCTTGAGGTTGTTGCGGATATTGTCGGACGCCGCTTTCACGCCTTTGTCCAGGTAGCCGCGCATGAAGTTCCAGACGTTGTAGGTCTTGGACTGCACGACGAAATAGCCTTTGGGCACGTCACCCTCGTAGCCGGGAGGCAGCACCAGGTATTTGCCGCCCTTGCCCTTGTCGGGGCCGGCCGCACCGAGGTCCGTCATGTGCAGGAAGCCCATGTCGTTGAGCACGCCGAGCATGCCGGGCGGCAGCTCGATCACCGTGGGGCCGTCCTTTTCCAGGTCGAGGAAGCCCAGCGCATACATGGTGGAGGTGTTCCCGGTCAGGACGAGCGACTTCGAATCCATCAGCGTGTCGTAGATGCAGATCTGGTTGCTGGTCTTCGCACCGACCGCCGCCTGGCCCCGGCGCAGCTCATTGATCGAAACTGTGGGGATCGTGCTGAGAAGTGCTTTGTAGGCATTGACCTTGTCCAAGAAGTCATAGGCCATTTCCGTGCTCTTCTTGGTGGGCACGCCATCGAAGAACTCGAAGGTCCCGATGGAGGTCTCGACCCTGTCCGGTGTGGTGATCGATTCCGGAATGGCGGTGGTCATCTTCATCTGGGTCGGTTGCGCCGGCTCGGCCTCTGCCGCTGCAGTAGGTGCACTTTCAGGCGACCCCTGAGGCGCACAGCCGACGGCGATCAGACCGGTAACCACCAGTACCCACGCACCCGCCATCCAGATGACCTGCCGCCACGTCTTGCTTCGATACTCATCCATGATCGTCCTCCTTGGGGTCCTGTCGGGGCGCTTGACTCCGTCAGATCAAATTCGCTGCGCCGACTATGTTGTTCGACCGCAGACCTCTACGAATCCCTTGAATCAAGGGGGAATCGAGGGGGAAATGAGGGGGTTCGGATCCGGGTCGGGTCAGGAATCGGAGGGGTCCATCCCGGTCGGAGTCACAGTCGGCAGCTGCCCGCCCGCGGTATGGAGGTGCAGGTCGCGTTGAGGGAAGGGGATCGTGATGCCGTCTTCGTCCAGAGCTCGAGTAATGGTGAACCGCAGCTCGCTCTCGATCCCGAAGTATTCGCCTGCCGCGGCCCAGGCGCGTAGCTGGAAATTCAGCGAGCTGTCGCCGAATCCCAGGAAAAGACATTGCGGCTCGGGGAAGGCGTCGATCCTGGGATGACGCGCTGCTATATCTACGAGCAGCTTCGCCACGACCTCCGGATCGGTGCCGTACGCGACCCCGACCGGGATCTCGAGCCGTCGCCGATCGTGATGCAAGGTCCAGTTGTCGACATCCGAAGCGATGAGCTTGGAGTTGGGGACGATCAGCTCCGAGCCCCTCCAGGTACTGACCACAGTGGCCCGCATGCCGATCTCTATCACTTGGCCGCTCGTCGTCCCCACCTCGATGATGTCGCCCACCCGGATCGGCCGCTCGAAGAGCAGGATCAGGCCGGAGACGAAGTTGCTGACCACGTTTTGGAGGCCGAAGCCGATGCCGACCCCGAGACCGCCCGCCACGATCGCCGCCTGACTGATATCGAAGCCGAGGGCCTTGATGGCCACCAGCAAGCCGATGAAGATCACGGTGTAGCGGCTGACCCGAGAGACAGCATGCGCTGCTCCCTGCGACAACCGCGTCCGTGGCAGGAGGAGCTTGCCGAGCACGAATTCCACCAGCGCCGCAAGCTTGGCCGACAGCCAGATGATGAGGACGAAGGTCAGGACAGCCCCCAAGCTGAGCGAGAACTCACCGATGGAGAGCTCGGCTCCCAGGGTGCTCCTGACCCTGTCTGCCACCGGCTCGTAGAGCGTGAAGCCTCTGAGAGCAAAGACACCGAAGACGATCACGGCGACCAGGCTGATCAGGCGAAACAGCTGGTCGCGCACCGCATCCGTGTGCTCAGGGGCGATGCCGAGACGATGTGCGCTCTTGGTGACGAGGGTGACGCGGACAATGGATCGCAAGAGCGCGCTGACGACCCAGAGGATAATCCCGGTGAAGACCGCATTGGTGGTTCCCACGACGGCCAAGGCTCCCAGGCGAACGCTACCGAGAACGTTGGCGATCATTCCCGCGGCGTAGAGCAAGATCGCCAGGCGCATCCCGCGCTCCAGAGCTCGCTGCCAGGCCGGTGGTAACCGATCGGGGTCTGCGCGCAAGACCCGCAAGATCCAGACGCAGTACACGACCCCGACGAGGCCCAAGGCCAGGATGGCCAAGCGGTGGACGAGGGATGCGACCGGCGCCAGATTGACCAGTTGGAAGAAGAAGTAGAGCGGGATCAGGAGATACAGCATGCGGTGCAGGGACTTGTCCAACACCCCGAGGAGCAAGAACAGCAGGGCCAACACCAGTACCAGGTTGAGCACGTCCAACCAAGCCGTGGGTGCCTGGATGTCGACGATGTTGGTCAGGGCCAGAATCAGCACCGCCGCTGCGGCAATCGGCCGATCGAGCAAGGAGACCGCTCGATCCAGCGACGGATCCTTCTGCACCCACGCCTTCGACCGGTGGCGCAAAGAGATCAGCAAGGCCGCCAGGGCAACCCAGAGAAACAACCAGGCAGACAGGCGGGCCCCCTCCTCGGCGACGTAGCCGCGCAGGTCCTGCCACTGCCGCTGCACGAGAATCCGGACCTGATCGACAACCCCTCCCCGCTCGGCAGGGGCGCGCAGCACCTTCCACAACGGAGGGCTGTCGACCTCGAAGATCGCCGTTGTGCGCCGCGAGACCTCTTCCCGCTGACGCGTTAGGATCTCCTCGAGCACGCTCTGCTGCCGCGCGATACTGGCTTGCAGCGCGAGCACCGAATCTCTTGCCGTGCGGGCGCGGGTTTCGCCGGCCCGAAGGAGATCGATGACCTCCGTGATCTCGTTCTCCAGCGCTTCGGGCAGCGGGTCCTCGCGCTCGACGTCCCGCGTCAGCTCCCAGACCGACCGTTCCTCCTGCAGCTCCTCGAGCGTCGATGCCCGGGCATTCGTGCGCGCCGAGAGGTCCCGCATCCAGCGGTCGAGACGGTCTCGGGACCGCACCGAGGCCTTTTCGGTCTCCCGGATCAGCGACGTGCTCCCGGCGGTCTCGAGGAGCTCGTCGGTCTGCCCTACCAGCGCGACGATGCGTTGCTGCTCGGCTGGTAAGGCCTGCTCGATCTGGGTCAGGCGCTCATCTGGCGTGATCTTCGACGCGGCGCCCCGTGCCAGCTCCCGTGCCAAGGCGGACCGGGCACTGATGTCGACATCCGGGATCGGGCTCGGCCCGGCAGCCGCATCGGGTGGCAGCGTCGCGATTTCGGGCTCGCTCTGGGCCGCGACCGGTGTCCCCGCTATCGCCGCCAATAGCGCGACAGCCAGACAGCCGCCGATGGTGCAGTTTGTCGCGAGTCGTTGGACGTTCATGAGGGAGCCTCAGCAGCTTCCGGGGCTGACCGAGCCGAAGGTGAGGTGGAACGAGGTGACGTTGTCAAGGGTCCAACCGATGAGAGTAAGATCGTCCAGCGCGACGACCTTGATCGAGCCCTTGGTCGGGTCCGGTGTGCCGGGGAGATAGACGGCGGCGAGTTGACGGCCAGTGGCCGACTCTTCGAACGTGGTGGTCACCAGCGCCAGGGTTCGAACCTGAGGGTTGGGCCAGGCGAGCAAGGCCACCTGATAGCCGCGCTCGTCGCCCGGTTCGATCTCGGCGAACAGCTTCTCCTGCATCTGCAGGAGCGCATTCGAGCCGTTTCGCCCTTTGAGGTAACCCAGCAGGAACTGGGCGACGATGCCAGCTGCCATGGGAACGACGATCAAAGCGACAACAACCAGCGCGATCTTCCAACCCAGGGACGCAGACGGCGCCATTTGATCCACGAGCCAACGCAGCTGCTCGAATAGCGCCGGGCCCAGCCACTGAGCGAGCAGCGCGATCAAGGCCAGAAACAGCCAGCCCAGCAGATACAGCCACCTGTATCGTTTGAGCAGGCTACCCAAGGACGGTCGCGAGGTCGCCGTCGTCTTCATTGTGCCTTTGAACCTCCCACACCATCGTGCAGCGCCTTCTGCGCATACCGGGCGGCGTCGCCGCCTTCCCAGGTGGCCCGCACCTCGAGCGTCTGCCCCTGTTCTCGAATCCGCTCAATGGCCGCGCGAACCTGAGGGTTTGCGGCACCCTTACCGTTGAGAATGATACGAACGTGTTTCACGGCCGTTTCCTCCTGGTCGTCATGCTGGGCTACTCTCCTCCTGCCCTGATTCCGGCACTGAATTCTCCTTTGGCGGCTCCTGCCGCCGTCTCCGACATCTCGGCGCGGACCGCGGTGATGCTGGCTCCGAAGAGGAAGATGGCCGCAGCGTAGTACACCCACAGCATGAGCACAAGAACGCTGCCTGCGGCGTCGTACAGGCTGGCAATCTCGCTGCGGCCGATAAGCAGACCGATCAGGGACTTGCCGACCGCGAAAAGGGCCGCCGTCAGCAGGGCTCCCAACCAGGTCTCTTTCCAGGGCAGCTGAATGTCGGGCAGATAGCGGAACAGCATTGCGAACAGCAGCGTCATGGCACCGAGATCCAGCAGGGCCGAGTCAAGGGCCGTCACCCAGCCCGACAGCGGCCCGATCCAGTTCCCCAGCCATGTCCCCAAATGGGTGATGAGTGTCCCGAGTATCAACGAGACCGACAGGATGAAGGCGAGCGTCACCAACATCGCGAAGGAGACCATCCTGTCACGAACGAATCGCCAGATGCCCAGATTCGCTGGCGGATCAGACTCGACTCTGAAGATGCGGTTGAGCGCCTTCTGCCCGGAGACCATTACCGTGGAGGCGGTCAACAGCATGGTAATCGCAGCGACAGCGGTAGCCCACCAACCAGGCCGACGAAACTCGATCCTTTCCAACGTTGCCATCACCTGGCTTGCTCCCTCCTCACCGACCAGCCCTCCAAACTCGGAAAAGACTGCCTCTCGCACGAGCCTCTCGTCGGAGAAAAAGCTCGCGGCCCAGAGGATGATGAACAGCATGGGCGGGAGAGAGAAGATCATCGAGTACGACAATGCGGCCGAGTGAGTTGGCGCATCCGCGGCATTGAATCTGGCTACAGATGGTTTCAGAACCTGCCAAGAAAGCCGCACAATCGAATCTCCGTCCATGCGGAAGAGAGCCAGGTCGATGACTACTCGGTGCACGACTTGGCGTCGAGCTCGCCGACCAGGACACGCCCTAGTCGTCGTCGGAATCCCAGCCGAGCTGCTCCTTGGCGACCGCTTGCAACACCTGAGCTCGGGCGATCGGGTCCAAGGCGTCGAGCTCGGCGATGATGGTCTGCTGAGTAGCTTCCAATCGGGTCTGACGCTGTTGGAGCAGCACGCCGGCTCCGAGGCCGAGGAGACTCACGGGCACAATCCAGTCCATCAGTCTGCGCCGGCCGGTCAGCAGGTTGGCGAGGGCACCCAGGGCAC
>JBATEX010000170.1:0-15146 GCA_049664225.1 Thermoanaerobaculia bacterium
CTCCTCTACAACGTCGGCTGCGTCTACTCACTGGCCGGAGAGCTCGATCGGGCCCTGGAGTGCATCGAGAAATCCGTCAGCAGCGGACTCGCCTACATCGAGTGGCTCCGGCAGGACAGCAACCTGGACCCCCTCCGCGACCACCCCCGCTTTCAGGCCCTGTTGACGGGGTACGGGCAAGAAGAAGGGGAGGCTGTGGTTCGCCAAAACCCCATCCGGCCAAGGAAATCGTTGACACCCCGCATTGCTCGCCGGCAGACTGAGCTGATACCCGAGATCTTCTTCGCTCTCGAGAGGACGCTCCGATCTGCCCTGAAGGTCCGGCGAGATCTCGTCCTCGAGAACCTGGCGCCTCGACACCAGCTCGCTGTCCTGACGCGCCCGGGTAACCGTCCCCGCTTACGCCCTGCTGAACGCTTTCTCTGGACCTCGCCCCGGTGTCTCTGGGACCGCTGGAGACAATCGCTTGTCCTAATGCGGCACGGCGCCTCATCTGGCAAGCCGCCAGTCTCCCGCTAGAGCGCGGCCGCGACCTCCATTCCCTCCGCCACACCTTCGCCAGCATGGGTGCCCATGTTCACAACGGACGCTGCGCGGCCTTTGTCGCCCCGCTCCTAGGCCATGGTTACCAGAAGCGCTCCATCACCCGCCAGCGTGGTCTTCACCGACGGCTTCGAGTCTGGCGACACCTAGCCGCATTATTCATGAGCCCCACGGCATCTAGCGGAGATCGCCCGCCATCTCAGGGAAGTCCTCGCTCATCACTCCTCAACAACCTGCAAGGTTGCCTCCGGTGCTCCTTCCTGCGGGTGACCAGGTCTGACAGACGCTTTCCACAATCTGCTCGCGGGGTCATGAATAATGCGGGCTAGGGGTGGTCGAGCTCCACTCCCTGATCCCGTCGGATGTGTGGAGCCGGGCTCTCGTTCAACTGGCACCAGAGGAAATTGCTGACTGGTAAGCTAGTCAGAGCGATGAGGGGGTATCCTTACTAGCAAAAACCCTGGCAGGAGACCGGATCACCGCAAGAGTCGGTTTTCCGGAACCGCTGAGAGGCAGTGCTTCCGGACAGCACGAGAAACCTGAATAGCGGGAGCAGAAGAATGGGCACAATCAAGACGATTCTGGCGATTAGCCTCCTGATGTCTGGACCCGTTCTGGCGCAGGTCCCTCCTCCGATCGGCGAGGAGTTTCAGGTCAACACCTACACCACGGAGGATCAGCAGTCCCCGGCAGTCGGGATGGATTCGGTTGGCAGCTTCGTGGTGGTCTGGAGTAGCGACGGCTCCTACGGTACAGACACAAACAGGGCCAGCGTTCAAGGGCAGCGATTCGGGGCATCGGGAACTCCGGTCGACGGAGAGTTTCAAGTCAATACCGATACCACCTACTCCCAATTCAATCCGGATGTCGCGGTCGGCCCCGATGGGGACTTTATGGTGGTTTGGGACACGTTCCTCAATCCGGAGCAAGAGGCCATCAAGGCCCAGCTCTACAATTCCGACGGGTCCGCAGAGGGTGGAGAATTCACCGTGAGCTCCTCATGGAACTACCTGGACAAACCCCAGGTCGGGATGGACTCTGGCGGCAACTTCGTCGTGGCTTGGGCAGAGAGCTACTTTGTCCATACTTTCAGTGAGTTCTCCATTGATGCTCAGCTGTTCGATGCTTCGGGGGCGCCAGGGGAATTCGTCGTAGTGAGCGGCGGCGGTGGCTATTACATCGAGTGGAGCGATCCCTCTTTGGCCGTAGGCTCCGACGGGGACTTCGTCGTAGTCTGGAGGTATCGAGATTTGATTGCCGCGACGGATTCCGTTTTCGCACGGAAGTTCGACGCTGCCGGCGATCCAGTCACCGGAGAGTTCCAAGTCGACACATACGCAACCGCCCTGGGCTGCTGCCCAGCTGTCGCTCTCGACAGTGGTCAGGGCTTCCTCGTGGTGTGGTCGAGCGAAGGATCGCCCGGTTCAGACACCGATTCGACGAGCATTCAGGGTCGGCTTTTCGCTGTGGATGGGGTCCCGATGGGTCCTCAGTTCCAGGTCAATGCCTACACGACGGGAAAGCAGGGCGGTCCTACCGCGGCCGTGACCAACGAAGGAAATTTCGTCGTCACCTGGGGCAGCAGCCAGTCGGGAGGATCCGATCAGGATCCTTTCAGTGTCCAGGGTCAGATACTCGATTCGACGGGCGCGATGCTCGGGAGCCAAAACCAGATCAACACCTACTCCACACTCGATCAGAGATTCCCGAAAGTGGCAGCGGCCGACAACGGCGACTTCGTGGTGGTCTGGAGAAGTGACGGGTCCTCCGGAACGGATTCGGACGGCAGGAGCGTTCAGGGGCAGCGTTTCGCTGGCCCTCATTGGATCTTCACCGACGGCTTCGAGTCCGGCGACACCTCGGGCTGGTCGAGCGCGACGCAGTAGTGTCCTAAAACGGCTCTCCCACAAGAAAGGAGAGCCGATGAGCACTCGGGCCCTGAAGCCCCAGGTCGGCCCCAAGGTAACGCTCGAGGAATTGTCGGTCGAAGGCAATGGACCCATGACTCTCAAGCTGCGATTCGACGGCACAGCGACGCGCATCTACTCCTCCGGCTCACCGCCGCCCGCCGAGGTTCCGATGAAGGGCTTGTTGGAGGTCACTGGCCTGCCCCACAGACCCCACTGAGCCCGGTTCGCCGAACCGGACGCACGGGCACCGAAGGAGTGGAGCGAGGAATCTCCGTCCCCCCAACCGTTTCTGGGTTGGGCTGCCGAAGCTGCTGGCCCGCGCCCCTCAGCGAGTCGCTCCTTGCCTCACGGCGAGGAGTCGAGTAGCGGCGCTGACGGTGTAACACCCCATGCTATTATTCCGCCCAATTCGCGAAACTGGAGCTCTCGTCGCGGGGCACGCGGCCGGAATCCGACATCGGGGCCCGGCCGTGAACCTCGATCGGCCAATGTGTTTCATGAACAGGAGGGTGGAATGCCTTATCTACGAATCGGCGTCGTCACGATCGACGAGTCGACGGTCGGGTTCGAGGGGGACGAGGTCCGGCTAGCCATCGGTGAGCAGGCAGAGGGGTTCGGTATTGTTGGGGGTCCGGTCTCCGCGACGGCGCAATGCGAGCGCTGAGGATCATTGAGGTCGTCAGATGACTGTCTCTGGCAGCGGTTGGCGGCGAATCGCCTGGACCTGCGGGTGGCTCGCGCTCGGAGCGAGCCTCGCCGCCCACGGACAGTGGGACTATCCCTACTACATCGTCCAGCCGAAAGACCCGTGGGCGCTCGCGAAGAAGAAACATCTCGACGCGTGCGCTGCAGAGAACAAAACCCCGTGCCCTCCCTTCAAGCTGACCGTCGGCGCGTCCCTGCCGCCGGTGAAGTACCTCGCAAGCACCGGGACTCCCCTGACGGCGAAGGCAGGCGCATTCCTGACGGAGATCGCGGACGTCTACGCCGGAGAGGGTATGTGGGAGCCCAACATCCGCCCGGAGGTCCCAACCGACGCCGAGGGCACGCGCTGGGCGTTCATGTTCAAGCTGCCCGGTGCGGCGAATGACTCGAGCAACAGCCGGGGCGAGTACAGCGAGGGGGTCTGCAATGATCCGCCGGTCAAAGATTCCTGGCTGGCCCTCAATGAGGGAGTAATCTGGGACGAAGACAAGCTCTTCAATACCGCGGCTCATGAGCTCTTCCACGCGGTGCAGTTCCGGTATCCGGCCTTCGAGGTGCCACCCGGGAAGATCCGCTGCCGCGACGTGGGATTCGAGTGGTTCGTCGAAGGCACGGCCGACGGCGTCGGGTCCTTCATGTCGGAGCGGCGCGGCTTTCGACCGACCACCGGCCTCGCCTTGGGGCTGCGGCCCTACGACGCGTCTCTCCATTACGAAAACAGCTGGTTCGACGATGGCGTGATCGCTCGGGTCCTCGAGGTCTTCGGCGTCAATCCGATCGACTGCGATAGCGTCCAAGCGCCCGACACCCCGGAGAAGTGCCTGGAGCGCGTCGAAGACCAGGCTCGAAAGCAGATGGGGTACATGACGAGCTCTTTCTGGCGCTTCCTGATGGATCGGTACAGCGAACTTCTCGAACCGGATGATCCCGAGCGGCTCCGCGCGATCTCCATGGTATTCCTGGAAGAGCCCGGGGTCGCGCCGGCTGCCGGCCTCGACTGGGTGGCCGAGCATGCTCTGTTCTGGGGCCCTTTCCAGCACGTATACGCCGAGTTCGTGACCGAGTTCGCGTCGTGGCCCGTCAAGAAGTACAAGTACGAAGACAAGGTCGACAACTTTACGAAATGGCTCGACAGGGCGTTCGGTGGCTGCCAGCAGGTTGAGCTGACGAAGGACGATCCGTCCGAAATGCGCTCATTGATCTGGCCTCTTCACCCGGTTTCCGCGCAGTGTATTCAAGTCACACTGAAAGGGTTCCAGGGGAAGAGAATCATGCTCGACGCTGTGGCTGAAGCGGCCAACGATGACCTGGCCGATCAGCTGGTCCTCGGCATTGCGCGCGAAGAGCGCGGCGGCAACGAAGAGTTCGACTGCTACTCCTACGCGCAGTCGGAGCAAAAGACCGGGCCGGGCGACTTTCGCTGTCTGCTCTACGGCAACACGCAGAAAGTAGTGGCTCCACAAGGTGAAAGGAGCGTCCGCACCTGGCGCTTCGAAGATCCCCGTCTGGCCGAGGAGGCATCCTCGAGGACGACGTTCGTACTTTCCAACGTGCACCCGGAGTACGTGAGCAGTACCAAGGAGATTTCGGATCTGAAGATCACGTTCGCCGTGTGCACGGCCAGTGGAAGCACGACAAAGAGCACGAGCTTGGACTGCCCCAAAAGCAAGACCCTCGACATGATTCCCAACTTCAGCCTGCCTCGCCGGCAGGCGCTCTATGGGATCAAGAAGAAGGGCCCGATGGAGACCCCTTACCCGATGAACATGGGGATCATCGAGGTCGCCGCGCTGGATGGATCGGGCGGCGTGCTCGAGACCTACAACATCATGCCGGTAGAGCGCATCGAATTCGGACAGACCGGTTCCTATCGGGCGATGGTGATGCCGGGCGAGCTTGCCCCTGGCGGCATGGGGGCGATGAGCAGTCATTTCTGCAACCCGAACTCGGCGGCGACCAGTATCGGCACGATCACGCGTTCGGACGACGAGGTCCTGCAAATCTCGATCGACACACCGATCTGTGAGCTCAGCCTCGAGAACATGGAGCTCTGCCGCAACGGCTGCCCGAAGGTCGACCACCTCAAGGCCGACGTCACGCTGGCTTTCGGCTGGCGTCACTTCGCCGAGCACGAGATCGAGGATCTCGTGACGCCCGCAGTGCAGCTCGACCTCGACCGGTACCATCACGAGGTGTTCGGCGATCCACTGCCGTACCCGACGGGTGGCGGCGCTGGGAGTGGCGGCGACGGCGGTGGGGACGGGAGCGACGGTGATGGCTCGGGCGCTGACGGCACCGGAGCCGGCGGCGGTGGGGACGGGAGCGATGGTGACGGCTCGGGGGCAGACGGTACCGGAGCCGACATCTGCCTCTGTACCTGTGAGGAGTACGAGGAGATCCAGCTCCGGACGGAGGACACCGGATCCAGCGGCATGCCGGACATGGAGTTCATGGCGAAGGTCATGCGGTGCGCTTTCGAGTGTGTGGAGGAGTACCGGGCGTGCGGTCGGGGGGAGTAGCCGGAGGCTGCCCCTCCTCCTCCCGAGCCAGTCCCCGAATTCCCGTTGGGGACACCATTCGTGTTCAGTGACTGATTGCGGGCACGACCAGCCGGCCCTGATTCAGCGACGTTGCGATAGCTGCTCTCGAATCGCTTCTGCGTGCTCTTCGATCTTCTGAAAGCACCGTCTAAAGGCCTTCCAGTCCTGACCATACGGGTCTCGGATGGTCTCAGATCGAGCTCCAAAGGCCGAAAACAACACCGTTTTGGAAGGACTTGTCTTCGGATAGTCACTCAACACTTGCGCGAAGTTGAACCAATCCATTGCCAGGACCAGATCCGCTCGATCGAGAAGCTCTGCCGTGATTCTTCGAGGTCTATGGCCAGTTAGATCGATACCCAGCGACTGAGCGCAAGCTATGGCCTGGGGATCGGCCTCGGGTTCGGAGGCACGAATGCCGCAGGAGGCAATCTCTATGCCTAGAGGGCCCAGTTTCTTCTTCATCAACGCTTCGGCAAAGGCCGAGCGGATGATATTGCCGTGGCACACGATCAGAATCGAGCGAGCTCGGTCCATGTTTGGAACGCTCGATTGGCCGAATCCCAAGCGCAGTCGGAGATACGCTAGTTTTGCCTTGTCTGTGAGCTTCTTGAATTTCGTCGCCGCGGGCGGCACGCTCTTGAGAAGCTTGCGTCCGAGTTGTTCGAGCTCACAGACGGGAGCAAGATAGTCGTTCAAGCGCCAGACGGCGTCTGATGTGAAAGGTGGCAGGAATCTGAGAAACGAAGCGATCTCTCTAGCCGGTGATGATGCAAACACCCACTGGGGTGGGCGATTGGCCAGATAGCCAGCCAAGCGCTCGGTTCTGCCTGCGGTCCAAGCGAGTCTCGTACCGACACGATAGCTTGCTGGCACCGTCGGTTCCATGCCGTGCAGGAGCTGCCATTGATACCAGGGAAACTCGAGCCCGGCGACGTCGCTCAGCGCGAGAGATCCCCAGAACCGGCCATTGACTTCGATCAAGGTGGCTTCTCGAGTCTCGGGTTGATAGCGATACTCGACCATAGCGACGCCCTGCCAACCCAGGTGGTCAAGCAGTGCTTTCGACTTCTGCACGAGCTGCTCATCTGGGTGGACGGCTCGAGCCAGCACACCTACACCTCCCGTCGCTGGCAGATCCTCTTCCCGATGGTGTTGGAACACCGCCAGTGTTCGTCCAGAGTCGATGAGTAGCTCCACTCCGAGACCTATACCGGGCACGTACTCCTGGAACAGGAAGTGATGGTGTACCCCCCGCCAATCCGACAGAAAACTCTCGAACTCCTCTTCGTTCTCAATGTGGAGGACCTTCACTGAGGAGCGAAGTGCCTTGTCGAGGGGCTTGGCGACGATGGGAAAGCCCAGGCGCAGATCCTCCAACTGGTCGACGGTCGCGCCCGTCTGTGTTCCCGGCAAACGGAAGTCGAGTGCTTGCGCAGCAGCAAAGGTCTTCTCCTTGGACAACACGGATGCAACGACTTCGGCGGCAGGACAACCAATGTGAGCCGAAGCGCTGAGCAGGTGGCGATGCTGCGCGATAGCTGCCAGAGCCAGGTCATTCGTGGCCAGAATTGTGTCGTATCCATCTCGTTCGATTAGCTGCAGCAGGCTGTTGGCGACGGCAGGACCGTCTTCCAGCGATCCGATTGAGTGCCGCTTACGAATGTGGACGGATCGACAAGGCACGTCTCGGGGAAACGCGATATCGACAAGGATGCCGTGGCGGTCGAGGCACCGGGCGATCGCGATCGCAATGCGATGATTCGAGCCGACGACTAGAGTCGGAGGCGAATTCTGGGGTTGAGCGTTCGGTCTCAAACGGGGAGGCTCATCGCCGGCAATCAGTAAATCCAGCGAAGCCGGGCCAGTTGCCCGATATGGTAGACGATTTGCTCGCTTTCGGCGCAAGAGTCCCGTAGGTAGCTGCAATCAGTTGCGTTTCGGCGGCTGCCAGGTTCTCGCCATCAAAGAGCAAGGCCTTTGGGTAGCGATGGAGTAGGAACTTGCGAACGACTGATCCTACAGAGTGCCAGGTGGATTTCGGTGCGAATGCAAGAGTCCGCGTGACGTCTCTTCGTGCGTCAGTACGCGAGCGGCAGGAGATCTTCACTGCCAATCGGGGCACCTAGATCCAGAGTCTCCACAGCATTGTCCGGAGCGTCCAGACGAAACCGGATGATTCGCCATCCCTTTGCGGCAGAGTCCCATCGATACGACAGGATCGTCGAGGAATCCTGCCAAGTGGGTACGCCATGGACTCGCAGCGGGTCTTCACCGCTCTGTAGGGTTCGGAACTGTCCGTCGTTTTCGTCGCCGATTCCATGAATCACGTTGTCGGAGGCAGGTCGGAGAATACTCCTGGGTGTCAGTGGCTTGGAGGCGCGCACGGACGCCACCCATAAACAGTCTGGGCTCATCGACGGATCGGTCTCGATCGTCGCGGGTCCCGGGATCGTATCTTCGCGCGTCACCCTCCGGGCTGAGGTCGGATCGTCCGGGTCCATCAGCCAAACATCCAGATCGTTGGCTTGTAGCAGCTGCCGGATGCCTTCCGCATCGTGCCGCACGTACACGATTCGTCCGTCCGGGCCAAAACGAGCGTCGTTGTAGGTACGCTGTGGATCATCCACCAGGCGCCGCAGACCACTGCCATCAGATCGCATGATGTAGAGATTGGCGGACTCACCACGTTTCGTGCCAGAGAAGACGATTTCATCGCCATCGGGCGAGAAGGTGGGATGCCACACGCCGACGAACCCTTCCGAGTTCTGTTGCTCTGAGCGAATGTCGATCAGGGTGTGCAGTGCCTGGCCCTGCTCGACAATGGCGATCACCTGCTCGCCACCGTTGGCACCTCCATGCCCGCCTGAGGGACCTACCGAGAGCGTGCCGTCGCTCGAGGCGGCCACCACCAGACGCTCCTGCTGTGAGTCCTTGTCGAACCAGCGAATGGAATAGTCCGCGAAGTCTGTCAGCCGCTGCACATTTCGACCATCCAGATCGGCCGCGTAGATATCGTAGTTGTCATCGCGTGCTCCACCGGGTCGCCGCGAGAGAAACAGCATCTTCTCAGGTGGGGAAGATCTCTCGATGCATCGCTCTCGCTCGGTGAGGAGAGCTCCCTTCTCCTGCACATCGGCGTGTGCGCTTCCCATGGAGACCAGCGCAAGGGTGGCGCACAGTGCCAGGATGAGTCTCTCGTAGGCTCGCCACCCGAGCAGGGATTCTGATTCGATAGCAGTTCCTTTTCTGCTGCTTCTCTGTTGTCCTTGACTTGGCAAGTCGTGTCCTTCGACTACTCTTCCATTCGAGTGTACCGCCCCTCTGGGTCTTAGACCTGCGCGCGGAAGTCTGACAAGAACCTGAAGCTGCCGAGTCTCTTCTCTCTGGGGAGTAAAAGCCTCGCTTGTGTCCGGTTGGATCGTGGGCGGAGCCTAAGTGCGAATCCGATCGATGTCAAACCAGGAATCCAGCATCACCGCTGCGGCTATGGCTGGTACTCTGGTGGGTGATGTGGAAGCGAGAATGGAACCGCAACTGGCCAGCCAGGGGCTGGACCCGCTGCTCGGCCAGTCGTTGAGCATGGCTTCAACCATGGTGAAGGGCAGGCGCAACCAGTGAGAGTCACCATGTGGGGCATCCGGGGTCTGCTCTTCGTCAGCCTGAACGTCTTTCTGGTGGGGTTCTACTGCTTTGCCATGTCCGGCAAGCTGGAGCCCCTGAAATTCCATCCGACGAGGTTCGTGACCCTGCCGTTGATGGTGATTACTGCCGTGATTGCCGTGTTCCTCTATCCCATTCTGTGGCGTCAGAGTTTGCGCTTGGATCAGGATGTGAGGCTGTTCGTCAGAGCGTTGACGCTGTACCTGGGATTCGTTCTCATCGCCGCCATCTACGGCGTCTACCTATGGATCCTGTTTCCCGACGGATCCATTTTCTCGGTCCTCTTGGCCGTGGTTGGCGGTCACCTGTACGGGTGGCCGGTTTTCCTGGCAGTTCTGGTGACGCAGCTACTGTTTGGCTGGCTACTGTTTCCCGTGCCGATCAGCGAGCCTCCGGGACGCGAGCCTGCGAGCTCACACCAGGGTAGCTAGACCTCTTCGAGCCAGCAAAGCCAACCCGTTGGGGGCACCACCCACCCACCCACAGCTCGTGCGGCTTCATCACGATCGTGCTCGGCGGACTCCCGTTGAAACCGCTGGGCCAGGCGAGGGCTCGGCCTCAGACCTGGAGGCTCATCGCCGGCAGACGGTGAAACTTGCGCAGCAGGGCGAGTTGGCCGATGTGGTAGGCCTCATGGTGGAGCAGGAACCCGATGCCGCCCGCCATCGACGGGTCCTCGAAGGGGAAATCGACCTCCATGGTTGCTGGTGGCTGAGACAGCGAGTCCGAGTTGAGCCCATGGAAGCCGTGATCCAGCGCTGCTGTCACTTCCAGCCAGGCGGTTCGCATCTCGGCCATAGACGGGTAGATTTCGATCTCGTCGATGGATTTGGTCGAGGCGGTGATCAGCTCGAAGGGGTTGGATTCCTCCATCCCGATGAACTTGGCCAGAAAGTGTCGGGCGTCGTGCATGTGCAAGGCGATAAAGGCCATGCTGCTGGTGTCGTCGTTGGGCCTCAGGCGGGCTGTCTCGTCACTGACTTCGTCGAAGCAGTTCAGGAACAGGCGGGTATGAAGTCGGAGCATGGCGTGCAAAGGAACCAGTCGGCTTTCCACGGGTTGAACCTCCCTTCGAGAGCTTCGCAGTGCAGAATCGGACAATAGCGCCCCCGGCGCTACAATTCTGTCAGGACGCGGGATGTAAGATCCGACAGAGTCAGTCTCTGAAGTTGGGGACTCCTAGTCAAGGCCATGCACAGAGTTGTTCCATCGATCGTAGCTTGTCTGTCACTGCTGGGTTGCCAGCGGCCTCTCGTTCTCGTCCGGCCCGAAACCCCGAGCCTGACTGTGAAGCTCGACATCCCGGCTCCTACGGATTCGGCTGGTGGAGTGCTGGTGGCTGACCTCAACCAGGACGGGAGGCCGGATTATCTGGTCACGGTGCCAGGGCACCTTGCGGTCTACGATAACGGCGGCAGCGAGCTCTGGGTCGAGCGAGCCGACATCGTTGTCAGCGGCAAGAGCGAAGCCAATGGTCTGCCGGGACACGATGGCCCCGGAGTTGCAGCTGGGGATCTCGATGGAGATGGGGCGACCGAAGTCGTGTTCCTGACCAGAGATGGCGCTCTTCATGTGGTCGATGGTGAGACCGGCGCGAACGAGCTGATGGTCAGCCCTCCGGTGCCCGAGGGGGCGGAACGATGGGAACTGGCCATGGTCGCCGACTTTCGTGGGTCGGGGGACCGAGATGTCCTCTTGCAGGCGACGAATCTCGACGGCTATCGAACCGGCCGATACTTGGCAGCCTATTCCTATGAAGCCCTGCAGAATGGGGAGGAGCCGCTTTGGACCTCGGAGAGCTTCGAGTCCTGCGCCCACAACGGAGCCCGCTTGAGTGACTTGAATGGCGATGGGCGGGACGAGGTTCTGGGAGGTGTGATCTTCTCGGCAGATGGCCAGCTTCTGGCAGCTCCGGCGGAATTCGAGGGGCACATGGACAGCGTCTTCGTCAGCGACGTCGTGCCAGAGGTCCCCGGGCTGGAAGTCGTGCTCCTGGAGGAAGGCTCGGACCATGTACAGGTGCTGGGGATGGAGGGTCCGATCTGGCGTAACCAGTTCCGAGAACAGGAACCCCAGAACGCTGCAGTGGGGAGGTTCTCCCCGGAATCAGACGAGGTCTTCGTCTGGTGTCGGAGTCGGTACAGGAAGTACCAGAAGCCGTTTGTCTTCAATAGTCGGGGAGAGATGGTCTTCGACTACCAGATGAAACGGAAGGCGCCCCTGGGTTGGACTGCCGAAGGCGTGGAAGTGATCCACACCATCGATTGGACAGGTGAGACAACCCAGTTGGCATGTGCCAAGGAGCGTCACAAGAGCGGCAGCGTCGGCCTCTTCGAACCCTTGACGGGACGCTTCGTGAAGGTCTTCAAGGAAGAGGCGGATCGCCTCTATGTGGCGGACGTGATTGGCGACTGGCGGGAAGAAGTCATCGTCTTGAGCGGCAACGAGCTGCATGTCTATGAGAACACCGATCCCAATCCCCGACCCGAGCACGAGCGGCTCTGGAACGATCGCAACTACAGCCGCCTGAAGCAGTACCACAACTACTATTCGCCGTAGTCGAAGCACAGTCGACTTGCTCGTGCTGTGCTTAGGGGCTTAGGGGCTTAGGGGCTTAGGGGCTTGGGGGCTTGAGGCGGTAGGGCCCGCGGCGGGAGGCGTGGACTGGGAGAATTGATCGTCCACCCAGTCCTCGATCGCTCGTCGTACGTCGTCGGGGCACTCGGTCAAGGGCCAGTGGTTGGCGTCGATGCTGGTGAATTGCACGTCCGTGAATCGTCCGAGCTCCTGGCGATTGACCTGCGGATCGGCGAAGGTGATGCCCTTCGACAGGAGGACCTGGACCGGCACGGTGATCTGGGTCAGATCGGGGAAGTCTGCGGTCGTGGCGACGAGCTGCTGAAGGTAATTAGCGGTGGGCTGATAGCGGAGAATGGGTCCCAGCGCACTGTAGCGCTTGGCGATCTCCTCGGCGGACTGACCTTCACTGAGGGCCGCGCGGGTCTCCTGATCGAGAATCCGGAGGTCCCTGTCGGGGATCTGGCGCCGCCGAACTCCCAGAGTGTTCAGAGCGCGAGCCACCCAGATGCCAACCAGGAACAGCGGTCGAGTGCGAGCCAGCCATCGCTTTCGTCCGATCAGCGCGCTGCGAGCCACCGGGTCGATCAGGGAGAGTCCCTGCACCCTGTCCGGGAAGTCATGGGCGAACTGGATCGCGATCTGCGCGCCGAGACTATGCCCGACGAGAAGGGCTCTTGGATATCCCTCGGTATCCAGGATTTCCCTGAGGTCGCGGCTCCAGAGCTCGAGGTTCAGCCGTCCGCGATAGGCGGACTCTCCGTTGCCGCGCATATCTGGCCGCAGCAGATCCCACGTGGCGCTCAGACGAGTCTCGTCGACGAACTCCGACCAGCGGGTGTGATTGCTCGCCGCCCCGTGAATCAACAGGATGACCGAGGCAGGCTGGTTCGGGGCTCGTCTCAGCCAGTAGCTCAGGCTGCAACCGTCAGAAGTGTCGATTTGGTATTCCATTTCGAGCAGCACAAGCCTACCCCCAATCGGCCGGATCCAATTCGCATGTCGCTCCGCCCCGCGCTGTGGAGTTATAGTGACAGATCTAGCGAGAGTGGAAACCGAGAGGTCTTTCGAGGAGGCTCGTCATGAAGCGTCTGTTGTTCGGCCTGGCAGTTGGGTGGATGCTCGGATCCTGGGCACAACCCTCTCTGGCGCAGATCGGAACTGGAGACATCGGGCAACAGGCCCGAAGGGGCATGGAGATGGCCATGATGGACCTCGAGAACCAGAGCGCCGGGATCACCGAGGAGGCGATGAAGGAGAGTATTGGAGAGGCGGAGCTGCAGGCTTTCCTGGACGGCGCGGTGGTGCGTCTGGAGCTCTACCCTGACGGCAGGTTCACCTCCTCCTCGATGCTGGGAGGCGAGCTCGTTTCGTTCAAGGTCGGCAAGGAGTCCTTCACGACTGGCGAAGAGTGGTCTCTGGATGAGAACGAATGGGTCGAGCGGAGTGGGGAGTTCGCGGTACCGAAGAAAGCACAGAAGATCTCCCTTACCGTTCAGGCCGGGGAAGATGAAGTCACCGCCAAGTGCTTCAACAAGTACAACGCGGCAGACGGCCCCATCACTTTCTACCTTGGGCCTTTGGAAGGCTACTTCTGTATGGGTTTGCTCGATGAGGGAGACTCCCGAAGATGAAGATTCAAAGCATCACCGTCTATCAAGTCGATCTGCCGCTTCACGAGGGCAGCTACAACTGGTCTGGTGGCAAGTCGGTCGAGGTTTTCGACAGCACGATCGTGCAGATCGAAACGGACACAGGACTCACCGGCTCTGGGGAAGTCTGTCCGTTGGGTCCCTTCTATCTGCCGGCCTACGGCCCCGGTGCGAGGGCCGGAATAGCAGAGCTTTCACCGCATCTCCTCGGGGAGGATCCGACCCAACTGGTTCGACTCAATCGGCTCATGGATCATCACCTCAAGGGTCACCCTTATGCCAAATCGGCCTTGGACATGGCTTGTTGGGACATCCTCGGCCAGGTGACCGGCCTGCCGGTGTGCACCCTGCTCGGGGGTCGCTACGAGGAGGACTTCGTGCTCTACAGAGCCATCTCCCAGGAGAGCCCCGAAGCCATGGCGGCCAAGGTCGAGGGCTACCGCGCCGAGGGGTATCGCAGGTTTCAACTGAAGGTCGGCGGCGATCCCGACACCGACATCGAGCGAATTCGCTCTGTCGCGGCGGTGCTTCAGAGAGGCGACGTGTTGATCGCCGACGCCAATACCGGCTGGTTGATGCACGAGGCGGCACGCGTCGTTCGCGCCGTGAGAGACATCGATGTCTACATCGAGCAGCCCTGTCCCAGTTACGAGGAGTGTCTTACCATTCGCCGACGCACCGACCATCCCTTCGTGCTGGATGAAGTCATCGACGGGATCGAGCCGCTCTTGCGAGGCCACGCCGACGGAGCGATGGATGTGGTCAACATCAAGATCAGCAAATTCGGCGGCCTGACGAGGGCTCGTCAGGCGCGAGATCTTTGCGTCTCCTTGGGGGTAGCGATGACCATCGAGGACAGCTGGGGTGGTGACATCACCACCGCCGCGATCGCCCATCTGGCCCACAGCACGCCCACGGAGATGCTGTTCACTGCGACCGACTTCAACAGCTACGTCACGGTGAGCACCGCTGAAGGGGCGCCACAACGAGCCCAGGGCCGCCTGGCAGCGTCCGAGGCTCCTGGACTAGGGGTAGAACCGAGGCGAGAGATCCTCGCCGAGCCGGGGAATCGATGGGTTGCTGGTTGAGAAGTGGCTTCAACCGGTCTCAATCCACCCAGAGAGAAACACGCTCGAAGGCGTCGACGTCGATCAGTCCCTGATCCGTCACCTTCAGGCTTGGAATGACCTCCAGGGCCAGGAAGCTCATGGCCATGAAGGGGTCATGCAGGCTGGAACCGAGCCCACGAGCCGCCGCAATCGCCTTGTCCAATCCGTCTCGCACCTCCTCGACGGGTGAGTCGTTCATCAGACCGCCGATGGGAAGAGGCAGCTCGGCCAGGACCTGATCACCTTCGGCGACCACCAAACCTCCGCCCAGGGCGGCGGCCCGCCGAGCTGCGGTCCACATGGAGGCGTCGTCGGCGCCGACGACCACCAGATTGTGGTGGTCGTGGGCGATGGACGAGGAGACCGCCCCGCGTTTGAGACCCATGCCCTTGACGAAGCCCTTCCCCATGGCTCCGGAGGCGCGGTGCCGTTCTATGACAGCAATCT
>JBATEX010000171.1:0-15741 GCA_049664225.1 Thermoanaerobaculia bacterium
TTTCAGGGGTGATCGAGGGTATGGTCGATGAGGACCTCGAGTGCGACGGTGACATCGAAGCGGACACCCGCGAGATGTTCGAGTACCTGAGCAAGAACGGTAGAGGCTCCCGATACACGCTCGAGAAGGAGGACGGCGAGGTCATCAAGGCTCATCGTCGGAAGGACCAACTGGAGCTCGAGATCCTCAAGCCCGACGAGGACCCGACCCAGGTCTCCATGCCCTGGCTCCTCGCCGAGTGCATGCTCGGGAACAAAGTGGCCGCCAAGGAGCTCGAGAAAGCCGACGGCCTCAAGTTCAGCGTCAAGAAAGACGGGGGAGTCGAGCTCCGCGTCGAGTGAAGCGGGAAGTGGTCGCAGTCGCTAGCTAGTCGGCAAGAACCTCGTCGACCGCAGCGCGGATGTCCTCCAACCCCTGGCGCATCCGATCCAGATGCGTCCGGAAGCTCAAAACACAGATCCGGATGACAAACCGGCCCTCCAGGCTGGTAGCGGTTAGAAAGACCCGTTGACGATCATTGATTCGCCTCAGAAGTCTCCGATTGAGCTCGTCGGTGGCCTCGTCATCGAGATCTGGGGGCTCGAGCCGGAAGGCGAGGATCGAAAGCTGCGGCTCTGCGACGATCTCCATGTGCTCGATCGAGCGCAGCTCTTCGCACGCCCACGCTGCCAGATCCAGCTTCTCGTCCAGGGCCTCGCGAAAGACCGAGAAACCGTGCATTTTCAAGGGCAGCCAGACCCGAAGACCCCGGAAGTCCCGCGACAGCTCGGGTGAGAGCTCGCAGAAGTCCACCAGGTCGGGAGCCTGCTGCATCTCGGGCATGTAGTCGGCCTCGAGGTGGTGGGCTTTTCGCAGCATCTCTTGGTCTCGGACCAGCAAACAACCCGTACCGTAGGGCAGGAACAGACCCTTATGCGGGTCGAGAGTGATGGAATCGGCCAACTCGAGGCCGCGCATGATCTGCTGGCCCCGTTCGGTAAGTGCGAAGAATCCACCGTAGGCGCCATCGACGTGCAACCAGAGCCCGCGCTCCCGAGCGACATCGGCCAAAGCCTCGAAATCATCCACGGCTCCCGTGTTCACCGTGCCGGCGCTACCCGCCATGAGGAAGGGCTCCATGCCGGCTTGGCGATCAGCATCGATCTGAGCTTTCAGGGCTTCGATGTGGATTCGCTGCGAGCCATCCGAGGGCACTTCGCGGATGTTGCCGACGGGGAAGCCGGCCAGCATGGCGGCCTTGGTAACGGAGTGATGGACCTGGTCGGAGCAGTAGAGGGTGCCCCGCAAGAAGTCGTCCTCGAGTCGATTGCGCCTCGCGGTCACGATGGCGGTGAAGTTGGCGAGTGAGCCACCCGAGGTCAGCACGCCCAACGAGCCTTCGGGGTAACCCACCATCTGGCAGAACCAGCGCAGGACGTTGGCTTCTAGCTCCACGAGGCCTGGCGCGGCGACCCAGACGCCGACATAGCGATTGATGGAGTTGGCGATCAGGTCCGCGACGGCGGCATGGAGGAGGCCTCCACCCGGGATATAGGCCAGATACCCGGGGCTGGGTGTGTTGTAGGTCTTGTCCAGACCCTGGTCGAAAACCGTCGCCAAGAGCTCGGTGAAGGGCGTGGCCCCTTCGGGCAACGTCTCCTCGCGCAGCGATCGCGCCAGTTTCTCGCCACCGGATGTGTAGGACATCGGTTGTTCGGAGAGCGTCTCGAGATGGGCGACGACCCTCTCCATGGCGCTGTCCACCATGCGACGCAGGTCGTCACCACTGAGCTCGAGAGGCCAATCGGTCTCCAGTTCTTCACTTTTGTGCTCGGGATCCAGGATGTGGGTCTCGCTCATGGGTCCTCCTGCATGCTGGGTGAAAGCCTAACCTCAATGCACCAGGAAGGCGACCCGGTTTTTGTCGATAGACTTGACCGGTATCCGATTGTGGAAGGAGGGCTCCTGGCCGTGAAACGTCGCACATTGCTAGTCAGCTTGCTGATCGCTCTCGGTGTGGTGGCTGCAGCCTGGGCCGTCGGTGTGCCGAGCTCGGCGGGTGGTGAGACCGGTCAGCCAGAGCATCTCGCCAAAATGGTGCTCTACGCCTGCCTGGCGCTGATCTTCTCCTTCCTCTGCTCTGTTGCCGAGGCGGTGCTGCTGAGCGTCTCGCCTTCCTACATCGTCCATCTCGAACAACAGGGCAAGAGTTCTGCCGCCCGCCTGAAGAAGGTCAAGACCGACATCGACCGCTCACTCGCGGCCATACTCACCCTCAACACCATTGCCCATACCGTGGGTGCGGGTGGCGCTGGCGCGGAAGCCGCGGCCTATTTCGGGGATCGCTACGTCGGGATCGCCATGGCTGTCCTGACGCTGCTGATCCTCTTCCTCTCGGAGATCGTGCCCAAGACGTTGGGAGCGGTTTTCTGGCGCCAGCTGGCAGGTCCCACCGCCTGGTTCATTCAGATGCTGACCTGGGTGCTCTACCCCTTCATCTGGGTCTCGGAGCGCTTGACCAGGTTGATTACCGGCGGCAAGGAGGTCCACGTCTTCAGTCGCGAGGAGTTCGCGGCGATGGCCGAGATCGGTGCGGAGACCGGGCACCTCGACGACTCGGAATCTCGCATTCTGAAGAACCTCCTCCGGTTTCCGGAGCTACGTGTCGAAGACATCATGACGCCGCGAACCGTGGTCTTCGCCCTACAGCAGGACATGACGGTCACCGAGGCTCTGGCTGCGCATCCCGAGGTCCCCTTTTCACGCATCCCCGTCTACGGCGAGAGTCGGGATGACATCCGGGGCTTCGTGCTCAAGACGGATCTCTTGATCGCACAGCTCGAAGGACGGGGCGACCTGCCGCTACGAGAGCTCAAGCGCGATCTGGGTTTCGTCACGACGACGAGCTCGGTGGAGAATGTCGCCGATGAACTGCTCGGCAATCGGGCCCATCTGCTCGCGGTCTTTGGCAAGCATGGAGGCCTGGCCGGGGTCGTCAGCCTGGAAGATGTCGTGGAGACCCTGATCGGCATCGAGATCGTCGACGAGGCCGACAAAATCGACGATATGCGCCTATTGGCCCGGGAGAAGTGGAAGGAGCGAATGCAGCGCCTCGGTCTCGATCCCCTGACCTTCAAGGACCCAGACAACTCGGGATCCTGAAGAACGGGGCCGCCCCGCCAAGCGGAACGGCCCCTCAGGGAATCGACAGGATCTCCTTGGAGATCTGGGGCACTTTCTCGAAATGGGTGTCGGTGCTGACGAGGATGAACCCGTGCTGCATGGCCGAGGCCGCGATCCAAAGATCGTTTGTGGGAATCGGGGTTCCGGAGCGCCGCAGGTGCTCGACAATGTCAGAGTAGCGCCTGGCAGTACCGTCATCAATCGGCAGAGAGGCGACTCTCGGCGAGTCGAGAAAGCGTTCGAGCAGGCCGTGGTTCTTCGCCTCGCGCTTGCCGAGTCGAAAGCCAGCCAGAAGCTCGCCCAGGACGATCGGGTTCACAACGATTCGCTCGGCCTGCCGGATGAGATTGAGGATCTTATCGTGCCCGCGCATGAAGGCAGAGTACGCAGAGGTGTCGAGGAAGATCTTCACCGCCAACTACTCCCAGAGATCCGGGTCGATCTGGCGCTGGTCCCCGAGATGTCTATCGAACTCACGAGCTTGCTTGGTCGTCCAGCTTCCCGCGAGCTCATCGAGGTCGTGGAATCGGCGCGGACGACGACCCTTCCCCGAGAGACCAGTTGCTTCTTCGAGCAGGCGCAGGACCGTCTTGTTGAGGCTCGTACCGGCGGCTGCGGCCTCTCGCTCGATGATCTCGGCGAGCTCACCAGGTATTTGGCGCAATGTGATGGCCTTCATGGGTCTCTCCAAGTCGAATGCATCAATGATGAGCCAAAATGATGCATATAGTGATGCGACAATTGTACACCAAGATGCTTCTCCACTCCCTTTCGTAGTCCTAGGCGCGGGTCTCGTTACAGAGCCTTTCAATGCAGATCTGTCACCAGAACCGGATAGCATGGGCCGGCATGACCAAGAAGACCCTCCTCCGGCTCGTCCCGCTCTTGATTTTGCTGCTGGTGGTGCTCTTGGCATTGCCGCTCATCAAGCCGGCAGCTCCAAGGGAGCTCGATCTCTTCACCACTCCTCAGGGCACCAGCCAGTACCGGTACGCCCAGCAGTACGCAGAGCTCTTGAGTGGGGGCGGAATCGAGGTTCAGGTCATCGAGACCGAGGGCGTTGTCGACACTCTGCGTCGACTAGGCCAGACTGATGGCGCTGCTGCCGGCTTCGTGGAGTCGGGAGTCGAGGCAGAGATCGACGAGCCCTCGCTGACAGAGAACCTCGTCTCTCTCGGTAGCCTCGCATTCGAGCCCCTGTGGCTGTTCGTGCGCTCCGACCTGGAGGTCGAGGGATTCGAGGACTTGGCAGGTAGACGAGTGTATCTCGGCCCGGCAGAAAGCGCCGGGCGAGCGATTGCCACGACGCTCCTGAAAGACAGCGGTATCAGCAGCGAGGTACTCCCAGCAGAGGCTTCCGGGCTCGCCCTCGGGGCCGTTGCTGACGATCTCGCCCAGGGCCGGATCGATGCCGCGTTCGTCGTCGGTGAGCTGCGGTCGCCAGTGATCTCGGGGCTCTTCGAGAGAGAGGGCGTCGAGGTGCTGTCCAATCAGCGGGCAGCGGCCTATACGCGGCTCCATCCCGAATGGGCCGAGCTCCTCCTCCCGGAGGGTACGTATAGCCTGCCGCTGAATCTTCCGGCGGCTGACCTGCATCTTGTGTCGCCGACTATCAACCTCGTGGTGCCGAAAGGGTCGCATCCGGTGATCATCGATCTACTTCTCGAGAGTGCGCGGAAGATCCATCGCGAGCCGACACTGTTCGCCTCGCGCGGCACGTTTCCCAACATGGAATACGTCTCGCTTCGGTTGAGCCCGGTAGCTACCCGCTTGTACGAAGAAGGTCCCTCGAAACTGCGGCAGGTCCTGCCTCCGTGGGCTGCGACTCTGGTCGACCGCTTCGCTCTTTTCGTTCTGCCAGTGCTCTCGGTGGCCTGGATCCTGTTCAAGAGCATCCCGGCAGCGATGGGGATTCGGTTTCGAATGAAGACGCTCGGTCTCTATCGAAGGCTCGAAGCGATCGAGCAGGACTTCGCCAGGCAGCCCGACAGGGAAAGGCAGCTCGAAGAGCTGGCAGAGATCGATCGCGACTGCGCCTCATGGCGAGTCCCCCGCATGAAGCTCGACGCCTATTTCGAGCTCCGGCAGGCCATTCACGACTTGCGCGAGCGCCTCAGCGGCCTGGAATAGATCGGCTCCACAACAGCCCTCGGGTCTGTTCCCTTTCGTCAGTTTGTGGGACTTCGTTCCGTCTTTGTAGGGCGAGAGCAGGGATCGACCAGGCGGGAGAGTCGACAAATCGATAGGTGTGTATAATTGATATGTATGTGTATAATGAGTACTTACTATGGTTAGGGTCCAGATCCTGCTCGGAGAACAGGAGAGAGAGGAGTTTCGTCGGTTGGCGAAGCGCCACGGGATGTCTCTGAGTGCATGGTTGCGGGATGCCGGTCGTGAGAAGGCCGCGGCGGGAGAATCCGAGCAGCGAATCGACTCGAAGCAAGCCTTGAGGGACTTCTTCGCAGAGTGCGATCAGAGGGAACAAGGTCGAGAGCCAGACTGGGAGGAGCATCGTGAGGTGATCGACCGGTCCAAGCTCTCCGGGGCGGGTGAGAATTGATGCTGTTCGTGGACACGAATGTCTTGATGTACGCGGTCGGCCGATCACACCCGCTACGGGACGAGGCGAGGGCCTTCTTCGAGGCGAGCCTGGCAGAAGAGCGACCGCTGGCAACATCGGCCGAGGTGCTGCAGGAGTTGATGCACGCCTACGTACCTGTCAATCGGCTGGAGACTCTGGGGGCGGCCATGAAGCTGGCAGCCTCGACCATCCAGACGGTGTGGCCGGTGGAACCCGACGACGTGCAGTTTGCCCACCAGCTTCTGGAAAGCTACCGCGGCCTCGGCGCTCGCGATCTCCTCCACCTGGCCTCCTGCCGTCGGCGGGGAGTCCGTTCCATCAAGACTTTCGACCGTGCCCTTGGCGCTGCTTTCGATTCGTAAAGACCCGCCCAGGAGTGCGACGATCGCCTGGCACTCAGAGCCTGCTTGGTGAATTGATCACCGGTCTACCACTTGAACATGGAGCCGAAGACCGGGCCGGAGTAGGTCAGATCGGTCTCGATGTCGACCCCTTCTACCCTCTCCTCGATCTCCAGACTCATGTACCGATAGCCGAGGAGAAGCCCGTACTTGCCTGATTGACCGATCTGGTACTTGAAGAAGGCTTGCCCGTTCAGTGTGAGCTCGGTATCGCCCGTGGCGACATCACCGCGGATCGAATAGCCCCACTTGTTACCGATTTGGCCGACATAGCGCAGTCCCAGAAATCCGTCGGTGAGATTTGGCGAGCTCTTTGTCGTCAGCGTGGGATTGGGCGGCAGCGGCAGGGTCACATTGATCACCTCATCCATGCCAATCCAGCGGAGTCCGAAAAGCAGATCCAGGCCAGTCTCCTCACCCGAGAGGCGATAGAAGCCCCCGCCTTCGAGGATCATCTGTTCGATATCGAGGTCGACCACCGACCCTGGTGGCGGTGACCCTGGGTCTTGATGCTCCGGAACAGTACCGCTGGTCGAGAGGTCGACGTAGAAGAAGTCGAAAAGCAAGCCCGCCCTGCCCCGCCGGCCCTCGGCATGGAACGAGAACGCAAAGTCCAGATTGGAGAAGAGGTCGCTGAAAGCCACGTCGTTGTCGGAAATTACGACGCCGTCTTCCTTCACCGTGACGCCTGCGCTGGTGGTCCAGACGTAGGGAGTCACTGACCATTCCCAGGAGTTTGCCGCCTGCGTCTCCCCGGCTGGCAGCCAGAGACAGATGCCCAAAGCGGCAACGATCGCAATTTTGGTCCACAGGTTCATGTTCCACATCGAAGAATCTCCCTATCAATCGTTCAGGCTATTGACCCGCCGCGGAGGGCCGCGGGTCACCTGACCGATAGAGCACAAGGTCCTTCCTCTGCCGGCTAGTTCCCGACGTCTGGGTCACTACGCATCTCCCAGGGCAGCTCGTACTCCATGAACTCGAAGACGTCGAACGGGAGATCTTCCATGTTTGCAGGAGGCACACCGAGGGCCTTCGTTTCCGGTCGCGCATTGGCGAGACCCGCATAGGCAATGCCGTGGGCGCGTGGGGAATCTGGGTACTTCTTCTTCCAGAGCTCATGCCGCGCCCGTGCTCGGACAAAAGCCTCGTTGAGATGGAACGTGTTCACCATCATCCCGTTCTTCTCCCGTGTGTCGGAGAGCAGATCGTAGAACGAAGCGGAAAGGCCGCTTGCAGCGCCCGGGTCCGGGTCGATCCAGTGCTTCTTGATGTTGCCTTTGACCGTCGCTCCCAGAATGGGTCCCTGGTAGATGTGCACGTAGTCGCGGCGTCCGTGAGTGTCGCCTTTGAGGAAGATCGCCGTCTGATCGATACCGTCGATGATGCGATCGGTCGGGATCGAGTCCATCGCTCCTCCGAGTCGGGCGAAGGTAGTGAAGAGGTCCACTTCGTGAATGATGTCGCCCACGAGCTGTCCAGGCTCGATGACCCCGGGCCACCATGCGAACGCAGGGACTCGCACCCCACCCTCGAGGAAGTCACCCTTGCCGCCGCGGAAGATGGTCTCGGTCATGCCGAGGCCGGGAGGAGGGTTGTGTGCCATCGGACCATTGTCAGCCATCGCGATCAGCAACGTGTTTTCCGCGATTCCCAGCCTCTCGAGCTCATCCATGAGCTCACCGATGAAGGCATCGACGTTGTACTGCATGTTGTCGGTGTAGAGGCCGCGGGCGAGGGTCTTCTTTTCGGGACTGGGCATGAACGAAGTCAACATCGGCCACCAGGCCACGTAGAACGGCTTGTCGGCTTCGGCGTTGCGGCGGATGAAGTCCATGGCCCGCACTTTTGTCTCCGGATCGAACGCGTCGTAGTCTTCCTTGGCCGTACCACGCCATTCGAGGCCGGGCTCGCCCTTCTTGCCCTCGATGTAACCAACGTAGCCCTTCGGGACGAAGGTGTCATCGAGCTTGTATGGGTCCTTGACGAGCATGTGCTGCTGCAGGCCCATCGTCGCGTTGGCCGCCTCGCCGACCTCGTTGTAGAGGCTGAAGATCTGGTTGTAGATCCCGAAAAGTGTCTCGTCGAAGCCCTGATTGTGTGCGTAGGCTTCCTCGATGTCGCCCAGGTGGAGCTTGCCGTAGAAGGCGGTGGCGTAGCCCGCATCGGACAGCGTCTCGGCGACCGTGACCTCCTCGCCTCGCATGCCCGAGTATTCGACGGGAAATCCGATGACGTACATACCGGATCGAACCGCGTGCCGGCCGGTCAACACTGCCGCTCGGCTGGGTGTGCAGCCCACCTCGGTATACATCCGGGTGAACATGATGCCCTCTTCGGCCATCCGATTCAGGCTCGGAGTCTCGAAGCCGCGAATCTTGTTGATGGCTGGAATCCCCACGTCGCCAAAGGACGTGTCGTCCCACATGACGTGAATGATGTTGGGCGGCGTACCGTGCTTGGCGCGCAACTCGGCCAGTTTCTTGTCGAGAAGGCCGTCCTCGGCCGCCCACCTCTCGCCGTTCTGGGCTTCGAGGATGTAGTACTCGGCGTCGTGAACGATGTCAGCGGCTCGAGCTGCGGCTGGGAAGCCCCAAACGAGGGCCAGGCCCAGAAACAGAGCCACGGCGGTGAGTTGGTGGATTCGGTTCATTTCTACCTCCTAGTCAGCGCTGCTGTCCGCTCGAGCTCGTGGCTCGAGATGGAGGTCAGCGCGGGTCTGCAGAGAGTGCGAGAGAAGCTGATGTGCCTTCGCCGACAGCGAAGGACCCTCCCGCTTGGCTTGCCGTCGCAAGCCCTCGAGCTCCTCATCCGTGAGAAAGGTCACCAGCCGGTTGGGCCGCGCCTTCTCACGAGGCAACGGTGAACGGCCCAAGCGGGGCCGCGTTCGAATCTCAGACAATCAGGCTCCTGTGTTTCGCTGCAGGGTAATAGCCAATGGCTTCACGAGCCAGCCCAGCGGTTTACATTAGCGGGATTGTCGTAGAACATGTGCAGCCAGCAACATCAAGAATCGGCACGAGTACCTGAGGATGGCAGATTTCATCGAGCAACAGCCCCCGGCATTTCACCTGAAGGCGAAATTTCACGACTTCGATGAGATCGCTGAAACGGTCGAGGGCTGGGACCTCGACTGGCAGCAACTCGACCGGGGTCGGCTCGAGGCCACCGTGCAGCAACTCGGCTCCCTGTCTTGGCTTCTCACCCGGGTCAGCTTCAGTCGGCAGTTCCATCAGCGCGGTGGTACACCGCCCGGGTTCTTGACATTCGGGATGCCTGGGAAGGCCGTGGAAGAGCTCAATTGGTGCGGGCAGAGCGCCAGCGGCACGAATTTGATGGTCTTCCGTTCGGGCGGCGAATACGAGTCGACATCACAGGCCGACTTTCAAGCCCACACGTTCTCGTTCTCAGAAGAGCTGCTGGACCGAGTTGCCGGCTCGCTGGATTTGCCGACGGTAAAACAGCTTCTGACGGGGTCACACGAGGTCTTCGCCCCTGACTCGGTGCTTCTGGGGAAGATGAGAGCGAGGCTCCAAAGGATCTTTCGAACCGCGGCCGCCGATCCCACCTGTTTGTCCGGGCCAGGCCTTCGGCAGGAGATCGAGTCCGAGCTTCCGAAGCTGCTGCTTCAGGCCCTCGCACAGGGGAGGGTGACTCGACGGCCCAGATCATCTGCGGTGCGTAGCAGGGCGATGTCGCAAGCAAAGCTCCTGATCGCCGAGGCATTGGACGAGCACCTGACCGTTCAAGAGATCTGCGATTCGGTTGGCGTCAGTGAGCGGACTCTCCGCTATGCGTTCCAAGAGCAACTCGGTGTCAGCCCGAAGCGGTACCTTCAATCCGTGCGGCTGAATCGAGTACGACGAGAGATCCGCACCTCACCGCCGGACGTCAAGATCGCCGATGTCGCCAACCGCTGGGGCTTCTGGCACATGGGTCAGTTCGCCGCCGACTACCGCCGTCACTTCGACGAGTTGCCCTCTGAGACCCTCCGACGCACCCGATAAGAGAGAAGACAGCGCTCCTTCCCAGGGGCGGGGACGAGATTCACCCGTTCGAGAAGCGCCGAATGCGAACAAACGCCTGGCACCTGCATTGATTGCGAGGTGGACCAGGAGAGTCAAAGACGGGCACTTTCACATATCCTTGTGGACGACATCTGTCGACTTGCTCCGAAATCAAGCGCTGAGAGTCCGAATGACGAAAGACCGGAGAATCGGCTGGCACCTCGAGAGGGTGAGTCGCTCGGGTGGCGAACTCCGCGAGATCGAGGCACTGAAACGCGTCATATAGACGAGAGATGTCGAGTAGACAGCACTAAAGTGCTAAAGTGCTTTCATGACTACTGAGCCACCGCAGGCCCGAGTCAACATCTATCTCGATGATCCAGACTTGAAGCGCGAGATCAAAATCGCAGCCGCCAATCGTGGAGTCACCCAGAGTGCATACTGTGTCGAAGCGATTCGACAGCGGTTGGAAAGAGAGAGGTCTGCTGAAACGGCTGCGGGATCGAGACAAAGAAGCCGAGACGTGGCAAAGGCCCTCGATCAACTGCGAGCCGAGATCGGGCCAGTAGGGATTCCCGTTCGAGACCTGATCGACGAGGGCAGGCGGGGATGAACGAAACAAGCCGAGATTCTCCCTATCTCGTTGTGGATGCGAGCGTCAGCCTGAAATGGGTCCTGGACGATGAGGACGGCGTAGTTCCGTCGATTGCTTTGAGGGATGACGCGCATCGAGGGCAGATTCAAATGGTGGCTCCGTCCTTATGGCTTTACGAAGTCACCAACGCCCTGGTTGTTGCCTATCTCAAGAGCCGAGTCGATCTTCAGCAAGGCAGTCTAGCCTTGGCGCTCTTGTTGGATCAGGGCGTTCGAATGGCGGATCCGGATCCGATGGATTGTCTCGAGATCGCCACGAGCTTCGAGATCAGCGGCTACGACGCGGCCTATCTAGCGCTCGCCGAGGCGTTGGAAACGGAGCTCTGGTCGGGTGATCGACGCCTATTCGAAAAGGTCCGTGGCCGGTCGGAGCTCGTCCGCTGGATCGGCGATTACGGCCCTTCTGCCTGAAGAGCACTGCAAGAACAACACGGGTGGGGACAAGCCCCGCCCCTGCGTCGGCCTTTGGTTGCCCAGGACCCAGGACCCAAGCCCCTCTTCCCCTAGGCCCTTAAGCCCCTAAGCCCCCAAGCCCTAATTCCTTAGCGGCTTTCCCGTCTTGAGCATGTGGGCCATGCGGGCTTGGGATTTCTCCTCCCCCGCCAGGCTGACGAAGACCTCGCGCTCGAGGTCCAGCAGGTACTGCTCGTCGACGGGCTCCTTGCCGCCGCCGCGACTGCCGCCCGTCAGCACGTGAGCCAACCCGTTGGCGATATGCGCGTCGTGCTTCGAGATCTTGCCAGCCAGCTTGTAGCCGGTAATGGCGCTCTTGATGGCCAACTTGCCGCCGGTGCCGGGGAGCTTCAGCTCGGGGGGCTCCGGTGGCTGGTAGTCGTCGGTCGCCAGGGTCAGCACAACCTCTTTGGCCAGTCCGATCTGGTGATCGCGAGAGAGCACGATGAGGTTGTCCTCGCGGAGATAGCCGAGCTCTTTGGCCTCCTCGGCCGAGCCCGAGATCCTGGCGAAACCAATGGTCTCGAAGGCCTTCTGAACGGGTGCCATAGGCCCCAGCTTGGCAGCCGGCATCCTCTCTAGAAAGTGTTCGAGAACCCGCAAGTTACCTCCGGCTCCAGGAATGAGCCCAACCCCCACTTCGACCGCTCCGCAGTAGAGCTCTGCCAGAGCGACGATCTGCCGACAGGGAGCGATCATCTCGAAACCACCACCCAGGGTCAGGCTGAAGGGTGCGCCCACGACAGGGAAAGGCGCGTACTTGATGAACTGCCCGAGATCCTGGAAGGCCTTGGAGACCTGGTCGAGCACGTCGAACTGCTTGCTCTTGGCCAGCTCGAGAATCAGGGCCAGATTGGCGCCGGCACAGAAGTGGGTCCCCTGATGGGAGAGCACGAGACCCTTCATCCCTTCGCTCTGGGCTACTTGCAGGGACTGCTGCAGGATGTCCAGGATGCCGCCGTCGATGGGGTTGAGCTCCGGCTGCAGGGCGGAGTGGAACTCCACGCAGCCCACACCGTCACCGAGATCGATCAGGGAGGCGCTCCAGTTGCGCAACAGTTCGCGCCCACGGGCTCTCTCGTCGGCCAGCACGATGACCCCGGGCTCCGAGGCCTGGGGTTGCAGGGCCTTGGAGTCGAGATCGAAAAACAACGGGTCGCCAGCATCGTCGCGTTCGTAGAATGAAGTGGCGCCACTCGCGAGCAGTCTCTCGACGAAGGCCGGTATCGGCTTGCTCTCGTGCTTCATCCGGCGGACGGATTTCTCCACGCCGATGGCGTCCCAGGTCTCGAACGGTCCCATTTCCCAACCGAATCCCCAGCGCATGGCGCGGTCGATCTCGACGATATCGTCGGCGATCTCACCCACCCGGTTGGCGGCGTAGGCCAGCACGCCGATGGTCAGCTCCCAGGCGAACTCGCCGGCTGCGTCGGGGTTGTAGACCAGGGCGTGGAGCTTCTTGCCCAGATCGGTGAACCGCCGGGCCACCCCGATGCCGTCCATGCGGGGCTTGGTCTTCGGGTTGTACTCGAAGGTATTGAAGTCTAGGGCGAAGATGTCCTTGCCCTCCTTCTTGTAGAAGCCCTGGCCGCTCTTCTGACCGAGCCAACCTTCGTCCAGCATCTTTGCCACCAAGGGAGGAATCGAGAAGCTGCCCCGCGATTCGTCGTCGGGACATTGGTCGTAAGCTGTCTTGGCGACGAAGGCCAGCGTGTCGAGGCCGACCAGGTCGGCCGTGCGATAGGTGGCCGACTTGGGACGCCCCATTACCGGCCCGGTGATGGCGTCGACCTGCTCCACCGACAGTCGCATCTCCTCGGTGAGCTTGAGCGCCAGCATCATGCCGTAGATACCGATGCGGTTGGCGATGAAGTTGGGCGTGTCCTTGGCCTCAACCACGCCCTTGCCCAGCTTCTCGCTCAGGAAGGTCTTCATCCCGGCGTAGATCTCGGGATCGGTATCGACTCCCGGCACGAGCTCCACGAGGCGCATGTAGCGCGGCGGGTTGAAGAAGTGCGTGATGAGGAAGCGCCTCTTCAAGCTCTCATCCATGGTCTCCACCAGACTTGCCAGCGGCAGGCCGGAGGTGTTCGAGCTCAGGATGGCCTCGGGCTTGAGATGAGCTTGGAGCTTGCCGTAAAGATCGAGCTTCCAATCGAGCCGCTCGGCGATGGCTTCGATGACCCAGTCACACTCGGCCACCAGCGGCAGGTGCTCCTCGTAGTTGCAGGGCTTGATCTTCTTGGCGAAGCGCTTGTGATAGAAGGCCGCCGGCTTGGCTTTGAGCGCTCCGGCGATACCTTTCTCACTCAGCTCCTGATTCAGATCGAACAGCAGCACATCGAAACCGGCACTGGCAAAAAAGGCGGCCAGCTGGCTTCCCATGACTCCTGCTCCGCAGACGCCAATTGTGCGAATCTCCGACATCCTTAACCCCTTTCGATCACGGTGGCGATGCCCTGACCCGTTCCGATGCACATCGTGGCCAAGCCACGTTTGCCATCGTGTTGCTCCAGAACGTTGATCAGGGTCGTGAGAATGCGTGCGCCGGAGGCGCCCAGCGGATGGCCGAGGGCGATCGCGCCGCCGTGCATGTTGATCTTGTCTTGCGACCAGCCGGTCTTCTTGACCACATAGAGCGACTGGGCTGCGAAAGCCTCGTTGAGCTCGATGGCATCCAGGTCGTCGGCCGAGATGCCGGCACGCTCGAGCGCCTTCTCGCTGGCCGGGATCGGTCCCATGCCCATGAGTGTCCAATCGACACCGGCAATGGCCCGCGAAACAATGCTGGCCCTCACCTTCAAGCCATGCTTGGCCGCGAATTCGTCGCTGCAAACGATCAGGGCCGACGCACCGATCGAGATCGGACTGGAGGTGGCTGCCGTGACACTGCCACCCTCGACGAAGACGGGCTCGAGAGACTGGATCTTTTCCAGGTTGGGCTCGCGAGGACCCTCGTCGCGATCGATGATCACGCCATCGTTGTCGATGGGTACCACCTCGTTGGCGAAGTGACCCGCCTCCCAGGCTGCAAGAGCCAGCTTATGGGAGCGCACGGAGAACTCCTCCTGCTCGTCGCGGGAGATCTCCAGCTCATTGGCCAGGTTCTCGGCGGTCTCGCCCATGCCGATGTAGTAGCCCATCTCCGCTAAATTGGGATGGAAGGAGGGGTTGAAGCCCCCCATGGGGATGGCGAACATGTCCTCGACGCCGACCGCGATTCCACACTCCAGATCGCCGACGAGGATGGCCTGGGAGAGCTGATGCACGGCGTCCATGGAGGAACCGCAGAAGCGATTCACCACCTTGCCACCGGCCTCCTTGGGGATGCCAGCCAGGAGAGCCACGCCGCGGGCCATGAGCATCCCCTGGGTGTGCTCGGGGAAGGCGCAGCCGAGCACTACATCTTCGATGGCATCGCGCGGCAGATCGGGTTGACGATCGAGAAGAGCCACGACGACCTGCGCCGCGAGATCGTCGGCTCGGATTCCAATCAGATTTCCCTTCTTCACCCCCATGGGGCTGCGAACGGCATCTACGATTACGCTGGTTCGACTCATCATGGTCTCCTGATCTAAAAGCGGTAGGTACCGTGGTCGTATAGGTCGTCGGTCAGGGTATGGATGTCCTGAACCGGATCGAACGGCAGATGAAGGCGCGTCAGCTCACGATCGACTCCGGGCAGTGCCCGTTTGCCGGTGGGGCTGGCGAACAGCGTTGGCCGCAGCCTGTAGACGAGGCGCCAGACATTTTCGGCGTAGGAGGCGATGACAAGCCTCCGCAGCGCCTGATAGGTGCTGTTTGCAATCACTTCGTCGCCCTGCTGCAGCATTCGATTGATTGCCGCCGATGCGGCGAAGTAGTTGATAGCGAGATCGGCGAGATCTTCGCCCACGATCTGGGCATTGCGCAGATCCTGACCGTAGAGAGAGATGGCCTCGAAGAGGCACTTCGTGGTCAGGCGCCGACCGGCATCGAGCGCTTCGAGCTCCCACCCCAGTGCCGCTTCTTTCGTCACCAGAGAGGCCTCCCAACTCCGGGCCGCGTCTCGCAGTGGCAGCTCTTCCATCAGGGCCTTGCGCAGGTAGTAGCCGTAGATCACCATGCGGTTGATCTCGTTGGTGCCCTCGAAAATGCGGTCGATCCGGGCGTCCCGATAGGCGGCCGCCATCGGATAGTCCTCAGAGTAGCCGTAGCCGCCGTAGATCTGCACTCCCTCGTCGGCGTGATAGGCCATCGTCTCCGAGCCGAGGACCTTGCTGATCGACGCTTCGATGGCATATTCCTCGAGCGCCTTCATGATCTCCATTGGATCGGCCTTCTTGTCACCTAGCGTTGCGATGCGTTGGTCGATCAAGCCCACCGTGCGGTAGATGGCCGCGTCGAGCATGTAGGTGCGGACCACCATCGATGCCAGCTTCTTGCGGATGGCCTCGAAGTAGGCGATGGGTTGG
The DNA here is from genome assembly GCA_049664225.1 of Thermoanaerobaculia bacterium. Lineage (GTDB taxonomy): Bacteria > Acidobacteriota > Thermoanaerobaculia > Multivoradales > JAHEKO01 > JAUVRX01. The sequence continues at coordinate 15,713 of JBATEX010000171.1, forward strand.
CCGAACTGGATCCGCTCGAGTGCGTACTG
>JBATEX010000172.1:0-1777 GCA_049664225.1 Thermoanaerobaculia bacterium
CGGGGGCAGCAGACCCTCCAAACCCCGGGTCAGGGTGGCCAGCCCGATGGCCAGGAAGAACAGCATGAAGAGTCCCGGACGGTCCTCGAGAGTGCCTCGAATCCAGGCATAGATGGCCAGGGTTGTCCACAGGGTCAGCAGCATGCCGACCTGCCCGGCTCTGCCTTGCCAGAGCACCTTGTAGCTGCTGATGAACACCAGAGCGGCGAGCCAGGCAACCCGTTTCGAGAACAGCCGCGTTCCGATCGAGAAGACCAGGAGAGACGAGGCGATAGCGGCCAGGGCCGAGGGCAGCCGAACCGCTGTCTCGTCGAGTCGACCCAAAAGCAGGCTCATCGAGCTGATCGCCCAGAAGTGGAGCGGCTGCTCCTCGAGGTGGAATTCGCCGTTGAGCTGTGGCACCAGGTAGTTGGCCGTCTCTACCATCTCCCTGGCGACTTCGGCCGTGCGGGGTTCATCCGGGTTCCAGAGGTCGTGTCGGCCAAGGCCCGGTAGGAACAGCACCAGGCCCAGCACAAGCAGCAGGAGTCTCTCGCGGTCGAGGAAGGCGAGAGGTCCTTCTTGGTCTCGATTGCCGCTTGTCACTGTTCGTGGCCCTTGGAGCTGTGAAGACTCTTCGACGCCGGGCGCCGTGATTCGAGATAACAGCCAGGAGGCGATCCTGTGAGAATCTCAAGGATATCTCAGGTACCCTGGACCGTCTTCAGCTCCCAGATCGATAGGATGCGTCAAGACTTCCGTCAGGGAGTCGCCCCCTAGGCCCTTGAGCCCCTAAGCCCCTAAGCCCCTAAGCCCTTTTCCATCACCGTCCGAGACTCGACTCGAGCCCAACGATGGCAAGTAGTGAGAGATACCTGGCCCGCATCGTTGAACCTCCCGTGAGCAGATTGTCGACAGCCTCTGTCAGATCCAGGCAACAGGTTACAATCCCGTCCGTCGAAGAGCTCGAGAGGCTCCTACTGGATGCGATTCATCGTCCGAATCTGGGTAGTGCTGGCGCTTGTTTGCTTGCCGGCCGCGGCGCAGGAGCCTCGCTCTCTTGCGGTCAGCGTCGGGATGTTCAATTTCAACAAGAGCCCATCCCCGATCGAAGGGGGATTCGAGTATCGACATCCGACGGGGGTCTGGAAGATGGCGGCCGTGGGTGCACTCTATGCCAACGTAGATGGCGCTGTCTGGGTATACGGGGCCCTACGACGGGACTTCTCGCTGGCTGAGCGCTGGTTTGTCACGCCGGCCTTCGGAGTGGCGCTCTATTCGCAGGGCAACAGCAAGAACCTGGGCGGGCCGGTCGAGTTTCGCTCCGCCATCGAGCTAGGCCGGGAATTCAGAAACCGAACGCGGATCGCCTTCGGGATCTACCACCTGTCCAACGCTGGAATCTACTTCCCGAATCCCGGCAGCAACTCGCTGATCATCACCTATAGCTGGCCGCTAGGCCAGTGAGGGTTGAGGCATTCGGTGCTTTGCGCCGGCTGATCTTTGAGGGCTTGGGAGTTGAGGAGCCCGTCGTACCTCCGGCCGACCTTTGAGGGCTTGGGGGTCGAGGCGCCCGTCGTACCTCCGGCCGACCTATGAGGGCTTGGGGGTTGAGGCGCCCGTCGTACCTCCGGCCGACCCATGAGGGCTTGGGGGTTGAAGCGACCTGCGCTTCGCGCGGTCGGCCTTTGAGGTCTTCAGGCTTTGGTTTACGGTTTGTGGTACTGGGCCACATGCAAGGCTCCAAGGTGGTTCAGGGGTCCGACGTGGGCCCCCCTGGGGGCCCCCACGTCGGACC
>JBATEX010000173.1:0-1626 GCA_049664225.1 Thermoanaerobaculia bacterium
CCCTATAACCGCTTTTCGCCCGTCGGCAGCCACCACCATTCGTGTCAAGGAATCAAGCTGCGATGCGAATACAAGCTCGTGGCTCCCGGTTGCGAGGTCCCAACGACGCACTCCACCGACGCCGCTCGAGTGGAGCGTCGACTCGTCGCTGAATGCGAGGTTCTGGACTGCACCGCTCCGCCCCATCTTGCTGAAAGAAGCGCCTTCCGGCAGGTCGAGCAAGCGGCGCTCGTCGGTCTCGAGATTCCAGATCTTCAGTTTCCACGGTCCCAAGCGCCAGGGAGCACTGGCAACCAGTGTGCCACTGGGAGAAACCGCAACGGCCGTGGTAACCGAGTCATCACTGAGGCCCTCCAGTTTGCCAGGCGGCCCGCCATCGACAGGTACGATGCCGACACTGTCAGTTACTCCCACGAGGTACAGGTGGCTCCCGTTCGGATTGAAGGCGATTTCCACTGCAATCCGGGCTGCATCCCTCCCCGACAGGCTCCTAGCCTCTCTAGCGGTGTTGCCTGGAAGGGGCAAGAGCATCACACCGCCTGACCCAATCGTGGCCAACCACATTCCATCAGGACTGAAGGCCAGCGGTTGGGAAGGGTCTCTGTCGTAGCCGTCTACGACTCGCGGCAGGTCGCCTCGCAGGGGCCAAAAGGTTACGTGGGTTCTGCCCTGTGTTACCGCCGCAACAAGACCTCCACCGGGGTGAACGGTAGCGGTGGAGTACTCCCACGGGCCGGCCCTTCGTAGTCTCAACGGCCGAGCCCCAGACCAAGAGTCCAGGCCCCAGAGACGAATCTGTCGAGTCACACTGCTGATCCACCGGCCAGAGGAACAAATACGAAGAGGTTCCCCTTCAGCGAGTCCGGCAGGCCTGCTGATCGACCGAAGGGGCTCAGCTCCCGCCTGCGACAGATCCCATAACCGCAAGTCGCCAGTAACGCGGTCCATGGTCCAAAGGCCATTGGACTCGTCGGGCGGATTGCTCGCCGGGCTAAACCGGTTCTCGTGAGTTGCCACGACTCGATCCGGAGCATTCTCGCGAATCGGGAGGGGTCTAACGACGAGGTCGTTGCCCTTCGGGAAGACCCACCCGTCACCGTGCCTATCGAACCAACTCCAGTCGTAGTAGTCGGAGTCGGGCCAAATGGGGGTCATGTCGACGGTCCCCAGCTCCTCGACCTCGCCACCCGGCATCCTCCATCGGCGCAAATGGAATAGCTCGTGACCCGTCTCTTCATCGGTATCGAAGGCTTCGGAAAACAAGCTGCCATCTCGAACCATCCAGAAAGCCAATCCGCTCTCCTCCAGCTCGCGGATGAGCTCTCCTCCAGGAATCGACCAGATCCGCGCTCGACCCTGCTCTCTGTTGATCGTCGCCAGCAGGTCGTCGGATAGCCATATGGCGTTACGCGCCTGGAGGGAGACCGATTCGTGTCCCGAAAGAACCAAAGGTGGTCCACCGTCTGATGAAAAAACCTGCATTTCGCCCGTTTGACCAAAGGTCACCAAGCGATTTCCGCTTGGGCTGAAACCGAGCTGGTTATTTGCCTCTACCTCCGATACCCGCTCGAATGCCGGTGGCGCCTCCTGAAGGACTTGAAGTGCCAGAAGGCGGGCCTCGTTCGT
>JBATEX010000174.1:0-49755 GCA_049664225.1 Thermoanaerobaculia bacterium
GGGGTGAAGTGGCCGGGCATTGCTTCCGGCCAGTCTTTGAGGGCTTGGGGCAACAGAGGCTCAAGCCCTAGCCCCCTACGCCCCTACTGCCCTGAGCCCTTATGCCCCCTGTTGGTGCCCGAACGAACCTCCGCAAGGTGATGGTCATCTGCCCAGGACCCAAGGCCCAGTGCCCTCAAGCCCTCAAAGGCAGGCCGGAGGTACGACGGACTCCTCAACCTCCAAGGCCTCAAAGACCGGGCGGAGGTACGACGACCGCCTCAACCCGCCTTCTTGCGCTCGCCTCGCGCCAGGGTGATCTTGAGCACGGGTGGGGTCATCAGGGTGGTGACGATGACCATGATGACGACCGCTGAGAAGATGGCTGATGAGATGACCGGCTGGCCATGCAGCACGAGGCTGGCGCCGATGCCAGCGAAGATCAGACCGACCTCACCTCGTGGCACCATTCCCACGGCGACCGAGATCCGGTCGAGCCCTTTCTCCAGCACACCGAAGGCGCAGACCATCTTGCCGATGATCGCGGCCACCGAGAGCAGTGCCGCGAAGCCCAGGACCCCCTTCTCACCGAAGGTGGATAGATCCACCTTGATTCCCATGAGGACGAAGAAGACCGGCACGAGGAAGATGGTGATGGGGTGGATGAGCTCTTCCAATTGGTGTTCGCCTCGGTTGAGAAAGTCCTTGTAGTGTGCATCTTCCAGGACCAGGCCCGCCGCGAAGGCACCCACGATCGGTGCCAGCTCGATGACATTTGCCAGGTAGGCCAGGAGGAAGCAGAAGGACAGCGAGATCGTCAGCAGCAGACCGCGAATCTGAAGCTTGCTGAAGAGCCTGAAGAGCTTGGGTGAGAGCCAACCGCCGAGGAGAATGGCTCCGACGAGGAATCCCGCCGCCTTGAGGACGATCAGCAGCACGTCCAGGCTGGCCAGGGTGCCGCCGGTGTTCGCAGCAGTGATGACCCCGGAGACGACTGCCAGAATCACCAATCCGAGCACGTCATCGATGACCGCTGCGCCGAGAATGATCTTCGACTCGCGGGTCGTCACCTTGCCGAGGTCGGTCAAGACCCTGGCGGTGATACCGACGCTGGTGGCACAAAGCGTCGCGCCGATGAAGAGATGTACCAGAATGTCCTCATCGGGTAGAAACCAGGCCGAGACTCCCCAGCCCAGAAAGAACGGCGCCACGACCCCGAAGATGGCCACGAGGAGACTCGATGCACCGACGGAGAGCATTTCGCTGACGTTGGACTCGAGCCCGACCTCGAAAAGCAGCAGGATGACGCCGATTTCAGCCAGGATTGCAATGCCTTCGTTGGTGGCAAGGAAATCGAAGCTCGAGATGCCGATCAGGGCCAGGTTCCCGATGACGACTCCAGCCACGAGCTCGCCCAGAACAGCCGGCTGATCGAAGCGCTCGGCGAGCTCGCCGCCGATCTTGGCGGCGATGAGAATGATCACCAATCCCAGCAGCACTGGCGTAACCGGACTCGTGTGATCGACATGCGAGCCCTCGTCCGAGGCCTGGTGCTCGGCCTGTTCGTCCGTCGCGGACTCCTGATCACCGGTGGCCCAGAGCCCGGTGCTCGGACCGATTAGAACGCCAAAGACGGCGATGAGCAGAACAGCTGGAATCAGACGTCGCATCGACTTCTCCTGTTGGTCGGGATTCGCGAAACGGGATTCATCCTACCACTCGGCTGGAGGACATTCAGGCCGGTGCCGAGGCCATGTCACGGCTGTCGCCGAGAAGGATAGACTTCACGCGGGTGGCGCTGAAAGAGGCCTTGTCCGGCCTGTCCCGACAGCTCCGCGACAGTGTGGAGTACCGCAAGCTCGAGCGCGAGCTCGGCAGGGCGGAGCGTCTGCCTTTGCCGGCCGCGGCCTGGGTCGGCGAGTTGCTGAGTCGAGACCTGGATCGGCCCCTGCTTGTCATCGTACCTCACGAGTCGGATGCCTTGGCCTGGACCGAGGCAAGTGAGCTCTTTTCTGGCTCGGCGGTCTATTTCTCGACTCCATCTCTGACGCCCTACCACGCAGCCGATGTCTCGCTGCAGGTTCGAGCGCTGGAGTCCGTGGCGCTCTGGCGCTCGCTGAGCGGTGCAGCTCGAGTCCTGGTCTGTACTCCGCGAGCCCTCTTTCGGCGGCTGCCTTCCAAGGAGGCTTTTCTCTCAGCGGTTCTCGAGATCAAGACTGGTGAGGAGCAGCCCGTGGACCAGCTGGCGGGGCATCTGACACGCTATGGCTATCACCGCACCGACCTGGTAACCGAGGTGGGCGAGTTTGCCGTCCGCGGGGGTGTGTTCGATCTCTACTCCCCCGGTGAGGAGACTCCTGTTCGCTTCGATCTCTTCGGCGACACGATCGAGTCGATCCGTCGCTTCTCCGTCGAGGATCAACGCTCATCAGAGCCGCTGTCTTGCACGACTATTCTGCCCCTGTCGTTGTTTCCCATCGGCGAGGAGACGGCAGAGCACCTGGCTGAGATCCTGGTGGAGATGGCGGGAAGCGAGGCGGGTTACGACGTCGTCGAGAAGGTCGAAGCACTGCGAGCACGCCAGGGGTTTACCGGGTGGGAGAACTACCTTCCCCTGGTTGCCATAGAGACCCAGGCGCTGACCGATTGGCTCGATCGACCTCTGGTCGTGGCCCATTCGCCCCAGGACTCTCGATCCGAGGTCGAGCGCTACAGCGCTCGATTGGAGGCCGACTTCGTAGCGCGATCGGAGCACCGGGAGTTGGCGGTGGAGGCGGTCTTTCTGGAGCAGCCACCGGAGGTCGTCGAGGGAATTCTGGACAGTGCAGAGCTCGAGTTCGGACTCGACGTTTCGGGCCTTCGGCAGGACGTGGTCGATTTCAAAGGCAGCACTACCGACCTCTTTCATGGCCAGCTGCCCCGGTTTCCCAGAGAGGTGGAGACTGCCAGGGAGCGGGGCGAGCGTTTGCTGGTGGTGAGTCCTCGAGAGCATTGGCAACGTCTGGAGCACTGGTGCCAGGCAGCCGGGATTCCTCTGGGAAGGGGTGGAGTGGAGCTGGTGGATGGGGAGCTTCGAAGGGGCTTTCGCCTGCCGGCGGCTGCCGTGGTGACCTTCGGTGAGCACCAGATCTTTCCGCGCGTCGCACCCGAGCGACAACGCCGCAGGAATCGCTTCGGTCCCTTTGTGTCCAGCCTTCGGGACCTGCGCATCGGTGACCATGTCGTGCACCAGGATCACGGCATCGGCCAATTCGTCGCACTGCGCTCCGTGGGCACAGAAGAGCAGGACCTCGACCACCTGCCACCTGCCTTGTTGCCGCTGCTTGCTGGGGAGCAATCACTCGCATCGGAGGTTATGGAGATTGCCTACGAGAGTGGCCGGCGCCTGCTGCTGCCGTTGAGCCGCCTGGACCAGATTCAGCGCTACAGCGGCATCGAGAGTATGCCTCCCCGCCTCGATCAACTGGGTGGCACGTCGTGGACTCGTACCAAGGACCGTGTCCGAAGGGGCATGCAGCGTCTGGCTGGTGACCTGGTGAAACTCTACGCAGAGCGCCAGCTCGCCAAGGCTCCAGCCCTTCCCGGGGACACCGACCTGATGGCCCAGTTCGAAGCCGCCTTCGAGTTCGAGGAGACCGAGGATCAGCGGCAGGCCATCGACGCGATCAAGGAAGATCTGGAGCGCGAACGCCCCATGGATCGCTTGCTGTGCGGCGATGTGGGCTTCGGCAAGACAGAGGTGGCCATGCGTGCGGCCTTCAAGGCGGTCGAGGGTGGATATCAGGTAGCCGTTCTGGCGCCGACAACCATCCTCGCCGATCAGCACCTGGAGACCTTTCGCCGCAGATTCGACGGCTATCCCGTGCGCGTGGAGATGCTCTCGCGCCGCCGCACGGCTGCCGAGGTCAAGGAAATCCGCCAGGGGTTGACCAGTGGCGAGGTCGACATTCTCATCGGCACCCACCGCCTTTTGGGTCGAGACGTAGAGCTGCCGAAGCTGGGCCTGCTGATTGTGGATGAGGAGCAGCGTTTCGGAGTGGCCCAAAAGGAACGTCTGCGTGAGCTGAAGAAGAACGTCCATGTGCTGGCTATGTCGGCGACTCCGGTTCCCCGGACTCTGCAACTGTCGCTGGCGGGAGTGCGCGATCTTTCGGTGATCGAGACCCCTCCAAGGGATCGGATGGCGGTCGAAACCGCCATCATGCCCTTTTCACCCGAGTTGGTGCGTGAGGCCGTGGAATTCGAGCTCGAAAGGCGGGGTCAGGTCTACTATGTGTTCAATCGAGTCGAAGGCATCGAGCAGTTCGCCGCCTATCTGAGAGAGCTCCTGCCCGCAGTGCGTATGACCATCGGTCACGGCCAGATGGAAGAAAACGAGCTGGCGCGAAGGATGCACGCCTTCAAGAAGGGAGAGTATGATCTCCTGCTGGCGACGACCATTATCGAGAACGGAATCGACATTCCCAACGTCAATACCATTCTCGTACACCAGGCCGAGCGATTCGGGTTGGCACAGCTCTATCAGCTCCGGGGCCGTGTGGGTCGCAGCGATCAGCTGGCCTACTGCTATCTGCTGGTGCCGGGTGATCGGGTACTAAGAGGCGAGGCTCGCAAGCGCCTGCACGCCATTCGCGAGTTCACAGAGCTGGGAGCAGGCTTTCGGGTCGCCGCCAGGGATCTCGAGATTCGGGGCGCGGGCAATCTCCTGGGGGCGGAGCAGAGCGGGCATATAGCCGCGGTCGGCATCGAGACCTATCTCAAGATGCTGGAGGAAACGGTGCGCGAGCTTCGTGGTGAGGCTGTCGAGGCGGTCCCCTCTGTAGCTCTGGACCTGCCGCTCAATGTCACCATCCCCAGCGACTACCTCTCGGATGCCAATCTCAGGATGGAGATCTACCAGAGAATAGCCTCTGGAGATGTGGATACTACGGACCTGCTGGCTGAGCTGCAGGATCGCTTCGGTCCACCCCCAGCTTCCGTCTATGGACTGCTTGCAGCGACCTCGCTCAAACGCCTGGCGGAAGCTTTGCGGGTTCAGTCGATCTCGCATCAGGGACAGAGGCTGCAGATTCGATTTCGCCGGGACTCGAGTGTCGATGTAGAGCGCCTGGTGAGAATGGTCTCCGAGAGACCCGGCCTGACGTTCAGTCCCAGTGGAATCCTCATTCTCGATCAGGTCGACGGGGCTCAGGCCCTGGAGCGGTCCAGATGGCTGCTGGAAGAGCTCGGCAAGTGAGAGTCCTTCGACGCTCCTTGTGGCTAGGTTTGTGGATACTGATGGTCGCAGAAGGGTGTCGGGAGGCACCTCCGGCACCCTATGTGGTGGCTGAGATCAGCGAACAGGAGATTCGCTTTGCCGAGTTCCAGGGCTATCTCGAGGCGAATGCGGGCGAGCCAGAGGGGGACCTGGAGGACCAGGTCTCGAGCGCGCTGTTCGATGGTTTTCTCGAGGAGTGCCTGATCGCGCGCTGGGCGGTGGACGAGGGGCTGGTTTCGGCCAACGCCGGCAGGCGGAGGGGGGTCGCCGCGGTCACTGCCGAGCTTGCGGCAGCGGAGGTGTCCAGGAGGGCGATCGCCTCCTACTATGACGAGCATCGCGACGACTTCCATCGACCGGACAGAGTCCACCTCCAGCAGATTCTCCTCGGCAACCGGGCGGTGGCCGAGGAAGTGCGGGCCGAGTGGGACGCCGGGAAGCCGTTCCTGAAGCTCGTCGACCTCTACTCACAGGAAGGCTTGCTGTTGGGTGCCGACGAAGGGGATCTGGCCCGAGAGGAGCTGCCGTTGATTTTCGCGGACGCCATCTTCGACCTGCAGCCGGGGCAGGTGAGCGAGGTCTTCGCCGCCGACTACGGATTTCATCTGTTCAAAGTGACCGATCGTCTGCCGGCAGGAGTGCCCGCACTGGAACAGGTGGAAGAGGCGGTGCGGCGGGAATTGCTGCGACACGAGGTCGCCAGCGGTCTGCGAACCCTGGTGGAGAAGGCTCGGCAGCGCTACAATGTGCGGGTTTTCGAGAGGAACCTGCCTTTCGAATACACCGGTGAGTACTGATTCAATGCGAAGTCGGCTCAACTCCAGGTTGGTTTGCGGTCTTCTGTTGGCGGGGGTCTCCCTCGGTTCGGCCGAGGTCAACGAGATCGTCCTGCGTGTCAACGACCGAATCGCGACGACCTACGACTACAACAGCGAGCGTTTAGAGCGTTTCCAGGCAATTCAGCAGGCGGAAAGCCTGACGGAAGAAAAAAAGCAGGAGCTCCTCGCCGTGCTGGGCGAGACAGTGATGAAGGACCTCTTCGAGCAGCTGCTGATGCTGTCGCGGGCCGATCAGCTGAAGATCCAGATCTCTCCGAGCGAAATCGATGAGGCCGTTGAGCGCACCAAGCAGAACTTCGGCATCCAGAATCAGGCCGAATTCAAGGCCGCCCTCGAGGCCTCCGGCATGACGGAGGAGAGACTTCGTGGAAGGTTGGAGAAGACACTGCTGACTCAAAGAGTGATGGGGCAGGAGGTCTACTCCAGGGTTTCCGTCGACGAAGAGGATCTGCGACGCTACTACCAGTCGCATGCCGACGAATTCCAGGTGCCTCAACGCCTGAGCCTGCGGGAAGTGGTTGTCCTGGAGTCGAGTGGTTTGAATGACGACGACCTGGCGCTTCTGGCCGAAGAGATCCGCCAACAACTCAGCACCGGGCGGGATATCGAAGAGGTTGTGGCGCCCTACCTGGAGGAAGGTGTGTCGTCAGGCGTCGTCGATCTTGGTTGGGTAGAGGTCGGAGACCTTAATCAGGATCTCGAGGAGGCCGTCTGGGGCCTCGAAGCCGGAGGAGTGAGCCCGGCGGTCGAAGCGCGCGGTGGTCTGCATATTCTCGTCGTAGCCGAGCGGGAGGAGGCGAGGCTTCTCGAGTTCCTCGAGGTGCAGGATCAGATCCGTTCGATCGAGCAGGGCCGGCTGATGCAGGACGAGATGGCGAAGTACATCGAGGAGTTGAAGAAGAACTCCTATGTCGTCGCCAACCCACCCCCCGAGGCAGCGGGCTTCAGGGCTTCTCTCGCCACTTCACTACCCAGCGAATTGGATGCGTTCCGGGAGGTGGAACCGGGGCTCGGCGATTCGCTGCCACTGCAGATTCCCGCCGATACACCCAGTGAGGGCTCGGACGAGCCTCCCACGGAATCCACAGTCGATCCACCTCCAGAGGGCGACTGATTTCGCAACTCTCACCAGGGCCAGAAACGGTTGATGAACGGGAGATCCTTGCCGAATTGAAGCACGGCTCGACCGTTCCTCGGACTCCTCGAACAGCCTGATTCTCCAAGGATTCTCACCTTTCGGGCGCATTGGCTCGCTCGGTGGAGAAAAATGGACAAAAGTGGACTGCGATGCTAGACTGCGCAGCGATCTATTCCCTTAGGTGGACGGGTCTATGTTTCGTGGAAGCGCGCCCACAAAGATCGACGAGAAAGGCCGGCTGAAGGTGCCGACCGGCTTCCGTCGGCACATGGAGGAGACGTACGGCAAGGACGTCTTCATCACCTCCGTTTTGGGGGACTCCGTGCAGTTGTACCCACTCCAGGTATGGGAAGAGATCGAAGCTCGCCTGGCCGCGCTTCCGTCGACGGACAGGGCCAAGCAACGTTACCTGGAGAGGGTCAGTTACTACGGTCAGCAGGGGACGCTCGATGGTCAGGGAAGAGTCGTGATCCCCCCGCTCCTGAGAGAAAGCGCTGCGATGAACGGCGAAGTGGTGGTCAGTGCCCGCTTGGATCACCTTGAAATTTGGAACCGTCAGCGGCTCCAGACCCGCTTCGCCGAGCAGCCCTTCGACGAAGAAGACTTCAACTACTTGAGCGAGAAGGGGATCTAGATGCACGGATTGCCTCGTCGCTCGACGGCAGCTCATTGAATCGGCGAACGTGCAGCACATACCCGTTCTGCTAGAGGAGACCACTGCTCTCCTGGCGCCTGAGCGGGGCGGCCTGTTCGTGGACTGCACGCTGGGTTTGGGTGGTCATTCAGCAGCTTTGCTGACGGCCAACCCGAGAGCCCGCGTCATCGGGATCGATCGCGACCCGGCAGCTCTACGGCTGGCCGAATCGCGGCTGCAACCGTTCGCCGAGAGGGTGCGCCTGTTGCCTGGGGAGTTTTCTCGTCTGGAGGAGCTGCTCGAGGCGGCGCAGGTCGACAAGGTCGACGGCATCCTCGCGGATATAGGTGTTTCCTCGCTGCAGCTCGAGACGGCCGAGCGGGGATTCAGCTTCCGCTTGGAAGGACCGTTGGATATGCGGATGGGACCAGGCGAACTGACCGCCAGTGAGGTGGTCAACAGGTACAGGGAGGCCGACTTGGAGAGGATATTCAGGGACTTCGGGGAGGAGAGACAGGCGCGGCGAATAGCGCGAGCCATCGTTGCTCGGCGCGACGAGCAGGCCATCCAGAGCACCTCCGACCTGCGCCAGGTGGTCCACAGGGTACTCGGTCGACAGCCGAGCCACAGAAAGCGGCGTATCGACCCGGCCACCCGTGTCTTTCAAGCCATTCGAATAGAGGTCAACAAGGAGCTCTCCGGACTCGAGAGCCTTCTCGATCAGGCCGTTCGCCTGTTGCGCCGAGACGGACGGCTGGTGGTGATCTCGTACCACAGTCTCGAGGATCGCATCGTCAAGAACAAGCTGCGAGATCTGGCCAGGGGCGAGGTCGATCAGATTACCGGCCGGCCGAGGTCGGAGACCCAGGTCATCGAGGTATTGACCAAGCGCCCCGTCCGGCCCGGCGAGGCCGAGATCGCTGCCAATCCCCGGTCGAGATCGGCTCGGCTGCGGGCTGCCAGGAGGCTATGACGGCTTGAGAAGTGCCTACGTTGTTCGCCGACCGGTTGTCAACAGCTATCTGGTTCGCCAGCGCGACCGAAAGCGTCGGAAGGAGCTCGGCCTCGTCCTGGTGGTCATTCTGCCATTGGCGATCGGTCTCCTGGGATACGTGTGGCTGAACCTGGAGCTCATCGACCTCGGTTACGAGGTGCATGACCTCGAGCGGACACTGAAGCAACAAGAGCAGCGTCAACGCGAGTTGTTCGTGGAATCGGCCTATCTGTCCAGCCCGGCGCAGGTTCAATCGCGAGCCTCGGCGGAGCTGGGAATGGTGCCGGCGACTCTCGACAAAGTCGTCTTCCTCGAGGAGATCCCGTGAAGGGTCGCCTGTTCTTGAGCCTGGTGATCCTGGCGCTGTGGACCGGTGGCATCGTCTATCGTCTGGCGCAGCTGCAGATACGGGATCACGAGCACTACAGCCAGAGGGCCGAGGGCCAGCATCACCGGAAGGTCGAGCTGCTGGCCCCCCGCGGGACGATTTTCGATGCCCGCGGTCGCGAGTTGGCCGTCTCGGTCGAGGTGGACTCCGTATGGGTCGACCCCTCGAGAGTCGAGGATACGGCGGCCATGGCCAGCCAGCTCGCAGCAGTGCTGAAAGTCGATCGGCAGGCTCTTGCCCGAAGCATGGACGGCGCGCGCGAGTTCGCCTGGGTAGCCCGTCTTCTCGACCCGCCTCAGGCAGCGGCCGTTCGCGATCTGCATTTGCCTGGAGTCGGCTACCTGAAGGAGAGCAAACGCTACTACCCGATGCGGCAGGTGGCCTCCCAGGTGGTCGGCTTTGCCGGCGTGGACAACCGTGGACTCGAGGGCATCGAGGGCGCCTACAACAATCTGGTAGCGGGCAAGGCGGCGCGACGTGGGGTCCTGCGGGACGCGCGTCGAGGAACGGTGCTGCTACCGAGTCTGTCGTTTCGGGATCCACAGCCGGGCAGCGACCTCTATCTCACCATCGACGTGTGGATTCAGTATCTGCTGGAAAAGGAACTGTCAGCTGCGGTGCAAAGAACCGGGGCCAAGAGTGGCACGGCTCTGATCCTCGACCCCAACAGCGGAGCCATTCTGGCCATGGCCTCTGTACCGACCTTCGATCCCAATCGCTTTGGCGAGTACGGCCGAGACCAGTGGAGGAATCGGGCGGTAACGGATTCTCTCGAGCCCGGTTCCACCTTCAAGATGGTCACCGCCGCCGCTGCTCTGGAGGCGAATCTCGTCGATCCCACGGATGTTTTCGACTGTGAGAGAGGCAGTATCGTGGTCAAGGGGAAGCGAATTCATGACCACCACTCCTTCGCCCAATTGACCTTCCGAGAGGTCATTGCCAAGTCCAGCAACGTCGGAGCGATCAAGGTGGGGCTGCTCGCGGGCGAGTCTGCCCTCTACGAACAGATCCGAAAATTCGGTTTCGGGCGGTTGACGGGAATCGACCTGCCCGGCGAGAGTGCCGGCCTCCTGCAGCCCGTCGAGCGATGGCACAAGCGAGCGGTGGCCTACATCTCCTTCGGGCAGGGTCTGTCGGTGACAGCGGTACAGCTGGCATCGGCCTTTGCGGCTGTCGCCAATGGCGGACAGCTGTACCGCCCCTACGTGGTGCAAGCAGTGAGCAGAGATGGTGTCCGACAGCCGGTGGAAGGCAAGCCGGAGATAGTGGGACGGGCGGTAAGCGCCAGCACGGCTCGTACGCTGGAGAGGCTTCTCGAGGCGGTCGTCGAAGAGGGAACAGGCAGGAAAGCCGCTATCGATGGGTACCGGGTAGCCGGCAAGACCGGCACTGCTCAGAAGGCGGCGGCGAGTGGTGGATACGCCCAGGGACGGTATGTTGCCAGTTTTGTCGGGTTTGCTCCGGCTCGACGGCCGAGGCTGGTTGGACTGGTGGCACTCGATGAGCCCAACCCGAAACGTGGCTATCACGGTGGCGATGTGGCGGCCCCCGTCTTCGCGGCAATAGTCGGTCCCGCGCTGCTCTATCTCGGCGTCCCTCCAGAGCGTGAGCCCATGGAGGTCTGGCCGGGGCAGAGAGATCCCTCCGAGCAGCCGGTATTGACGGCTGCGAGTCCGTCCGGTCAGCGGCCAACCGACGCTGAGACCAGCCAGGAGCTGTTGGCCTCCACAGGCCACGGCGAAGGCTCGCTGCCCGACTTTACCGGGCTGACAGCCAGGCAAGCGGTGGTGAGGACCGCGACGCTCGGTTTGAGGGCAGATCTCCACGGGCGGGGTCTCGTAAGTCGCCAGGTTCCATCTCCCGGCTCAGCGGTCGAAACGGCCGAGGGCAGGGTCGAGCTGTGGTTGGCAGGGGATTCGGGCCGATGAGAGTCGCCGAGATCATCGCTGGCATGGCCGTCCGACGGTCATCGGAGGCCGACCCGGAAGTTAGCGGAATCACTTTCAATTCCAGGCAGGTCAAGCCTGGTGATCTCTTTGTCGCCCTGACGGGCCAGCGGTTCGATGGCCGGGCCTTCGTGCCCGACGCCCTCGAGCGTGGAGCCGTAGCGGTCCTGGCCGCGGGAGATCCGCCGGAGGAGTTTCAGGGTTTGTGGCTGACAACGGCCGAGCCAAGATGGTTGATGGGCCCCATAGCCGCCAGAATCTTCGGCCATCCAGAGCGAGACCTGCTGATCGCCGGAGTGACCGGGACCAACGGCAAGTCCACGGTGGTGCATATCCTGGAGTCCATTCTGAACGCGGCTGACATCCCGAGTGGTTGCATGGGGACGTTGGGGTACCGGTTCAAGGACGAGGTCTACCCGGGAGAGCGAACGACCCCCGAGTCGGCGGATCTCTACAGGACCTTTCGGAAGATGCGGGACGCAGGTGCCGAAGCGGTCTGCATGGAGGTTTCCTCGCATGGGCTGGAGCAGGGAAGGGTCGAGGGGCTGAGCTTCGACCTGGCCATCTTCACCAACCTCTCACGGGATCACTTCGATTTCCATCACGGTTTCGAGGACTACTTCTCCGCCAAGCGAAAGCTGTTCGAGAGACTGAAATCCGATGGCTGGGCCGTGGTGAATCTCGACGACCCCTATGGCAGGCGCATGGCCGCAGGGTTGCCTCAGGTAGTCACTTTCGGCAAGGAAGGCGACGTCCGAGTTCTCCGAGCCGAGCTGGACTCGAAGGGCATTCGGGCGGACCTGGCGACACCTCGAGGCTCCTTGTCCATCCAATCGCCGCTGCTGGGAGGCTACAACCTCGAGAATCTCTTGGCGGCGGTGGCAGGGGGCGAAGCCTTGGGGTTGCCCGTGGCGGCCCTGGTCCAGGGGATCGCCGATCGTCCCCCGCTGTCGGGCCGCATGGAGCCGATCGAGTGTGGTCAGCCCTTCCCTGTGCTTCTCGACTATGCCCATACCGACGCCGCTCTCGAGGCCGCTCTGCGATCCCTCAAGGAGTTCTCGAGGCGCAAGGTCCTCCTGGTCTTCGGATGCGGGGGCGATCGAGATACCGGGAAGCGCGTATTGATGGGAAGGGTGGCCGGCGAGTTGGCCGATTTCTCCATCATCACTTCGGACAATCCACGCCGGGAAGATCCACTAGAGATCATCGCGAGCATCGAAGAGGGCCTCAAGGAGAGCGGTGCCAGCGACTATCGGATCCTGCCGGATCGTCGGGAGGCGATCCGCAGAGCCGTAGGTCAGGCGGAGGCCGGCTGGGCGATTCTGATCGCCGGCAAGGGGCACGAAGAGGTTCAGATCCTGGGCGACCAGGAGCTGCCCTTTTCCGACCGCAAAGAGATGCGTCGAGTGTTGGAGGAGCGGTTTGGTTCAAGGCCGACTGGGTGAGGCAGCCACGATCATGGGAGGAGAGATGATCTCCGGCTCTGCGGCCGCCATGTGGCGGGGCGCCACGCTCGATTCACGCCAGGTCAACGGTGGAGAGCTGTTCTTTGCGCTTGCTGGCGAACGCACCGACGGGCATCGATTCGTTGGGCAGGCTCTCGAGAGAGGCGCAGCTGCGGCGATCGTTCAGCGTGAGATGGAGATTCCCGCCGACGGTGGAGCCATTCGGGTCCCCGACACCCTCGAAGCCCTCCACAGCTTGACCCGAGAAGTCCGGACCCGCGAGCCGCGCAAGCTGGTGGGGATAACCGGGTCGGCTGGCAAGACCACGACCAAAGAGATGCTGGCCGCCATGCTGGCCCGGCGGTTCCGGGTCGCCCGCAACCCGGGCAGCTTGAACAATACCCTGGGGTTTCCGGTCGCTCTGTTGGGAATCCCGGAGGGAACCGAGTGGATGGTGGCCGAGATGGGGATGTCCACTCCGGGAGAGCTCAGACAGGTGAGCCGGTTGGGCAAGCCCGACGTGGCGGTGTTCCTCAATGTCCGCCCGGTGCACCTGGAGGCCTTCGGAACCCTGGAGGCTATTCGGGAGGCCAAGGCGGAGCTACTCGACGGACTCGCCGAGGACGGTCTGGTCGTGGCGAATCAGGACGACAGGCAAGTCGTGGAGATCGCGCATCGGCATGCCGGCAGGGTGATCTGGTTCGGGCGGCAGACGACCGCAGACTATCGGGTCGAGGATGTCGAGAGTCTTGCTGATGGAAGGGTCGGTAGTCGGTTCAAGCTGGTGACCAGCGAGGATGTCGTTGAGGTCGAGCTGCCGATGCATGGCCTCTACAACGTCGACAACTTCCTGGCCGCGGCGGCCTGCGCCAACACCCTCGGTGTTCCCCTGCTCGAGATCGCCCAGGCCGTGCAGGCCGTGACGCCACAGCCCATGCGGGGAGTGGTTCACCGACTCGCTAACGGCTCGACCGTTGTGGACGACTGTTACAACTCCAATCCGGCCGCGCTGACCGAGGCCCTGCAAAGCGCGCTCGAGATTCCGGGGGAGCGTCACTGGGCAATCCTGGGTGACATGTTGGAGCTCGGCGAGGCAGCTGAGGAATTTCACCTTCAGGCCGGAAGAACAGCCGCCGGAATGGGATTCTCGCCGGTGGTGGGTGTCGGTCCGCTGGCCCGAAAGCTGGTCGAGGGTGCCCGGCAGGCGGGGGCCGAGGGGCACTGGTACGAGGATGCCGAGGCAGCGACTGTCATGGCCGACCAACTTCAGGCCCGTGACACGCTGCTGGTCAAAGGCTCGCGAGGAGTGGGCCTGGAGGCCGTGGTGGGAGCAATGCTGGCAGCGGCGGCCGAGGTGGTGAGCTAATGCTGTTCCATCTGCTCTTTCCCCTTGCCGAGCAGTACCCGGTGTTCAATGTCTTTCGGTACATCACCTTTCGGGCGGCGGGTGCGGTCGTGACCGCTGTCTTGCTGACGCTCTGGATGGGACCCTGGTTCATTCGCGGGCTGCGCCGACTGGCGATCGGTCAGAACATTCGAGACGTCGGACCCGAGCGACATCAGGTCAAGGCTGGCACGCCGACAATGGGTGGCCTGCTGATCCTCTTCTCGGTGCTGCTGCCGACGCTCCTGTGGGCCAATCTGGACAACCCCTTCGTCTGGTTGGCCGTCGGGGTCATGACCGGTTTCGGTGCCATTGGCTTTCTGGACGACTACTTGAAGATCCGGCGGCGACAGAACGAAGGTCTTTCGGTGCGACTGAAGCTGACACTGCAGATTCTGGTCGGCGTGATGGCGGGGTTTGCGGTGTTGTCCCTTCCAGAGGCTTTCGGTTTCGAGAGCACGATCGCGTTCCCGTTCTTCAAGCGAGCCGTCTACAACCTGGGAGTCTTCTACGTGCCTTTCGTGGCGGTCGTCCTGGTCAGTTCCTCCAATGCGGTCAACCTCACCGATGGTCTCGACGGCCTGGCCATCGGCGCCACGCTCATCGCCGCCGCGACCTATGTGATCTTCACTTACGTGGCCGGTAACTCGGTCCTCGCCGGCTACCTGCAGGTGCCCTACGTGAGAGGCGTCGGCGAGGTGGCCGTTTTCTGTGGTGCCCTGGTGGGATCCAGCCTCGGGTTTCTGTGGTTCAACTCCCATCCGGCAGAGGTCTTCATGGGAGATGTGGGCTCCTTGGCCATAGGCGGTGCCATCGGCATGGTGGCTGTGCTCTCGAAGCAGGAGGTGGTCCTGCTGCTGGTCGGAGGGTTATTCGTCATGGAGGCCATGTCGGTGATCATCCAGGTCGGGTTCTTCAAAGCGAGCGGCGGGCGGCGAGTATTCCGCATGGCACCGTTGCATCACCACTTCGAGTTGAGTGGCTGGGCAGAGCCGAAGATCATCGTGCGCTTCTGGATCCTATCGATCCTGTTCGCACTGATCGGACTGTCGACCTTGAAGTTGAGATAGAGGTGAGCTTGAAAGCTGAACACTGGAAGCGTGCTTTGGTCTACGGCCTCGGAATTTCCGGCAAGGCCGCGGCACGGCTGTTGCGGTCGAGAGCAGTCGAGGTCGTGGGCATGGATCGGCGCGCGGCCGAGGATTTGGAGCTCGGCGATCTGGCGAGCGATCCAGGGGTCGAGCTGCATCTAGGCGAGGAGCCCGAGTTGCTTCCCGCAGGCGTCGATGCGCTGGTGATCAGCCCCGGTGTCCCGCCTGGCCAGCCGTTGCTGCTGGCGGCGCGGCAAGCGGGTCTACCCATCGTGGCGGAGGTGGAGTTGGCCTCGTGGTATCTCAGTGGCCCTATCGTCGGTATTACGGGTAGCAACGGCAAGAGCACCACGACCGCCCTGACCGGTGAGCTCCTTCGCGCCTCGGGCTTTGATGTCGAGGTGTGCGGCAATATCGGGCTGCCCCTGAGTGCGTGTGTGGAGGGTGAGGCAGGGCGGATCTTCGTGACCGAGCTCTCCAGCTTCCAATTGGAGGGCATCGATGGTCTTCGACCGAGGGCTGCGGGTCTTCTCAACCTGGCCGCTGATCACCTCGACTGGCATGGCGGCGAGGATGCGTACTTCGCGGCCAAGAAAGCGATCTTCCAGAACCAGACTGCAGACGACTCCGCTGTCCTCAATGCCGACGATTCACGGGTAGCAGTCATCGAGACAGAAGCGCATCGACGAGCGTTCTCTCGCACGGCACCGGTCCAGGACGGCTGCTATGTGGAGGGAGACATCGTGGTCGAAGTGGCTCCGGGTGAGGCGCCCAGGGCACTGTTTAGCTGCGACGACCTAGCCCTCGAAGGCGAGCACAATCTGGAGAACGCGATGGCAGCCGCATTGCTGTCGCGGGCCATGGGGGCCGACGGATCGGCATTCCCCGCCGCCCTGGCTCTGTTTCGAGGCTTGCCGCATCGGGTCGAGCAGGTCGGGGACCGACTGGGGGTGAAGTGGATCGACGATTCCAAGGCGACCAACTTTGCGGCCACGCTCCGGTCGTTGGACGCCTTTCCAGACCGCAGTGTGCACCTGATCCTCGGTGGCCGGAACAAGGGCGGCGACGCTGCCCTGCTGGCAGAGGTCGCGGGTCGCAAGGTGAAGAGAATCTACTTGGTGGGCGAAGCCGCTGAGAACTTCCGCTCAGCGTTGGCTGGCATCGTGCCGTGTGAGATGGCCGTTCATCTGCCACAAGCCGTGGACTCGGCGGCGCGAAGGGCCGTCGAGGGGGATGTGGTCCTGCTATCACCAGCCTGCGCGAGCTTCGACCAGTACCGGAACTTCAATGAGCGTGGAGACCACTTCCAACAGCTGGTGGGGGCCCTGAATGGCTAAGAAGCTCGCCTTCGACAAGGTGCTCTTTACCACGATCATCCTGCTGGTGGGTCTGGGTCTGATCTCGGTCTTCTCTGCCAGCGCGGCCTTTGCCCGGGACCAGGGTACCGAACTCAACATGTTCCTGGCCAAACAGAGTGTCGCCGCCGTGATCGGCCTGGTCGCTATGTGGATCCTGATGCACATCGACTATCGCCACTACCGGCGGCCGCAGGTGCTGTATCCCATCGTCGTCGGTTCGCTCGTACTTCTGGTGGCCAGCCTCTTCGGCCCGGAGCTCAATAACACTCGTCGTTGGCTGTTTGTCGGGGGGCTTTCGATCCAACCGTCCGAGCTGGCCAAGCTGGCGATCATCGCCTTCGTTGCCTTTCAGATCGAACGCAATGAGGACCGCGAGAATCGCGACCTGGTCTTGCCGGTTTGCCTCCTTTTGGGACTGATGGCCAGTCTGACCCTGATGCAGCCCGATCTCGGAACAGCTGTGCTCCTGTGCGGAGCCACGGTCTTCATGCTGTTCCTGGCGGGTGTGGGCTGGCGCTACTTCCTCGGGGGAGCCCTGGCTCTTCTCCCGGCGCTATGGCTGGCGGTCTACTCGGTGCCCTATCGTCGGCAGAGGTTCATGTCCTTCCTGAACCCCGATCTAGAACCCCTGCGCTCCGGCTATCAGGCGCGCCAGTCACTCATCGCAGTCGGTTCCGGGGGCCTGCTTGGGCGCGGTCTGGGCGAAAGCCTACAGAAGCTCTACTTCTTGCCCTATCCGCATTCGGACTTCATCTACTCGATCATCTCCGAAGAGCTCGGGCTGATCGGTGCGGTTGGCGTATTGCTGTTGTTCGCCGTCTTGTTTTGGCGTGGTATTCGCGCCGGTGTGAAGGCACCGGACACCTTCGGGCGCTATCTGGCCTGGGGCATCGCGGGCCTCATCACAATGCAGGCTTTGATCCATATCAGCGTTGCCCTGGCTCTAGTGCCGACGAAGGGTATCCCGCTGCCGTTTATCTCTTATGGCGGCTCCTCCCTGGTCGTGTGTCTCGCCGGTTCTGGGGTGCTGCTGAACGTGTCGCAACATGCGTGAGAGGCGAGGTCTTGGGAAGACGGTGAATCGTGAAGCTGGTCTACGAATGGCACGGAAACGATGGCGAATGAGCATGCACTCCTGGCCGGAGGCGGCAGTGGCGGACACGTGTTTCCGGCTCTGGCAGTGGCCGATGAACTGCGTCAACGGGGCTGGCAGGTGAGCTGGATGGGACGAATGTCGGGAATGGAGAGAGAGCTCGTGGAGGCCCGCGGACTGCCGTACCAGGGTCTATCGGCGAAGGCCGTCGTGGGCCGCAGACCGTTCCAGAAAGTCGCAGCGGTCGGCACCCTTGCAGCCTCGTCGTGGCGAGCCAGACAGATGATCCGCGACTCCGAAGCCGACGTGGTCCTGGGAACTGGCGGGTACGTTTCCGTACCAGGGGTTCTCGGCGCGGCGCTGAGCAAGCGGCCGGTTGTCCTGCTCGAGCCCAACGCCGAGGCCGGCTCGGCGAACCGGTGGCTTTCCCGGTGGGCATCGTCGGCAGCGGTTGCTCTGCCAGGGATGGAGGGGCAGTTACGTTGCCCTTCGCGGGTAACGGGAGTGCCGGTTCGACGGGAGTTCTTCGCAGCTCGGGATACACGGCCGACCAGCGGAGCCCTTCGCCTGCTGGTTCTGGGTGGAAGTCAGGGGGCCCGGCAGCTGAATCAACTGGTGCCGGCGGCCCTCCAACAGCTCGGGGACCGGCTTGCCAGTCTCGAAGTCGTGCATCAGGTGGGAGAAGCGCTACAAGAAGAGGCGGAGAGCACCTACCGGAAGAGCAACTCGAGGGGGCATCAGGTTAGGGTCGTACCCTTCTTGGATGACGTCGCCGCCGAAATGGCCGCGGCCGATCTAGTGATCTCGAGAGCCGGAGCCATCACGGTAGCCGAAATCTGTGCCGCCGGACGGGCCGCTCTGCTCGTGCCGCTGGCGCTGGCGGGTGGGCACCAGGTTGCCAACGCCCAGCGATTGGCAGCCAGTGGTGGAGCGGCTGTTCTAACGCCTGAGACAGCTGATGCGGCGAGTCTCGTGATTTTGCTCGAATCGCTGCTCGACGATCGACAGCGGCTACGGTCCATGGGCGAGACACTCCGTGGGCTCGCCTGGCCGCAGGCTGCCGAATCCGTTGCCGACCTCTTGCGCGAAGCAGTGGAGGCCGCCTGATGTTTCGGCGGTTCACCAACCTGGCGGCAGTTCACTTCATCGGCATAGGTGGGGCCGGTATGAGTGGCATCGCCGAGGTACTGCTGGACTACAACCTCGAAGTGAGCGGCTGTGATCAGTCCATGAGCGAGACGACAGAGCGACTTGCGGAACTCGGTGCGACTGTCTATCAGGGACATTCTGCCGAGCATGTCGAGAGGGTCGATCTGGTCGTGATCTCCTCGGCGGTATCGAAAGACAACCCGGAAGTGGTAGCCGCCCGCCAGAACAACATCACCGTGGTGCGTAGAGCCGAGATGCTGGGCGAGCTCATGCGCTTGAAGTATGGCGTCGCCGTGGCGGGAACCCATGGCAAGACGACGACGACCTCGTTGATCGGGACCGTGCTAACGGAAGCGGGACTGGATCCGACGGTCATCGTGGGCGGTCGCCTGAGGGTCTCGGGCACCGGCGCTCGGCTGGGCAAGAGCGAATACCTGGTCGCCGAGGCCGATGAGTACGACCGCAGCTTTCTCAGGCTGCAGCCCATCCTGGCGGTGGTCACGTCGATCGACGAGGACCACTTGGACACCTACGCGAATCTGGACGAGATCCGTAAAGCCTTCGTGACCTTTGCCGGCAAAGTGCCGTTCTTCGGCCAGGCCATTCTCTGCCTGGACGACACCAATATCCAGGAGCTCCTGCCCCAGTTGAAGCAAGAGCACCGGGTCGTGACCTATGGACTGTCGCCGCAAGCCGATCTGAGAGCGACCGAGTTCGAGAGCACACCCGATGGATCTCGGTTCCAGGTCGTCGATTCACGTCAGGGCGAAATGGGGACGATCGAGCTGCCGATGCCGGGCCTGCACAATGTGCGCAACTCCCTGGCCGCGATAGCCGTGGGGCAGGCGATGGGCGTTCCCTTCGTCAGTATCGCTCGGGCACTGGCGGGTTTCTCGGGTGTACATCGAAGGTTCGAGACCCGCGGTGTGTGGCGGGGCGCCAAAGTCATCGACGACTACGCCCATCATCCGACCGAGGTGACGGCAACTCTCGAAGCCGCTCGACAGGCCTTCCCAGGAGCCGTGATTCACGCCATCTTTCAACCGCATCTTTTCTCGCGGACTCGCCATCTGGCTCTCGAGTTCGGACGTTCGCTGTTGGGGGCCGACAAGGCCGTAGTGACGGAGATCTACCCGTCGCGGGAGCAGCCTGAGCCGGGAGTGACCTCCGATCTCGTGGTCGAGGCTGCCAGGCGGAGCGGTCACCGCGATGTCCGATCCTGTGCCGACTGGCGGGAGGTCCCTCCAATGCTGGCGGCAGAAGTTCAAGAAGGGGATGTGATCTTGACCCTCGGAGCCGGCGATATCTACCGCTTGGCGGAGCTGCTCGTAGCGGAGGGTGCGACATGAAACCGCTAGATCTCCAGGTGTCGAGCCCGAGCCCGTTTCGGCGACGGCGATTCGTCGCGCCGCATCGGCGTCGCAGCCAGGTGCTGATGTTGGCACGGCCCTTTCTGACTGCGCTACTGCTCGTCGGTCTGCCAGTAGCTGGAGGAGCATGGGTCCTCACATCGCCCCGGTTCCTGCTCGACAACATCGTGATCAGTGGCACGAGTCGGGTTCGACCTTCCGAGGTCGCCGAGGCCCTGCGATCGCTGCGGGGAAAGCACCTTCTATTGGTCTCGCTTGCCGACGTGGAGGGTCGACTCTCCGAGAACCGATGGATCGAAGGGGCCAACCTGCGCAAGAAGATGCCCAACAGCCTCGTAGTAGAGGTCAAGGAGAGGCGACCGGTCATCCTGTTGAGGCGTGACGAAGGTCTGTTCTATGTCGATCGGAGTGGCACCGTGATCGATCTCTATGATCCGGCGCGAGAGGCGGACCTGCTCTTGCTGAGTGTTGCCCCGGGTGTCGAATTGGAGGTATGGCCAGCGCTCGCCGTCGCAGCAGAGCTGGAACTGGTGGCGCCGGACTGGGCGTCGGGCCTGTCGGAGGTTGAGGTTTTGGGAGGAGATGATTTTCGACTGTTTACGGCAGCCCTGCCGTTTCCGGTACTGGTAAGTCTCGGCGGAGTCGGAAGACAGGTCAGGAAGTTCAGGCTAGTGATGCCCGAAATTGCCCTTCGGTACGACCGGGTCTCCGCGGTCGACCTTCGTTTCTCACGTCAAATCGTTGTTCAACCCGCGGTGGACCCGCGTAGTCAGGAGGGGTGAGGCTTATGCCCAAGGCGGACTCATACATCGTTGCCATCGACATCGGATCTTCGAAGGTCGGAGTGTTGATCGGGCAACGGGACGAGCGACAAGCTCTCGAAGTAGTGGGCAAAGGCGTCGCCCTCAACCGAGGGTCCCGTAAAGGGAACATCGTCAATGTCGAGGCGACGGTCGATGCTCTCAAGCAGGCCACCGAAGAGGCGGAGGTCATGGCCGGCATCGAGGTGTCGAGGGCCTTTGTCGGCGTGGCCGGAACCGATATCCGCAGTATCAACTCCCGCGGCATGGTCTCGGTGGCCAAGAAGGACCAGGTCCGGGAGATCACGCGACAGGACATCAGTCGCGTTCTCGAGGCAGCGCAGTCTGCGGCGCTGCCCTCGGATCGCGAGATCCTCCACGCCATCCCGCAGGATTTTATCGTCGACGAGCAGGGTGGAATCTCTGATCCCATGGGGATGCTGGGAAGTCGCCTCGAGGTCGCAGTGCATCTGGTGACCGGCAACATCACTCGCCGCAAGACGCTGCTGACCTGCATCAATCGGGCTGGCATCGAAGTCATCGAGCTGGTCTTCGAGCCCCTGGCCACAGCCGAGGCGGTCCTCACTCACGATGAGCGGGAGCTCGGGGCCCTGATGCTCGATATCGGCAGCGGGACTACGGAGTACGCGGTCTTTGGTGATGGAGAGGTGCAGCACAGTGCGGTCCTGCCGGTAGGTGCCGGGCACTTCACCAACGACCTCGCCATGGTTCTGCGCACACCCTTTGCGGAGGCCGAACAGATCAAAGTCAAGCACGGTTGCTGTCTCGGCGGCATGGTCGGCGAAGAAGAAGGCATATCGGTGCCAACGGTAGCGGGCGGGCCGCCGAGGGTCGTTCCCAAGCGGGAGCTCTGCAGCATTCTGCAGCCGCGGGCCGAGGAGATGTTGACTCTGGTGAGAGAGGACCTCTCCAAGTACGGCTTGGACGAGACTCTGCGCGGTGGTCTGGTGCTGACAGGAGGCGGCGCGCAGCTCGACGGCTACCTCGAATTGGCCGAGCAGGTATTCAACTGCACGGTCCGCTACGGTCTGCCTCAGCACCTGGCCGGCCTGGTGGACGTGATCAGCTCCCCGACCTGGACAGCGGCCTCGGGCCTCCTGCTGTACGGTCGGGGCGCGGAAGACCGACAACGTAGAACTGTAAACACAGGTTTCAGCGTGCGTGGAGTGGTGACCAGTCTCCGCGGCATGTTCTCGGATTTACTGTAGGAAGTAGAACCACCCGGAAGGAGAACAAGACAATGATTCTATTTGACGATCACGAGATAGTAGGCAGTCTCCCCATCACCCTGGAAGAGGCGGAAGGCACGGCGGCCAAAATTACCGTCGTCGGCGTCGGTGGCGGTGGGGGAAACGCGGTGAACCGGATGATCGACTGCCAGATGCGGGGCATCGAGTTTATCGCCGGCAATACCGACATGCAGGCGCTGCGGAAATGCAGCGCGCCTGTGAAGCTCCAATTGGGCCCAACCCTGACCAGGGGTCTGGGCGCCGGCGGCGATCCGGAGGTAGGTCGCAAGGCGGCCCTCGAGGACACTGAGCGAATTCTGGAGCTTCTGGACGGTTCCGACATGGTGTTTCTCACGGCTGGAATGGGTGGCGGGACCGGCACCGGAGCCATCCCGATCGTCGCGTCTCTGGCCGCTGAGCTGGGAGCTCTGACGGTCGCTGTCGTGACCAAGCCCTTCACCTTCGAAGGCCGTCGACGGATGGAGATGGCGGAACGTGGAATCGAAGAGCTGCGGGGCGCGGTCGACACCCTGATCACCATCCCCAATGAGAGACTGCTCAACTTCGTGGAGCGTGGAACGCCGCTCAACGAGGCCTTCCGCATTGCCGACGATGTCCTTCGCCAGGCGGTGCAAGGCATCTCCGATCTGATTACCGTGCCTGGCGAGGTCAACGTGGACTTCGCCGACGTGAAGACCATCATGACCGGTATGGGCATGGCACTGATGGGCACCGGCGTGGCCAAGGGCGAGAGCCGGGCCATCGAGGCCGCCCAGCGCGCCATCTCGTCGCCTCTGCTGGAGGAGACTTCGGTCGAGGGCGCCAAGGGAGTGCTCATCAACATTTCCGGTGGCTCCGATCTGACTCTCCACGAGGTGGATGAGGCGGCCAAGGTCATCGCTGAGGCAGTGGATTCGGCGGCCAATATCATCTCCGGTCTCGTCATCGACGAGTCGATGGAGGAAGAGATGAAGGTCACCGTGATCGCCACTGGCTTCCAGGTAGCCAATGCACCCATCTATAGCCAACCGTTCCTGCCCGCGGCCGAGCGTGACGAGCCGGTCTACTCGCCAGAGCCGGTCGCGCCCGAGATGCAGGCAGAGCCAGAGGCGGTAGCCGAGGAGAAGGAGGAGGACATTCCGTTCTATCGCAAGGTAATCGCGCAGACCCAGCAGGACGACCCCAATGGGTACGGGCCGAACTGGTCGAACGTCGACGACTTCGACATTCCGACGGTGCTGCGGAAACAGATGGACTAAAGGGGAAGACAGGGAGCACTAGGCGTATCGAGAGCAGCAGGCAGCAAGGCCGAGAACCCGAGTTGTCACTCTCGACGACTCCAGACTTCCGGGTGGATCGTCTCCAAGTGAAATGGGCTTCACCTCCGCACGTGAACGACGACTGTGGATCTTGGCTGGCACCTGCCTGCTGCTCATTTATTCTTCACTCTACATCGCCAGGCCCGTCACCAACTGGCTGCGGGACGCCAACTTGTTGCGCTTGGCAGTTGCAGGGGCCTTCTTCCTGGCAGCAGCATGGGTTGGCCTCGGGCTTCTTCGGAGTCGCCCCGGGTGGCGTGTCTGGGTGGCTCTGGCAGGCATTGTCGCGGGCTACGTGGTTCTGCTCTCCCGATTCGACCTACCCGAAGAGCGGCTTCACTTTCTGGAGTACGGACTGGTCGGCGGCCTGTTGTTCACGGCTCTTCTTGAGCGGCAGAAGAACACCAGGGGAGAATCCGGAGAGCCGTCGAGTCGCCGCGCTTTCCTTTGGCCGGCGGTTGGAGCCTTCGTCATGACGGGCCTTGCCGGGTGGATCGATGAGTGGATCCAGGCGGTCTTGCCCAACCGTTTCTACGATCTCAGAGACGTCGCCATGAACGCGGCGGGCGGGGCCATTGCCGTGCTCTCGATCTGGGGTCTCGACCTCCTTCGCCAGATAGGTGAAAGGCCTCGGGCTTGAGGGCACGAAGGCGCGAGGACCTGCGGACCCGAGGTTTGTAGACAGGGTCGGCCGATCCGGTAAAGGATCCCTACAGTCCGGTCAGGCTCCGAATCTTCCTCTGGTAGACTTCGGGCGAATTTCCACCCTGTTTGGAGGGTTCTTCATGGAACAAGGTTTCGACGAGGCAAAGGCCCAACGCAACTGGTTGGAGCGATTGGGAGAGAAGATTCCCGGTTTCAGAGGCTTCCAGGATCGGGAGCTCCGAAGAGATGTCGACAAGTTGCAGCGGGAGTATCTCGCAGGCCAGGTGACGAAGGCCAAATCCACCCTTCGCAAGATTGCCGAGCGCTATACGGATGCCGGCAAGATTGGAGTCCTGCATCTGTTCGACCGGCTCGACAAGCGATTGGATGGTCTGGCCCGGGCCATTCAGTTCAGCGATTATGGTGCGACGGGTTTTTTCGATGTGATCAAGGTCGATGAGGCGGCTCTCGAGGAGCTCTATCGGTTCGATCTCGCTCTATTGGAGGAACTCTCGGGGCTGGCTGACGACGTGGCAGCCATCCCAGCGCCCGCCGCCGGCGATCCAACGGAGTCTCTTGAAGTGACCCTGGATCGTCTCCAGCGACTGGAAGACAGGTGGGCGCTGCGGGAGAGCGCCGTCAACAAAGTCGTGCAAACCACAGGCTGATAGAGCCCTGGCGTTCTCAGGAGGACTTGTGATGAAGGTCATTCAATATGTAGATAGTACAGGCCAGACGATGGTGGCCAGGGTTCCCCGGCAGGGTACCGAGGCCATCAAGCTGGGCAGCCAACTGGTTGTCGAAGAGAGCCAGGAGGCAGTCTTCTTCCGTGATGGCAAGGCCCTCGACACATTCGGTCCGGGTCGGCACACGTTGGCGACGCTGAATCTGCCGTTGCTTACCGAGGTTTTGGGGCTACCCTTCGAAGGCAAGTCGCCATTCCAGGCGGCGGTCGTCTTCGTCTCGAAGAAGACCTTTCTGGATCTCAAGTGGGGCACGAAGGAGCCGGTCGTTTATCGGGACAGCGAGCTGGCGATGGTGCGGCTGCGGGCGTTCGGCAAGTTCGCCGTCCGCATCACCAACTCGCAGGTCTTCGTCAACGGTGTCGTCGGTACCATGGGGGTGTACACGACCGATGGAGTGGAGTCCTACTTCAAAGACGTCATCGTTGCTCGTCTGACCGATGTGCTGGGTGAGAATCTGCAGTCGATATTCGACCTGCCGAAGGTCTACGACGAGCTGTCGATGGCCCTCAAGGCCCGCGTCGCTGACGATTTCTCGAAGTATGGCATCGAACTGGTGGACCTCTACCTCGGTGCCATCACACCGCCGACCGATGTCCAGAAGCTCATCGACGAACGTGCCGGAATGGCCGCCGTTGGCGACATGAACGCCTATTTGAAGTTCAAGGCCGCTCAGGCCATGGGCGATGCAGCTCAGCAGTCGGGTGGAGAGACGGGTAGTGGGGTCGGAGCCGGTCTCGGAGTTGGCATGGGCGCGGGGATGGGCATGATGCTGCCTCAGATGATGAAGGAGGCGATGAGCGATTCCGGTGGCGGCCAGGCTGCACCAAGCGAGCCAGCTACCGAGGGCAAGTCTCAACCCACGGGAGACGCCGCAGCTCCCGCAGCAGCGGTGACCGCTGCAGCGGCAGCCGCCTTTTGCCATTCCTGCGGTGGCAAGCTACCTGCAGGTTCCCGGTTCTGCCCCAGCTGCGGTACCAAGGTCGCCGAGTGACCGGCGGACTCTCGCGGCTTGAGATCTTGACCGACCAAGCTGGACCAATCCGAGACCTTGGTCTATGGCGACGGAGTTGAAAGACAGGGGTTTCGTCTGCACACAGTGTGGTGGAGAAGGCGACCTGGAGTCGGGCCAGCGCTTCCTGACCTGCCGGTTTTGTGACGCGACACTGTTTATCGATCGATCGGGCGTGGTCAGCCACTACCGTCTGCCCCGTCTTTTGGGAGCAGATGAAGCCGAAGCGGCCTTGCGGCGGTGGATGGCTGGCAACGACACGGTCAAGGACCTCGACAGCAAGAGCGGAATCGAAGCTGTCGAGGCGATCTCGTTTCCAGTGTGGCTCTTTCGGGTTCAGGCTGCCGGTGGAGAAGAGGTCTTCATCGAGCCGGCCGCTCCCACCACAATCCCGCAGTTGGCCGACTTCAAGCTGCCGGCCGGCAAGCTCGAGCCCTATCAAGCTGAAGAAGAAGTTGTCGAAGCGACCCCGGAGACGATCCCCTTGGAAACCGCTCGGGGTTGGCTGGAACAGCGCGGGCTGGGTCGAGCGACCGAGACGGCGTTGGTACAGCTACCGCTCTGGAGATGTCGCTATAGCTTCGAGAACCAGTCCTACCTGGCCCTGGTGGATGCCTCCACCGGCGCGGTGATGGCGGCCGTCTTCCCGGAGAAGGCCGAGAGCCCCTACTTCCTGGTCGCAGCTCTCGGGATCCTCCTCTTCACGATCGAGGGGTTGGCGATCTCCAACCCGGCCGCGAAGTTCGTGGCCTACTTGATTACCGCGATACCCCTTCTTCTATTAGCCTACTGGGTGGCCCGCAAGATATGACCGAACCCGTAGATTCTCCGGGCACCGCACAGGTGCCCGATCGGGAGACCGAGGCCGCTTTCGCGGGACGGGTCGAGGGCCTGAGCTGTCCGAGCTGTGGCGGAGCCCTCGACGTGGTGACAGGTCTGCGGGTGGTCACCTGTCCGTATTGTGAGAAGTCGCTCCTCGCCACTCCGGAGGTGGGAGTACGACGCTGGGTAGTCAAGCCGAGGCTCGGTGTCGACAGAGCTCGTGAGCTCGCCAAGCGTTGGCTATCGCGAGGCTGGAGCAAGGACGCGCGATTGCGACGCGAGGCCGAGACGGGCGAAGCCATCCTCTGCTTCCTGCCGTTCTATCGAGTGGAGGCCGACTGCATCGGTTTCGCTCTCGGTACCGAAGAGCGCCGTCGGACGGAAGGCTCGGGAAGCCATCGACGGCAAGTGGTCGAGGAGGTCGATGTGGAGCGGTCATTGGCCAGGAGCTTCGACCGTACCTATCCGGCCCTCAACGTGGCGGAGTGGGGAATCCAGAGAATCGATCTGATGGGAGACGAGATCGTGCCCTACGACGGGGTAGTTCTCGAGGGACACGGCATGGTCTTCCCACCGACGGGCTCCGAAGTAGTGGTCAAGAAAGCCGCCATCGAGCAATTCAAGCTGCAGTCGGATCCGGCCAAAGGTCTCAAGCGGGTCCGCTTCCGTCATCTCGAGACTCTGCGAGAGCGTCTCAGTGTCATCTACTACCCGCTTTGGGTCGTGCGATATCGCTTCAGGGACCGTTCTTATCAGCTCCTCATGGACGCCGAGGATGGATCGCTGGCCTATGGCAAGTCTCCCGGCAACGACTTGTTCCGAGCCGCCATGCTCGTCGGGTCGCAGGCCGTGGCATTGTTCTTGGGGACAACGGCTCTGCAGTTGGTGGGCGGTAGCCCCGCGGGTCTTGTCATCATCGGTGGCGCCGTGGTCTTGGCCTTGACCTGGGGCTGGCGGCGCTTTCGCCACGGTGGAGTGGTGATCGAGGGTACAGGAGTCGATCCGGAGTTGGATCTGGGGGAGGCCTGGAGCACCCTGACAGATCGTGACGCCCAGGAGCAGATCCTACGTGACCTCATGCAGGGGCGCCTGCCGGAGATCGGTCGATGACCGTCGGCATCGAGTTCGCTCTCATTCCGCTGGACTGCCCGACCTGTGGAGCGGGAATCCACGCTCAGGGAGAAGATGTCGTTTACTACTGCACGGCCTGCCGCAACGGCTATCTCCTGGATGAGACGGACTGGTCTCTGCGACTCATCGACGCCTCCTTCGTCGCAGCAGCCCACCTCCAGGCAGAGGAATACAAGCCGTTCTGGCTCCTGCCGGCCAAGATCGACATCGTTGACCGTCAGGCGAGCGGTGGAGGGTTCTCCGGTATCCTGCGTACGTTTCTCGGCAAGGAGCGGGCCCTCGACGAAGCCGGCGAGGGGGTCTTCGCAGTGCCGGCATTTCACGCATCGCTCGAGTCGGTGACCCGCCTGGTACGCAGCTATACCGAAGCACTTCCCGAGCTGAAGGAGAAGCTGGGCGAGCGTCTGCTGGGAGGGTGCTATGGGCGGCAGGATGCCGAGAAGCTGGCTCACTATGCCCTGATTGCCACCGAGGTGGAAAAGCCCGACAAGCTGCTGGATCTGAAATACGAAATCGAATTTGGTGAGCCCCGCCTTCTCGGAGTTCCTTTTTACAAGAAGGGTGATACCACTTTGGACGCCATCTTCGACATCGAGGTTTGATCTTCGAGCCCCGGGCTGCAGAGGGGCTCCGACCCTCCAGGTCTCTTGTTCAACGTGAGCGACGCTCGAGGATACGGTACTCTGAGAAAGGCGACTAGCCTAGTGAAGAAAACGACAGGCATGATTATCGATGGCGTCGAGCTCTTTCTGAGCACTCCGGTAGAACAGGTGCCACCCTGGGTCGGACAGCGTGAGGTCCTGATGCAGTTGCTAGCCGCCTGGTCCCGGGTGGAATCCGCGGATTTCCCCCTGAACCCGCGCCTCCTGGGCAAACCGGGTGTGGGGAAGACCACCCTCGCTTGTGCTGCTGCTCGAGAGCTGGGTCTGGATATCTACATTGCCCAGGCCACCATGGATACGCGCCCCGAGGACCTCATCGTCTCGCCGGTCCTGGCGGAGGCAGGTGGGGTTCGATACATGGCTTCGCCCTTGGTCAGCGCCATGGTTCGGGGCGGAGCCATGATTCTCGACGAGGGGAACCGAATGAGCGAGAAGTCGTGGGCATCCCTGGCTCCCCTGCTCGATCACCGGCGCTACGTGGAAAGCCTGGTGGCCGGAGTTCGTATCCCGGCGCATGACGACTTCCGCTTCGTGACCACCATGAACGAGGATGCCTCGACCTACGAGCTGCCCGAGTACATCCACTCCCGACTGATGCCACAGATCTACATCGACTTCCCCGAGGAGGACGAAGAACGGGAGATTCTGCGTGCCCAGGTGCCGTTCGCCGACGCAGAGGTCGTGGAGTACGTCTTGTCGTTCCTCCGGGCGGCGCACGATCGCGACCTACGCTATACGGTTCGCGACGGCATCAATCTCGTGCGCTATGCCATGAAGCTTCTCAAGCGGGGTGAAGCTGAGAACGCACCCGATGCGGTCGATGCGGCCCTGAGACTGTCCGTGGGCGACGAGCAGATGGAGGAGTTCGAAGTCTCGTGAGCCAGCCGAGCGGCGCTGGCGTCGATCTGGATCGACTTGCCCCCGAAGTGGGTGAGGGCATTCGCCTGCTGCCGGTGGTTCACGAACGCGTCGAGTTCGCCAGCGTCGCCCGGGCGGTACTCGAGGCCGCAGATCCGGCGGCGGTGGCCGTCGAGCTGCCGACAACCCTGAGGGAAGCGGCGGTCAGGGCCGTCGGACGGCTTCCCCGGATCTCGCTGGTGATCTCGGAAGAACCGGGGGACGAAGCCCTGGTGTGGGTCGTGGCACCCGGTGACCCCCTGGTCGAGGCCATCCGCTGGGCGCTCGATCGTGACAGAGCCCTTTTCTGCGTCGATCCCGATCTCCCATATGAGGAGAGGCACCTAGACCGTGTTCCCGACCCCTATGCCCTCTTTCAGATGGGCGCGAGCGACTATCTCGAGAGCCTGCAACTCGGTCTGGAAGAAGGGGGCAAGTCCGAGGCCGATGATCGTCGAGAGTCGGGGATGGCCTTCCATCTTCAGCGGGCTCGCGACGAGATCTCTGGTCCCATTGTGGCATTCGTCGGAGCGGCCCACGTAGAGGGTGTCCGCTCCCGGCTGGGGGCCCCCCTGGCGCATCCCTTTGCTCGTACGCGGCGCAGTCGGGTGCTGGTGCGACACCTGGCTCCCAACAGTCTCACAGCACTGCTTCCGGATGCGCCGTTGGCACACGCCGTCTGGGAGCGAGTTCGGGAGGGTGAGGTTCCGGCTGAGACGGATCTGGGATCGACTCTCTCGCGTCGCCAATCCGTGATGCGCTTCGGCCTTCGAGTGATCCAGGGAGAGCGGGGGAGCGACGATGCCAACCGCGGAGAGAAACTCGTGGACTATGCTAGCCGCCTGGGAACTCGAGAGGCCCTTGGCGGCCGGTTGGCTCCCGATCGGGCGCGCCTTGGCGGGGTCGTCTGGCGCATCGCAGCCGGCTCGTACACGGAGCAGACCGGCGAGTCGGCGGCCGCCTGGCAACGGAGAATGTTCTTCGATTACTCACGGCGCTGCGCCAGGGTGCAGGGCAATCTGATCCCGGGACTCTATGAATGGGTGATCGCGGCGCGCGGCGTCGGCGATGACAATCTCGCCTGGGAGGTCTTCGACGCATCCCGGACGTACCCTTGGCAGGAGGATCACGCAGAGATCGAGACCGCTTCCGTCGATGGTGACGATCTGGATCTCGGCACGCGCACGATCCGTTTTCGTCGTCGATTCTTTCGCGTCAAGCAGCGGCCGATCGCCGTCCCTGTGCGGCAGCACCCGCAAGCCGAAAGTCCAGAGGACTGGCTTCGGGCGTTCGATTCGTCAGGCTTGTGCTCCTACCCGCCGGAGGACCTTGTTGTCGAGGACTACGGGCGCTTTCTACAGAAGAAGGCCCTTTCGGTGCTGTCAGCAGAGCGCAAAAGGACCGAGCCCTTCACCAGCAGCTTGCTGGACGGGGTCGACGTTCGGGAGACTCTTCGCAACGTCCATGAAGACAGGATCTATGTGGAAGAGAAGGGACAAGTGCCGGGGGATGCAGGATCGGTGGTGGTCGTCTTCGATCGCGACTTGGACAACGAGCGGTACCCCTTTGCCATGACCTGGTTGGGAGAGCACGATCAAGAGTCGGATATGGCCTTCTATGCCACGAATCCGGCGGACCAGGTGGTGGGTCCCGGAATGATGCGGGCGACCTACGGCGGTTTCGTGTTGACCCAGCCGAGGGGCAGGCTGTTCGATGTCTGGTCGGATGCTGACTATCGACTCGCCCGTGGCAAGGCGGAGGTTCTGCTGATGGCCGCCGTCGACTACAGCCTCGAGAAGATCGCGGTGCATCTGGCGGCGGAGCCTCCTGCCGAAAGACTGCGCCGCTACGCCGCTGCCCAAGGCAAACAGATCCTCCACATCCCGCTCGCCTCCCTTTCTCCCGTGAGCCTCAAGAAGATCCGCGTCATGCACATTCTCGCCGGCCACGACAAGCGCAAGATCGCCAAAGACTATATCTGGTGAAGGGAAGCCACCCGGCTTCCCTTCTTGGGACCTGGGGGTTGAGGCGGTCGGCGAATTCGCCGACCGATCTTTGGGGCAGTGGGGCAGTGAAGGCCTGGGGCCCAGTCAGACGACCACGATCTTGTGAGGTCAGCCCAGGGGTCAGGCCCCCAGGGGGCTATCCTCCCTTCCGCTGCCAGAACCCCCTGGGGTCCTGCCCCCCGGACCGACCTCTTGGACGTGCCAGGAGAGCTCTCCCGCTTCTGCTGCGACCCTTCCCTGCGAACCATCCGGACGAACCTCTACGAGAAGAAGGTCATCAGTTCAGGACCCAGGACCCAAGCCCCAGGACCTCAGTGCCTCAAGCCCTCAAAGGTCGGCCGGAGCAAGCGACGGACGATTCAACCCCCAAGACTTCAAAGGTCGGCCGGAAGGTACGCCCGGCCGCTTCAACCCATCTGCCCGTAAAACACCTGCGTGTCGTACTCGATGTTGACGTGGTCGTCGACTTCGTGGGCCTCGAAGATTTCGCGCAGAGCGCGCAGCATGTCTGTGTGGCGGGCATGGTCCGGACCGGGAGTGTACGAGGACGACAGGAGACGCGCCTTCAAGCCTTCGAAGCGGAAGCTCTGGTGGTTGTCGAAGGTGGCGGTGCCGATCGGCGCGCTGCCGAAGAAGGACTGGATCTCCTTGGGCCCGATCCGAGTATGGTCAACCTCCTGGTAGTCCGTACCGTAGGCGAGCAGCAGTTCTTCGTAGGCTTTCAGGAATGGGCTGCTCTGCTTCCTGCGGTCGTTCCAGAGCAGGACCACCCAGCCTCGCGGCCGCAGGATCCTGGCGAATTCGCGTCGCGCCGCCCTGGCCTCGAACCAGTGAAAAGCCTGGCCGGCCGCCACCAGATCGACACAAGCACCAGGCAGTCCGGTCTCCTCGGCAGTAGCGGCGAGGCTGGTGAAGAGGCGGTAGGTCGCCAGCAACGCCTCACCTGCTCTCCTCATCTGGGCATTGGGCTCCACGCCGTAGACTCGACAGCCACTTTCCAGGAAGAGACGGCTCAGAAAGCCGGTGCCGGAACCGATGTCTGCCACCGCCCAGCCGGGTGAGAGACCACATTCAGCCTCCAGGAGCTCGACCACCGCCTGCGGGTAGGAGGGCCGGGAGCGGACGTAGCTTTCCACACGGCGGCCGAATCGTTCCGTAGGTTTCTTCATGGTACTCGCTATGGATGAGCCACCAGTGACACCCCGCGACTCGTTGGTGTGCAGCGGCCGTCCTGCACCTGGCTCGGCTTTACGGTTCCGGACTGTCCAGCACGACCTCAAGGGCCTCGATGTCTTCGGGCGTCAAGTCTAGAAACTGGAGCCCGACGTCGAAGGATGCCGGTGCGTCTGCCGGCAGCTCCTGGAGCCAGACTACTTCGGTGAGGAAGGTCAGTTTCGACTCGTCCGGGAGCCTGAGCTCGACCTCGAGTCTGTGCCCGGGTTCCATCGGGGCATCGCTGTAGACGCGAACACCCCCCAGGCCCACATCGACGAGAAGACCTCCCCGCCCGGCCAAAGGACCCACTGGTCGGCAGTAGATCGGCGCCCGCAGCCGGGGATAGCGCCTTCTCTCCTCGCGATCCGTGTGATCAGTCAATGCCTCTCTGTTTCCCTCTTCCTTCAGTCAGAGCTTACCACTTGCTCAGGAATGTAGAGTCCTGCCTCGGCACGTCGCCGATCTACATCCGGTCCGGCAGGGGTAGCCCCAGGAGGTCGCTGAGCACGGTCAGGCCCTGGACAAACACCTGCATCGTTGCCAGTCGGGCATGGCGTAGCCTTGAGTCCTGCTCCTGCAGGATGGGGTGACAATGGTAGATAGCGTGGAATTTCTGCGCCAGCTCCAATGCGTGCCGGGCCAGGAGGGAGAGCTCCAGGGAGTCCGCGGCTGCTTCTGCCTTTTGTGGGATCAGCGAGACCGCCAGGATCAGGTCCCAGAGGTCGTCATCCCAGACTTCTGTTGGAAGAGCGGTTACCTCTGCTGGTGAGACCTCGGTAGGGAGGCCGGCCTCTCCGAGCCGGCGGCTGATATTGAGCGCTCTAACAGCTGAATACTGCAGGTAGGGTCCGGAGTCACCCTCGAAGCTCAAGGCCTCGTCGAGGTCGAAGGCGATGATCCGATTCGTCGTCGCCTTGACCATGAAGAAGCGAAGAGCCGCGATCGCAATCTGGCGTGCCAATATGTCGAGGGCCTCGGGGCTCAGCTCGCGATTCCGCGCGCTGATCTCCTTACGGCTCTTGGCTTCCAGCCGGTCGATCAGGTCGTCGGCCTTGACTCCGATTCCCTTGCGCCCGGACATCTCGAGGCTACCTGAGGCCTCCTCGGTGTCGTCTTCGAGGAATCCGAACTGGCGCGCTGTCGACGGCGAGAGGGTCACCATTTCATAGGCGAAGTGAATCGACCGGCTGGCCTGCTCGTGGTAGCCGAGCGCGTCGAGCCCGGCACGAACGATCTTCTGCAGGTAGCCCTGGCGGA
Source organism: Thermoanaerobaculia bacterium (assembly GCA_049664225.1). Lineage (GTDB taxonomy): Bacteria > Acidobacteriota > Thermoanaerobaculia > Multivoradales > JAHEKO01 > JAUVRX01. Next base: position 33,825 of record JBATEX010000174.1, read on the forward strand.
TGTCGATCACGTTGATCACGCGGTCTGCCTTGCCAAAGCTCGGGTGCTCGGGCACGCCGTCTACAGTGGTCTCCCAGACGTCCTCCGCCCGCCAGAAGCGATACTGGAAGTCCTTGTCGAGAAGGCCGAACTTCCACAGCTGGTAGGCGATGTCCTTGCCGACATAGGTCACGGTACCGTCGGAGCGCACGATCACCTTGTCGGGATCCTCGAGGCCGGCAAACTCGTCGCTTTCCGACAGTGGCATGACCCAACAACCTACGTTCTTGCCGGCGTCTTCGAAACGGACGGCATCTGTGGATTTGAGTTGCTCGAAGGCCTCGGAAAAGAAGTCGAGGCCCAGCACCGCTCCCTCGTGGGTCAGTAGATCGTAGGCGATGTCCAGTCGTCGCATCGTCGCCAGGTGACGGCTGACGACGCGGCGTGAAACGAGCCGTGCCATCTCGGCACGAGGTCCGCTGCCGTGCTCGAGCTCCTGCAGGGTCAGGCGGCGGAGCTCCTGGTTCTCAGGGTCTTCCCCGTACCACCTACCGACTTCGCTGTAGAGATCCCAGCAGTAGTAGTCGAAGGGCTCGGGTAGGGCGGCGACCTCCTCGAGAGTCATCTGCCGCAGGTCCATGAAGCCGACGACGACGTCGGCCAGCTGCACACCCGTGTCGTCGATGTAGTTCTCTACCTCGACTGTGTGTCCCAGGGCACGTAGGACCTTGCTCAACACATCCCCGAGGACCGCATTGCGAAGATGACCGATGTGCGCCGCCTTGTTGGGGTTGATGTTCGTGTGCTCGAGCACGATCCTCTCGCCAGCGTTCGCCCCGGGCTGGATGAGGGGTGCGGAGAGGAGCCGCCCGGCCACCAGGCTCCGGTCGAGGAAGAAGTTCAGGTAGCCGGCGCCCTCGACCCGAAGGTCGCGAACAAAGTCAGGAGATGGAAAACCAGCCGCCAGCTCCTCGGCGATTCCTCGCGGGTTGCGCTTCAGGGTGCGAGCCAGATGAAGTGCGGCAGGAAAGGCCAGGTCACCCAACTCTCGGCGGGGCGGCACCTCCACAATTGGCGCGTATTCGACCCCGAAAAGGGTCTCGATTCTCTCGGCCAGGAGTCGCGAAAGCTCGCTCTTGAAGTCGCTGAGCATGGCCAGCGGAGTCTACATCAAGTGGCCTTCCGGTCGGGCTTGATATGATCAGGCATCTCCCGATCAGCGAGGAGAGGACTGCGAATGGCCAAGAAGACCCAGAAGAACCTCGTGTCCATCCAACTGAACGGGACTCGTCTCGAGCTTCTGGAGGGAGATGTCACCGAGCTTGTCTTGGACGCGATCGTCAACCCTGCCAACGAGAAGCTCGAATTGGGTACCGGCGTGGCCGGTGCGATTCGAGAAAAGGGCGGTCCTTCGATTCAGAAGGAGTGCGACCGAATTGGTGGGACAGCAGTGGGTACCGCCGTCATCACGGGTGCGGGAGACCTACCACTCAAGCACGTCATCCATGCCGTCGGCCCCCGCATGGGTGAGGGAGACGAGGATCGCAAGCTCGCCTCGGCAGTACGCGCTTCACTGGCCCTGGCCGATCGGCATGGTCTCAATTCGATTGCCATTCCCGCCATCTCGACGGGCAACTTCGGATTTCCGGTGAATCGCTGCGCGCGGGTTACCTTGACCGAGATCCACCGCTATCTCCAGGGAGGCACGAAGCTGAGGAGAGTCGTGGTATGCCTCTTCGACAAGGACACCTTCACGATCTTTCGGAACGAGCTCCGTCGGGGCTTCCGCTAGGTCTCAAGCACCGTACTTCGCCAACCGACCGGAGTTGGCTAGCAAAAGCCCCATCAACTCACAGGCTGGAAAGGTACCCAGGTGGCCCTGCGTAGCGGCCGTCTCGGTGAACTCCTGACAGTCGTCCGCAAAACAGACGGGAGAATGGACCAGAAGGGGCACCGGATGCCAGCTGTGGGAGGCCATCGGCGCCGGTGTGGAGTGGTCGCCCGTAATGGCCAACACCGTGGGTTCCAGGGCGAGCAACTCGGGAAGAGCAGCGTCCACCTTCTCCAGCACTTGAATCTTGGCCTTCAAGTCACCATCTTCGCCGGCTTTGTCGGCCTGCTTGACATGCAGGAAGAAGAAATCGAACCGTGACCAATTCTCTCTGACCGTGGGAACCATTTCGTGGAAGTATTTGCCGCAAGGAACCACTTCCATGCCGCAGGCGCCAGCCACCCCTCTATAAAGCGGGTACCCGGCGAAGGCACCGGCTCGAAGGTGATAGAGATCGGGGAACTGCGGCAGAGTGGGTAGCTGGGATACCCCCCTCAACAGCACGGCGTTGGCCTTCGGCTCTTCCGCGATCACGTGGTTCATCCTGGCGATGATCTTGGCAAGCAGTGCTGCAGTTGGCTCGGCCCCGGGTTTCATGGGCTGTGGAGAAAGCGGTTGCACCCCGGTCTTCTGGGGGTCGGTGTCAGCCACCTCTGCCGAGTATCCACTCCCACGGAGAATCAACACGAAGCGGTGCTCCTCACCGGCAACCACCTCGATCTCGGCCTCCTCGAGGGAGCTCAGGTCCGCCTGCAAGGAATCCACCAACCTCTGGCACTCGGAGGTTGGAATGCGACCGGCTCGGCGATCCGTCAGGTTGCCGTCGGCGTCGATTGCTGCGAAGTTGCCACGTGCAGCCAGATCTCCAGGGCCGATCTTCAGGCCGAGCCCCAGGGCCTCCAGAACGCCCCGACCGATGTCTGCCTCGGGATCCGTCGGATCGTACCCGAACAGGGCGAGATGGCCTGGACCACTGCCAGGTGTGACCCCCTGGGCTACCGGGACGATCCGACCGAGGGCGGAGCGTCTGGCCAGGGCGTCCATATTGGGTAGCTCGGCACGATCGAGGGCAGTCGCAGGCTGATCCCAGGTGCGAATGTCACCGACGCCATCCAGAACCAGCAGGACGATTCGATTGTCGCTTTCAACAGCCAGACGAGCTAGAAGATCGATGTGGTTCATGGCATTCTCCGCGCCACTCTAAGCTCTCGTTGTCGAGTGCGTTGTCAGAAGAAACGGTCAGGCTACAAGATAGGCCGTGGAACGAATCTGAATTCGGGCTCGGGGATGGAAGCCGCCCCCGGCCAGGGCGAAGGCACTCCTGGTGGCGAAAACCGGCAGGACCAACCAACCGTCGAACGAGTTTCCGGGCTCATAGGGCGGTACGACCGGCTCGATCTCCGCCAGCTTGTACCAGTGCTCCTCTTCGGTGTCGAACCAGCCACGAACCTCGACATAAGCTCGGTCGAGGTCGATGGTTCGCCGATTCGACGGATACCAGAGCGACATCAGCAAACGTGTCTCGTCGTAGGTGGCGGTTGGCACGTGGCTCTGGCCATCGACCTGAAGAGGAAGCCAGAAGTTCCCACTACTGTCCGTGGCGAAGATCTCCGGCGTTGGATCGAAGTTGATCTGCTTCGGTTTCGCTGGTGGTGTGCTCATCAGGACTCCTGTCCCTTAGCCAGCCGCAGTGCATGGGCGATTCGTTGTCGGGTGCCCTCCTCATCGTCGCCGAGCAGCGGAGCGCCGATTCCAAAGGCCGAGGCACCGGCAACTCGATAGTCGGGAATCTCGTCGACCGAAAAGCCTCCCGCAGCCAGCATGGGGATATCGTCCAGGGGCCCCCGAATCGTGGCGAGATAGGCCGGCCCTCCAACCGGTGGCAAGGGATAGACCTTTACGATGTCGGCTCCCAGGTCACGGGCCTCGACAATCTCGGTGCAGGTGAGTGCACCGAGGACCAGGTAGAGACCCGCTCGGCGGGCGACGGCGGTCACGACCGAACTGACATTGGGAGAGACCAGGAATTCGGCACCTGCCTCGACTGCCGCCTCGGCTCGTGATAGATCGGTCACGGTCCCCATGCCGATCCAGGGGGGACCTGTCGTGCTTCGCCCTGCAATCAGCTCTCTTACCAGGTCCGGGGCATCAGGAACCGTGAAGGTGACCTCGATCAACTCGATCCCGTTGGCCATGAAGAGTCCTGCCTGCCGCAGGGCTTCGTCTCGGCTGGAGGTGCGAACGACCCCAACTACCGGCGCTGCGGCGAGCGATGTCGCGACCAGTCTTCGGATGTCTTTCGGCTCATTCATCGGGCGACGCAGTCTATCACCGTGACTGTGGACAGGGGCTTTTGCCGCTCGACCAGGTCGGTGGTCATGGAGTTCTGGCGCTACGATCGGAGATTTCCTCCAAGCTGCGGAGGGCTCGCCGGCAGATTCCTCTCAGGAGGTTCACTTCTCGCGCCGTGAGGCCGGCTCTTGCTGAGAGCTGACGGAGCTCTCTCGATACCCCTTCGAAGGTGTCGTCACGGGCAAAGCCGATAGCTGTCAAGACCCCGGCGGCCTGGCTCATGAGCCCCTCCACCTGTTCCGCCGGGGCAGCCGGCGGCCGATTCGAAGTGGCATCCGCAGCCAACTCTCGTCTCTGAAACAGCTCCCAGGCGAGGATCAGGACGGCTTGACTGAGATTCAGTGTCGGCTGTCGCGGCGAACAAGGGATCTGCACCACCTGGCCGCAGTGGGCCAACTCTTCGTTGGTCAAACCAGACGGCTCGGATCCAAAGACGAGGGCGCTCTGTGCGGACCCATGTTCTCTGGACAGGGTTTCAGTCAGCTCCCGAGGCGACAAGAGCTGAGTCGTCGGCTCTCGGCTGCGAACCGAGCTGGTCCCGATGATCCGCTGAAAGGGCTCGAGGGCGAGGCTCAAAGAGTCGGTAATCACAGCGTGGTCTAGAATCTCGCGGGCTCCGACTGCGAAAGCGTAGGCGACGCGCCCGAGGGAGACGGCCGGTTGCACGAGGCGAAGATGCTCGAGGCCCATGTTGGCCATGGCTCGGGCGGTGGCTCCGATATTTCCCTGCTCCTGAGGGCGGACGAGCACGATAGTGGGAGACATCGGACCAGAGCTCATGGCTTGAATCTACCGCGGACACCGGCCCGAGGGCGAATCCATCGGTGCTTGACAGTCTTGTCGACCGAAGCTACCTTGGGGCAAGAGGGCCGCCTCCCGACACCTCGGCGCCGGGTGGCAAATCTCATTGGCACGGCGCCACGAGAGGAGAACCATGACAGAAGGCAAGACCCCACAGACGTACCTTATCTTCACAGGCACCGGCCCGATTCTGGTTCTATCGACCTATCCAGAGCTTACCGACGCGCGGCTGCTGAAAAAACTCCGCTACAAGGGCATCAACAAGTTCATCGCCTACGAAGTCGACACGGAGGCGGTGCAGAAGCGGTATCAGGGCTCCTTCGAAGGTATTGCCGAGGATTTGCTGAGTGTCGAGGACCTTCGAGTGCTGGATTTCAACGGCCACCAGATTATGGCCAACTTCTCGCTCGACGAGCTCGGAGCACCGATCAAGTACAGTGGCTGAGCTGCGCTCAGCCGCCGGGTCTTGAGGGTTGAGGCGCCCGGCTCTCCGCCGGGCGTTCTTTGAGGGCTTGGGGGTTGAATCGTCCGTCGCATGCTCCGGCCGACCTTTGAGGGCTTGGGGTCTTGAGTTGTTGGTGGTACTGGGCCACGCACGAGGCTCTCCCCCGCCGTCCTGGGCCTCCGGCTGGAGACCTCGTGCCCGGCCTTGCACCGTTCTCTGCTTTCAGGACCTTCAGGCGGACCAAGACTCCCGTCAGGAAGTTGGCCCTTGGGCTCCTACGCCCCTAAGCCCTTACGCCCCTACGCCCTGAAGTCGAGAATGTCGTGCGACAATTGCTGGAAGAGCGATCGCGTCAAGGGCAGGGGTAGGCCTACGACGTTGGTGTAGTTGCCGACAATGGACTCGACGAAGAGGGCTCCGAGGCCCTGAATGGCATAGGAGCCGGCCTTGTCCAGAGGTTCGCCTGTGGAGACGTACCATCCGATCTCGTCATTGCTGATGTCTGCGATGGCCACTTCGGAACGCTCCGAACCAGAGACCATGGAACTGCTTGCGGCCTCGAACAGAGCCACGCCGGAGTAGACTTCATGTCTCCGCCCTGCCAGCTGGTGCAGCATCTGTTGTGCGTCTCTAGCGTCGACAGGCTTGCCTAGAATCCCACCGTCCAGAACGACAATGGTGTCTGCCGCCAGGACCAGCTCGCCCGGGAGGGCAACGGCCTGGGCCTTGGCGCAGGCCAGGCGCAGCACATGATCTTCGGGCGCCTCGTCGGCAAGAACACTCTCGTCGATTCCGGCCGACCGGACCGCGAAGGCCAGCCGGAGACTCTCGAGAAGATTTCGCCGCCTCGGCGAGGCGGAGGCCAGGACAAGTCTGGCAGATGGGTCTGAGGTCGAGCGACTCATGAGTCAGCGCCCCGCTGCATCCTCAGGGATAGTAGCCGGGAACGGTGGTGGCTTCCAAGTCCGGCCGGGAGACCCGAACTTCTACCCTGCGAAACTCGTCGCCCTCGCTGTCCGTTGATTGGTAGGCCAGCAGGTATTGGAAGCGCAGCTCCTCCTCGATCGACTCGTAGATCGATGCCAGCTCACTGGCGTGGCTGATGAAGAAGTAGCGCCCGCCGGTATCGGCGGCAAATCGCTGGAGTCTCATTCGCGTCTCCAGCTGCCGGCTGGGCAGCCCGAGGCCAATGCTGTAGATGGCGATGCCGGAGCGCCGGGCGAACTCCAGGGTCTCGTCGAACGAGTAGCGACTGGAGGAGTCCTCTCCGTCGGAGAGCACAATGAGGGCCCGTTTCCCCTTGATGCCGGAGAAGTAGTGCAGCGTGAAGACCAGGCTGTCGAACAGAGCAGTCTCACCTTCGGCTTCCAGATCCACCAGACCTCCAGCCAGGACCTGATGGTTGCTGGTGAACGGCACGGCGAGTCTGGGTGCGTCGTTGAACACCACGACCGCGGCTCTGTCTCTGGGCCTGACAACGCCTTCGAAGAATCGCAGAGCCCCTTCTATGGCCTCGGAGATTTCCTCGGCCATCGAGGTCGAGGTGTCTAGCAGGATGCCGGCGTGGATGGGTAGATCTCGAACCCGTTCGAATCGACGGATGGATTGTGGCACGCCTTCTTCGAATACCTGGAAGCTCTCCCTATCCAGGCCTTCTACAGGAGAGCCACGGCGGTCGGAAACACTGGTGAAGAGCTCCACGAAGTGTATCCGCAGACGATCCATCTGATCTGGCGCGTTGATGAACACCAGGTCTTCGGTCGAGTTACCGTCCCGTAGATAGGCGACGGCACGGACATAGGTGATGCGCTGGTTCTCGGGCAGCACCAGGGGCTGGGCGTAGGGTGGCTGATAGAGGCTCGCCAGCCGCCGATTGTTGAGGTAGAACTCGACCCGCTCCAGAACCTCGCCTCGCGGCACGTCGACTTCCGCCACGGCGCGGAGACTGCTGACGAAGCGCTCGCCAGATTGGGGTTGCAGGAGGCGAATAGAAAAGCGGTGGGGACCAGCGTTGATCGGGACCCGATCGCGGGCCAACACCCTCCCCGTCTGGTCCACTGCCAGGGCTTCCAGAGAGTGAAGCCGGGGCGAGCGCCCCAGATCGATCTCCACACTGTAGGGCGGACGGCTCTTGCTCATCACCGGTGTGCCGTTGAGGATGAAGGTTACCTTGGCGATGGACTTCCCGCCGGCGACTGCTTCCACGCGCAGCCGATCGGTATGCAGCTCACTGGAGGGAGGCAGGATCTTGAGACTATGCTCTGCGGAACTGAGCGCTGCAGCGGATTCTGCGAACCGAGCCGCCTCACTCTCCGAGTCATCGCGGATCGAAGGCGGTGGGTCGGGCTCTGGTGGGATCGGGGTCTGTGCGACGGCGGGCACCTGGATCTCTCGCTCCTCGCGGAAGATCCGATTGGAGTGTTGGTCCTCCACCTGGATGACAATCTTGTAGGCCTGGGGTCGTAGTTGCCGCTGGATGACGAGCGGAATGACGTCTCCCGAAATCTCCTCCGCGGCGAAGTCGAACCGATAGCGGAAGCTCTCGAGGAGCCGGTCGTCCTTGACGACCTCGCCTTCGACCTGGAAGCTGTAAGCGGGCCCGTCGCCTGCTTCACTCGGAGCGGCTGCCTCGATGGGTATGGTGATCAAACCCTGCACAATCGTCTGGTACTGATGTCGTCCAGGAAACTCGAGCCTCAGGTTGGCGGGGAGCGGGCTCGCACTGGAAGGCAGACCCGACGACCGTGACAGGAAGGCCTCCGCCCATGCTGTTGTGGGCTCTGGCACGAAGTGCACTGTCGCTCTTAGTTGGTCCCACTCCACAGCCATGGCCAACGCGTCGAAGACCTCGCCGCCTCCCCTACACTGACGGACCCAGTCCAGTCTTCCTGATCGCCGTTCAAGTGCCGAGTCTGCAGAGTGGCTCGAAAGGGAGCTCAGGCCGCCAGTCGGTGACCACCGAATCAGGCTGTCGGTTTCCGCACCAGTGTCCTTCACGAAGACCAGGACGATGGGCTCCGCCAGCTGATGGCTGGCCGTGAAGAGCCAGATCTCCAGGTGCTCGAGTACTCGAGGGCATGGCCCAGTGAGAATCTGCTGTGGCGGACCGGTCAGCAGCAACGTCTCTGCCCGATCCTCCTGCAGGTTCCCAAAGCGCTCGTGAACGAGCTGCAGCCGTTGCTGCCATGTCTCCAGGAACTCGTTGCGCCCGGTCTCCGGAAAGGGGTCCCTTTCGCGCCAGAAGCGGTCGATGAAAGCTTGGCGTTGATAGTCGTGCTCGAGCGCCCGGTACACAGACAGCTCCGACTGGTTGATCAGCGGCGCGACGAGGTCGAGCCAGGCGAGCGGATCAGTGGGCAGCTCATCGACCGGCGGCAGATCTGCGGACTCGACCGAGGCAGGTTGAATCGAGATCAGGACAACGAGTAGAAGGCAGATGAGTGCGGCAGGCGCCGGAGAATATGTTGAAAAGTCGAAGCTGCCTGGCTGCATCTTCTAAGGATAATAGCCCCTCAAGGTCTTCGCTTCGAGATCCTTGCCGGTGACTTCCACCTCGATGAAGCGAAACTCGTCGTCTTCGGCGGTGTTGGTGGACTGGTAGGCGATGTAGTAGCGGGACCGGAGCTCTTCCTGGATGGCGCTGTAGATTCCCGGTAGCTCTTCGGCGGCATCGACAAAGAAGCTGCGGCCACCGGTCTCCTCGGCAAGATGCGTCAGCTTCTTCTTCGCGTCGCCGCTCTTCTTGTTGAGGCCAAGACCAATGCTGTAGATCGCCACACCGGCTCGTCGAGCGTATTCCAGAGTGTCCTCATAGGTGAACTGGCTATGCTCGTCCTTGCCGTCCGAAAGGATGATCAGCGCCCTTTGGCCCTTGATGCCGTTGAAGTAAAACAGCGAAAAGACGACGCTATCGAAAAGAGCTGTGCCTCGCTCCGCCTTGAGCCCTGCCAGGCCTCCCGCCAGGTCGGCCAGCTCGTTGGTGAACTTCACCGCCAGATTGGGGTGGTCGTTGAAGGTCATCAGTGCCGCCCGGTCCTTCGGCGTCAGGTTCTCCTGAAAGAACTCAAGCGCCGCACGCTGGGCCATGCCGAGGCTCTCTTCCATGGAAGCCGAGATGTCGAGGAGGATCGCCGCGTGGATCGGCAGGTTGGTGACGCGATCGAAGCGTCGGATCTCCTGTGCGGCCTCGTCTTCCTGCACGGTAAAGGACTCCTGCTCCAATCCCAGAACGGGATGCTTGGCTTTGTCCAGCACCGTTATATAGAGCTCGACGAATTGGACTTCGAGGTTCTCCATGTAGTCGGGGGCGTTGACGAAGACTGTGTCTTCGACGTAGTTCCCGTCGGGTCGATAGGCGACCACCCTTACATAGGCCAGCTCCCCGTCGGAGTCGAGGAAGATCGGTTGGGTCCAGGGCTCCTGGTACAGGGTGGAGACGAGTGTCTCGTTGAGGTAGAAATCCACCCGCTCGACGGCGCCACCGTCTGGAACTTCGATCTGCGCCTCGGCTCGCAGGCTGCGCTCGTACTGCCTGTTGCTCCGTGGCTCGACGAGGCGGGCGTCGAAGCGATGCGATCCGGCGTTGATCTCCTTCTGATCGCGCGCCACCTCGACACCTTGGGCATCGCGCGCAACTGCAGTCAGGGTCCGCATGCGGGGCAGTGAGCCGAGATCGAGCTCAACGGTGAAAGGTGGCACTCGTTTGATGAGCTGCTCGTGTCCGTCGAGGATGAAATCCACCGAGCTGATGTCTTTGCCGGTGGTCATGGTGTCGATCCTCAGCATTCCCGTCTGATATCGGCCGCGGGGCTCGACGATCTTGATGGTGTTGTCACCCGAGGTGATCGCGGCGTTGGCTTCGGCTAGCAGGCGAGCTGTCTCGGGATCGGCAGGCTCAGGAGGTCTCAGGTGCTCGACCCGCGGGACATCGAGGTCGAGTAGAACGCGATGGCTCTTCTCCCCGTTGAGGTCGTCAACCCTCAGCGCCAGCTCGTATTCGCCCGGTCTCAAGTAGCGTTCGAAGACCAGAGGAATCGTCTCCGTCTTCAGCTGTGTGGCTGGCAGGTTGTACTGATAGCGAAAGGAATCGAAGAGGCGGCCGTCGCGGATGATCTCACCGGTGGCGAGAAAGTTGTAGGAGACGCCGATGTCACTCAACTCGGACACCTGGGCATCGGATTTGTCCACCGAGATGACGCCTTGGGTGACGGTCCGGTTCTGGTGGCGGCCTGGATATTCGATCTCGACCTTGGCGGGGAAGGTCTCGGCATCATCGGGCATGTCCGTGGAATAGGCGTTGAACGCGGAAACCCATTCCCCCGACGGCGACTCCGGAGTATCCATCAATTCGGCCACCATGGTCATGAAGCCCATGGATCCGACTCGGTTCATCAGAGAAAACGCGGCCCTGAGCGCATCGATATCACTCTGCCGGCACATCTGAATGCTGGACCATGGATCCGAGCCCGGGAACTTGATCAGATCGGTCAGCCCCGCGCCTGGATAGAAGATTCGATAGGCACCCAGCCCGCCCTGCTGGTAGAAGATCAAGGCCATCTCGCTACCGAGATTCTCGGCCCTCTGGTAGTACCAGACCTCGGCCGGCCAGAGCTCGGTGCAGTTGACGAGAATGCGGGCAGTAGGGATACCGTTGAGCAGGAGGATGCGGGAGCGGTCTTCGGTCAGATTTCCGAAGAGGGTCTTCGCCTCCTCTACGCGCGACATCCAGCGCTCCTTGAGCTCGTTGCGAGGCGTCTGCGGATAGGGGTCACGGCTGCGCCAGAACCGTTCGATGAAGGCGTCGCGCTGGTAGTCCTTCTCGAGCTCCAGGAAGGCCTGGAGCTCGTCATCACTGATGAGGATCCGCACGGACTCGACCCAAAGCTGGTACTCCTGGGGTAGTGCCTCCAGCTTCGCCTTGAGCTCTTTCTTCTTGCCGTCCTTCGCGCTGGCCGGAACCACAGACAGCACGAGGCCCAAAACCAGACCCGAGGCGAGGGCAAGACGAGTCAGTTTGCGGAGCGTCATTCGGCAGATCCTACGTCTTGACCCATCTACGGACAAATTTCCTTTGTGGACAAATCTCCAACGAGCCCCCGAGTCCAGTCCCGGGAAGCGCAGCGAGAACCGTCCGACGACAAACACTTTGCAAAGTCGATGCCGGGGTCCCGCGATAGAATCGACCATTCCATGCCAGCGACCTATTTCGACCACAACGCCACCACCCCTCTGGACCCGAAGGTGAGAGTGGCCATGGAGCCGTGGCTCGGCGAGCTGCACGGCAACCCAGCTTCTCTTCACGCCTTTGGGCAGGCGGCCCGTGATGCAACGGAGGTGGCTCGCGAGCAGGTCGCAGGCCTGCTCGGAGCGCGGCCGGCGGAGCTCGTCTTCATGGCTTCGGGCACAGAGGCTAACAACACGGTCCTGCTCGGGCGCTGCTGGAACGCAGATCTCAAGGGTCATCTGGTGGTCTCGGGCGTCGAGCATCCTTCCGTCTGGAAGCCGGTGCTGGCCCTGCAGGAAGCAGGTATGCAGGTGAGCTGGGTGAATCCCGACCGCCAGGGTCGGGTGGATCCGGAGCAGGTTTTGGCAGAGACTCGGGAGGACACCCGGCTCGTCTGCCTGATGCTGGCCAACAATGAAGTGGGTACGGTGCAGCCAGTTGAGAAGGTCGCAGGCAGCTGCCGGGAGCGCGGCATCCCGGTCCTGTGCGATGCGGTGCAAGCTATTGGCAAGGTGCCAGTCAACGTAGCTGCCCTGAATGTGGACTATTTGTCTGTCGGCGCCCATAAATTCAACGGGCCGTTGGGCGCCGCGGCTCTATGGGTTCGTGGAGGGGCGATCTTCGAACCCTTGCTCAGGGGGGGCTCACAGGAGCGTCAACGAAGGGCTGGGACCGTCAACGTGCCGGCGATGGTGGGATTTGGCGCAGCAGCGAAGGTGGCAGCCGAAGAGCTCGAGGTGCGAAGCCGCCGAGTGCTCGAGCTGCGTCAGCGGTTCGAGAGCGGCCTGGAGCGCGTTGCCGACTCGTTGGTTCATGGCCGGCTCGCCGAGAGACTTCCCAACACCTCTCACATCGCTCTGCTGGGAGCCGACAGCGAGTCTCTCCTGATCCGTCTCGACCTGGCCGGATTTGCCGTATCCTCCGGGTCAGCCTGCTCTTCTGGAACCGTGGAACCCAGCCGCACGCTGCTCGCCATGGGTGTCCCGAGGGAAGAGGCCTCCTGCTCCTTGCGAGTCAGCTTCGGTCCTCGGAATACGTTTCAGGAAGTCGACGCCTTTCTCGACGTACTGGCCCAGGAGGCGACGGAGCTTCGCAGGCTTTCATCGGCGCCACGATCATGAAACCGACAATTGCAGTGGCAATGAGCGGCGGGCTCGACTCTTCCGTCACGGCCTGGCTCTTGTCCCAGGCCGGACACCCAGTGATCGGCCTGTCGATGCTGCTATGGGATCGATCGCAAGACGACACTCATGGCCGATGCTGCGGAGCCCTGGACATGGGGGACGCGAAGCGAGTGGCTCAGCAGTGCGGCATTCCCCACTACACCTTGCAGATGGAAGAGGAGTTTCGTCGCTCGGTGGTCGATCCCTTTGTCCAGGACTACCTCGACGGCAGAACGCCGATACCCTGCACGCGATGCAACACCTGGATCAAGTTCGACCTGTTTCTCGACAAAGCCCGCCAGTTGGGCGCCGAGCGGATCGCCACCGGCCACTATGCGAGGATTCTCGAAGGGTCTGAAGGGTACGAGCTGCACGCGGCAGCGGAGCCGAGCAAGGACCAGAGTTACTATCTTTTCGAGTTGACCCAGGACCAGCTAGCGGCGACGCTGTTTCCTCTCGGCGAGACGAGCAAGCCGGAAGTGCGGCGGATGGCTCGGGAGGCCGGCCTGCTGGTGGCGGAGAAGCCCGAGAGCATGGAGATCTGCTTCGTCGAGGGCGGGGTTCGAGAGTTCGTCGAATCTCAGGTCGAAGCCGATCCGACGCGTTTCAGAACGAAGGCGCTCAACGAGCCCAGTCAGGTCGTCGATCGGGATGGCGAGATACTGGGCGCCGGGGAACCGTACTATCGGTATACCGTGGGTCAGCGACGCGGATTGGGGTTGGCGGTGCCTGAGCCTCTCTACGTGATCGGCTTGGAGCCGGAGCGCAATCAGGTCGTAGTCGGCCCGGAAAGCGAACTTCGAGCGCCCGGATTGTTCGGCCGTGACGTGCATTGGATCGGAGCGGGGCGGAGCGAGCCTGTCGAAGCTCTCGTGAAGATCCGCTCACGTCACCCGGGCGTCCTGGCGGTTATCCGACCGGTCGGGGATGGCAGAGTCGAGGTCGAGTTCGCCGAGCCACAAGTCGGAGTTTCTCCTGGCCAGGCAGCGGTCTTCTACGAGGGCAGCCGGGTGCTCGGCGGTTGCTGGATCGACGGCCCGATGACGGAGGATTGGACTCTGGTTGCCCGTGAGAGCTCGCGGGCGCTGGAATAGGCCTCCCAAGATGAAGGTCCACATCGTCTGCCAGCGGTGGAAGCAGGATCGCGTGCTGTCCCGGTTCGCGCGGTACCTCGTCGAACGCTGGGGTTGGAGCGTGAGTCGCCGGCCTCACGCCGAAGCAGACCTGAACTATTGGCTCGCCTATTTGGAATGGGAGAGGTTCAAGGGCTTCGATCGGACCCCGACCGCGGCCTTGATGACGCACACCGAGGATCAGATCAACGACCCCGGAAAGTACCGTTTGTACTATGACGCCGCCCGGGATACCGATTTGAGGGTGTGCATGAACGAGGTGAGCCGGCAGGAGCTCGAGGACCTCTTTGGATTGTCTCTGCGATTCCCCCTTCCCCTGGACAAAGGGCATTTCCCTCTCAAGTCTGCACTGCCCGGGGGCACACCGTTGGTGGGCTTCTCCGGCAAGGCCTACCGAAGCGGTCGCAAGGGCGCGGACCTGGCTGAGCGTCTCGTCGAGGACTTTGGAGGCCGCTGCAGGTTTGCGGCCTCGGGCAAGAAATGGCCCTGTCCGACCCGCTGGTACAACTGGATGGAAATGCCGCGATTCTTTCAAAGTCTGGATGTCTACGTCTCGACCTCGCTCGTCGAAGGCGGTCCGATGCCGACACTGGAAGCCCTGGCGACAGGTGTGCCGGTCGTCATCGCCGCCGGGGTCGGGCTGCACGACGAGCTGCCTGCAGTGAAGGGCATCTACAGGTACGAGAAGGGAAACTACGAAGACCTCCGGAGAGCCCTCGAGTCAGCCCTCGGCGAGTACCGCGACGTCGACCGCGAGCATCTCCGCGAGGCGACGAGCCCCCACGCTGTCGAGAATTGGTGCGTCGCGAACCGGAATGCCTTCGAAGATCTACTGGCTCATCGGCCTTGAGGACTTGAAGCGATTCCGCCCACTCACCCGTCCTGGGGCTTGGGTCCTGAACAGACAACGATCTTCGTGTGGAGGCCCGTCCGGGTGGTCCGCAGGCGGACGGTGGCGGTTACACAGACTTTGACGGGGGACCGCCACCTCGTCTCGTCATCGCGCCCCGTCTCCTGTGCCCTATGAAGGATCTTGCGCTGCGCTCGACTCGGCGCCCCCTGTCGAACCACCCGAACGAACCTCTGGCACCAATGGGGCGTAGGGGGTGAGTCATCTGCCGGGGTCTCGATGTGTCTCGATGGCGGTAGATCGGGTCATGGGTCTCCCTCGTCTGAGGGGCATGGTCGGGTGAGGCCGTAGACGGGGGAGATCCCTGGTTCGATCGGCCGTCTCAACCCCCAAGCCCGCAAAGATCGCTCGGCGAAGTCGCCGAGCGCCTCAACCCTTCGAGTCATCGGGTGGTCCGATGACGACCGTGAACTCGCCCTTGAGCGACGGGCGGTTAGCGAGCTCCGAGTGAATCTCGGATAGATGTCCCCGTAGGACCTCTTCGTGCAGCTTGGTGAGCTCGCGCCCGACCGCCGCGGGCCGATCGCCCAGGGACTCCAGAGCATCCTCGAGACTCACGACAATGCGGTGGGGCGACTCGAAGAAGACCAGAGTATGCGGGAGTTCGGCGAATCGGGCGAAGAACTTCTGCCGCTTGGTCTTCCGGGGCGGCGGAAATCCCAGAAAGGTGAATGGATGTGGTGGCAACGCCGAGACGACCAGAGCCGTGAGAATCGCCGAGGCACCCGGTATGTGCTCCACTGGGATTGCCTTCGCTGCCGTGGCGCGAACCAGCACGAATCCCGGGTCGGAGATCAGCGGAGTGCCTGCGTCGCTGACCAGTGCCACCTGCAGGCCCTCCTCCAGCTTCTCCAGAAGCTGGGGGACCCTCAGACGCTCGTTGTGTTCGTGAAGCGACAGCAGCCTGGTCTTCAGCCCCAGCCGAGCGAGCATCCGCCCGGTATGGCGGGTATCTTCGCAGGCAATCAGGTCGGCTTCAGAGAGCGCGCCCCGGGCCCGCGGTGACAGGTCGTCCAGGTTGCCGATGGGAGTGGCGACGATGGTCAGCTTGCCCGGCATGCCGGGTCAGTCCCGGGGAATTTCCCGATCCAGAT
>JBATEX010000175.1:0-4927 GCA_049664225.1 Thermoanaerobaculia bacterium
GGAAGCAATGCCCGGCCACTTCACCCCTCACTGCCCCAAGGATCGGCAGGGAGGTACGACCGGACGCCTCATCCCCAGGGTGGGAGGGTGGGCTTCAGGGGGTTCTTGCAGCGGAAGGGAGGATAGCCCCCTGTCGTCCTCTCCCTCGAACCGACCTCCGATCGAAAACCTGACTGGAAAGATGCCCCAACGGCCGGCAGGGGCGCCGGCCGCTTCTCTGCTCAGGACGGATGAACTCGAGCTAACTCGAATTGGGAGGGTTGGCCGCTGGTGGAGATGCTTCTTCCGAGGCGGTAGCTGCCTCTGTCGGCAGCACCTCCTCAAGGTCTTCCGGGATGACGATTACGAGATCGTCGGGGCGCATCATGCGGTACTGCTCCCGGGCCAGCCGCTCGAGGGTCGCCGGATCGCTGCGCAGGCGCTCGATTCGCCTTATCAACTCGTCGTTCTCGGCTCGGGTCTCTCGAATCTCTCCCTGCAAGGTCTGCCTTCGCTCTCGAGCCGCAGACAAGTCCCGATAGCTGCCCAAGGCTGCCAGTCCCAAGAGCAGCAGCAAAGAGCCGACTACGAGAGCCAGCAATCGGGGAAAGGGCCTTGGCGACTCGGTTGTCACGATGCGGATCAGCGAGCGCTTCTAGGAAAGGCAGCCTTGCCCGGATAGAACGCTACGCCTCCCAGTTCTTCCTCGATACGCAGTAGGCGATTGTATTTGGCCACACGATCGCTCCGGCACGGAGCGCCCGTCTTGATCTGACCGGCCCGAGTGCCTACCGCCAGGTCTGCGATGGTGCTGTCAGCCGTCTCACCGGAGCGATGGCTGATCACCGTCGTATAGGAGTGCGTCTTGGCCATCTCTACCGCTGCCAGGGTCTCAGTGAGAGTGCCGATCTGGTTGAGCTTGACGAGCAGCGAGTTGGCCAGTCCTTCGAGGATCCCCTTGGCCAGGATCTCCGGGTTGGTAACGAACAGATCATCCCCAACCAGCTGGACCCTTTGTCCAAGCTCAGCCGTCAGCTCCTGCCAGCCAGCCCAGTCGTCCTCCGACAGGCCATCCTCGATAGAGACCAGGGGATAGGCATCCAGCCACTCGGCGTACAGAGAAATCAGGTCGCCGGCTCTCAACCCATTGCGGCCCTCGCCCGGCAACTGATAGCGAACCGTCTTACCCCGCCGACTCTGCACGAGCTCGCTGGCGGCCACGTCCAGGGCGAGAGCGATTTGCTCGCCCGGCCGATAGCCGGCTTTGCCGATGGCTTCGACCAACAGATCCAATGCCTCCCGATTGCTGTCCAGGTTGGGGGCAAAGCCTCCTTCATCGCCCACCGCTGTCGCCAGACCGGCTTTCTTCAAAACTCCCTTGAGACAATGGTAGACCTCGACGCCCGCTCGAAGCGCCTCGGAGAACGTCTCGAATCCCCACGGCACCAACATGAACTCCTGGATGTCCACCGAATTGTCGGCATGGACACCGCCGTTGAGCACGTTCAGCATGGGCACCGGCAGCACGGTGGCGGCAGGTCCACCCAAGTAGGCGTAGAACGGCAACCCGCAGGCTTCGGCCGCCGCCTTGGCGACCGACAGAGAGACACCGAGGGTAGCGTTGGCACCCAACCGACTCTTGCTGTCCGTGCCATCGATCTCGACCATGATGCGGTCGATCGTCGCCTGGTCCCGGACGTCCATTCCCCTGAGCTCTGTCGCCAGCTCTCCCTCGACGTGCTGAATCGCTTTCAGCACCCCCTTGCCCAGATACCGTTTGCCGCCGTCTCTCAATTCCAGTGCCTCGCGACTACCCGTCGAGGCACCCGAAGGCACTGCCGCTCGACCCACAAAACCACTTTCCAAAAGGCAGTCCACCTCGAGTGTCGGGTTGCCCCGCGAGTCGAGAATCTCCCTCGCTACGATTTCCTCAATCAAGAACATCGTCTCCTCCGCTTGTTCCATTGGTCCGCCAGCGGAACTCTTCTCCAGCTTACGACAGGGGACCCCACAGACACGAGCCCACACAAGAGTACCCGCAAAATCGGTCTCTCTCAAGCAACCGACCAGCCCTCCTCCTCGGGCCCATGTCGAGGCCCGGTGCGATTGACAGCGCCGACGAGGGTATGCCAACATTGATGTTCCGCCCCCAGGGGCGGCCAGTACTGACGCGGGGTGGAGCAGTCCGGTAGCTCGTTGGGCTCATAACCCAAAGGTCGCAGGTTCAAATCCTGCCCCCGCAACCAGCCGACTCGAGGCCGCGCAACAGCGCGGCCTTTTCTCTTCTCATCCCACCCCTCCAGGGCGATCGTGGGGCCCTGAGTCGGGGTAAGATGCAGGTCATGTCTGTGGCCGCCGCCGACCTCGAGGCCCCGGTACTTCTCCTGGCCATGCCTCAAGTCCTGGACCCGTTCTTTCACAAGGCCGTGGTGTTGCTGGTGCACCATAACGACGAGGGTAGCGTCGGGTTCATCATCAACCGACCGACCGAGCTGCCCATCGAGGACATCCTCGACGGAATGGAGATCCACTGGCAGGGTGAGAAGGATGCCGCCGCATTCTTCGGCGGTCCCGTTCAATCCCAGATGGGCACGATTCTCTTTCGAGACCGTGGCAAAGACGACTGCCAGCTGTACGCCGCCACCACCACCGAGGTCCAGCCCGGCGTCCGGATCGGCCAGCAGCTGGAGGATCTGGACAGACTCGCCCAGGACCCGCCGGCGCACTTTCGTCTCCTTCTCGGCTATGCGGGATGGGGAGCCGGACAGCTGATGGACGAGATCGTGCGCAACGACTGGCTCACGGCGCCGGTGTCGGAGAATCTCCTCTTTGCCGAGGACACCGATGGTGTGTGGGAGTCCGCGCTGCGATCGGTCGGCCTGGACCCGGCGTCCCTGCCCTCCTGGACCCTCCCAGACGACGAGGAGACCACCAACTGACAGGCAGAGGCCGGATCCCGAGGACGGGGCTGCAAACCAGCGATTCAAAGATGTCAGATCGGATGACCGAGATCGAATAAGGAGTTTCCACCATGTTGAGAGCCCTGATCCAAATCGTGCTCAATGGAGTCGCCATTCTGCTGGTAGCCAAGGTCGTGCCTGGCGTTCACTACCAGGGAGATATCTGGTACCTGCTGCTGACCGGCCTCGTGGTCGGCGGCATCAATCTTCTGGTTCGGCCGCTGGTCGTCCTGCTGTCTCTACCCTTCATCGTTCTTACCCTCGGTCTGTTCTTCGTGGTCATCAACGGCGCCCTGTTGTATCTGGCGAGCTTCTTGTTGAATGGCCTGACCATCGACGGATGCTTCCCGGCAATCCTGGGCGGCCTGGTGATGGCGTTGTTCAACTGGGTAGTTCGGGCGCTCTCCAGCGACTGAGATCCCGGCGATCATGACTGCCACAAGCGCGAAAACTCCCCGCCAAGGGCGATTGACGCCAGCCAGGGCGAGACGCGAATCGAAGCCCAAGAAGAGACAGCGGACGGAAGAGATCCTCCAACGCCTCAAGGAGGAGTACCCCGACGCCTGCTGCGCCCTCGATCACCGGACTCCGCTGCAGCTTCTCGTCTCGACGATCCTCTCGGCCCAGTGCACCGACAAGCGGGTCAACATGGTGACCCCGGCACTCTTCGAGCGCTTCCCTGATGCCGCTTCCTACGCCGCGGGCGACTTGGCCGAGCTCGAAGAGATGATCCGCACGACCGGCTTCTATCGCAACAAGGCAAAGTCCCTCCAGGGCCTGGGTCAGGCTCTGCAAAGTGACTACGATGGCGAGGTCCCCGCCACCATGAAGGAGCTTGCCTCCTTACCCGGTGTCGGTCGGAAGACCGCCAACGTAGTCCTGGGGAACGCTTTCGGAATCGATGAAGGGGTCGTCGTCGACACCCATGTGGGCAGACTCTCAAATCGCCTGGGTCTCTCCGAACAGACGAACCCAGTGAAGATCGAGTCCGATCTCATGGCGCTGGTGCCACAGGACGACTGGACCCTCTGGGCCCACCTCCTGATTTCCCATGGCCGCGAGGTCTGCAAGGCCCGCAAGCCAGCTTGTGCCGATTGCGTGGTGGCGGATCTCTGTCCTGCTGCCGAGATATAGGAGCCTTGCTTGATGAGCGACAAGAAACTCGCAGTCGTAACGGGTGCCAGCGCCGGGATCGGTGCCGCCACCGCGGTAGCCCTGAGCGAGGCCGGCTTCGAAGTCCTGATGGGGGCCCGTAGGATCGATCGCCTGCAGGCGGTGGCCGAGCCCGTCGGGGCCCGCTTTCAGCAGCTGGACGTCACGGATCCGGCCAGTGTCGGCGCTTTTGTGGATCCGATCGACAAGCTCGACTTGCTCGTCAACAACGCTGGCGGAGCCCTCGGCGTGGATCGCATCGAAGCGGCCTCGGACGAGCGTTGGCGAACCATGTGGGAGGTAAATTTTCTCGGATTGGCACGCATGACGCGCTCGCTTCTGCCAGCACTCCTTGCCTCAGGTGAAGGTCACATCGTCAACGTCGGCTCGATCGCCGGCTTCGAGACCTACCCCGGAGGGGCCGGCTACACCGGCGCCAAGCACGCCGTTCGCGCTCTCACCAAGACGCTGCGCCTCGAGCTGGTCGGCAAGCCGATCCGGGTGACCGAGATCTGCCCGGGACTGGTGGAGACGGAGTTCTCCATGGTCCGTTTCGATCAGGACACGGAGAAGGCCGCTGCGGTCTACAAGGGGATGACGCCACTGACTTCGGAGGACGTGGCCGATTGCATCACCTGGGCGGCGACCAGGCCTCCCCACGTCAACATCGACGAGATCGTCGTCCGCCCCCGCGACCAGGCAACCGCGACGGTCGTGCACCGGGAAAGCTAGGCGGGACGCAGATCTGCGTCCTGGGGCTTGGGTCCTGGGGTCCTTGGGTCCTGGGGTCCTGGGGTCCTGGGGTCCTGGGGTCCTGGGGTCCTGGGGTCCTGGGG
>JBATEX010000176.1:0-1753 GCA_049664225.1 Thermoanaerobaculia bacterium
GCTTCCAATCGGGTCTGACGCTGTTGGAGCAGCACGCCGGCTCCGAGGCCGAGGAGACTCACGGGCACAATCCAGTCCATCAGTCTGCGCCGGCCGGTCAGCAGGTTGGCGAGGGCACCCAGGGCACCGCCAGCGATGAGCGACCAGCTTATGGACTGCAAGCTCGGCAAAGCAATACCCGAGGGTTCTGTCTCGGCACGGTCCTGTGACGAATCTACCTCGAGTGCTTGGTCTTCCAGATCTGGCATTGGGGCCTCCTTACGACACCCTCTGGGTTGTACGTCGAGTCAGGAGTGCTGCCTGCGTCAGCTCTGCTTGACCCTCTCCGCCGCCTGACGAACGCTGGTACGCAGCGTCTCGAACGCGTCACGGACCCCCTGCTGCAGGGTCGCCCAGCTCTCCGAGGCGGCGGCCGTGGCCTCTTCGAGCTGATCCCGTGCGGTCGTCAGCTCCTCGTTGAGCTGAACAATCGTCGGGTCGACATCTGCTGCCGACACCTTCTCATTAATCTGCGCCTGCAGCGCCAGCAGAACGATCCGGCCCTCAATGAGATCCACCTGATTGGCCTGAACCGTCTCGGTCAGGATGCGGATATGCTCTTCCAGGGCCGCAATCTGTTCGTCCTGCCTCTTGTCGTCTCCAAAAAGTCCCATTTCATAATCCTTTCTTGATGTTCAGACCCAACTGGGGTCTCATTGCAGCGCGATGCTCGGAATCGGGAACGAGGCGGCCAGCGTGAAGACCGTCCCCTCCAGCTGGCTGCGGATCCCGGTCTCCCAGAGAAATCGAGCGTTGATGAAGCCGATCAGCTTCTTGCTTGTGGCGATGGGCACGGTCAGTTCCGGTCCGAAGCCGTAGCCACGGTGCTTGCCGAAGAACTCTTCGAATACCGGCTGCAGGTCACCGCCCGGGTCGTCGGCGGTGACTTTCCACTGCGCGTAGTAAGCGATGCCGGCGGTGAGCGCTCCCTCCATCCAGGACTTGCCCAAGCCGCCCTCCAGGGTGAGGATGTCGCCGACTCTGATGTCGGTGTCTTCCTTCTTGGTGTGGGTCTCGTAAAAGGCGGCCGTCGCGAGGTGCCAGCTCTTGGCCTTGTCGAGGTAGACCGTGGTGCCGCCGAACAGCTCGAAGGTCCACATCCCCATGCCCAGGTTGTCGTCTGCGCCGAGCTCATAGGTGCCGGTGGGGACGTAGAGGCTGAGGCCGGCGGTGAAGTCCGCCCGCTGCTTACTCCAACCGAGAGTGATCGGCTGGATATTGAGATCGGTGAAGCCGGTATCCACCTTTTCGTTGAGGAAGAGAATGGGGGCCTGGAACCTGTTGTCGGTGAAGGCAGGAAAGATCCCGAAACCGTAGGTTCCGCCCAGGATCTTGTGCTCGGTGACGTACGTCAGGGCAAGCGCGTACGAGTTGACGTCGAGAGAGCCGCGCTCCTCGGGGTCGAGCGCGATCGAATTACCGTCACGGTCGCGCAGGGTTTCGCCGTCGAAGCGCAAGTACACCACCGCCAGGTTCCAGCCGGGTGGCGCCTGGGTGCCCGACATGAGTCCCATGTCACCGGTGAAGTTGTGGCCCAGGAACTGGGCATCGGCCGGGCTGGCCAGCAAGGCGAGAGCCAGGCAGCAGCCCATCGCGCCTGCGAACAGCGCTCTTGGAATCCTCATTTCACACCTCCGTGGGCCACATCTACATTCTCTGTGTCCCGGATGGGCCACGAATCCCTCGGAATAAGGGGGAATCGGGGGGGATATAA
>JBATEX010000177.1:0-2677 GCA_049664225.1 Thermoanaerobaculia bacterium
GCTGCCCAGCTTCCACTTCGAATTACTCAACTCCAAGGCCAGAAACAACACCTTCTCCTCGCTATACTCTCTAGGGGCGGCTGTAGTCTGCATTCGCTTCCTCCTTTTCTTAGGGTGAAAAGGAAGCTTAGACACGGTCGCCCTCTTCTTGCCCACCTCACACCACCAAGGGCTCGCCACCATAGGATCTACGTCCTGAAACCCACAACACCTGACAACGAAACGACGGAGTCTCTCGGGAAGAGGGGATTGTCGTGGTCGATGCTCAAGAGTGGTGAGTTGCGGTCGAGGGGGCCAGGATCAATCCAATGCCAAGATGGAGTGCCCGCCGGTCCCCCGTAACCTACGATGTCAGGCCAGAATGGCAACTTCCTCCTGCAATCGCTCTCCCAGATGCTGCTCCACCACCTCCAGATCGTAGTGGGACTGGAGGTTGATCCAGAATCGGGCCGAGGTTCCGAAGTACCGACCCAGCCGAAGCGCTGTGTCTGCACTGATGGACCGCTTGCCCAGGACGATCTCGTTGATTCGCCGTGGATCGACACTGATGTCCTTCGCCAATCGATACTGAGAAATCGCCATCGGCTCGAGGAACTCCTCCAGCAGGATCTCTCCCGGATGAATTGGTGGAAAGTCGCGCTTACTCATCTCCAGCACCTCAATCGTGATAGTCCGTGATCTCGACTTCGTAGGCATTCCCGCTCCGCCATGAAAAGCAGACTCGCCATTGATCATTGATCCGAATGCTGTACTGCCCGGCTCGATCCCCTTTCAGCTTTTCCAACCGATTCCCCGGTGGAACCCGAAACTCCCGTACAGCTTCAGCTGCGTTCAAGATGAGGAGCTTTCGCAACGCCCGCTTTCGAATCGAGCCTGGGAGGCCGCGAGCCCGCTTACCTCGGAAGACCCGCTCAGAATCTCCGCCAGCAAAGCTCTTGATCACCGCATCAAATAATAGCGCGTCACACTAATAGTGTCAAACACTACTATTCTCGTCGCCTCTCTTACGCAGCTCCCCGAGTGTGGCCCAACCGGCGGGGGCTGATCAACCGGCGGGATCGCCGATCATCGCGCGGCCAACCTGAGCGGGATCAGCAGGCGTTCCACCAAGCGGCCGCCGTGGGAGTCGACCAAGAACGACAAGGCTCAATGCCACGGTTAGCATCGCTCCGACGCACCAAGCCCACGAGATCGACCAACGCTGCGCCACCGTGCCCATCACCAGGGAGCCGAGCGGGAAGAACGAGCCGAACACGAAGGCCCAGATGCCCATTACGCGGCCGCGTAGCTCGTCGGGCACGCTCTCCTGGACCAGCCCGTTCGACGTGGCCATGAAGCCGACCTGGCAGAAGCCGGCGCCGACGAGGAGCGGGACGGCCGCGTACACATTGGAGCTGAGCCCGAGGAGGAACACGGCAATCGCGCCGGCCCATACGAGCCCGAACACGACGTAGCGATTCGAGCGCCGCGCTCTCACCTGTCCCGCAACCCAGAGCGCACCGATGAGGGCGCCCAGGCCGGGTGCCGCCATAAGCAGCGAGTACCCGCTCTCGTTCATGCCCAAATGGTCCTTCGCATAGGCCGGCATCTGGGTCTGGTAGGTCCACGTGAAGACAAGCGTGATGGCGAGGAGCAGCATCAACGTACGCGTGCGGCGATGGCCGTGCACGTAGCGAACGCCCTCGAGAAGCTCCTTGATTGGACCCGCGTGCATGCGATCCACGTTCGTGGACTCGAGCCGGATGCCAGCGAGTGCGATCACCATGATCAGATTCATGGCGGCCGCGATGATGAAGCAGGGGCCCACGCCCAACAGCCACAAGAGCGGCGCGCCGAGGGCGGGACCCACCACGCGAGCGACGTTGAACCCCGCGCTGTTGAGCGCGATTGCGTTCCTGAGATCGGTCCGACCAGCCAGGTTGCTGACGAAGGCGTTCCGCACCGGGATCTCTACTGCCCGCGCGGCACCGATGAGGATAGCGGCAGCGAACACATGGCCGATCAGCACCTGCTCGGTCAGCACCAGGATGCCGAGCACCACATTTGCCGTAATGGCGACCCACGGCAGTGCCATGAGGAGCTTGCGCCGATCGACGCGATCGGCCAGGACCCCACCGAAGGGGCTGAGGACCAGGAGCGGCAGGAGTCCCGCCGCCGTAACGTAGCCCAGGGTGTCGCGTCGGCCAGTCAGTTCGTAAACGAGCCAGCCCTGAACGATGACCCGGATCCAGAATCCGAGCAGGGAGAGGACGTGGCCGACGAAGTAGCGGCGAAACGCGGGCCGCCTCAGGGAGGCGAACGTGGCGCGGACGAGCCCGTCCTCGCCGGGCCCCGCGTCCTCCGGCCTCATGCGTCGTCCTCGAGCTCCTCTGTGGCCGGCCGTTCCACGAGATCGCTCTCGGCCGCCACCACCAGCGAGGCGAGGCACTCCTCGAATGCGGGTTCCTTGGACTTCTCCCAGCCGGCCATCTCGGGAGGCTAGCACGCCGCCGCCTCGGCTGGGAGGAGACCACGGAGGGGCAGGTGCGGGGGTGCAGTGCCGGCGATTCTCGATGTAGGGGCGGTCCTTGCGTGTTCTGTAACAGGACATCGGTGACAGTTCGACCTCAGGCCATGGTTGACACATGGGTGGGGTTGGCAGGTCGGACCACCGCGGTGGTCCGACCTGAGTCGAGGT
>JBATEX010000178.1:0-2715 GCA_049664225.1 Thermoanaerobaculia bacterium
GAAGGGATTGGGTCATCCGCGCGGCATTATACGTTTCGCAGCCGGCCACTCACCTCCGGCCGCAGCGAGATCGAGAACTACATCGAAACGGGAGTGGCCACGCAGTAGCGAGCAGGGCCACTCGGAAGTCCGGGGACCTTCCAGCAGGGCGCGAACGGCCTTCGCCTTGGCATCACCAATCGCCAGCATTACCAGATGTCGGGCGGACAGCAACGATCCCAGGCCCATGGTGATCGCCCTCAGAGGCCGCCAGTTCGCGGGCACCTCCAGAGATTCGGCGAGATCCGCGGAAAGCTCCACGACGTGGGTCGAAGCTCGAGGCGGTCCCGGCAGATTGTAGGCCACGTGGCCGTCGGCTCCGACTCCCAGGAATACCAGGTCCACGCCACCAGCTGCGGCCAGCGCGCTGTCGTAGCGCGCGCATTCGAGGTCGGGATCGGCTGCTCCGTCGGGGATGTCACAACGCTCGGGGTCCAGACCGATTTGTGCCCAGGCGTGGCGCCGCATGAAGGTCCGAAAGGAAGCCGGGTGATCCCCGGGCAACGCGAGCTCATCGAGATTGAAGGCTCTGGCCCGAGACAGATCCAGGCCCTGCCGGGCGTGTCGCTTCGCCAGTTCCTCGTAGACGGGAATCGGCGTGCGGCCGGTTGGCAGCCCCAGGACCAGGCTCGGCTCGTCACTGGCTGCCGCCGCGATCACCGCCGCGACCGTCCTCGCTGCGGCTCGCGGATCGCTCTGGACAAGGACGTTCAAAGCTCTCCGAAGTGGGTCAGGACGATACCCGCTTGCCGAATGGCTCGGATCGCCTCGGGATGGGTCAAGACCGCGAGCTCCTGTTCACGCTCATCCACATAACTGCTGTGGAGACGCAGCGCCTCGTCGACCCTTGCCGGATGACACATGAGCTCGGTCACGCCAGTGCCGAGGCCGCCCAGAATCCTCAAGAGAACCTCGAGCCGCGCTTCGTTGCCGAAGAACTCTTCGATGAAGATGTCGGTGGTCGCAATCCCCTCCCGGCGTAGCTGCTCGCCCACCTCTGCCGAGGCGTTGCGGACAGGGAGGCCGTACCTCCCTGCAAGGTTCACTAGAGCATCACCGACCACGGGTAGACGGTGAGCGTGGTGGTGGCTGTCCAAATGGGTCGGCAGCCTACCGGTGAGGTCGCGGAATCGCTCGAATTGCGATTCCACCTCGGCCATGACCTCGTCGCGGTGAGCTCCAACGAGATCCTCCGGCTTGGCTGGGAATCTCCCTTCCCCGTCGACCAGGCTGGCGACCCTTTCGGGCGGCAGGAGTGGGCGCCCGCCCGTCAGCGCGACATGCAGGCCGATGCCAAGCCCGGGGGTCCGGCTCCAGACCTCTGCCGCCTCTCCGGCCGCAGCGAAGCCCACCATGAGTGTCGCGCTCGTGACCAGGCCCTGGTTGTGCGCTTCGAAGATCCCGGCGTTGATGCCCGGAGTCCGCCCCAGATCGTCGGCATTGACGATGAGCCGTTTCTCCGCTTTGACCCTCATGATTTATGCGGGCCAGGCATCAGCTCAGCAGTTCGAGGGCCAGGGTCACGGCGCCGGTAGCCGGTTCCTTCTCCAGACGGACGACCTCGGCCTTCGGCAGGTCGAGATTGCTCTCGACTCGCTCGAAGAGGCTGGGGCAGGCTCGGAAGGCGCCGCCGGCCAGCACCAACGGATAGGAATCAGTGAAGGTCAGCTTCCTGTCGACGGCCCGTGCGGCCCGAGCCAGGTGCTGCGCCGCCTGATCCAGCAGCGAGTTCGCGGCCACGTCACCGTCGTCGGCCGCTTCCTCGACCACGCTGGCCAGCTTGGCCACCCGGTCGCGGGAAAGCTCCTGGTCATAGAACCATTTGACGAGCCCCTCGGGCACGTCCAGGTCGAGCTTCTGGGAGATGCGGTCGAAGAGCGTCGTCGCCGGCCCCCGGCCATCCACCGCCCGCACACCCTGCCGCACCGCCGCATGGCCCAACCAGAAAGCGGATCCCTCGTCGCCGAGGAGGTAGCCCCAGCCGCCGGAGCGAGCCGTCTCGCCACTGGGGTCCACGCCGTAGGCGATCGATCCGGTCCCGGCCGACACGACGATCCCGACCCCTTCCTCCGCTCCCGCTACGAGGGCGATCAGGGCGTCGTTGACGATGCGGATGTTCTTGCGCAGACCGAGCCGGCGCAACAGGCCTTGAATCAGCTCCTTTTCCTCGGGTCGATCCACGCCGGCCATGCCGAGACAGATGGCGTCGATGGGGCCCGGAGGCTCCAGATCCTCCATGACCTGATAGAGCACCTTCTCCACGCTCAGCTCGCCGTGGATGACGAGGTTGGCACCTCCCCCGCGGGCCTTGGCGAGCACCTGGCCGGTCTCGTCCGCCAACAGGCCAACCGTCTTGGTCCCACCCGAATCTATGCCGACGACGTAACGCAAGAGATCAACCCTCCTCCTGACAGGTCATGACAATACAGGACTATGGCTTTTCACGAGGGATCGGCGCGGGGTCGCACGCCCAACCCCGGCCCTTCCGGCAGAACGAGCCGCCCGCCCTTCACGGTGACACCAACAAAGGGATCGTTGTCGATCAAGAGGTTGCCATCGAGATCGGCGAAATCGACCAGCGGCGACAGGTGGGCGGCGGCGGTAATCGCCAGGGACGACTCCACCATGCATCCCAGCATGACCTGCATCCCGTGGGCTCGGGCCACGGCGATCATT
>JBATEX010000179.1:0-3039 GCA_049664225.1 Thermoanaerobaculia bacterium
TGCCACCATCATCCTGTTCAGCGATCGCCAACCGTTCTGGGACTTCTCGGAGCAGCAGGGCCTGAGCGCCTCCGGCTACGCGGCCCATTCCAAGCCGAGCCGTGGCTACACTGCAATCTGGGCCGACTCGACTCGCCCGGACGACTTCGCCAAAACCCTGGTCCACGAACTGACCCATCTGGTCAATCGCCGAGCACTGGGCGGTAATCTGCCCCGATGGCTTTCTGAGGGGTTGGCAGATGCCCTCGGTGACACAGCCACTCTCGAGGGTATCCAGCCATTGAGGGGTTTCGAGGGTGCCGAAGGGCAAGCCGAGAGGCTGCGGCTCGCCTACGAGACCGACCAGCTGCAAAGCGTCGAGCGACTCGTTGCCTTGGAACCAGGAGAATTCGACAGCGACTCCAACTCCTACGACTACGAGCAGAGTACCCTCCTCGTTCGCTATCTGCTGCTGGATCGCGAGCTCGCCCCTCGCATCCAGGCCTACCTCACCGACCTCGCAGACGGCGCCCCCTACTCCACCGAGCTCCTCCAGCAGCACCTGGCTTTCGACTGGCCCGAGCTCGACGAGCGCCTCCACACCTGGCTGGGCATCGACTCGACCGAGTAGCGCCGGAGTCCTCAAGCCAACCGGCCAGGAACGACGCCGGCAGAATCAAGCTGAACGACAAAGGGCCGGACTTCACGGCCCGGCCCTGCACCACTCGGCCTCCAGAGCGACTACTGGCAGGTGTGCTTCACCGGATGGCACCGTTGGGAGCAGCACTCGGCATTCGAGAAGCAAATCTCGCCTCTCGCTACGCAGCTGCTACCGCTGCACGCTGCATCCCCTTCGCAGTCGAAGTCGGAGCAGTCCATGACGCCGTCGCAATCGTTGTCGCTGAAGTCCGAACACAAGGCCTGCTCGTCGAAAGTCTCCTCGCCACAGTCGCTTGGGCAGCTGCACTGGGTCTCCGCTCGCGTGCAGGTTCCGTCCCCGCAGAAATTTGCCGTCGGGTCCATCCAAGCGAAGTAGAGACTCAGGTCTCCAGGCTGCCAGTCGTCACGATTCCACGTCCAGGAGAGCGTCGGTGAACCCGACGGGTCGAGGGCCACAAACGGGCCAAACCCACTGACGCCAAATGGCGCCTGCTCGAAGTCGGGCCACAACCACGCAGAGTCGATGAACTCTTCGTTCCAGGCCCCAGCAGCAGAGCGGCGAGCGAGCCGCATGCTTCGGCCCAGGTTAAAGGGGATGAAAACCTCTCCAGCTCCGTCAATGGTCAGCCAGAGTGGAACAGTGTACGGAATCGAGTCTGGGGAGGCTGTCCCAAAAGAGTAGTCCGGCGGCTCTCCAGCGAACGGCTCCTCACACTGCCAACTGCCGTTGTCTCGCTCGCAGTAGTTCGCCTTGGCGTAGAAATAATGGAGAACCGCAAACTCGCCACGGCTGGCGTCGTAGCTCAGCTGAACGGCCTGGCCGCGCGGATAGGAGCGGGTGCCGGAGACATCGACCTCTTCGACCTGCCAGGTCCCGTCGGCGAGGCTCGCTAACCGCAATGAGTAGGGGTCATCGTCATCCGGTGGATACACGGCGTAAGCCATGGCAGGATTCCCGGCGGGATCGAAAGCCAGATCGACCAGCCCTTCTCTTGATGCCTCGAAAAGATCCGCGAGCTCGATGCTCCACTGACCAGAAACGCTCCGGCGTGCCAGCTTGACCCCTCCATCCGAGGCGTTGTCCCAGTGGTAGTAGGCAATCGCCGGGTTGCCGAGGAGGTCGAAGGCGATCCTCGCGGGTACCCTGACGTCACCGTCTGCGCTACCCACAAGCTCCGTCGACCACTCTCCGCCGTCGAAATAGGTGTAGAGCACGTCAGCTGTGGTCGAAGTCAGCGTTTGGGTCCAAGCGAAGGCCGGGACACCGAAGGGGTCGATCGCGAAACTGTCCGCAAATCCGGGAACATCTTCGAAGTCCCACTGCCACTGCCCTTCAGTGTCGCTCCAAGATCCGCTGAGGATGCGGATCTGATCCTGATAGAGAGCCGCGATCACCAGATTGCCACCCGAGTCGAACGCATTTCCGAGGAGGCCGCTGACCGGAATCGGGACTTTCTGGACGACCCAGTCTGGATTCGGTCCGTAAGGCTGCGTCGTGAAGGTGACCGTATTGGAGATGTCGGACTCGTTGGGGACCTCGTCGCGGACTCGCATTGCGAGAGAATAGGTCGAGGCCGGCCTGAAACCCGGGTCTGTCCATTTGTAGGCCCAGCCTTGCTCGGGTGTGCCAGGTGGTCCTGGCTCGAACCAGAAAGCCAAACCACTGAGATGGTCGGCCTCGTCCCAGACTTGGGGGTCGAAGGTCACGTCGCCGGGCACGCACCTTGCCAGGTAAAGGGACGCCGGGCCGCTACCAGCATCGAAGCCGTCATCCGCCGGGGCGATCCACTGCAAGAAGACCTGATTGTATTCCGTACCGACATACTCGACGCTCACAACTCCCGGCGGGGTCGTGTCCTTCGTGGGGTGCTCCTTCTCGAGCACGCGGAAGAGCTCGGTACCTTTGCCGGTGCGGCCACGACTCATGACCCTGATGTCGAAGTCATCGACCACGGCGTCCGCTTCGACATCGACCGTGACCTTGAGCTTCTGGGGACCCAGTGACTTGACCTTCTTGACCTCGATACCACCTGGATTCTCGGTACCGGTGACAAGAAACTCCACCACCGAGTCTTTGCCAAAGTTGTCACCTGTGACGGTCACTTCGAGATCGAGAGTCTCCTGCTCCGCCGAGGAAGGGTCGGCCGAAGTCGGGATCGGGTCCTGAGCGAAAGTCGGCGAGCTCAGCAGAAGCACACCGATCAGAAGAAGTAGGGCTATGGTGAAGAAGCAGAGTGTCGAGTCTCTCCGTGTCATGTCGCGACCTCCTTCGGATCAGCGTTCCTCTCTGGATGGAATTTCGACTTCCTGAGTACCTTGCACGGACACGCGCCACCGGATATTCATTTCTGCTCTCATGGTGACGGCCCCACGACCACGAAGGCGGCCCACTGGTAGGGG
>JBATEX010000180.1:0-20574 GCA_049664225.1 Thermoanaerobaculia bacterium
GGGGCCGTTTCCGGCCGCGCCACCGGTGACGATGACTACCTTTCCAGCAAGTCCGGTTTCAATCATGTCGAGCCTCGCGCAATCGGACTAGAAGTAGTGGAACCCGAATGTCGCGGTTACCGACCGAGGTGCACCATACGAGCCCTGGAGGAGTCCGAGGACGGGGATGTTGTAGCCGTTGGTCAGATACTCTTCGTTGGCAAGATTGAAGCCGTTGATCGTGAAGCGCCATTTCCCGTTACCCGAGAACCAGCCGATCCAGGAGTTCCACACGCCGTAGGCTGGCTGCACGATCGGCAGCAGCGGTTGGGTGGGATTCGTCGGATCGGGGCCGCCCTCGTTGGTCAGCACCGACTCGGCCCGATAGCTGTACCCGAGACTGCCCGAGATCAACCCTCCGAACGCCGGAAAGTCGAACTTCCCATAGATTGCAGTCGTCCACTCCGGTGCATTGGTGATCACCTGGGTATCGACGAAGGTGTCGTTGTTCTCGTCCAGAAACTCGTCCGGTGTCGCATCCAGATAGGCCACAAAGCCCGACAGAGCGAACCAGCCGACATTCTGTGGATTCCAGTCGTATTCCAACTCGACGCCTTTGTTCGTGGCGTCTCCCGCGTTGTCGAAAGCGCCGAAGAATGCGTCATCGACCCCGTCCCCGTCGGAATCGTAGGATGTGAAGGTGCTGACCTGGATGTCCGTGTACTTGCCGTAGAAGACGGCAGCATTCAGCAGCAGTTGACGGTTCGCCAACACCGATTTGACACCTACCTCGACGTTGTCGAGGATCTCGTCGTCGAAGGGTTCGGCCGACTCCGGAAAGACGGTCGCCTGGGCACGCACGTTGAAGCCGCCGCTCTTGAAACCGCGGCTGTAGGAGGCGTACGTCATGACCGTGGGATTGACTTGAAAGTCCACACCCAGCCTCGGTGCGAGCGAGTTGAAGGTCACGCTCTTGTCGTAGTCGGCCGTCACAACCGTGATCTCGGTGAACGTGTCGTCGGAGTACCCGGCGTTGAACGCACGACCGGTCTTCTTCTCTTGCGTGGCTCGTAGTCCGAAGTTGAAGGTCCACCTCGGCGAGAAGGTGTAGCTGCCGTCGCCGAAAGCCGCGATCGACTCGGTCTTGGTGTCGCCGTCCGTCGTGCCGAAGATGGCGTTGAGGAAGTTGTTCTTGACCAGCCCGCCGGCGAATCCGTCGAAATAGTAGAGACCGAGCACGCCCCTCAGGTTGCCAGCGCCCTCGTACACGAATTGAAACTCTTGCGAGGTCTGGTCATCGAAGTAGGTGGCCTCGACGTCGGTTATGGGTGCCTCCGTCGTATCGAAATCGATGTTGTTCTCGGTGTCGGATTCACGATAGGCGGTGATAGACCTGAACAACCAGTCGTCGTTGATGAGCCACCGCAGGTTCAAGTGGCCCCCTTGCCACGTCGTGCCATTCTTGGGTTCCAGGCCGCTGCGGGTGTCGAAGAGGTTGTCCTCTGGTGGGCATGGAGCACCCAGGAAGATCGGGCACAGCGGGTTGGCCTCGAGTCGAGTCAGCCCCTTGGGTTGTGCGGAGTCTTTCGTGTGGTCAAAGCTAAAATTCAGTGACACCTTCTCCGAGGGAAACCAGTCCAGTCCGATGCGATAGGCCGTGGTGTCCTTGTCAGACACGTCATTTCCGGTGAAGAGGTTCCTGCCGTAGCCGTTGCGGTTGAGAAAGGCAACAGCGGCTTTAGCGCGCAGCTTGCCCTCGATCAGGGGGCCGCTTGCATTGGCCCGGAGCTCCGCGGTGGAGTACTCGCCGCCTGTGAGTTGGACGGAGGCTTCCGGCGTATCTGTGGCCGGCCGACTCACGTACTTCATCGCACCGCCGATGGTGTTCTTGCCGTACAGCGTCCCTTGGGGACCGCGCAAGACCTCGACCCGCTGAACATCGAAGATGTCCAGCAATGCGCCCTGCGGCCGGGCGAAATAGACGTCATCGAAGTAGAGTCCGACGCCCGGATCCACACCCCAGAGGGGATCGGCCTGCCCGATGCCGCGGAGGAACACCGTCATCGTGGTGGACTGATTGCGGCCTTCATAGATCGACATGTTCGGGGTGTAGTCCTGCAGCACCGAGACATCCTTGGCCTTGACATCCGAAAGCGTCTCGCCCGTGATCACAGAGACTGCAATCGGCACCTCTTGCACGTTCTCTTCGCGTCTGCGGGCGGTCACTACGATCTCGTCCTCGACCGCCTGTCGAACATCTTCCGTGGCGCCCACCGGCTGTTCGGTCGGCTCCTCTTTGACCTCTTCCTCTGGTACCTGTGCCATTGCAGGAAAACTTGCCAAGAGGATGACCCCGACCAGGATCCACCACATGGAACGGCCCGGAAAGAAGCGGGCCGGTCGCGGGTTCTTGCTTTCGTGATATGTCATCGTGCACCTCCCCTCGAGGTTGGTCGAACTTGCCGGAGGATCGTGGTTTCTGCCATCGATCTCCCTATCGAATCAACGGCCGGTCAGTCGAGGCTTCACCACCGGACCGGGGTAGCAGGCCATTGCGGAGCAGACGGATGAACTCCTCTGTCGCTTTCTTTGGTTCCAAGCCGAGATGCATGGGCATCCCGAAGCACTTCTCGACGGTGTAGAAGTAGAAGAACCAGCGGGTCGCCACCATCACGGCCACCAGCGGGTCGACATCGCCGAACTCGCCGGCATTCTGGCGCTCGGCCAGGCTGTCTCCATAGACTTGCCGAAAATTCCGCGCCATGTCTTCATAGAAGGCGCGAATATGCTCGCCGCGAAATTCGATGACGTCGACGTAGAAGAGAAGGATGTAGGCTGCGTTCTCCTCGACAACCTGTCCGATGACCTCCGCCATCTCCTCGAGGTCATCGGGGAAGGCGGCTCGCTGAAACAACCGCGCCAGCGGGTGGTCGGGCTCCTGGAGTCCCTGCCAGTAATCCTGGATGAGGCGACGGAAGATCGCCTCCTTGTTGGGGAAGTGATGGTAGAGATTGCCGACCGAGATGCCCGATTCCTCGGCGATCTGCCGCATCGGGGTGGCACCGAAACCCTGGCTCGAAAACAGCTCGAGCGCCGTGTCCAGGGCTCGCGAGATCGACGCCTGCGACCTCGCTTCTCGCGTGGTCTGGGCCATTTGGGTGTAAAACAAACCGAACGTTCGTTCGGCAGTTTAGCGCCAGCTATCGTGGGATGTCAACCGCTGAAACGCCAGGGCCAAGGCGCATCGCGTAAGATACCCAGTAGCAATATCTCTCAGCATGTGGAAGAGTCCGGGGCTACTTCCGGCCCGACGCAGGGATGATCGGATCAACCCTTTCCCACTATCGAATCCTCGCCAAGCTGGGTGAGGGCGGGATGGGAGAGGTGTACCGGGCCGAGGACATCAACCTCAAACGTCACGTGGCCCTGAAGCTGCTGCCACCCGAGGTCGCCGCCAGCCAGGACAAGCTCGAGCGATTCCAAAGAGAGGCGGAGACCCTCGCGGCCCTGGACCACCCCAATATCGTTACGCTCTACAGTGTCGAAGAGGCCGACGGCACCCGGATCGCGGCCACGAGCAACCTCGGTCCGACCCTTGAGGACATCGTATTCGATGCAACTCGGCTTGGTGAAACGGTTGGATTGCACAACATGCCTGCACTGCCTGCACTAGGTGCATGCAGTACACGATTCGCAACGTCCCGAAGACACTGGATGCCATGCTGAGAGACCGAGCCAGGAAGGAAGGCAAGAGCCTCAACGAGATGGTGATCGAGGCTCTAGGGCGGGCTTTGGGATTCTCGAAGGAGCCCCTCCGACAGAGGGATCTGACGGGCATTGCCGGTACCTGGATCGAGGATCCCGATTTCGATCGAGCGATTGAGGACCAGGATCGGATCGATGAGGACCTCTGGCGGTGAGGTTGGCCCTCGACACCAAAAGCTACTCCGATCTCTGCCGAGGAGTGCCGCAGATCGTCGAGCGTTGTGAGAGCGCCGGGCGGGCTTCGCTGTGGGCCAGCATGGTGCGGAGAACGAAAGAGTGCTGCAGCGGTTCCTGATCCAGAACGGCGTCGAGATCCTGCTGCCCGATGAGGCAACGACCTTCCACTACGTGGCCGTCTACCGGCAGCTGAGATCGCAGGGATCCCCAATTCCCACTAACGACATGTGGATCGCCGCCCTCGTGCTCCAACACGGCCTCGTTCTTCTGCACCGCGATCGGCACCTCAGCTATCTGCCTCAGCTGGCTGCGGTCCAGTTGACCTGAGTCACTTCGATACCCTGGCTTTCTTCTGCCGCTAACATGCGCGGCAGGCGGGTCGATTCTCAGGGGTCCTGGGTTCGGCGACGGGTCAAACGGTCGAACAGTGAGTCGTCTCGAGCCTGGGAGCGCTTCAGGTCCCGCACCGCCTCGTCCGGTTGTGGGGCTACCGGACCGTATTCCTCGCGCAGGTAATGGAGGTTGTCCATCACATAGAGATAGAGGTCGGTCTCCGTCCGGTTGGGGAATGCACTCATGAGGTCGTGTCGTCGGATCGTCTCGAGCGTGGGTCGAAATACCAGGTCGCGCCAGGAGGCCACTGCCTCGTGCCAGCTGAACTCCCGGTCCATCTCGAGACCTCGGTAGTAGCGGTGAACACAGATGTGCTCGAGGAGGCGCTGATAGGCGTAGGGCAGGGTGACTCGGAAGTCCCCGGCGTCGGTGGTCTCGAGAGTGGTGGCCTCCAAGAAGTCGGCCAGCCCCTGTTTGCGGACGATCTCGTCGGGCGAGTCGTCGGCGCCGAGAGGCACCGAGGTCTGGAACTCCTGCACTCGGGCCTCGATCGTCGGCGCCTCAAGTGAGCGAGCCACGGAGATGCGATGGTGCCCATCGACGACGAAGTAGGCTTCACCGACCTTGTAGAGCTCGACCGGGGGAAAGCCGGTCGGCCCCTCCGCCAGATCCTCGATCTGCTCCCAGCGCTCACGCAAAGCTTCGCGGCGCGGCAGGAACTCGCGATCGAACTCGTCCGCCCGGCCCAGGGACCCGACGATGCGATCGACCGGGGTGTCTTGAATACCGCGGTCGACCAGGTGTCTGAGGTGTAACTGTCGTCGAATCTCTTCGAACGACAGTAGCTCCCGTGGCTGCTTGCGCAGGGGCCGAAGGAGCTCTCGAATCAGGGCGGTTCGACGCGCGGCGTCGAAACGGCTCAAGAAAGACTCCCCCGGTCGCCCGAGTTAGGAGCCGGACGATTCCTGTGCCGGAACGACACCGGGTAGCCGTGCCGGACGGTTCTGCTTCGTGCTGTAGTCATCGAGCAGGACCTCCTGGCTCGCTCCCCTGGGCACGATCATGTCCATGATGGGCGGCTGGATCGCCTCTCCCTCGCGGCCTCCACCGAGGCGATTCTGCCAGGTGCCGGGCGAGACCGGCAGCGCCATGAACCGCTCTGCGCTCTTCCTACCCATGTTGGCGGCCTTGCTCATGTCGATACTCTGGATGATGTCGGCGGCTGTGATGACGACGAGGTAACCCCAGTTGGGATCTGCCGTACCACCCAGGAAACTGTCGGGGACAGTGAACTCGATGGTCCGGTTGCGAACCTTGACCCGTGTCGGGAAGAAGGCCTTCTCCTCGATGTCAGCGGGGACCGAGTCCTTGAACTCCTCGAGCGCCTCCTCGTCGATGCGCCCTTCACTCTCTTCCGTCATGGTACTCCGCATGCTCTTGACGACCAGTCGCCTCAGGCGCGCGGAGGCCTCGTTCGGAAGCGGCGTCAGGCAGACGATCCGCTCCCAGGCGAACTCTGGAGTGACCTCGGCCTCGCGGCCCGGCAGCAGGCGGTTGAAACCGGAGCCCGGCTCGCGATCCTTGTCGATGTAGATGTCGATATTGAAGGTGTAGAAACCGTAGCGGGCGATCGAGTCGAGCTGGGTACCGAGATCGTCGACCGACTCTCGCCCCGGCTGTTTGATCTCCTTGGCGAAGAAGGCCTCGAATCGCGTGCCCCCAGAAACGCGTCTGGCAGTCAACGACAGAAGGTCCAGATCGCCTTTCTCGAAGTCGGAGATCAGGGGATAGACGAGCCGTCCGTCACCGTAATCATCGCCGAAGGGATCTTCGAGCTTGAAGATAGTCTTCTTGGACTGCGCCGCTGCCTCGATCGACAGCCCGAGGCTCGCCACCAGGCACAGCACGAGAGTCAGAATGAGTGTCTTGTCATTTGTTCTGGCCATTTTGCGAGTCTCCGCGGGTCCGATCGCGGCTGTGAGAAAAAGGGGCCCGACGCGCAGCCGCCGACGCCGGACCCCTATCTTAGAACAGTCGCTTCGCTAGAAGCGCAGCTTCAAGAACGCCTTCAGGCGCTGCTGACTCATATTCCTGGTCAGCAATGTGTTCCAGCCGCCGAACCGGCCAGCGAAGCCGGGCGAGCCGACCGGCAGACCGAAGGTGTTCGCCACCTCCTCGCTCGCAGCCTGCACCACATAGCCCCCGCCGAAGTTCGGCTTGAACTGAGCGTCGTTGTACTCGTAGTTGAAGCCGATCTCGGCGCCACCGATGTTGTACTTCAGGATCAGTATGAGTTTGTCCTTGGTGTGGTCACCGGAGGCCATGTTGTGGAGCTGATAGGCCTGGAAGGCGGTATTGCCGTCCAGCAGCGTCACGTCGTAGCTCTCCCAACTGAGCGACCCCCACAGCTCGTCGGTGAGCTGATAGGAGGCACCGAGGATCCAGTGGAAGTAGTCCAGGTCCTTGTCGTCGTCGGACAGGCTGTCGAACGGCTTCCACTGGTAGCCCGTCTGACCCAGATCGTTGGTGATTACCGGCGGGTTGCCGTATAGATCGTTGGTGCTGGCGTTGTCTGGCCGTGCATTGCCGGAGCACTCGACGCCACCACCCGGGCAGTCACCCGGCAGGTAGGGCAGGAAGCGCGGGTCGTTCATCCGCTTGTCGGT
Source organism: Thermoanaerobaculia bacterium (assembly GCA_049664225.1). Lineage (GTDB taxonomy): Bacteria > Acidobacteriota > Thermoanaerobaculia > Multivoradales > JAHEKO01 > JAUVRX01. The sequence continues at coordinate 6,921 of JBATEX010000180.1, forward strand.
CTCGTCGATCCACTTCAGCTTGCCGAAGATCTCGAGGCCGTTGCCGACATCGAAGTAGTAGTTGCCTTTGAGCACCAGGAAGGTGCTCTCTCTCTCCTGGAACGGAGCGAAGGCGTTGCGGAAGGAGGCGATGCCAGCGTCCGACTCGTTGTTCGGGTAGTTCGTGCTCATCACCGACTGATCAGGCGAACCCCACGCCTGCCAGTTCTGGTTGTAGTCCAGGTAGGTGTACTCGCCGGAGAGATCCAGATCGCCGATGGTCCAGGGAATCAGAACCGTGACGCCCTTCCAGCCGATCGCGGTCTCGGCCATCGGCTCGTCGAAGTCGGTGAACTCGTTGTCGACGTTGAGGGTAGCCAGCTGCTGGGCGGTGCCCTGCCAACCGCCAATGCCAATCCGGGTGGGGTTGCCACCAAAGACCCCGAAGGCCGAGTTGTCCGGCCCCGGGAACATGTAGGCGGAATCGTGTCCTTCGGTGATCAGCACGTCGGACTCGCGACGGGCCGCCAGCATCGAGACGTAGTCCCTACCGATATCGAAAACCTGGAGGTTGAAGCTCAGGCCCACATCGAACGGATCGTTGATGTCGAAGTCGGCATACCATGCCTGGTCGCTGAGGTCGCCTGCCGGAATCGAAGAAAAGCCCGAGATGGAGAAGAACGAGCAGGTCGCGAAGTCGCAGTCGGTGTTCGAGCTCGAGTTGTAATAAGCCGCCCGGATGTCGAACAGCTGACTCGGGTGGATGCCAAAGCGCAGGCCCCAGACCTTGTTATCGAAGCGGTCGGTGACGTCCCGTCCATCGTCGAGATTCAGGTCGGTGGGATCGATTTCGATGTCGTTGATCCAGCTGTAGATGAAGGCGCCATCGAACATCGGGCTCTCGGGCTTGAAGCGGAGCTGCAGGCCGTAACCGGCATCCTGGACGTTGTAGTCACCGGTAACGTAGTCGGGACCTGCCCACAGACGCGGCAACGAGATGCGCACGAGGTCGTAACTCACCTTGCGATCCGCGAACGAGCCCTGGAAGATCAAGCCGGCGACGTTGTCGCGGTCGATGTAGCGCACCTGGCCGATGGTAAAGGGATCGAACATGCCGAAGTTGCTCGATCCGATGGTCGCTGTGTCGAGCCAGCTGTAGCCCGGAGTGATAGTGATTGTCAGGCCGCGGAACTTGACGTACTGGGCCGAGCGCGAGTCGAACTCGCCGCAGTCGCCGGACAGGCAGGGGTTGTCTGGATCCCGGAAGTTGCCTAATCCGCCAAACCCGCCACCGTTGGTCCAGAAATTCTGACTGAAGCGGGCCTTCATCCGGCCGCTGACCTCGATGATGCTCGACGGCCTGGCCGAGACCAGCAGCTCGAGCTCGGTGCCCTGGCCATTGTCTCCGTAGCCTTCACCAGGAATGGTGGTGAAGTTGTAGAGCGAGCCGTCGTTCCGACTGGTTCCCCACAGCCACTTGGTGTAGTTGACGCCGTTGAGCGTGAAGGGCTTGGTGTCGGCAGCATAGAGGGCCGCCGTCGAAAAGACTGCCACGCCGATCGCGATCAGGGCGATTGCACGAGTCTTTCTATTCATCGATAAACCTCCTTCCACGATTGTGGATTCAGACGACCGCTACTTCTTCACCATGCCAACGGTGGCCATCTTCTTCGGCGTGCCGTCGGCCTCACACTCGTAGGCGAGCCAGGCGTGATCGCCCAGGATGTCCATGACGTGCGGATCGCAGTCGTAGTCGGTGCCGCCACCGTAGCGGTGCTGGCCCTCGAACTCGTTCACTTTGCGGGTGAGCAGATCGGTCTCGGACGGGAAGCCCTCGTTCGACTGCACGATGACCTGGTAGCCCCAGGTGGTGGGGTCACCCTCACCCAGATCGGCCATCTTGACTGACCCGGTGACCGTCCGCCCGGCACCCTTGGTTCGACTCGGAATGATGATGTCGTCTTTCCAGTCGGCGGCCTTGGCCTCGATCTCGTTCTTGACCATGCCGAGCTGCTGGGGAGAAAGGATGATCACCTTGTCCCAGGCCTGATCTTCGGGAAACAGATGGTTGGTGCCCGGCAGGCCTTCGGTGTGGCCGCCCTCGGCGTTGTCGATATAGACGAAGAACATCTGCACCGAGAACCCGACATCCATGCCCCAGGGGTCCTGGAGATTCGAGTTCACGGAGACTTCTACGTTCGCCTTGTTGCCTTTCGCCTTCAGGCAGAATTTGGTCATATCGAACGACCCCTGGGTGTAGACGGCATCGGTCGGATAGACATACTCTCCCGGGCCGTTGTCGTCGCCGGTGGGATCCTCGAAGCAGACCTCCTGCGCAGTGACCACCGCCGCTAGCAGTAACAGGGCGGTGGCTGCAACGGTGAAGTTTCGAACGATTCTCTTCATTGCAAACCTCCTTCGAAAATAGTTAGCCCTTGACCGCACCAGCGGTCAGGCCGGAGACCAGATACTTCTGCAGGAACAGGAACAGCAGCACGACCGGGATCGAGACGATGATCGAGCCCGCCGCGAAATAGCCCCACTGCTGCGAGAAGCCGCCGACGAAGAAGCGCAGGCCGACCGGCGCCGTGTACATGACCTCCTCGTCCATGAACGTGGCGGCGAGAATGAACTCGTTCCAGCCGGTCATGAACGAGAAGAGCGCCGTGACGGCAACCGCGGGCTTGGCCAACGGCAGAATGATCTTGATAAAGATCTGGATCGGGGTAGCGCCGTCGATCCGGGCCGACTCCTCCAGTTCGAGCGGTATGGTGTCGAAGTAGCCCTTGAGCATCCAGACGCAAAAGGGGATGGAGGTAGTGGCGTAGACGAGGATCAAACCGATCCAGGTCGAGCCCAGACCCAGCCACCCGACGATGATGATGTAGAGAGGAATCAGCATCAGGGTGCCGGGGAACATCTGCGACACCAGGAAAGACATCAAGCCGGTCCGCTGACCCGGGAAGCGAAAGCGCGAGAAGGCGTAGCCCGCCGTTGTTGCCAGGAAGACACCCAGGACGGTGGTGGCGGCGGCGACCACCGCGCTATTGAGGATCCAGCGCGCGAACGGCTGATCGGTCATCACCGACTTGAAGTTCGACAAGGAGACCTGCTCCGGCCAAGGCAAGATGGCTCGCAGCCGATCGAGAAAGGTCGGATCGGACGGCAGATCGGCAATGGAGAGGCTCTGGCCTCCGGAGAAGGCGATGGTGAAGACCCACAACACGGGGTAGATTGCCAGCAGGGTGAAGATCACCAGAAAGACGTGTATCGGCAGGTGCGCGGGTTCGTCCATAATCTTGCTTCGCTTCATACGCCCTCCGATGCGCCGGTCACGCGGTTCTGCCAGATGCCGTAGGTCAGGAGAATGATGAAGATCACCACCGAGTAGGCCGCCGCGTAGCCGTAGCGGTACTGCTCGAAGGCGATCTTGTACGCCTCGGTGATCAGGATCTCGGTCGCGCCACCCGGCTCACCACCGGAGACCAGATAGATGACGTTGAACTGGTTGAACGTCCAGATCACCGAGATGATGACTGCCGGGACCAGGGCGGGTTTCAGCGACGGCAGCGTGATCGTCTTGAACTGCTGCCAGCGAGTGGCGCCGTCGACTCGGGCCGCCTCGTAGAGGTCGGCGGGAATGGACTGCAAGGCGCCGAGGGAGATGACCATCATGAACGGGAAGCTCAGCCAGCCGTTGGTGGACAGCACGGTAATGAAGGCAGTGAAGGGTGAGTCGAACCACGACAGCCCTTCGCCGCCGAACATCTGGATCACCTGGTTGATGACGCCGAACTGCGAGTGAAACATGCCCTGCCAGATGAGGGCGGTGATGTAGTTGGGGATCGCCCAGGGCAGGATCAGCAGCACCCGGTAGATCGGCTTCAGGACCAGTCCCTTGGTGTTCAGTATGAGCGCCAGAAAGAGCCCGACGCTGACACCCACCGCGACATTGGTCACCGTCCAGATGATGGTGAAGCCGAGCGTCCAGTAGAAGTTCTGGTAGTTGAAGACCCGGCCGTCTTCGGTCGTCTTGACCAGCTCGAAATCGGTCAGGATATCGACGAAGTTCTCGACGCCGATCCAGATGTCGCTGAGCGGCTGATCGGTGTTGTAGACGTTCGAATTCGTGAAGGAGAGCAGCATGCCGTAGCTGAAGGGGAAGAAGACCAGAAGGATCATCGCCACCATCGCCGGCATGACGTAGAAATAGGCCACGCGATGCCGCGACAGCGCGGCTCCGGTTCGGCCGGCCGCCCCCAGTCCCACAAAGCCCAGCAGCACCAGTGCGGCCACGGTGACTGGGATCATCAGGTTGATGTAGCTCCGGCGCTCTCCAGCCTCTCGCACCGCCACCGCCTTCTCGTCGTCGGCGGATTCCGTGACCAGACCCAGGGGCCGGCGAAAGCGATCGACGTCCCAGTCAGCCGGCTCGAGCGGTGGACTGGCGGTGAGTCCCTCCTGTGCCAAGATGGTTGCCAAGCCTCTCGACGTCAGCGTCAGTTCCTGGGAGATGTGGGCCTCGGCAGCCATGCGCTCCTCATGGAGCGCCTCGAGACCGAGGATGCCGTGGAGGAAGACCGCGATCAACAGGAGCAGGGCGGCCAGCAGCAGCAGGACGAGCGGCCGGTCACCGACCACCTTGACCAGGGCGAACAGGAGCAGGATCGGCACGACCAGTACAAGGAGTGCCTGCAACCAACTGGCGCCTCCCACCTGATAGACCGACGGAATGGCCTCGATCAGAACGGCCCCGACGATCTTGTCTCCCTCGGCCACCGGCCCAGCCATGGCTACCCCGCCCGCCGGCAGTTTCTGGAGATCGATCTCGGTCTTGAAGGCGCGGCCCTCCTGGACGTTCGTCTCCACGGCGGCTCGCAGGCTCTGCCCGAGGTCGTAGAGGGGCTTCTCCTCGCGCGCCATTTTGCGCGGCGCTGCCTGCTCGCCCGTGTCCTCGGGCGCAGTGGAGGCCATCATCCGGATGCCCTGAAACCGGATGACGCGGGCGCTGGCCACGCCGTCATGCAGCTCGACGTAGCGGGCCACGGCGCCCTGCAGGCTGTCGCTGTCCAAGCCCACTCGTTCGACAATCTCGGTCAGGGCGTTGAGGCTGACGATGGCCGAGCGCTCTGCGACCATGGCGGAGAGTCCGGCACGGCCCCGCGCCTGGAGCCACAGGCCGAAGCCCACGGCAAACAGCAGCGCCAGAGAGAGTCCGATGGCGAGACGGCGAGGCTTGACGGCTTCGAGGTTCATGGTTGGTGTCTCCGCGGCCTACTTGCGCAACGCAGCAATCCGCTGCACGACCTCCTTTTGCGCTTCCTCCATTGCCGCCTTGGGTGTCGCGTTCTTTTTGATGATGACGTTCATGGCAGTGGTCGCCGGCGACCAGACCATGGTCATCTCTGCCTTGTTGGGCATGGGTACCGCGACCTCGACCTGCTTGCGAAAGGCTTGAAGAATGGGATCGGCAGCCACCTTGGCGTCGTCGTAGACCGCCGTATTGGCCGGCGTCTGACGGCCCTCGACCGCCATGATCACCCCGGCAGGCTTGTCGGTGAGAAACTTCGCGAAGTCGTAGGCCTCGTCTTTGTGCTGCGACGGCGCTCCGATGTAGACCCCCTCGACCGTCATCCAGGGCCGCATGGGTGAGCCGGCCTCGTCGATTGTCGGCAGGAGAGCCAGGCCGAAGTCGACTCCCGCGTCGATCTCACCGAGAAACCAGGGACCGGAGAAGACGATGCCCGCCTTGCCTTCGTTGAACAGCGAGGTGATCAGGGCCGTCGATGGCTCGGCCGGCAGGATCTTCTTCTCGTCGGCCCAAATCATCAGGTACTCGAGAGCCTTGACATTGGCCGCCGAGTTCATCGTCGGCTTGCCGTCCGCACCGAAGACACCACCACCGAAGGCGTTCATCAACGCGGCGTGGTAGTAGAAATCGTTGTAGGCGTATGCGAGACCGAACTTGCCGACCGTCGCGTCGGTCATCTTCTGGGCGTTCGCCACCAACTCACCGGAGGTCTTGGGTGGCGACGAGACGAGTTTCTTGTTGTAGATCTGGGTGATGACCTTGTAGTTCAGGGGCAAGCCGTACACCGTGTCCTGATAGGTCATCGCCTCCATCGTCGTCGGCAGAAAGCGCGAGGTGATCTCGTCTTCGAGAAAGAAGTCGAGCGGTTCGATGGTGTTGCCGGCCTCGATCCAGCCACCGAGTCGGTCCTGGGCGTAGATGAAGATGTCCGGTCCGTTGCCGCGGGGCACCGCGGCGGTGATCTTGTCGGCGTAGGCGTCGTAGGGCACAGCCAGGGTCGACACCACGATGCTGCCCCCTTTGGCCTTGTTGTACTCGGCCACGGCCTTTTCGAAGGCGGCCTTCTCGCCACCCCGATAGGCGTGCCAGACCACCAGCTCGGTCTGTGCCAGAGCCCCCAGGGGAACCAGGATCAGACCGATCAACAGCGTGCCTGCCACGATGGCGATTCTTCGAGTCTGCATGAGAGTCCTCCCTCCTGCGATATCCAGTCTTGTTATGGCTGCACCTCTCCAGCCAGACTCTCCTCCGTCTTGGCGTCGAAGAGATGCAGTCCAGCGAGCTCGACGGTCATAGTCGCCTGATCCCCCACGCTGGGTGACAGCTGCGGGTCCATGGTGGCGGTGATGAACTCCTCACCGACCTTGCCGTGCACGATGTTCTCGTGACCCAGTGGCTCCACGACCTCGACCTGCACCTCGAGCGAGCCTTTCTCGCCGGCCACCGAGTCCGGTGAGGCGAACAGATGCTCGGGCCTGATGCCGACCACCACCTCCCGACCCTCTTCGCCGGCCAGACGGCTCCGCCACTTCTCGGGCACCGCCAGCTTGAACGTCTTGCCTTCGATTGCGAGGCCGCCGTCGACGATCCTCGCCGGTACGAGGTTCATCGGCGGCGTGCCGATGAAGCTGGCGACGAACATGTTGGCCGGCTCTCGGTAAACCGCCAGCGGCGAGCCGACCTGCTGCAGATCACCGTCCTTGAGGATGGCGATGCGGTCCCCCATGGTCATGGCCTCGACCTGATCGTGGGTGACATAGACCGTGGTGGTCTTGAGACGCTTTTGCAGCTTCGAGATCTCGGCCCGCATCTGGACGCGCAGCTTGGCGTCGAGGTTGGATAGGGGCTCGTCGAAGAGAAACACCGAGGGGTTGCGGACGATGGCGCGCCCTACCGCGACGCGCTGTCGTTGGCCACCCGAGAGATGCTTGGGTCGGCGGTCGAGGTATGGTGTGATGCCCAGGATCTCCGCCGCCTTGTTGACTCGCTGGTCGATCTCGGCCTGCGGGGTCTTCTTGAGACGCAGACCGAACTCCAGGTTCTGGCGTACCGACATGTGCGGGTAGAGCGCGTAGCTCTGGAAAACCATCGCGATGTCCCGCTCCTTGGGCGGCAGGTCGTTGACCACCCGGTCGCCGATGCTCACCGTGCCGGCGGTGATCTCCTCAAGCCCGGCGATCATGCGCAGCGCCGTCGACTTGCCACATCCTGACGGACCCACCAGCACCATGAACTCCTCGTTCTCGATGTCGAGATCCAGCTTCTCGATCACCGTGACCTCGCCGTAGGATTTCTTGACCCCTTTGAAGTTGACCTGAGACATATCGCGCCGTTCCTCCCTGGGTGTAGGTCTCTCGATCACTCGACCGTCAGAATGCGAGCTGCTCGGCCGGCTACCGTGACCTCCATCGGGCTGGTGGCAGCCCCCATCGACTCCTGGTTCCAGACATCGCTGATCGTCTTCTCTGCCCAGGCGGCCGGCACTCCCAAGCTCGCCGTGGCCGGCTCCTGGCCGCGATTCACCGCCACGATCACCACATCGCCAGTGACTTCGTCGTCGCGTTGAAACACCAGCAGGTCCTGCTCGAACAGCAGGCCGGTGTGGCTGCCCCGCCAGAGCGCCGGGTGGGCGCGACGGATCGAGATGAGTCGTTTGTAGTCCTCGCGAAGAGCTTCGTTCCGGGGCTCGCCCTTGCCGGGCAGGATGTCCCGCTCGCCCCACGGCATATCGCTGCGGTTCTCGGGCCAGTCGCCACCCTTGCGACCGACCTCCTCGCCGTAATAGATCACCGGAATCCCGGGATTGGTGAACTGTAGAAGCGCTGCCAGCGTGAAGGTCTCGATGTCGCCGTCGACCAGCGACAGAGCACCCTGGACGTCGTGGCTCGAGAGGTAGTGGGCCAGGTAGTAGCCCTCCCGCACCTCATGGCGTTTCTCCAGATAACGATTGAACGCAATGGCGCGGCCGCGGCCCTGGAGGAATGCGAGCGTACTGCCCTGGAAGCCGAAGTCGAAGCCCGCATCCATCTCGTCACCCTCGAACCAGGGATCGAGCGAAGGGGCATCACCACCCCAGACCTCGCCCAGCAGGAAGAAGTCCTCGCCCTGCGACTCGTCAACCTCACGCCGATGTCGCTGCCAAAAGTCGTGGGTCACGTGCTTGACCGTGTCGAGCCGAAAGCCGTCGAGACCGACCCGCGCGGCGAGGCCCAGGTGCGCCGCCAGTAGGTAATCGGCCACCTCCGGCAGCTCTGTCTTGAAGTCCGGCAGACCCGCCAGGCAGGAGGTGATGTCGTCCGTACCGCAGGTTCCCGCATCCTCGGTGCGCAGCCAGGCCCTGTTCTTCGGATCGGTCACATACTGAGCGCCGTAGCCGGCGTGGTTGTAGACGATGTCGAGCAGCACCGCGATTCCCCGCTGGTGGGCGGCGTCGACCAGCGCCTTCAGGTCCTGCTCGGTGCCGAAGCGGGGATCGAGGCTGTTGAAGTCATCGGCCCAGTAGCCGTGGTAGGCCCAGTCTGGAAAACCGGCGCCCGTCACGAAGTCGTCGATGTTCTTGACCACCGGCGTGATCCACAGCGCGGTCACACCGAGATCGGCGAGCTCGTCGAGCTGCTCGGTGAGGCCCTTCAGGTCACCGCCGTGAAAGGCGCCCTTGTCGTTGGGGTCGACCTTGACGTTGTTCGAGGAGTCACCGTCGGCGAATCGATCGACGATCACGAAGTAGAGGATCGCTTCGTCCCAGCTGGAGTGCGGCTCGACGCTGGTGGGAACCTCCTGGAGAGTACTCTGCCCAGCCAGAGTCGTCGGCATGACAAAGCCGAGGCACAGAGTCAAAAGGCAGGTCCACGACCAGCGACTGATGCTCTCGACCTCCATCGGTCTGCCCTCTCGTCCCAGTGGAAGAACCTCGACAAGCAGCTGTCTTTGGTTTCCTAACGTCGGCCTTGCTTGCGCAAAGCCCCTTCCTTGATTTCAAGACAGAAGTATTTGGAATCGGCGCGGCGATGGGTATTCGGACTTTCCGCTGTCCTGTTGCGGAAACTACGTAGATGTCGCGGCAGTGGGACCGAGCTCCCTGACCTCCTCGCCCACAGCCACCGGCAGGGAAAAGCGGAACGTCGCGCCCCCACTCTCGTCGGCAGTGCACCAGAGTCGACCGCCAAAAGAGCTGACGATCGATCGACTGATGGTCAGACCCATGCCGAGACCGGAGTCCTTCGTCGAGTAGAACGCCTCGAACAGACGATCTTGCTCCGCTTCGGTCAGACCCATTCCCCGATCCGAGATGCTCACTTCGACGAGCTCGCTCTCGGCGAGCTCGGTGGCGATTCGAATCGGCTCATGGCACTCGGCGGCCAGGCAAGAGTCGACCGCATTGCGGACCAGGTTGAGGATCACCTGCTCGATCTGCACTGCATCTACGACCACCCTCGGTAGCGAGGGCTCGAGCTCCAGTTGCAGGGGGATATCGCGGAAGCGGGCGTCGGCACGTGCCAGCTCGACAGCTTCTCCGACGATCTGGTTGACATCGATCAGCTCGTCACGACTGTGGCGTTTCTTGATGAACAATCTGAGCCGCTGAATGACTTCACCGGCTCGATGGGCCTGAGCGCTGATTTTGTTGAGCACGCCGCGGAGCTCGCTCGAATCGATGCCGCCCGATTCGACCAAGCGACGACTCGCCTCGGCGTAGGTGGCGATGGCGGTCAGCGGCTGATTGATCTCGTGTGCCAGCCCTGCCGCCATCTCACCAATGGTCGTCAGTCGCGTGACGTGAGCCAGACGCTCCTGATTCTGACGGGCCTCTCTGCGCGCTCTATGCTGCTCCGTCCGATCGACCAGATGAACGATCAACCGGTCGGGCCTGCCCTCGGCGATTCGCAAGACACCGCAGTGGAGTTGTCCGTAGGCCACCTCGCCGCCCTGGCGCAGAAATCGCTCTTCGATCAACACGTGGTCGATCTCGCCGCTGAACAGCCGGTCGAGGTCGCCTCGCAGCCGATCGAGATCTTCAGGGTGGAGAAGATCCGTCAGATCTTTGTCGACAAGCTCGGACCTCTCGTAATCGAGCATTCTGCAGAGAGCCCGATTGGCCGAAAGAATCTTCCCCGAGCCATCGAAGGTGGCCAGACCGATCGGCGCGTTCTCGATCGTCATCTGAATCTCGGCCTCGCCCTGGCGCAGGCTCGAGAGATGTCGTCGCATTCCCTGCATCATCGGCCAAAGCACGAACTGGCCCAGGAACCACAGCGCCGCGAGCGTGAGTGCCGCCATGATGTGGATGGTCCACTGCAGGCGTTCGATTCTTCCTGTCGTGTAGCGCTCGAGCTCGCCGGTAGCGGCTTCCAGGGAGGGCAGGATTCGCTCCTCGAGGCCGATGCCGACCAGGCTGCGCAGGCCCACGGACGAGAACACCGGGTCGAGCCTCGGGTCGGCGGCGGCACGCAACGTGACCACGAAGTCCCTAATCTGCTGATCCAGATGATGGGGCGGTTCGAAGTACACGGCGTGTACCTCTGCGGGCAAGCCCCCACCCAGCCCTAGCAGGCTGCCGCTGGCCAGGGCCCGATGCGTCGACTCGATCAGCCCGCCAATCTCCAGGAGCTCGGCGCGCAGCTTCGAAGCGGCGTCGCCAGTCGTGGCGCGGTCCAGCTCTGCTGCCAGGAGCGCGGCCCTCTGGGAGAGCATGCGCTGGCGGCCGCTCAAGCTCAGGACCGCGGCGCTCGCCTCCATCTCGCGCGTCTGCACGCTGAATAGGATCATGGTCGCACCGCCCAGCAGTCCCAGCAAGGCTACGGACGCCAACGATCGGATCTGAAGCGATCTGAGGACCTCGCGGTCGGCGGCAGGGAGATTGCGCTCTCGCATGAGTTCGGTCGGCCTGCCGTAAGGATACAATGGCAGCCAATTACGATGATGACGACTCCGCAGCCTTCACCAGCCACCGTTTTCGTTGTTGACGATGATGAGGCGGTGCGTGACTCTCTAGCGCTGCTACTTCGTTCCGTCGAGCTTGCGGTCGCGACCTTCAGCAGCGCCCACGAGTTTCTCGACAGCTACGATCCTGCGGCGCCGGGCTGCCTCATCCTCGATGTCCGGCTGCCCGGAATGAGCGGCCTGGAACTGCAGCAGAGGCTGGCCGACGATGGTGCCGATCTGCCGATCGTCTTCATCACCGGCCATGGCGATGTACCCATGGCCGTTCGAGCCATGCGCCGCGGAGCCGTCGATTTCCTCCAGAAACCGTTCAGTGACCAGGAGCTGCTCGACCGGGTACAACAAGCACTCGCCGAGCAGTCGCAACGGCGCCAGCAGAGTGAATCCAAGGCCGAGATCGCGCAGCGGATTCGATCGCTGACGCCACGTGAGCACGAGGTCATGGAGCTCATCGTGGAGGGACTCGCCAACAAGGTCATCGCCAACCGACTCGGGACGAGTCAGCGGACCGTCGAGGTCCACCGCGCCAGCGTCATGCGCAAGATGCAGGCGGACTCCGTGGCGCGGCTGGTGCACCTCGTCTTCGCAGCGGACAGCCAGGGCTCTTGAGCTCGATCTAAGTATAAGTCCGTATTTACGTTTCCGGCCCTGACTTCGATACTTGACCGAGGTCGGGAGCGCTCGACCCGTTCTCGAGCACGCGGGCCTCTGCCTAATGAGGGGATGACCTCGAGTGTCTGCGCCAGGCCAGGAAAGGCCAACCGTCTACGTCATCGATGCGGACGCCGCCGTCCGAGACGGTTTGACGTCTCTGCTGCGCCTACTGTCGCTGGAAGTAGAAACCTACGCGTCCGCCGAGAGCTTTCTGGCGCAAGCGAGCTTCGCTCCCCAAGCCTGCGTTGTCACAGAGCTTCAGCTGCCGGGACTCGGCGGTCTCGAGCTGCAAGAGACGCTCAAGTCGCGCGGCGTGGACTTGCCGATGATCGTTCTGGCGAGCCGGAGCGACGTCGCCACGGCGGTGCGGGCTCTGCGCTCCGGAGCGATCGACTTCATCGAGAAGCCGTTCGTCGACCGGGTGTTGACAGAGCGCATCACCGAGGCCCTCGGCCTCAAGAAGAAGACTCGGATTTGAGCTTCGCAAGTTGCTGCCGAAGTCGGTCGGTACGGTAGCCAGCCTTGCTGGCTGACTGCTCGATGGCGTCGACTGTTTTCTTCCAGGCCGCGGACTCGCGATCGAATTCCTGATCCGAAGTCGCCGCTCGAACCGACCAGGCCCAGGTCTCGAGCAACCGGCGCCAGCGCAACATCGTCTCCAGAGCCTCTCGATTCAGGTACTCGATGCCCTCGAAAGAGTGGATGTTGAGAGCGCGGCGTGCCCCCTGATCCGCGAGCAAGCCGTCGAATACGGTCGCGCTGTCCGGAGCATGCCGAGCCTGCCGGCCCCAGTCCAGCTCGATACTGCAGGCGATCGCGGCCAGCAGAGGGCCCGACACTTCGGGCTCGACACCCATTTCAGCCAGCGATCGGATCACTTCAGGTCGCAGGCTCCACTCCTCGAGGAGAGCCGGCGCCGCGAAGTCCTCACCCAGAGCATCTACCAGCACCTGGAGAACGATCCAGACCAGCGCTGCCGAGGCCAGGTCGAAGGGCTCTTTGGGCGCCTTCCGGCCGCTCGTCGCGCGGCTCAATCGGCAGAGCGTCTGGAGTCGAAGACCGGCTTGGTCGAGAGTCTCCTGTTCCACGCTGCTCCTGCCGATTCTCGCCGCCTCGACCGCCAGATCCCCGAGCGCCGACTGCATCGCCGACAAACGCTCCGATTGGGCCTCGGATGGGGCCTTCTTCGAGCCAACGATCGAGTGCGCGTCGATCAGTGCAGGATGGATTCGGCGCTGCCAGCTGTCGCGCAGCGGCTCGAGCTGGAGTCCGCGCCGCGCCTGCTCCAGGCTCTCGACACCGGCGCCGGCCAGCCGGTCAGCCAGTCGGGCGTAGAGGCCCTGCGGATCGTCGCGGAGTGGGCGGAAATCGGCTAGCACCCGATAGTGGAACGCGCCGAGGTCGACTGGCAAACCGCTGTCGACCAGCTCGCGGGAATCGATCAGAAACTCCAGCTCGCCGATCAGGTCCCGGAAGCCGATGAAGGCACCGTGTGTTGCGTCGAGTCCCAGCGCCCCGGCCAGGCTCTGACGGAACTCGCCTGCGGGCACGCCCGCCGCTGGCATCGACATGGGAGCTGAGAGATGGACTCTGCCACGTGCGTGCTGGTACCGATTGTTGAACAACACCAGAACCTGATCATTCCCGACACCGTTCGACAATGCGTAGACATCCTCGTTGACCCCACCACCGTCGTCGATCACGTCATAGAGTCGAAAGTTGTCGACACCGGCAAACAGATGGCGTCGTTTCAGCAGCGGCACGATCTCC
>JBATEX010000181.1:0-14189 GCA_049664225.1 Thermoanaerobaculia bacterium
CCGCAGAGCGAGAGCTTGTGTCAGAGCGCCTGGAGGCCGTTGGGTCCGAGGAGCTCATCCTGGGCTCCGAGCAGCTAGCGTCTGCCGCCCGCAGGGGGCTGGAGATTCCGCCAGCCGAGTCGGTCGACATTTTTGCCGCCGACTTCGCTGCAAGCAACTCGGCGGCCTACGCGTCCTACACCAAGGGACTGAGCGCCAGTTCGGAATACCGATTCGGGGAGGCCGAAGCAGAGTTGTTAGAGGCCTTGGCACAAGCACCCGATTTCACCATGGCTCGCTATCGACTGGCTTTCGTTCTGGCCGAGACGGGTCGGACGGAGGAAGCAGTCGAGGTGATGCATCAGGCGGTGATCGAAGCTGTCGGGCTTCCGGAGCGGGAGAAACTCTACGTCCGGGCCGGCGATGCCTATCTCAATCGGAGGAACGAGGCGGCCGAGGCGGCCTATCGGGAGATTCTCGACAGATATCCCTACGAAACGGAGGCACGCTACTTCCTGGCTCTCCTGTTGTCGCACGCAGGACGGATCGAAGAGGAGGTCGAACAGCTTCGGATCCTGGAAGAGATCGATCAGAGCAACCCATCGCTCTGGAGCATGCTGGGGAGCGCCCATCTGGGCATGGGTGAGCTCAATCAGGCGGTCGGTGACTTCCGGCGGTATGTAGATCTCTTGCCGGAGAGTCCGAACGGTCACCACCTGTTGGCCGATGCATATGAGGCACAGGAGGAGCTCGATCTGGCCGCCCAGGAGTATGGCCGAGCCCTCGAGCTGGATCCCACCTTTTACTACTCTTCCGTCAGCCTGGCGGTTGTCGATGCTCTTCGCGGAAAGAGAGGCGAAGCAATCTCCCGACTGTCCGAGCTAGTCGTGGGCGACTCGATCGCTCCCACTCATCGTACCGATGCTGGGTTCGAGCTCGCCTCCATCTTGAGGAGTGGCGGCCAGTTCAGAGAGGCTGCGGAAGTCCTCGACTCCTTGAGCGAGCCGATCACCCGGGAACAGGTCTACGAGGCGATGTCGCTTGCTGTGCAGGGTAACAGCTGGATGGAGTTGGGGGACTTGGACCGCGCTGGTCGACTCATCGATCAGGCTGTCGCCAAGTCGCCAGGTGTTCCTACGCGCTACCTCTTCGCTCGCGGCCTGGTGGAGCTCGAGCAAAGGGATTGGCTGGCGGTGAAGCAGACCGCGGCAGGAATCCTCGAGGGCGCTCTGCCTGCCGAGAATCCGGATCGAGCGGAGGAGAAGGCCGCTGCTTTTCTTCGGGGAGCAGTTCTGCTCGAAGAGGGTGAGCCGATGAAGGCCGTCGATGAGCTCTCCACAGCTGTCGCTCTGGAGGGCTACGAATACGAGGTCTACCGCGTCGAGCTGGCGAGAGCGTATCTCGAGGCTGGGAGACTCCCGGAGGCCATGGCGGCCTCCAGACAAGCATCGACCGAGCGGGATCCGGCGGACCCGAGGCTCGATCTGGACTTGGGACGGACCCGCGCGCTACTGGTCTTGGCTGAGGTACAGGCTGCGATGGGCCGCCCGGCGGAGGCTGCCAGGGCAGCAGAGGAGTTCTTGTCCCTCTGGGCCGACGCTGATGAAGGGCTGCCGGACATCGAGCGAGCCCGAAGGCTCGCCCAAGTCGGCAATTGAAGAGAGTGGCATCAGTGTAGAGCGTGCCACCAGAATCAGCTTTATCGCGGTGGTTGTTTCACTGCTCCTGGACCTTGGGGGGCCACCCACTCTGCTGTCTTGCCGTTGTTGTCGAAGTCCCACCAGTAGGGCAGATCATGGAGCTCGTGCCGTTGGGTGAAACGAATGGAGCGTTCCGCCGAGAGTAGCTCCCAACCCATCGCCTCAGCGTCGTCGCCATCGCAGTCGCCATCCAGATCCAGGTCCAGGATCTTGTCCGGTCCGTCACCGTTCACGTCCACCTGGACGACGAAGGCTCTGACGGTGACGATGGTGTCGCGGGCCAAGCTCCAAAGCGAGAAATCATTGCCATCGACACACTGAGTCGTGTAGGCGGGCGAGGCACCAAAGTTGTCGCTGGGATCGTCATAGGGCAATCCATCGACTCGTACCAGACTATCTTTCGGCTTGCCTCCCGGTGCACATTCCACGTCGAGGACATTGTCCGCCAGAACGACGGGTGAGAAGAGAAACGGTGGCACGACCATGTGGGCCGTGAGGGTCGTGTCGTACCAACGGTTGGAGAGCACATAGCTCACACTCTGGACGAAGCCCGCGGCATTCCAACATTCGTTCGTCCGATTGAAGTTCTCGTCCGTGATGATGGTCGGCCCGACGTCCGAGGTGACAACGAGTCCCGGAAGTCGACGGTTGCCCCCATACCCGTAACCGTCTTCGGGTACACCAAGGCCTGGTCCGATGTCATAGAGGTCGACATCCAGCTTGCCGTCGCTATCAGAATCGCCCCCCCACATGGAGGCGATTACGGGGCCGAGCTCGCAATCCGGTACGCCAACTGCGCAGAATGGATCACCGGCAGCACAGCAGAAACCCGGTGCGGTGACACCTGCGGTAAAGGGCACGATGGTCTCGTCGATTGGCCAGGGCCAGTCCTGGTCTGTGAGCTGACAACCGTCATAGACAAGGGGAAACTCGGCCCAGGAAGGGCAAAGGTCTGGTCCGAAGGCCGGCTCGTGAAAGACCAGTGGAAGAGGATAGGGAGAGTCCATCAGGGGATAGTCCTGAAACATCGAGGGCTGACCGAATCCCTGGAAATCCCAGTTGGCTTTCATGAGAAAGGTCAACGGCCAACCCGAGCTCGTGGCCATCATGTAGTCGGCCGGGTCGTCCGAGTTGTTCGGCCACAGCGGTGCGCCGAGAATCCAGAGATCCATCTCATAGTTCGGTAGCCACCACCAGGCCGAGGCGGCCTGGGGAACCAGAAGGGCCAAGGCTGCTAGGGCCACGATCGTCCATCCGAGACTTCTTGACGCTTGTCTTCGACTCTTCTGCATCTTGTTCCTCCAGTCGAGAGTGGAGTGAATATCCGCGGTCTGGGACCGAGCTTGTATACGTAGATAGCAATGAGCAAATAGGGGGAAGGCCGTGTGTGGGGTGGTGGAGAGGACCGTCAGTGTGCCGTCCCGGGTCACCCTATCCCGACCTCACTGTGGGCTTCGACGACGGACTCGAAGCTCTTTTCGATCTGAATGTGGCCGAGCCAGTGACGACCATTCGCAGCGGTACATCGGCTCTCCTGCTTTCCATCGGCTCGAGGCTACCTCCCGACCCCAGGCCAGGTGCTCGAGGTTCGTCTGTCTAGAGACAGCTTCGAGACGCCTCGACCCGGAGGTCCGAGAATCCGCAGGTATCTCCCGCTTTATATCCTCGCGAGGGCCGGTTCGCACCCCATGATGAGGTGGGTGGTGGCCCCACCCCCGAGGGTGGGCAGGATATAGATGAGCTTGGATGAATCGAGCCCGGGTCGGAGCTCAGGAGCTGGTACGTCGGGCGAGGACGAAGGTGCGGTCGTCCGCGTAGGGCACTCCCTGGGTGAAATCGTCGAGATTCTGCTCGATAGCCGCTGCCAGATCGTCCAGGCTCGCCTCTCGATTCTCGCTGCAGATCGCGGCGAGCCTTTCGATGCCGTACTCGTCGTCTTCCGGGTTGGCCGCCTCGGTGATTCCGTCGGTGTAGAGGACCAACAGATCCCCAGGGCCGAGCTCTACGCTGTCTTGGGTGTACTGGGCTTCGGGCATCAGTCCGACGGGCATTCCGGTGGGCTTGAGCTCCTCGTGTTCACCGCTGGAGCGGATCACCAGTGCCGGATTGTGGCCTCCGTTGGTGTAGCGAAGCTGGCCGGACTCTCGGTTGAGAATGCCCAGGATCATCGTCGCGTACTTGGCAGGAGGGGTCCGCTGGTAGAGGCGGCGGCCCACTTTCGTACAGATCTCCGCCGGGTCCTGGCCGACCTCGATAGGGCCCGCGGACAGAGCTTCGAGAGAGGCGGTCAAGAGAGAGGCCGCAATGCCCTTGCCTGACACATCGGCAATGACGAACACGAGCTCGCCGCCCTCCGAGCGCTCTTCGATCTTGAAGTAGTCGCCAGAGACTCCGCGTGAAGGAACGTTGCCGCCCCAGAGCTCGTAACCCTCGACGTCGGGCAGCTGGCTCGGCAGCAGGGCAACCTGGATCTGCCGGGCCAGCTTGAGCTCTTCTTCCAGCCGCCGTCGCTCCGCGGCTTCTTCGGCGAGAGCAACGTTGCGAATCCGCAAAGCCGCCACTGAGGCCAGTGACACCAGCAGCTCCATGTCGTCTTCGTCGAACTGCCGCTTGTGATAGCGGGAGTTCAGAGCAATCATGCCCAGGGAGCCCGCGGCGTCGAGGAAGGGTGCCGCTACAAGACTTCGGATTCCGGAGCTCAAGATGCTCTGCGCATTGCCGAACCGCGAGTCGGTCTCCACATCCAGTACCAGTGCCGCCATTCCCTTCTCGGCAACCTCGGTGATCAGCGTCTCGGAAAAGACGTAGTTGGTGTCCACTCCCGGGGCTGTGCGGCGGGCCGCTCTTCGGTACCCGCCATCGCCGTCTGTGAGGATGATGACACCCTCTTCGGGCTCCAACTGTTCGAAGGCTCGCAGAAGGATCATTTCGAGCAGCTCGTCCAGCTCGAGGGACTGCCCGAGGGCTCGGTGGATGTCGTTGAGCAGGCGCAGACGCTCGGTCTGTCGGCGAAGCGCCTCGGGAGTGGTCAGCCCGCCGGAGACGTCCGAGGATTGACGACTGATGAGGTCGGATGCGCGCCGAAAGACGGTCTGGGCGGTGTCGTGCTTCGCCCCAGTGGTGACTACCTTGTCGTCCTTCTGGTCACCCGAGCGCACCATGATGACGCTGCCCGAGAGACGAATCTCATCGTCAGACTTGAGCTTCGTCGGCTCCTCGATCTTGATCCCGTTGACAAGAGTTCCGTTGCGAGAACCGAGATCCTCGACCATCCAGGCCCCGTTGTCCTGGAACAGGCGGGCGTGTTTGCGGGAGAGGAATCGATCGGCCAGCACCAGCTCGGCGGCGGAAGACCGCCCGACGATCAGGGAGTCTCCCTCCAGGACCTGATCGAACGGGTCCCCATGAGCTGGAACAATGTGCAGCCGGTACATCAGGGCGGAGTTTATCGAAGGAGATGGCCAGGAGTCGAACCCAAACTGTCTTCTGCGGCCTCCCGGAGCCCACGATCAGGTCGCAGGTCCGGGCTTCTCCGAGGCTCTCAGGAGAAGAGCTTGAAGAACCCGCTGAAGATGTTCTTCACCATTGGGGTCAGTTTGCCCCGTCGCCACGTATCGGCCGCCTTCTTGAGGACTTCGGCCTGCGTCGGATAGGCGTGGATCGTACCGGCGATCGTGTTCAGGCCGATTCCAGCTTTGACTGCCAGTGTCAGCTCTCCCAGAATCTCCCCAGCGTGATCCGCCACCAGCGTGGCGCCCAGGATGCGATCCTTGCCCTTCCTCGTGACCAGGCGAAGAAAACCCTCCTCGGCGCCATCCAGGATGGCACGGTCGACCTGGTCGAGAGGAATCGTCAGGACGTCGACCGGAACGCCGTTCTTCTCGGCGTTGTCTTGGCTCAGACCGACATGGGCGAGCTCGGGGCTGGTGTAGGTACACCAGGGAATGACCAGGTCGCTGGCCTTTGCCCGGCCGAAGAAGAGCGAGTTCTGGATGGCGATGCGAGCCAGGGCATCCGCCGCATGGGTGAACTTGAACCTGGAGGCGACATCACCCACGGCGTAGATCTTGTTGTTGGTGGTTCGCAGCCGATCGTCGACCTCGACTCCCGTTCGTTCGAATGCGACCCCGGCGGCCTCGAGCCCGATGCCTTCGACGTTCGGAGCGCGCCCGACCGCCAGCAGCAACTCGTCGACCTCGACTCGGGAAGGCTCTCCATCCCGTTCGAAGTGCACGACCTTCCCTCCAGAGCTGGTCTCGACTCTCTGCACTCGTACCCCGAGCTGCAGGTCGACCCCATCCCGGAGCATGGCTTGCTGGACGATCTCGGCAGCATCGGCATCCTCTCGGACAAGGACATGGGGTGCCCTATCGAATAGGGTCACCCGGCTGCCGAATCTGGCAAAGGCCTGGGCGAGCTCACAACCGATCGGGCCGCCTCCGATGACACCGAAACGGGGGGGACGCTCGGTCAAGGTGAAGACGGTCTCGTTCGTCAGGAAACAGCCTTCCTCGCAGCCGGGAATTGGGGGAGCGACCGGCCGGGCTCCTGTAGCGATGATGGCTCGCCGAAATCGGAGACGAACTCCTGCGACTTCGATGGCGTCGCCCGACACGAAGTGACCCTCGCCGATGAACACATCGATGCCAAGGTCGCGAAATCGACTCGCGCTGTCATGGCGGCTGATGCTGGATCGAAGTCGTCGCATGCGCTGCATGACGGCTCCGAAGTCCCCCTCGCCATCCACTCTCGGTCCGCCGAATCGCTCGGCCGCGGTACGAGCCTCGTGCCAGGCTCGGGCTGCGCTGATCATCGCCTTGGAGGGCACACATCCGTAGTTGAGGCAATCGCCCCCCATGAGGCGGCGCTCGATGAGCGCTACGCGAGCACCGAGACCGGCTGCGCCAGCGGCCGAGACGAGTCCGGCAGTGCCGGCGCCCAGAACCACCAGGTGATAGCGCTCCTGGGGCTCCGGATTGATCCACTTGGGCGGATGGACGTTGTCGAGCAGGATCTGGTTGTAGCTATCGAAGGGCTGCACCAGCTCGAGCAGCTCTGGATCAACGCCGGTCGGGGACGGAGGCTTCGGAGATTGGGGATCAGTCATCGTGCACCTCCTGGGAAAGGGCTCGACCTGCGATTCGGGTCACGAATGTGGTCACCACGACAGTGGCGAGCAAGCCGGCGCCAAGGACCACCCAATAGCCCGCTCCCTTTTCGACCTCCACCCCTCCGGCCACGGCCGCCAGGCTACCGAGTGCCTTGCCATAGTAGACATACAGGAAGGTGCCAGGGAGCATTCCGAAGGCTGCGATCACATAGTCACGGAAACTCACGCTGGTGAGGCCCAGGGCGTAGTTGAGCAGGTTGTAGGGAAAGATCGGTGAAAGGCGCAAGAGGAAGACGATCTTCCGGCCTTCCTTGGCCACCGCTTTGTCGATAGCGGCAAACCGCGGCCGACCCTCGAGCCGACGCTCGATGGAGGAGCGAGCCAGGTATCTGGCGACGAGAAATGCCAGTGCCGAGCCGATCGCGGCCCCGATGAAGACGAAGAGCGTACCCCTGGCGAGACCGAAGATCGCGCCGGCGGCCAAGGTCAGCAGCGATCCAGGGATGAATGCCACTGTCGCGACAGCGTAGCCGACAATGAAGACGAGCGGACCCCAGACACCGAGGGAATCGACCCATTCGGCAAACTGTGGGATGTAAGCCCCGAGTCGGCGACCGATCAGGATGAGCAACGCCAACGCGACGAGCGCCAGAAGGATCTTGGTGACGAGAGACCAGGGGATGCCCCGGCGCGTGGTCGAGTGATCGGTGCTGTCTGTTGACTCGGTATCAGACATCAGAGGTTCCTCTTCGAGGGCCGTGACAAGAGTGAGGCCCGCTAGCTCGAGAACCTACGTGTAGCAGGAGTTCTTCGGTTCAATCCAGAACCGCCCGGGTGTAGTCGGACGGTACCACAGGAAGCCGGCATCGGATTGGAGGGGTCTCGGGAGTGGCAGGAGAAATACCTGCAGGAGGAATACCAGAGCACCAAGAGGTCCGAGAGAACCGGCGAGTTGCACTTTGGGTCCGAATTCTTCGTCATTTTGCAATATTACTGTTGCTTTCTCGCGGTTCATGGGGTAGTTTTTGCGAAATCGAATGCTAAGGAGGTACATTCTGCTATCCAAAGCCGAGATTCTGAAGACCGCTGACGCTGAGAATGTGCGCTTCCTGCGCCTCCAGTTCACCGACATCATGGGTGTTCTGAAGAACGTGGAAGTGCCACGAAGTCAATTCGAAAAGGCCCTCGACGGGCAGATCATGTTCGACGGCTCCTCGATCGAGGGCTTCGTCCGCATCGAAGAGTCCGACATGTTGCTGGTGCCTGATCTGGGCACGTTTCAGGTCAATCCCTGGGCCAGTGCGGACGGCTCCCGGGTAGGCCGTGTGATCTGCGACATCCATCGACCCGACGGATCCGAGTTCGCAGGTTGTCCTCGTCTGGCCCTCAAGCGACAGATCGCCGCCGCCGACAGGATGGGCTTCGAGATGGTGGCCGGGCCGGAGGCCGAGTTCTTTCTGTTTCAGAAGGACGAGAATGGAAACACGCTGGTGGAGACCCATGATGTCGGCGGCTACTTCGATCTGACCCCGGTGGATCTGGGTGAGGAGTGCCGACGGGACATCGTGTCGGTCCTCGAGTCCATGGACTTCGAGGTCGAGGCCGCGCACCACGAAGTAGCACCCGGCCAGCACGAGATCGACTTCAAGTACTCCGAGGCTCTCGACTGTGCCGACAAGGTGGCTACGTTCCGTTTCGTGGTCAAGAAGGTCGCTCTGGATCATGGCCTGCACGCCACGTTCATGCCGAAGCCGATCTTTGGCGTCAATGGCTCGGGCATGCACACCCACCAGAGTCTTCTGAACAAGAAGGGCGAGAATGTCTTCTACGATCCGCAGGCCGAGTGGGAGTTGTCGAAGGTAGCGCTGGGCTACATCGCGGGTGTCCTCAAGCACGCCAAGGCCTTCGTGGCGGTCACCAATCCGTTGATCAACTCCTACAAACGGCTCGTTCCGGGCTACGAAGCCCCGACTGCTATCGCATGGTCGGAAAAGAACCGCAGCCCGCTGGTGCGGGTTCCCGATCGCCGCGGCATGTCCACCCGGTGCGAGGTCCGAATGCCGGACCCGGCCTGCAATCCCTATCTCGCCTTCACCGCCATGTTGGCCTCTGGGCTGGATGGAATCCGGAACGACCTGGATCCGGGGCCGCCGGTGAACAAGAACATCTGGACCATGAGTCAGCGAGAGAAGAAGCGCCTCAAGATCGACGCCCTGCCGGCCGATCTGTCCGAAGCCCTGGATGCTTTGGAGAAGGACGCGACCATCGAGGAGGCACTCGGCGAGCACATCACCGAGAACTTCGTCCGCGCCAAGCGTCAGGAGTGGCACGACTACATCTCCCACGTCCACGACTGGGAGCGCGACCTGTACCTGCACGCTTTCTAGGTTCGGGCTAATAGCTGGGATTCAAGACCGGTGTTCGGCCTGCAGCAGGTCGAACACCGACTTGACCGGGGTGAACGTCGACAGCGGCACCTCGACGAAGACGGTGTTCCACCCGGCCATGGCTCCGTTCCACAGGCCAGGCCGCTCGAGGGCCCTCAAGTGACGGCCCTCATGGCTCTTCTCGGTCACGAAGGACATCTCGGTATCGATGAACTGCGAGAGCTCGTAGGGCTCACCCGCTCGATTCTTCAGCCCGCAGACCAGATCGGTCGGGTTGAAGTGGGTCGAGGCGTTCAAGATCTCTTCCTGGGCCGGATCGTCTCGGTCGACCTGAGCGGTCTCGACGATCTGGCACGTGAGGCCTCTTGCCGCCTGGTGAACCCAGAAGGGTCCGCCACCCGGCTGCCCCTCGTTGCGCACCACGCCGCATACCCGCAGCGGTCGATCGAGCAGTCCCATCACGACCTCACGTCGTGAGAAGAGGCCCGATCCGAGGGTGTCTGTGTCCACCTGGACGCCCAACTCCTGACGAAGAAACTCGAGAGCCTCTTCCACCAGCTGCTCGGTGCAAGCGGATTCGAGCCTTCCTGCTAGGGCGAAGATACTCCTCTGCAGGCGCCCGAGCTTGCCAGCAAGGAGGCGCTTCCAGCGCCCCGAGTCCTCGTGTTGCCGCTGTGGAGCGATGTTGTCGATGTTCTTGATGAAGACGACGTCTCCATCGATCTGGGACAGGTTCTCGATCAACGAGCCATGACCTGCCGGCCGGAAGAGGAGCTCGCCATTCGCGAGTCGGAAAGGGCGATTCTCGAGATCGACGGCCATCGTGTCGGTCGCAGGGCTCTGGGTGGAAAAGGACACCTCGAGGCCCATGCCGGTCTCACGCTCGATCCTGGGCGCGGCCGAAGCCAGGGCCTTTTCGAAGGCAGCCAGGTGCTCCGCCGAGACAGTGAAGTGATAGCGACACTTGCCGCCCGCGGCTGCAAGATAAGTGGTTCCTTCTATCAGCTGCTCCTCGAAGGCGCTGCGGGGCCCCGACTCATAGCGATGGAACTCGATCAGGCCCTTCGGCAGAGTCGCCAGACCGAGGCCGCTCGGCTCCAACAGGCTGACCAGGAGCTGGCGAACCTTCTCGCGGCTCGGCTCGAGACCGAATGTGGGCTCCTCGGTGCCCGTCACCGACTGAAGCCGTTCCCAGAATGGGAAGTCCGGCAGCGCCGTCACCAGCCGGTGCATGAGTCCGGAGTCGTTGGCTGTCGTCCCGTACGAGCCGTCCGTGAGTCCCTGAAGAGCGCTCTTCATGTCCCTGAACATCCTGGTAGCGGCTCCGGATGCCGGTACGAACTTGGCCAGTCGCCCACCCCTCGCCAGCTCGCGCCACTCCTTCAGGAGCTGGTCTTCATCCCCTTCTGAAACCTGCTGGATGCCGTCCTCGAGTCGACAAGGCCGCTCGAGTCGGGTCACCGGTGCAGGGCGACGGAAGATCTCCAGCTGGCGGGCGATCTCCTCGGACGAGACTCCGCGCTGCTCCATCTGGTCGAGGTCGGAAGCTGTCCAGGGTGCTGTTTCTGACATCGATTCCTCGTCGTCGCCCGAGTCCCAGGGCCGGTGTGAGTATATCGGGCAGGAAGGCCGCCGGTGCAGGGTTGTACGTGGTATCCCCTCCGGCAAGGGAGTCGACTGGTAAGTCGGGCTAGAATGAGAAAGACCTACCCGGTCTTCCGGCGTGCAGGATCCCACATTGAGCAATCCGAAGCAGCAGGATGCCGAGCTCATTCAAGAGGCTCTCGATGGCTCCCAGGAAGCCCATCGGCAGCTCGTGCTGAGATATCAGCGCCCGGTCTGGGGCCTACTGCAGAGGATGGTTCGCGATTCGATGCTGGCGGAGGACCTGGCGCAGGAGGCCTTCGTCAAAGCTTTCCGGGCTTTGGGGACTTTTGATCGGACGCGCAAGTTCTCCAGTTGGCTGTTCAAGATCGCTCACAATACCGCCATCGACTATCTGCGTCGGAAGCAGCTCGACACCGTTGCCCTGGAGACGCCGGATGGAGAGCCGGACCTGCTGGCTGTGGTCCCAGACAGTGAGTCCGAGTCGCCGGACTCGGCACTGCAGCGACAGGACCTGGCGAGAGACTTGGAGGCCTCTCTGGAGAGGCTGCGTCCAGTGCACCGGGAAGTAGTGCTCTTGCGGTTTCACGAGGGCCTGTCCTACGAGGAGATCGCAGAAGTCACGGATCTTCCACTGGGCACCGTCAAGACGCATTTGTTCCGCGCTCGCAAGGCGATGGCTCGATATCTGACGGCTCGAGGCTGGGAGCCCAAGAAACGTTGAAAATGGCCGAAAATCAACGAAACTTCAGGCTGCAAGGCCACGTAGGGCGCATTAGAGGAGGATGAAAGTGCAACGAAGGCTCAAAAAGGCAGTTCAGATCTGGTTGGAGCAGGAACAAACCAGCTCCGATCATGCGTCCGAACAGGCCTTGAGGCAGGTGATCTCGAGTCTCCCCGAGGTGCCGATTCCCGTCGGCTTTGCCGAGCGGGTTCTCGTATCGGCCGGAATCGTGCCTGAACCCGGGCGAACAGGGCTCCTGGATCCTGCCTGGGCATTGCGCTTCACCCTGGCTGTCAGCCTGCTTCTTTCCGGGCTGGCCGCTGTCCTCGTGCCGAGCCTTCTCCAACCCACTCTGGGCCTGTTGCATCCGGCTCGGCTGATTGGAGCGATTCTCGGTGGCGTGGTGGCGTTCTTTCAGCGCCTGGGGGCGGGACTGGCCTACTGGCGCGACGTTTCCGAAGCAGGTGCGGTCTTATCTTCGGTGTTTTCCTCACCGACCTTCTTGGGCGTCATGGCGTTGAGCATGTTGCTGAGCCTCGTCGCCTTTCGCTTCTTGCAAAGTTTGATCGATTCCGAGAGGAGTGCTCGTTATGTTCGTTCGATCTGATCCAAACGCAACGTGGAAGTGGCCAGGCGCGAGGCTGGGTGTGTGGGTCCTGGCGCTGGTGTTCCTGAATGGTGCCTTTCTCGGGGCGCAGGTAAAGGTGACGGCCGAGATCGTTCTGGAGCCGGAGGACTTCGAGCTTCGAGAGCGGACTCTCGAACGGTTCGATGTCAAGCTGCTGGCGAGGGGCGTCCTGCTCGAGGCGGCGGTCGGCGACAGCTCGGTCTCCACCATCGAGATCAGTGGCGGGGAGCTGGCGGCCGACGGAGAGGTCGTCACGATTGACGAGCTCCGGGAGAAGCTCGGTGAAGCCGACACGAATCTCGTGCTGCAGTTGTCTGAGTTGGGGGAGGCGCAACTCCGAGCTCTGTTCGTCGCCGAGCCCGAGGAAGTCGCGGTGATCGCAGAGGTCGTCGTCGATGAAGAGGCAGACCTGGAGGACGTGGAGGAGGTCATCGCGACCATCGAGAAGAAGCTCAAGAAGAAGGACACCCAGGTCGTCTTCGGCACCAGCCTCACGGTGGAAGAGGACGAGATCGCACGAGAGGCGGTGGTCTTTGGCGCACCGCTCACCATCCGAGGCAAGGTGAAGGGCGATGCCGCCGCTATTGGAAGCTCCGTGACCGTCTCCGGCGAGGTGACTGGAGACGTCGTCGCGGTGGGTGGTGATGTCCATCTGGAAGAGGGTGCTGATGTGGAGGGTGATGTTGTGGCTGTCGGCGGCCGGGTCGAAGAGACCGGTGACGTGAGAGTCGGCGGCGAAAGAGTTTCAGTTCCGTTTGGTAAGGATTTTCGATTCTGGCGCCCAGGGGCCGGAGTGTTCTTCCGCCCTGATGGATGGCATGACAGCGATGATTGGCATGACTTCGGACCCATGGACGTTGCCATGAGCGCGGCATGGCATGGCTTCTTCCTGGTCATGTTCCTGCTGTTCGCCTGCCTGGTACTGCTGCTTGGCCGCAAGCCCCTGGAGCGGATGGAGCGCAAGGTGGCCACGGAACCCTGGAAGTCCGGGCTGGTGGGACTGCTGTCGCAGATCCTGATCGTGCCACTGTTCATCGTGGTGCTGCTGGTCCTCGTGATCTCCATCATCGGGATACCACTTCTCCTGCTGCTCCCATTCGCCATTCTGGGTCTCCTTTTGCTGGCGTTCATGGGTTTCTGTGCCGTCGCGATACGGCTGGGCAGGATTCTCGAGGAGCGATTCGGCTGGACCCTGAACAGCCCCTATCTGGTGCTGATCCTGGGTATCGCCTCGATCGCTATCTGGTCCCTGATCGCCGACCTGCTCGATTTCGGCGGCGGCTGGCTCTGGTTCTTCGTCATGATGTTCGCCATCTTCGGGGCCTTGGTGAAGTACCTGGCCTGGACGGTGGGGTTTGGCGCCGCCGTCCTGACCCGCTTCGGCACTGCAGAGGGCTGGGGTGGGCAGGCTGCACCGCCTGCACCGAGCGGCTCGACACCTCCAGCGGTCGAGCCAGTGGCTCCTTCCGAGTCGGTGATCGAATACGTGGAACCGGAGGCGGGTAGGATCGTCGATATCGAGCTCGATTCGCCGGGCACCTTCGACGACGACCGCGAACCTTCGGGTTGAGTGACGCTGTAGAGCTGAGGCAACAAGAGGCGGGACTCCGGTCCCGCCCTTTCTTTCTCGTTGAACCCGGAGAGTCGAGTCGGCCGAGTGGGCACTGAGGGTTGAGACGGCCTTCGCTTGCTCAGGCCGATCTTTGAGGGCTTGGGGGTTGAAGCGACCGGGCGTTCCTTCCGGCCGACCTTTGAGGGCTTGGGGGTTGAGGCGTTCGGCGACTTCGCCGAGCGGTCCATGGGCAGTGGGGAACTGAGGTCATGGGTTCCTGGGCTCCTGGGTAGGCGAACACCTCGTAGGGGAGCCCCTTGCGGGCTCCCGCGGGAGGGGTCAAGCTGTACGTTCTCATGACATCGGTAACACCCGTGTATCAGGACATCGGTAACACCTGAGACAAGCTAGTGCCTTCTGTATTGGGAGGTGCTAAATGCCTTGGAAGGAGACCGATGTGGCGGGTGAGCGGATCGAGTTTGTCGTGCGAGCGTTGTCGGAGTC
>JBATEX010000182.1:0-43691 GCA_049664225.1 Thermoanaerobaculia bacterium
GCTGCCCAGCTTCCACTTCGAATTACTCAACTCCAAGGCCAGAAACAACACCTTCTCCTCGCTATACTCTCTAGGGGCGGCTGTAGTCTGCATTCGCTTCCTCCTTTTCTTAGGGTGAAAAGGAAGCATAGACACGGTCGCCCTCTTCTTGCCCACCTCACACCACCAAGGGCTCGCCACCATAGGATCTACATTCGGGCGGGCCACCACCTTGTCTCATCGTCGCGCCGGATCTCCTGTGCTCTCTGAAGGCCCTTGCGCTGCGCTCGACGAGGCGCCCCCTGTCGAACCACCCGGACGGACCTCGGGTACCGGTGAAGGCAATAGGGGCATAGGGGCGTAAGGGCCTGGCGGAATGGGGTGGGGCACCCACTGCCTCAACGGCCGGCCGGAGCAGGCGACGGCCGCCTCAACCCCCAAGCTCTCAAAGAGCGGCCGGAAGGAACGCCGGGACGCTTCAACCCCTCTTTTGGTGAGAAACTGTGCCTCGATGTCTGATCCTCCTGCTGGTCCGCGCGGGCGAGGGGCCGCGACCAACCCGCAGAGTCGCTTCGAGAAGCTCGAGGTCGTCTCCGAGGGAGCTCCTCCCGAACGCGTACCGACGCTGTTTCTGCGCGACAACGCTCGATCGATCATCGCCCGCAACGAGAGTCCGGACGTTCCCTTCGACGCCTCCATCAACCCCTACCGAGGCTGTGAGCACGGTTGCATCTACTGCTACGCCCGCAACTACCACGAATACCTGGGCTTTTCGGCCGGTCTCGACTTCGAGACCAGGATCCTGGTCAAGGACGATGCTCCCGAGTTGCTCCGCCGCGAGCTCGGCTCCCCCAGGTGGAGACCCCAGGTGTTGGGCATCAGTGGCGCCACCGATCCCTACCAGCCCGTCGAGCGCAAGCTGGAGCTCACCCGCCGATGCCTCGAAGTGCTGGTCGACCACCGCAACCCGGCCTCCATCGTCACGAAGAACGCCCTGGTGACTCGCGACGGCGACCTTCTAGCCAAGTTGGCTCACTTCAATGCAGCCTCGGTCGCTCTGTCGATCCCGACCTTGAATGGAGACCTCACAAGGGTCATGGAGCCCCGAACCTCCCATCCCCGCGAGCGCCTGAAAGCGATCAGCCAGCTTGCGGCGCAAGGTATCCCCTGCGGGGTCATGGTGGCTCCGGTCATTCCCGGGCTGACCGATCACGAGATTCCCGCTGTTGTCGAAGCCGCCGCCGACGCGGGTGCCGTCTTCGCGATCTGGCTGATGCTCAAGCTACCGGGTGCCGTGAGTAGCCTGTTTCAGGACTGGCTCGAGCAGCACTTCCCCGACGCCCAAGACAAGGTCCTCAACCGGATCCGCTCCTTGCGGGGCGGGCGCCTGAGCGACAGTCGTTTCGGCCGGCGGATGCGCGGAGAGGGAGTCTTTTCAGATCAGGTTCGTGCCCTCTTCGACTCGGCCTGCAAAAGACACGGCCTGGATGGCCCCGGCCCAGCACTGTCGACAGCCAGCTTTCGGCGACACGATGACCACCAGCTCCGACTTTGGTGACAGGATATCCAGTGCAGAGGAACTCGGAACCCAATCGAGAAAGAGGAGCCACCATGACCACCTCGCGCAGAGATTTCGTGCAGTTGTCCATCCTTGCAGGTGGAGCAGTCGGCCTCGGCCTGGCCCGAAGAGCCCAGGCCGAACAGCCGCCGCCGCCGGGAGTGGCTTCGAAGCCCCTGAAGATCCTGGTTCTCGGCGGCACCGGGCTGATCGGTCCGCCGCTGGTGGAGTACGCTGTCGCGCGAGGTCATGAGGTTTCGCTCTTCAACCGGGGTAAGACCAACACGCACCTCTTCCCAGACCTCGAGAAGCTCAGGGGCGACCGCAACGACGACCTGTCCTCGCTCGAGGCCGAAGTCGATGCGGGTCGCTCCTGGGACGCGGTCATCGACAACACCGCTTCGATCCCGCGTTGGGTCACCGAGTCGGCAGGCATGCTCGCCGGCGCGGCCGACTTCTATCTCTTCACGTCCTCCATCTCAGCCTACGCCGACAGCGCGACGCCAGACGCCGACGAAACGGCCCCCACAGGCCAGATCTCGCCCGAGGACGAGGCCAAGGTGCTCACCACCAAGGACATCACCGGCGAGAATTACGGTCCGTTGAAGGCGCGCTGCGAGGCGGAAGTGCGCCAGGCCTTCCCCGACCGCTACTGCGTGGTTCGTCCCGGCCTCATCGTCGGCCCCGGAGACTACTCCGACAGATTCACCTA
Organism: Thermoanaerobaculia bacterium; assembly: GCA_049664225.1. GTDB lineage: Bacteria > Acidobacteriota > Thermoanaerobaculia > Multivoradales > JAHEKO01 > JAUVRX01. The sequence continues at coordinate 2,250 of JBATEX010000182.1, forward strand.
CTGGCCGGTGCGGATTCACCAAGGCGGAGAGGTCATGGCACCGGGCAACCCTTCGGATCCGGTGCAGTTCATCGACTGCCGAGATCTCGGGGAGTGGTACATCCGGCTGGTCGAGAACGGGACAACCGGTGACTTCAACGGCGTCGGTCCACGCTCGCCGATGAGCATCGCCGGCATGCTCTATGGAATCCGCGCCACGGTAGACAACGAGATCTCCTTCACCTGGGTCGATGCCGACTTTCTCGAAGAGAGCGCGGTTCAGGCGTGGATGCACATGACCGTTTGGGTACCACCGGTCGGTGAATATGCCGGCTTCAGCTCTTCGAACATCGACCGGGCCCTGGCGGCGGGCCTCACCTTTCGGCCTCTGGCCGACACCGCGGTGGCCACCGTCGAGTATTGGAACTCTCTGCCTGATGAACGAAGAGCGGCCCCCAAGGCTGGCTGCCCTCCTGAGCTCGAAGCGAAGGTCCTCGAGGCGTGGCACGTAAGAGCCCAGGCGGGCTGATCATCCGCCGCCAGAGATCGCTTGCAGGCTCTACAGAGTCGAGTATTCTTGTCTCGAACCGACCCCAGGAGGTCCGCTATGGCGATCCAGGAAGGAAAAGCGGCACCAGCATTCACTCTGATGAATCAAGATGGCGAGAAGATCTCGCTCAAAGATCTGCGTGGCAGCCATGTCATCCTCTACTTCTACCCGAGAGATGACACCCCTGGCTGCACCAAGGAGGCCTGCGGCTTCCGCGACTTCAACCGAGAGATCCAGGCACTCGACGCCGTGATTCTGGGTGTCTCTCCGGACAGCCCCGAAAGCCACCAGAAGTTCATTGACAAGTACCGTCTCAACTTCGACCTCCTGTCGGATGAGGATCGGAAGGTGATGACCCGCTACGAGGCCTTCGGCGAGAAGAAGATGTACGGCAAGACCGTGCAGGGAGTGATCCGATCCACCGTTTGGATCGGGCCCGACGGCAAGGTGAGAAAGCACTGGCGCCGGGTTCCCAAAGCCGCGGATCACCCTGAGAAGGTACTCGAAGCGCTGACAGCGGCAACCTAGCCAGCCGGTGAGCCGGCGACATCGGCACCGGAGGCAATGCTCACAGCCTGTCCGGCGCGGAGGCGCTCGCCGCCTCGCACCACGATCGTGTCACCCGTGCCCAGGTCACCACGCACCTCGATGAGGGAATCGTGACCCATGCCGGTCTTGACCGTCACCTTCTCAGCCGTCCCTTCGTCGGTGACCTTGAAGACATAGATCCCCTCACTGCGCAGGATCAGGGCGTCCCGCGGCACGGCGAGGACCCGCCGTGACTGGTCGGTCGGCAGGGCCACGCGCACCGCGGTACCGACAATGGACGACTCGGTGCCCAAGGCCACGCGAATCTCGAACATCCGTGAACGCTGATCGCCCACAGCGATGATCCGGCGCAGCTTGCCCTGGATCTCTCGACCATCTGCCTCGATCATGACCGCCATCCCCTCGCTCAAGTGGGGAGCGACTGAAAGGGGAGCCTGGGCCAGCACCTCGACCTCTGTCGTATCGACCAAGAAGACGACTTCCTCACCCACCGAGCTGTAGCTTCCGGGCTGCTGCAGGCGACGCACCACCTCACCTGCAAAGGGGGCTTTCACTTTGGTGCGATCCAGTTCGTAGTGCGTCCGCTCCCGGGCGACTTTGGCTTGCACCAACTCCTGCTCCACGGCCTGATGCTGTGACTGTGCCTCTTCCAGGTCACGGGCCGGAATGACCTGCTGCTCCGCCAGCCGCTCCAGGCGGTCCAGTTGCTGGTCGAGATAGGTCAGCTGCGCCTTCAAACTCGTGATGGTGGCTTCGTCGTTTCTCAGCTGGAGCTGCAGAGAAGCATCGTCGATGCGCGCCACGGCCTGGCCCTTCTCGAGTCGATCACCGACCTCTGCAACCCAGGTCAACTGGCCCGCCACTTGGGTAGCGATAGGGGCCACATTGCGGCTGACCACGGTTCCTGGAACCCATACATAGGGAGCCATGTCCTGCTCCAGGGCGTAGCCCACATGCACCGGGGCTGGAGGAGGGCCTTCCTGTCCCAGGGCTGCACCGGTCGCGAGAAGTACCAAGGCCAAGGTGCCGAGGCAACCAGCGATTCGTTTCTTGATCGACATGGGTCTTCGCTCCAGTCTCTCGTCTTCGAGTCATGAGACCTGTCGCAGATCGACAGGCCCGGTCTTGTCTATTTGTCTGGGTAGCCGCGCGACACGTGCCGGCTCGCCGAGCCTCAGGAGGCTGGGCAGAAGTAACAGAGTAAAGATCGTGCTAACACTCATCCCGCCAACGATCACTGCCGCCAGGCCTCGGTAGATGGCACTGCCGGCACCTGGCATGAGCAACAGCGGCAACATGCCGAAGATGCTGGTCAGCGTGCTCATGAAAATGGGTCGCATCCGGAGGCGAAGCGCCTGGGAGACAGCCCCTCGACGGCTGATGCCCTCGCGCTCAGCGGTCCGGGTCTGGTGCACCAGCAGGATCGCGTTGTTGACCACCAGCCCCAGCAGGATGATGAAGCCGATCATGGTCAACAGATCCAGCGGCTGGAAGGTCAGAAGATTCAGCAACCGAAGCGCTACGACTCCGCCGACGGTTGCCAACGGGATCGCCAGTACGACCAGCAGGCTGTCTCTCATGGAGCCGAAAAGGGCGCTCATCAACAGGAAGAGGACCAACAGGGCCACCAGGAAGTTCTCGGACATGTTTCTGACGGCGTTGCGCAGGCTGTCGGCACCACCGCCATACTGAATCACACCGTCGGGAGGCAGCTGAGCCTGGATCTCCGGCTCCACCTCCTCCTGCAAGGTGGTTAGTGCTTCCTCGAGTGACAGGCCTTCGGGAGGGGTCACATTGAGGGTGACAGTCCGCCGTCGGTCGATCCGGTGCAAGCTGCTCGGGCCAACGGTGCGCTCGATGTCCACCAGTTCTCCGATTTGAACGACGCCTCCCGCCGGAGTCGCTACCGGAATACCCGCCAGCTCTTCCGGGTTGCTCCAGCCGTCGGCACGCAGGATGATGTCCATCCGCTTGTCACCATCGAAGTGCTCACCAACGAACAGGCCATCCCCCATGGCGCGGACGATGCCGGCCACCCTGGCTCGCGTCCATCCCACCTCGAGGATTCGCCGGTCGTCGGGGTGGAGTCGGAGCTCGGGCTCCGCCATCTCGGTTCCGGGCCAGGCTTGAACCTGCGCCCCCGGGATCTCCTCTTGCACTCGCTCCATTCCGAGGCGCGCGGTCTCCAGGAGGGCCTCGATGTCGGAGGACTGAAGATGCATCGCGATGTTGCGCCCTCCTCCGAAGCCGCCGAAGAGATTGCCCTGAAAGACGAAGGCCTGCGTATCCGGGAAACCGGCCACCACTTCGTCCCGCACGATGGCCTCGAGCTCCTTGACGCGGCCCTGATCCTTGGCCCGTACCCCGATCGTGCCGCCGCCGGGCCAGAGGAGAACGTAATAGTTCTTCAGCGCCGGCTCCTTGTCGCCGTCCATGTAGGGGCGCAGCCGCTCGACCATGACATCGATGATTTCGGTCTCGATCGTCTCGATATTCGCTCCTGGAGGGAAGTTGAAGTAGGCATCGACCGCGTCCCGCTTCACCGGCGGCAGGTAGTCGAGCTTGGGGATCAGCATCCAGGTCGTCGCCACCGGGATCGACATCAGCAGGGCGATGAGGATCAGGCGGCGAACGGGCGGATCCGTGAGCCGGGTAATCCCTTCGGCGAGCCGATTCCAGAAGGCGGCATGGGTGTCCTCGAGCCCCTTCTTCGGCAACCACTTCTTGGCCGCTGCCGGCAGGATCGTTACCGCCACCAGGAGAGAGATCGACACTGCGATGGCGATGGTCAGGGCCAGATCGGCAAACAACTGCCCCTCCACGTCTTTGAGGAAGATGACGGGTAGGAAGATAGCTACCGTCGTGGCCGTCGAGGCCAGCAATGCCCCCCAGACCTGGCTGCTTCCCAGAGAAGCGCTCGCATGGGCGTCGTGCCCCTCCTCTCGCAGGCGGACGATGTTCTCCAACACCACGATCGCCGCGTCCAGCACCATTCCGACTGCGAAAGCTAGGCCAGCCAATGAGATGACGTTGAGGGTTCTGTCGGCCAGATTGAGTACCACGAAAGTGCCCAACAGAGAGATGGGAATCGCGATGGCCACCAGTAGCGTTGCCCGAATACGACGCAGGAACCACCACAGAATTCCCACCGCCAGGATGATGCCGAGGATCAGGTTGCTGCTTACCAGCCCGATCGCCCGATAAATGAACACCGAGGCGTCGAAGCTCTGGGCGATGGTCAGACCCTGCTCCGCGAGGGGACCTTCCCTGAGCTCGGCCACCACCTTCTTGACGTTGTTCAGAGCCTCCAGGACATTGGCGCCGCTTTCCCGATCGACGCGAATCGCCATGGCCGGGTTGTTGTTCTGGAGGGCATAGTTGGTGGTGTCGCCCCGACGGATCTCGATGTCGGCCACATCTCCGAGCTGAACTGGGCGGCCATCCCGCCATTCGATAACCAGGGCAGCGAGCTCCTCAGGACGATAGCGGCCAGCGAACCTCAATGTGTACTGGCGCCGACCGACATCCACGAAGCCACCGGAAACATCGTCTGCACCACCTGCAATGGCGGCCAACTCTGGGATCTGAATCCCCAACTGAGCCGCCCGGTAGGGATCGAAGCGGATCTGCAACTCTTCCGGAGCACCCGCCATGACCTCCACTCCCGCCACACCGGGAACGGTCTCGATGCGTGTCGCCACCACGTCATCGACAAAACGCTGGTAGCTCTCGATGGGGCGGTTGTTGCCTGGCAGGAGCTGGATGAAGAACCAGCTCAGTGCCTGGTTGGCACCACCGCCGCCGCCACCACCGAGCTGCAGAACCGGCGGATCGGCATCCCTTGGCAACGGAGGCAGCCGATTGAGGCGGCTAATCACCTCGATGACCGTCTCCTGCATGTCGGTCTCGAGGTCGAACGTCAGATTGATCCAGCTGCCGCCCGGATTTGCGTTGGCGTTCATCTCCTGCAGGCCCGGTAGGCCCTCGAGAACGTCTTCTTGCGGCTCGAGAAGTTCGGATTCCACCTCGCTGGGCGAGGCGGCCCGCCAACCGGTCCAGATGGAGATCTGCGGACGCTCGATATCGGGGAACAGCTGGACAGGCAGCTTGGTAAGGCTAAACAGGCCAAAAACGACGATGATGGCCACCCCTACAGCCACTCCCGAAGGGTTCTTGAGAGACGACTTGGTGAGATTCATACCCTTGGAGTCCTTTGCAGTCTAGTCGCCGTCTGCGCACAGATCCGCGGCGCTCTCGAGTACATACGGTTGGACGGTTCGCGCCGCCAGATCGTTTAGCAGGTGCGCAACTTCACCTCGCACCCGCCTTCTCTCGGACATCGGGAGAGCATTGGCTCGCTGACTCCAGCCAGCTGGTCCGCCCATGGGCAGCGACTTCATGACAAAGTGGTACGGAGGAATTCTGGTAAAGGTTGCTCAGGGAGCTGTCTTGAGCCGACTCTCCCCAGGCCCCAGGCAACTGTCGTGCCTGAGGTCGTGGGCAGCTAGCCCGCAGGGTGAGTCTTGATGCCACCTACCCAAAAGGGTAGGCGCAGACTGTCTACCCTTGAGATAGGTTGGTGGGCGCGCCTCGAACAAAAGGCAGGTAACGGCTCGACGGGGGCTCACCCGATCTCGACGACGATGCCCAAACGTGGAGGTATTAGTGCATGTCTAGGATTACCGGTGCCTACGGGTTTCAGCTGAGGGCTCCAGGAGTACCCCTTGAAAGGGTCGACCTGCCCCCTCTCGTGCCCGTCGGCGACCAAGTAGTCGTGGAAGTTGCGGGTTGCGGAGTCTGCCATACCGATATCGGTTTCGCCGTCGACGGCGTTCCTACCCGTCACCCCCTCCCCCTGATCCTCGGACATGAGATCTCGGGTCGTGTCGTTGCCGGAGGGGTAGAAGCGGCCGAGTGGATAGGCAGAGCCGTCATCGTGCCGGCAGTCATTCCCTGCGAAGCATGCCCTGCCTGTAAGGCGGGAAAGCCCACCATCTGCCGTCAACAGTTCATGCCTGGCAACCACGGGCATGGCGGCTTCGCTACCCACGTGCTGGTTCCATTCCGAGGGCTGTGTCCGGTGCCCGACTTCTTGCCTGAAGGGATCACCCTGTCTGATCTATCGGTGGTCGCCGACGCCGTGACCACGCCCTTGGAGGCGATCCGGCGTGCCGATCTGACTGCCGATCACGTAGCGGTATTCATCGGGGTTGGTGGAGTTGGAGGTTTCGGGGTGCAGTTAGCCGCGGCGCTCGGCGCGGCCGTCGTAGCCATCGATGTGGATCTCGACCGCCTGGATCTGGCCGCTGAGCACGGTGCCGATCTGGTGCTGGCGGCAGAGGAATTGGATCTCAAGGAAGCCAAGCGCGCCATCCGGTCCTTCGCCAGGGAGAGTGGGCGGCAGGGCCTGGGTCTCAAAATCTTCGAGACCAGCGGCACATCCGCTGGCCAACAGACGGCATTTGGGCTTCTCGATCCTGGAGCCCACCTGGCGGTAGTGGGCTTCAGCATGGAGAAGCTCGAGTTACGCCTGTCCAATCTCATGGCTTTCGACGCAACGGCTCAGGGAAACTGGGGCAGTGCTCCCGAGCGCTACCCGGAAGCCCTCGATCTGGTACTGAATGGAAAAGTGGTTCTGGGACCCTACGTGGAGACAGCTCCTCTCGACGAAGCTCCCACAGTTCTTCAAGCCGTCGCCGAGAACAAAGCTCGACGGCGAATGATATTGGCTCCGGGCCTGGCTGGGCCCAGCCCCCGCCGTGAGGAGGAGAATGCGTGAAGGATCATGATCTGACCGACTCTTTCGAGCCCGAAGGGATACTTTATGAGGAGCGGCCTGTTCTCGATCGCTCCGGCGAGCCCGTTCTCGGTCTCCACAACACCTGGATCACCCTCAACAACCCCGAGGAGCTCAACAGCTACACAACCGAAACCATCAAAGAGGTAATCCTGGCTTTTCGCCGTGCGAGCAACGACCGAGCAGCTGTCGCGGTGGTCTTCACCGGTTCCGGCGATCGAGCGTTCTGCACCGGGGGCAACACGAGAGAGTACGCTGAAGTCTATGCCGGGGCACCCGGTGAGTACCGCCAGTACATGCGTCTGTTCAATGACATGGTCACAGCGATTCTGCATTGCGATAAGCCAGTGATCTGCCGTGTCAACGGGATGCGGGTGGGGGGAGGCCAGGAGATCGGCATGGCCTGTGATTTCTCGATCTCTTCGGATCTGGCGGTCTTCTCGCAGGCCGGGCCCAAGCATGGCTCGGCGCCCGACGGCGGCTCTACCGACTTCCTGCCGCTCTTCGTCGGGATAGAGCACGCCATGAATAGCGGCACCCTGTGCGAGCCCTGGAGTGCACATCGCTTCTATTTTCTGGGCGGACTCTCCGACATCGTCGCGACTCTCGAGGTTGATGGTCAGGTCCTCGCCAACCCCCTGGTCATCACCGATCGACTTCTGGACGAGTACGGTCGCGTGGTGCTCGGGGAGTGGAGATCTGGAGAGGATCGCGACCGCGGCAAGGAGATCCTGCGGCAGGGATCCGTGAATCTCCGCAGGCTGGATGAGGCCGTGGATCGAATGTCCACCAAGCTCCTCTATACCATGCCCGATTGCCTTACCAAGACGATCGAGAGCCTACGCAAACACAAACTCGAGCACTGGGATCGCAACCGGGAGACCAACAGGGCCTGGCTCTCCCTCAACATGCTCACCGAGGCCAACGCCGGCTTCCGCGCTTTCCACTACGGCACCAAAACACAGCGCGAGTCGGACTTCGTGAAACTGCGTCAGCACCTGGCCAACGGTGGTCGCTGGAACGAGGAGCTCATCCGCGAGATCGCGCCCTGGGTTCCATCTGCGGAGGAGGCTGAGTGAATCCAGATCTTGCTCACCTCGTCGAGCGTGTTTCCAACCTCTACGAGGATCTCGCCTTCCAGACAGTTCGGGATTGGAAGGCGGCAGGCACTGGCCGCCACGCGATCGGCTATATGCCGATCTATGTGCCTCGCGAGCTCATCCATGCAGCCGGGATGTTGCCTGTCGGTATCCTCGGCGCTGGCGATCGCCTCGAGATCATCCGTGGCGATGCCTACTTCCAGAGCTACATTTGCCACATCCCCCGCAGCACCATCGAGCTGGCCCTAACCCAGCGACTCGAGGCCTTGGACGGCATGCTCTTCCCATCCATCTGCGACGTGATTCGCAATCTCTCCGGCATGTGGCAGATGCTCTTTCCGGAGCGCTACGTTCGCTACCTCGACCTGCCGCAGAACTTCGATCCGGCCGTCGGTGGCACCTTCTGGCGACAAGAGCTCGACACCCTGCGCACCGATCTCGGTCGAATCGCAGGCCGTGAGATCGCTGATCGAGAGCTCCAACACAGTGTTTCCGTGTACAACGAGAACCGTCGCGCTCTGCGCCAGCTCTACGAAACCCGTAGCGAGCGCCCATGGATCTTCCCCACCTCCGAGGTCTACTTGGTGCTGCGTGCTGGCACCGTCCTTCCTGTCGAGGAGCACACGGAGATCGTGCGACGTTACCTGGAGCTGGCACCGCTCGAGAACGATCGGCTCGAACAGGACATGAGCAGAGTGGTTCTGGTGGGAATGTTCTGCGAACAACCACCGTTGGGTCTACTGATCACCCTGGAGCGCGCTGGCTGCTGGATCGTGGATGACGACCTTCTTCTGGGACTGCGGTGGATGGGAGGCGATGTGTCCGAAGAGGGTGATCCACTCGAGAACCTTGTCATCGCCTACCTCGAGCAGAGCGCACAGACCGCCTCTGTTTACCAACCGGAGGGGCGACGCGGAACTTGGCTGGTGGAGTCGGTGCAGCACAACGTCGCCGAAGGAGTCATTTTCTGCGCCCCCAGCTTCTGCGACCCGGCGCTGCTAGAACAACCGATGCTGGTGGCAGCCCTCGACCAGGCTGGGATTCCCCATACTCAATTCAAGTACTCGGAGAATACCGGTCAGTTTGCTGTGATCCGTGAGCAGGCAGGCACCTTTTCCGATTCCATTCGACTGTGGAGTGAAGCGTGAGCCACAAACAGACCGACCGCAACGGCCCCGTGCAGAAGGAAAGAAGCATGGCGCTGCAGAAAGAGCTGATAGGGGGTCACTTCGACGCCCTGGCCAGGGCCAAGGAGGAAGGTCGCAAGGTCGTCTACACCTTCGTGCCCGGCAATCTCACCGAGTTGATGCGCTCGTTCGATCTGCTGCCGGTGCTACCCGAGATCAACGCTCTGCAGTCCGGCATGAGGAAGCTGTCGGGGGGTTACATCTCCGAGGCCGAGAAGCAGGGGCACAGTGAAGACGTCTGCACCTACGTCAAATGCGACATCGGCATGCTGAAGAAAGGCAATATCGGTCCGACTGGAAAGCCGATTCCGGAACCCGACTTGCTACTGCTTTCCTACACCGGCTGTTTCACTTTCATGAAGTGGTTCGAGCTTCTTAGACAGGAGTACCAGGGCTGCCCGGTCGCCATGCTCCACGTCCCCTACCAGGCGGACGGTCGCGTCCACTCCCACTACCGTGATTACATCGTCGAGCAATTGCGAACGGAGGTCATTCCAAAGCTCGAACAGGTGAGTGGTCAGGCCTACGATGAAGACAAGCTGCGCTCCAACCTGTCGCTCTCGGCCAAGGCCGAGGATGACCTGGTTTGGGTCTTGGAAAGTGCGAAGAATGTTCCCTCGCCCATCGATGCTTACTTCGGCGGCGTCTACTACATCGGGCCGATCTTCGGCGCCTTTCGCGGCACCCAGGAGGGGGCCGACTACTATCAGACGCTGCGCGCGGAAATCGAGGAACGATTGGCGAACCAACAGGGGCCCATTACCCCCGACGGTGAGCTGGACGAGGAGCGCTACCGGCTGGTCATCGAGGGACCGCCCAACTGGACCAGCTTCCGGGAGTTCTGGAAGATGTTCTACGAGGAGGGCGCCGTGGTCGTGGCTAGCAGCTACACAAAGGTGGGTGGCCTCTACGACCGCGGCTTTCGGCATGATCCGACCTGCCCCCTCGAGACCCTGGCGGACTATTGCCTCGGCTGCTACACCAACCTGAGCTTGCCGGCCAGGGTCGACCTGCTCGAGGACTACGTTCGGGAGTACCATGCCGACGGGTTCATGATCAATAGCGTCAAGAGCTGCAACTCCTTCTCGGCCGGTCAGCTGCTGATGCTGCGCCAACTGGAAGAACGAACTGGGGTTCCGGGCGGTTTCATCGAGAGCGACCTGGTGGATCCGCGCTACTTCTCCGCCGCCAACATCAAGAACCGAATCGAGAGCTACCTTCAGATGCTGGAACAGAAGAGGGGAGCCGCGGCATGAGAGTCTTCGTCGGCATCGACCTGGGCTCCACGACGACCAAGGCGGTCATTCTGGACAGTCAATGCAAGATCGTGGGTCGCGGCATTACCAACAGTCGTAGCAATTACGACGTGGCAAGCCAGATCGCCCGCCAGGAGGCCTTCGTTCAGGCACGATTCAAGCTGACCCGGGACGCCCTTTCTGCCGATTCCGAGCTCAGCGGCTCCGAGAACCTGTTTCTGCCGCTGCTCGACCGCAAGTTCCGTCTGAGCCACCACCTGGAGGAGTTGGATCGGCTGGCCACCGAGCTTCACAAGGCAGCCGATGGGCCCCGGCATGCTCCCTACTCGAATTCTCTGCATCGACTGCTCGATGAGATCGTGGAGGAGATGCAACAGCGAACCAGGAAACACTTTAGCGCTCTGGCCGTGCGCAAGAGCGAGTTCTTCCGTGATCTGGCCGCCGCTGACTACATGCAGCTGGCCGAAGAGCGGTCCGACCCGAAGGGGATTGCCTTCGAAACCCTGACGAGCCTCTTCGATCAGGCGATCCTACCGGTCGAGAATTCCACCAGCGCAGAAGCTCTCGAGCGGCTTATCGACGACGCCATGGATGTCGCTCTCGAGGCCAGCCAGACCTCCATGGCCGACCGCGTCGATAAACTGCGTCGTGCCGTCGACGCTGCTCGGGCCACCGCGCTCGACGAAGTAGCCACCGTGGGTACTGGCTATGGTCGGCAGCGACTGCCCTTCCCGAAGGAACAGGTCCGGAGCGAGATTCTCTGCCACGGCCTGGGTGCTCACACCATGTTCTCTGGAACTCGTACCGTGCTGGATATCGGCGGTCAGGACACCAAGGCTATTCAGGTCGACGAGAAAGGGATCGTTACCAGTTTCCAAATGAACGACCGCTGCGCGGCGGGATGCGGACGCTATCTTGGCTACATCGCCGATGAAATGAACCTTGGGGTCCATGAGCTCGGACCGCTAGCCGAGAAGAGCACCTGCCACGTCAAGATCAACAGCACCTGCACGGTATTCGCAGGAGCTGAGCTCCGGGAGCGCCTATCGCTGGGGCAGAAGCGGGAAGATATTCTGGCGGGCCTCCACCGAGCCATCATTCTGAGAGCCATGTCCCTGTTGGCTCGCTCGGGCGGCGTGGAAGACGAGTTCACCTTCACAGGTGGGGTGGCGCGCAACCCGGCCGCGGTCGCGGCGCTGCACGATCTGATTGACGAAAACTACGGCGAGCGAACGACCAACATATCCGCCGACTCCATCTACACCGGTGCTTTGGGGGCGGCCCTGTTCGCTCAGCGAGGCTACCAGCAGGCCGCGTGACGATGAACGAGACCAAGTCTGACTGGAGTGCCAATGGCGAGCTGTTCACGGCTGGCCTCGATGTGGGATCGAGCGCCATCAAGACAGTAATCCTGCGCACGTCCGAAGAGGAAGGAGAGAAGGTCCTGGCCCTTCGCACCGATCGAATCCGCAAACGAGACCTGCGGAAAGTCATCCAGGAGGCCTACTCCATGGCCCTGGAAGAGGCAGATCTGACCCCCGAATCGGTCGCCTATGCCGCCAGTACCGGGGAGGGTGAGTTGGTGGACTTTCGCCGGGGCCACTTCTACGGCATGACCACACATGCACGCGGTGCTGTCTTCCTGGTTCCCGAGGCCCGGGCTGTTCTGGACGTCGGAGCCCTTCACGCCAGGGCCATGCGCATAGATGAGAAGAGCAGGGTCCTGGGCTACCGGATGACGAGTCAGTGCGCCTCGGGGTCGGGCCAGTTTCTGGAAAACGTGGCGCGATACCTGGGGGTCGCCCTGGAGGAAGTGGGCAGCCTCTCTTGCCAGGCCTCGACACCCGAGCAGGTGAGCAGCATCTGTGCGGTTCTCGCCGAGACCGACGTCATCAACATGGTCAGCCGGGGCATCTCCACGGCTGACATTCTCAAGGGGATTCACCTATCCATGGTCGGGCGGTACCTGAAGCTGCTGCGCGCCATAGGCGCCGAAAAACACGTGTTGATCACCGGCGGCTTGGCAGCTGACGAGGGACTCGCTCAGGCCATGCGAGAACAAGCGGCCGAAGCGGAGATGGGTCTCACTATCCACACTCATCCCAACTCCATCTATGCTGGGGCTTTGGGCGCTGCACTGTGGGGAGGCTTTCGTCATCGGGTACTCGCTCGAAGAGCTGCAACAACGGAGAACTAAAGCCATGTCGATCGAAGGGATGGACCAGCCGGGAACTCTCGAAACCGACACCGTCAACGTCAGGACGATGCGCGACTCGGACCTGGAGTCGGTCATCGCCATCGACGCGGCTGCAACGGGCCGCCGCCGCCCGAGCTACTTCCGACGGATGCTCGAGCGCACGATCAAGGAAGCCGACTTCCAGGTGTCATTGGTAGCCGAATTGGAGGGGGTCGTGGCTGGCTGCATCGTTGCCACGCTCTACTACGGCGAGTACGGCGTGATGGAGCCCTGGGCTTCAATCGAGACTATCGGAGTTCTCCCCGAGTTCCGTCGAAAACAGGTCGGCAGGGCGCTCCTAAGGCAATTGAGAATGAATCTCGGCGCGCTGCAAATCGAAAAAGTAAGAACCCTGGTGACGTGGAACAACTTCGAGCTGCAACATTTCTTCGAGCGCGCCGGTTTCAAGCCCGGGGACCAAGTCTGCCTCGAGCTGGTCTTGGATCCCACGGCACCCGATATCTAGCCTTCGTGGGAGAATGGAACAAGCATCCTGGCGCCAGGCGGGATCGGCAATACACGGCCTGCTGTGGTTGGCACTGCCGAACAAGGAGATAGACGATGACGACAGAAAGCGCACCCGGAGCTCAGCTGCGCTGTACTCGTTGTGGCCGTTTGGCCGATGAGACGGACAAGTTCTGCGCCGAATGCGGGTTGTTTCTGCGCGACGCATTCACCGACCAACGACTGCTGCTGGCTCTGGTTCACGAGCAAAATGGTCATAGCCGTGAGGCGCGGCGCGAGCTCGAACGTCTACTCGAGGTCGAGCCAGACAATGTGCTCGCCAACCACCTACTCGGCACCCTCTACTTCCACCAAGGCACGATCGACCTGGCCATAGAAAAATACGAGAAAGCCCTCGAAGGCGCTCCGCGATTCGTTCTGGGTCACTACGACCTGGGTGTGGCCTGGTACCACCGCGGCAATATGCCGGACGCGATCCGATCCTTCCGGAAGTGTCTGGAGATCGACTCGCACTACAACGCAGCCCACTATCGTCTGGCGTTGTCGCTGTTTCACATCGGTCGGCTGGGCAGCGCTCTCGAGCACCTCGAGGAGGCTGCGGCCCTGACACCAGAGTACATGATGGCCAACTACCACATGGGGGTGATCCATGAGCGCCGAAACGAGACTGAGGAGGCCACCCGCTCCTTTCAGCGCAGCATCGACGAGACGGTGGGTGAGGTGAGCAGTATCTACCACCTCGCCATGATTCGTCAGGCCGAAGGAAATCTCGAAGCGGCCGAGGAGCTCCTGAAAAGAACGCGCGAGTTCGCCAAGGCAAGCGGCATTGCTGCCAACAACCCTGGTTGACATCAGTGAAACAACCCGTCGAGAGCCAACTCATCTACGACTGGGCAGCGGTCGGGCCGCACCAGGTGGAGTGGCCCGATCACGTCATGCTCGACGACGAGACTCTGCGCGACGGCCTGCAGAGCCCTTCGGTCACGGATCCCTCCCTGGAGGTCAAGGTAGAGCTATTACACCTGATGGATCGTCTGGGAATCGAGACCGCCGACATCGGCCTACCCGGGGCGGGTGAGCGGCAAAAAGAAGCTGTCTTGCGTCTTTGTCGAGAGATCGCCGATCAGCGCTTGAAGATTCGACCCAACTGCGCGGCTCGGACGCTCATGGTGGATATCCAACCCATCGCTGAGATCAGCCAGAAGACCGGTATGGCCATAGAGGCCTGCGTCTTCATCGGTAGTAGCCCGATCCGGCAGTACGCCGAAGAGTGGGACCTCGACCACATCTTGCGCTTCACCAGAGATGCGGTGAGCTTCGCGGTCGACGAAGGACTCCCGGTGATGTACGTCACCGAGGACACGATCCGCGCCCATCCCGACGATCTTCGAGTACTGCTCTCCGCCGCCATCGAGGCCGGCGCCGCCCGGGTCTGTCTTTGCGACACGGTCGGAGCGGCAGTCCCGGAAGGCGTAAGGAATCTGGTCACCTGGGTCCGTGAATTGCTGGACGAGTCGGGCGGAGGGGTGGGGATCGACTGGCACGGCCATCGCGACCGGGGGTTGGACGTCGCCAACACTCTCGCAGCCATAGAGGCTGGTGCCACACGGGTCCATGGCACCGCCCTCGGAATCGGTGAAAGGGTCGGTAACACACCCATGGAGCAGCTACTGGTCAACCTGAAGCTTCTCGGTATGCGCGGCGACGACCTGACCTGCCTGCACGAGTACGTCGACCTGGCCTCTTCCGCTACCGGTGTCGCCGTTCCCATCAACGCCCCGATCATCGGCCGTGATGCGTTCCGTACCGCGACCGGTGTTCATGCTTCGGCCGTGATCAAAGCGAAGAGGAAGGGTGACGCCTGGCTGGCGGATCGGGTTTACTCAGGGGTGCCGGCAGGCTGGATCGGCCGCGAGCAGGAGATCGAGATCGGCCACATGTCAGGCATGTCCAACGTCCAGTACTACCTGTCCTCAAGGGGATTCGACAACTCCCACGAGTTGGCTCAGGCCGTACTGCAAGCGGCCAAGAAATCCGCCCGGGTCCTCTCCGAAGAGGAGATCCTGGAAATCGTGCACTCCCACGCGGAAGAGTAGGCCCATCCGAGCCACGGGCTCGCTGCCTTATCCTGCTCAGCGCTTCCCACCTGTTCGGGTAGGGTCACTACCCCCACGGACGGGTGTTGCAGGACTTTGCCGGCTCTCCGTAACCTCTATACAGGTCTTGACAAGTCCGTTGCGCCACGGGACTGGCCGGTAGAGGGCCCAGGTCCCCTATCCGCCACAGCCGAAGCACTCGGCACTTCACAGATTCTGCGAGTACGGAAGCGCTCCCGTTTGCACGGAGAGGAGGTTCGACATGCGTCCAATCACCCCGCTCGTTGTCCTGTTTGGCATCACCATTCTGGCCTTCGCCGCACTCCCACTCCCAGCCATCGCCACGGGGGTTGAAGAGGAAGCGGCCATTCCGACGAAAGCCGTCGACCCTCGGCTCGAGATCCTGCGCTCGGAGCTCGAGTTGACGGCTCGGCAGGTCGAGAGCCTGCGACGAGAGACGGAGAGTGGACCTCTGACACAGGCACCCGCATATCCGCCCCTCCAGAGCATCGATTCACACTCCGCCGACCTCGCCAGGCTCGAACGACGTCTCCTCGCCCTAGCTCGCGACTGGTCGAGCCTGTCCGAAGCGGAAGTCTCCGATCGATTCCACGCTCTTCAAGCTCAGATGCGGCAACTGCAGCGAGACTCCGGGAGCTCCCGCCATGCACTGCATCGCCTCTGGAGCCAGCGGCGCACCAGCCAACCCATTCTCCAAGCCGCCCCCTACACGGGAGCCATTACTGGATCCGTCACGGAAGAGGGGTCTGGAACGCCACTCGAGGGTACCTGGGTTGAGATCTACGACTCCAACGGTGGGTGGGTCACCGGTGGAACCACGAACAGCTCCGGAGTCTATGCCTCGAGCGTCGGCCTTGCCAGCGGTGACTACTATGCTCGGGCCTACAGCTACAGCGGCCACATCGACGAGCTCTACGACGACACACAGTGCGTTGGTTGGCGTAATCCGACCGACGGCACACCCATCAGCGTGATCGATGGCTCCACGACGTCGGGCATCGACTTCGCTCTGACGAAGGGCGGCCTTGTCTCGGGGAACATCACGGACGCGGACACGATGAGCAATCTCCCCGGTATCTCGGTCAGCATCTACACCGCCAGTGGCGGCTATGTAGGCAATTTCACCACGGATAGCTCGGGAAACTACATCACAACCACCGGACTTCCAACCGGCACCTACTACGCCCGAACCACGAACTACAGCAGCTATCTCGACGAGCTCTACGACGACATACCCTGCCTCGGCAGCTGCACCGTCACCGATGGCACACCCATCAGCGTCACCATTGGGATCGAAACCGCCGGTACCGACTTCGAGCTGACTCTGGGCGGGGCGATCTCCGGCCACCTCGAAGACGGCGTCACCCACCTGCCGATTGCCTTTTCAGGGTTGAATATCCACGATTCCGGCGGCCAGTACGTGTCCTGGGCATACACCGATTCCTCCGGCAATTACACTTCGTACGCCGGGCTACCCACCGGAACCTATTTCGTCCGAACGCAAAACAACGACGGCTATCTCAACGAGCTCTACGACGATCTGCCTTGCCTCGGCAACTGCACGGTGACCGACGGGACTGCCATCAGCGTTACCCTGGGAGCCACCACCTCCGGCATCGATTTCGACCTCCTGACAGGGGGCGCCATTAAGGGCATCGTGACCGAAGAAGGATCCTCCGCGCCCCTCGATAGCGGTTACGTCAGGGTTTTTGACGACGCTGGAGCGTACCTATCCTCAGCCTATCCGGACGCCGCGGGCGTCTACGAGACTTCCCTCGGGCTGGCCACCGGCACCTACTACGCCGCGACCTCGAGCTTCGAGGGCTACCTCGACGAGCTCTACGACGATCTCCCCTGTCACGGCGGCTGCACATTCACCGACGGCACTCCCATCTCGGTTACCGCGGGAGCAACGACTTCCGGTATCGACTTCGGCCTCGAACAGGGTGGTTTCATTGCGGGTACCGTCACCGAGGACGGCTCGGGCAGCGGCCTCGACACCGGGTACGTCACCATCTATGACTCCTCGGGAGACTACTTGGTCTCTGTGTATCCTGTCGCGAGCGGCGCCTACGCCACCTCCAGCACTATGGTTCCTGGCACCTACTACGCTCGTACCTGGAGCTTCGATGGTTACTTCGACGAGCTCTACGACGACATCGCCTGTGCCGATGGGTGCACGGTTACCGATGGCACGCCCATCCTCGTCACCGCGGGTGCAACCACTACTGGCATCGACTTTGCGCTCCTCAAGGGCGGCTCCATCAGCGGCACGGTGACCGAAGACGGCACCGGAGCGCTGCTCGAGAATATCTGGGTCGATGTCTACAACTCCTCGGGCAGTTGGGTGAGTAACGGGGCTTCAGATGCATCCGGAATCTATAGGCTCCAGGCGGGTTTGAGCACTGGAAACTACTACGCCAAGACCTACAACTCCGACCATTACATCAACGAACTCTATGATGATCTACCCTGCGTGAGCTCCTGCACTGTCACCAATGGGACCCCCATCGGCGTCACCACCGGTTCGACTACCACCGGCATCGACTTTGCCCTGACACCAGGCGGGCTCATCTCGGGCACCGTCACCGACGAAGACACTCTGCTTCCGCTGAAAGATGTCAATGTCTACTTCTATGACGACTCTGGCAACTACATCACCTCAGCCAGCACGGATGCCAGCGGTGACTACACAAACTACGCCGGTTTCCCGACTGGGAACTACTTTCTAAGAACCTGGAACGACGACGGCTATATCAACGAGCTCTATGACGACATGCTCTGCGTTGGTGGGTGCACGCCCACGGATGGAACTCCCGTCGGCGTTACCTCCGGCTCGACGACCACGGGCATCGACTTCGCGCTCGAGCTCGGCGGATCCATCTCCGGAACGGTCACGATCGATGGATCAGGCGTCCCTCTCGATACCGGCTACGTCAGAATCTACGACGACACCGGTAATAGGCTGTTCAACGCCACTCCAGATGCCGCTGGTAGCTACGAGACTGCGGAAGGCCTTCCTTCTGGCACTTACTACGCGCGCGCCCGGAGCTTCGAGGGATACCTCGAGGAGCTCTATGACGACATCCCCTGCGTTTTTGGCTGCACCACCACTGACGGCACCTCCATCCCTGTTACCGCAGGTTCCCCGACGACCGGCATCGACTTCGAGCTGGCTGAAGGGGGTGGCATCTCCGGCACCGTGACCGACGACAGCACGCACGTTGGGATCGACACCGGTTATGTCAGGCTCTACGACGCCAGCGGCACGTCGATCAGAGCTCTCTACCCGGATTCCTCAGGCGACTACAGCACCGACGGTCTGCCGGCCGGCACCTACTACGCCCGCACCGAGAGCTTCGAGGGTTACTTTGACGAGCTCTACGACAACATCCCCTGCCCCGATAGCTGCACGGTCACCGACGGGACTCCGATCGCCGTCACCGGTGGCGCCACCACCACGGGCATCGACTTCGATCTCGCCAGGGGTGGTGCCATCTCTGGCACCGTCACGGACGCCAGCACCCACCTCGGACTCGACTTCGGCCGCGTCAATATCTATGAAAGTGACGGCGATTGGGTCACCCGAGGCTATCCCGATGCCTCCGGCAACTACATCTCACAGAAGACCCTTGCCGCCGGCACCTACTACGCTCTTACCTACAGCTTCGAGGGCTATATCGAAGAGCTCTACGACAACATTCCTTGTGTTGGAGGCTGCTCGGTCACCACCGGCACACCTATCGTCGTGGCCGCCAATGCCACCACGACCGGGATCGACTTCGCGCTCGCCGTGGGTGGCCTCATCTCCGGCACCGTCACCGACGACAGTACTCACGCCGCTCTCGACACGGGTTACGTCAACGTCTACGACTCGGCCGGAACCTGGATGACCAACGGTTGGCCCAATTCTTCGGGGATCTACACCTCGGCGGCAGCCCTTCCGACGGGGACCTACTACGTCCGCACCTACAGCTTCGACGGCTACTTCGACGAGCTGTACGACGACATCTCCTGCACCGGCGGCTGCACGGTAACCGACGGGACAGCGGTCCTGGTGACCGCCGGCTTGACGACGACGGGCATCGACTTCGAGCTCGAAAAGGGAGGTGTGATCTCCGGCACCGTCACTGACGAGGTCACGGGCCTGCCTCTCGACTTCGGGTACGTGAATATCTACAACGACTCGGGAAGCTACATTACGAGGGGCTACACCGGCTCGTCCGGTCTATATGTCTCAGAGACCGCTCTCGCGGCGGGCACCTACTATGCTCGTACCTGGAGTTTCGAGGGCTACTTCGAGGAGCTCTACTCCGAGATCTTCTGCGACCCGAGCTGTACCATTACGGATGGCACACCTATCTCCGTCAGTCTTGGCTCGACGACGACCGGGGTCGATTTCACTCTCGGGGGATCGATCTTCATCGACGGTTTCGAGTCGGGCGACCTCTCCGCGTGGTCCAGGACGATGCCCTAGCCGATCTTCAGTCGTGGTGATCGGCCGGGCTCAGGTGTTCGGCCCCGGGTAACAGACCGATCAACTGAGCTGGATCGTGAATCAGGATCGGCAGATGCTGCGGACAGATCCACAGCGCCGAGTCCTGATACTCCAGATGGACCAACGGTGTCTCATCGGTGCCACGCTTGCAGGCCAGGCACTGCTTGTCGCTTCCTTCGCTCGTCATGAGCTGCTCCTCTAAGTTGTCGAGACTCTCCCGTCGATTGGAGAGCTCACTCCGCCTGCACACCTCGTGCACTCTAAGAACCTGGGTGGCCGTACGCAGGATCGTCCATGTTCTGGATCCGGTGCACGTACTCTTCGTCGCTGATGTCGTTGGCCCACTGGCCGGTCAGCCGGGCCGCCGAGTATCCGATCACGAACAGCATCAGAATTGCCGCGGCATAGGCAGGGATGCCCATACGGCGACCTGCTGCCGTCAGCGCAAGGGCATCGTCGATCGGACAGACTGCCACACAGTCCACGCATCCGGTGCATTCCACGCTGCGAACCACCGTGGATCTCGAGATGGGAAGGCGCGACATGCACACCTTGTCGCAAAGGCTGCAATCGATGCAATTGTCGGCGTTTCGCTCCACTCTCACCGGCGAGAGCCACGAGAACAGACCAAGCAGGGCACCATAGGGACACCCGTATCGGCACCAGGCTCCCTGGATGAAGACCGACGCCACAACCAGACCCGCCATGACAAGAATGCCGATCTGGCCCAGATCGAGGAAGAACAATCCCATCTTGACGTCCGCCACCTTGTTGTAGGGCGATTGGATAAAGGCCTGAAGCGCCGCGCCGCTCATCCCGAAAATGGCCCAGACGAAGAACCCCAGGATCAGGTACTTGAGGCTTTGCAGGGTCCAGTCGAGCCATCTCCAGGGTCGGAAGTTGCGACTGAAGATCTTGCGCCCCAACCGGGCCAGATACTCGGACAGCATCCCCACTGGGCAGATCCACGAACAAAACGACTTGCGAAGCAGCAGTGCCATGAGCAAGACGACCAGCACGAGAATCGTCGCCGCCGGGTGAATACGGTTGAGCGTGCCCTGATAGACCCAGTCGAGAATCCCCATCAGACCGCTGATGGGCAGGAAGCCCTCGACCCCCGGTGGTCGCTGCGGCAGCGGCAACTGACCAGCTTTGGCCGCCATGTAGAAACGGGTGAGCTGGAAGCCCAGAAGGACACAAATCCCGGCGAAGAGCCACTGCACCAGCCGGCGGATGCGGTAGCTCCCATGGGGTTTGGACCCTGAGATCCCGAACAGCCAATCGCTCGCCCTCACTTTCAACGAGCTTTGTTGTCTCTCCATGTGACGCTCCTCTTCCGCTGTTGGCCACCCTCGAGGATGGGCGTCGCCGGTCGGCGAGTCGTTTGGGTCGGGTGCGCATCAAGGCTAGCGGTTAGCGACTCCAACAGCTTGTCTGCCTACCCTAGCCGAAGTGCAGACAGTCTGAAATGACGAATGTCAGGTCGGCCGAGGCGACTTCGAGACCCTTCGGGAGACGCTCGGTTGTCGCTACAATCACCCGCAGGAGGTGGGGTACATGACTGAGACGAAGAAGATCCCCGAGACCTATCTACGCTTCCGCCGGAACTACCCAGAGATCGCCTCCAACTACGAGGCCCTGGGCAAGAGCGTCAACGAGTTGGGTGCTCTCGACAGCAGAACCGCGGCGCTCGTCAAGCTCGCCCTGGCGGTTTCCCGTCAACGGGAAGGAGGCATTCATTCCGCCGCGCGCAAGGGGCAAGACGCCGGGCTCGACCCAGAGGAGATGCGGCAAGTCGCCCTGATGGCCATTACAACCATCGGGTTTTCCTCTGCGATGGCAGCCTATTCCTGGGTCGAGGACATCGTCGGAACGAAAGAATAGCGGCAGGGGTGGGTCGGCGCCTCTCGGCCCCAATGCCTTACAGCATCACTGCCTACGAGGCCATCTCCTCGACATCTGGAAGGGACCCGAACCTGCGCTCCCGCTGCTGGAAGAGTCTCAGAGCATCTTCCACCTGCGCCTTCCCGAAGTCCGGCCACAAGCAGTTTGTGAAGGCCAGCTCGGCATAAGCACACTCCCAGAGAAGAAAATCGCTGAGGCGCTGCTCGCCACTGGTGCGGATGAGTAGATCCACATCGGGTGCCGCCGGCTCCGAGTTGACTGCCCGATTGAGGAGCTCGGAGAACAGCTCGGGCGTCACGGCGCCAGGCGGTCGAAACATCGAGGCTGCGGTTGCAATGGCATGCCTCGCCGAATAGTCCACCGCCAACCGCAGATGCAGCGCCGACCCGTCAGCGGTGGCCGCCTCCGCCTTCTCGATGGCTCGCACCAGTCCGGAGCTCAAGCGGTCCCGTCGCCCGATGACGTTCAACCGCACACCGTGCTTGATACAGCGCTCGGTTTCGCTACCCAGATAGCGCTCGAAGAGCTGCATCAGGGTGGCGACTTCTTCCACCGGGCGTTGCCAGTTGTCGGACGAGAACGCGTACAGGGTCAGCGTCTCGACCCCGAAGTCGCCGGCTGCCTCGACAGTTCGGCGCACGGCCTTGGCACCTTTCCGATGGCCCGCAGTGCGGGGTAACCCGCGGCGCTTCGCCCAGCGGCCATTCCCATCCATGATGATGGCCAGGTGGAGCCCCTCACCCAGGTTGGATTCTTCGTTCTGCATTCCCTCTTTCCCTCCAGCGGACAACGTCGTCAGTCTCGACGGGTGGCGTGAATGAGCGCCTCCATGTGGTCCAGATAGCGCTCGAGCGCTCGTCGTCCCTTCTGGGTCAGCTCGAACTCGGTCCTCGGATAACGACCCACGAAGCTCTTCTTGCAGTCCACGTAGCCCGCCTCTTCGAGCTTGCGGGCGTGCACGCTCAGGTTGCCGTCGGTCGTCTGTAGCAACTCCTTCAACTCGGAGAAGGTCAGGGAGCTGTTGACGGTCAGCGCGCTCATCATCCCCAGCCTCACCCGCTCGTAGACGAGTCGGTCGAAGTCCCGAGCCGCCGGGTCGGCCAGATAGCCGGCCAGGCCCTCGAGGTTCTTCTTGGCCTTCTGCCGGGGGTCTTCTGCCGTGCGCCTTGCCACTTGTCTCTTACCCACCGTAGCGCCTCGCGATGATCGCTCCGAACAAGATGTGCAATCCACCGAAGCCCGCCACCAGGAGGAGGTTGGCCCACGACGCAGGGGCCCAGAGGGTCAGAGCCCCGAGTGCCATGAAGCAGAGCCCCATGATGGGTACGGGTCGGACCGAGAAGGTGCCGCCGCTGACGACACCGCTGCCATAGAGGAGCAACCAGAGCCCCGGAATCCAGCGGACACCGTCGGTTCCACCGAGGGCCGCCGTCAGGATGACCGCCGCCACCAATGGAGGGGTAACGCTGAACAAGAACCGCCTACCCACACCTTGCCACAGACGGACACCCAATCCCTTCGCCTTGCGAGCCATGAACCAGCCACCCACCCCTAAGGCCAGAGCGGCATCGCCAATCCAGATGGCCAGCCAGTGCTCGGACAACGAGGCTGTGGAGGCCAGCAAACCAGCGACGATCGCCGTGCACCCGATGGCGATCGCACCCCAGCCCGGAACCGAGGTAAAGGAGGCCGACGACTCCATCGCGAGGCGAATGAAGCGCAGGTTGTCCATGGCATGCGAATGGATGTCCACGGGGCCCTTCTCTCTCGGTGGTATCGGTGCAGTAGCTCTCATGGCGCGCAACGGTAGTGGATCGAGTCCGTCTTGTCAAGTACTTTGAAACAAAAAGCGTTCATGCACAGCTGTGCATGAATCGATAAGCGGGACGAGTGCATCGGCTTCTCTCGGACCCGATCGGTCGATGCTAGGATCGCTGCGTTTCTCGCCGATCAGATACGAAAGGAGAGCGGTGGAAGGATCAATCGATTACGAGCAGGCAGGGCTACGAGTCGGCCTAGAGGTTCACCAGCAACTGCTCACTGACCAGAAGATGTTCTGCCGGTGTCCGGCTGGGCTCTACACCAAGAGCCATGACGGCGTGATGCTGCGCCATATGCGTCCGACGCTTTCCGAGTTGGGGGAGTACGACGGCACGGCCCTGATGGAGTTCAAGACGAAGAAGAACATCGTCTATCTCCTCCATAAGAGCAACGTGTGTACCTACGAGATGGACGACACACCGCCCTTCATCGTCAACCGTCGGGCCATCGACATCGCCATCGAGCATTGTCTGATGCTGGGCTGCGACGTCGTGGACGAAGTCCATATCGCCCGCAAGCAGTATCTGGACGGTTCGATTCCCACCGGCTTTCAGCGCACGGCTATCGTCGGAGTCAATGGCCGCCTGCCCTTCCGCGATCGCGAGCTGACCATCATCCAGGTGAGCGTCGAGGAGGACAGCTGCCGCGAGATCCAGGACCGGGGCCACCTGGCGGTCTGGCGCACCGATCGGCTGGGGATGCCCCTCATAGAAGCGGTCACGGGGCCTGAGCTCAAGACTCCGGAAGAGGTCGAAGAGGCTATCCTGCTCATCGGGCGCGTCTGCCGTTCGACCGGCCATGTCCGCGTCGGCATGGGTGCCAGCCGCCAGGACGTCAATGTCTCGGTCCGGGGCGGCCGCCGGGTAGAGATCAAGGGGGTTCCAACGGCCGGCCAGGCGCGCCAATTGGTGCATAGCGAAGCCATTCGTCAGATCGAGCTGCTCCGTTTGCGAGACGAGTTGCATCACCGCGGCTTCAGACAACCCTCGGATATCGGCATGGAGCACATCGACATCACCACCCTGGTCGCCGACTTTCGTGTCGAAGCCCTGCAACGAGACACCTGGGAGCGCTTCGTCGAGGCCGAACAGATGCGGCCGGGAATGGAGTTGGCCGAAGGTCCTTTCAGCGTGCGAGCCATCCGGCTTCCCGGTCTGGCCGGCACTGTCGGGCGAGCTTGTCAGCCTGGTAGGACCTTCGCACACGAACTGGCAGGGCGCATCCGCGTCATCGCCACCCTCGACCAGCAACCGATCCTCGTCCATTCCGACGACTGGCCCGACTACCCCGGGGGGACAGAGGAACTGGCGGAGATCCGCCAAGCAGCCTGCTGCGGCCCCGATGACGCACTGGTGGTGGTGTGGGGCGTGGAAAGCGATACCGTGACTGCAGCCAAGGAAATCCAGCTGCGCTACGCCGATGCCACCGAGGGGATCCCTCACGAGACGCGTCAGGCGCTGCCCGACGGCTGCACCGATTTCGAGCGGATCCTTCCCGGCCCCGACCGCATGTACCCGGACACCGACAGTCCGGCCCAGCTCGTCACCCGCGAAAGAGTGCAGAACTTGCTCGTCAAACTCCCGGATCCACCCTGGCGTCGCGAGCCACGGTACAGCGCTGCCGGCGTTTCGACCGAGACGATCCATTTCCTGATTCGTCGCGGCGGTGCTCGCTTGGTGGATCGAGTCGTCGAAGAGACTGGCTTCGACCTGCGCCGGGCCTGTCTATTCTTCGGCGAGGAGCTCAAAGGTCTGCGTCGCTCAGACCTGGCGGTCGACAAGATCACCGAGAGTCGGTGGCGCGCGCTCTTTGAGCAAATGCGGCAACTGCCCGTGCTGTGGGAAGCCCGACGACAGTTGGTCGAGGGACTCGTGGACGAGCCCAAGTTGTCCGTCGAGGACTTGATCGCCAAGGATCACCTCGGCGAAGAGGTGTCAGGCTGGCAAACGCAAGTGAACGAGGCCCTGAGTGCCGCAACCGCACGAGGGCTCGAAGAGAACAAACTGTTCGACACGGTCATGGGGCAGGCCATGAGTGTCCTGCGTGGCCGGGTGCCTGCCGTTCGAGTTGTCCACGTGATCCACGAGCTGCAAGCGAGGAAGAATGACAATGGCTGAGACCACCGATCCTCTGAAAGGCTACCGGGGCCGGGCGCGACAGCGTTTGCAGGAGTTGGGGGTCCGGGTATGGAGCGAAGTCCGCATCCTCAATGACCAAGGCAGCACCTTCGAGGGAGTCATCCTGCCCCGCAGCGAGACCGCCGACGATTTGCATGTCGTGGTCAAGTTGGCAACGGGATACAACGTCGGTCTCCACATCGATCGCATTCGAGAAGTAGAGGAGCTGGGGTTCAAGGAGGCCGTCTACAAGATCCCGGAGCAGGCATTCCCCCACAGCCCCGATCTGCCGAAGGTCACTCTTCTGGGCACAGGAGGCACCATCGCCTCACGCCTGGACTATCGAACAGGTGCGGTGATTCCAGCTTTCACTCCAGGTGAGCTCTACGGCGCGGTGCCCGAATTGGCGGATCTATGCAACCTGACCACTCGCAAGATCTTTGGCGTCTTCTCGGAGAACATGGGCTGGAAGGAGTACACCACCCTGGCGCAGGCCGTCGGAGACGAGATCGAGGCCGGCGTCGACGGCATCGTCATCGGGCACGGCACGGACACCATGGGCCATACCGCTGCCGTGCTCAGCTTCATGGTGCAGGGGAGCCCCGTACCCATCGTTGTGGTGGGCAGCCAACGAAGCTCCGATCGCCCGTCCAGTGACGCGGCGCTGAACCTGATTCATGCGGTGCGTTCGGCGGCCTACGGCGACATCGCCGAGGTCCAGATCTGCATGTTCGGTCCGACATCCGACCAGTACGGCCTCCTGCATCGCGGCACCCGATGCCGCAAGATGCACAGCTCCTATCGCAGTACCTTTCGCACCGTGGGCGACATCCCATTGTGCCGGGTCAGTGCCACCGACTTCGGGCTACTGACCGACGAGTACTTGCCCCGCAACCCCCATAGACGGGTCAAGATCGATCCCGTGTACGACGATCGCGTCACCATCCTCTACTACTACCCGGGAATGAAGCCTGACGTCGTGGACGCCCTGGTCGAACAGGGCTACAAGGGCATCGTGATTGCCGGCACCGGCCTTGGCCACGTCAACAAACCGGTCTTTCCGGCGCTCGAGCGGGCCATCGCCAAGGGTGTCCACGTTGTCATGACCGTGCAGACTCTCTGGGGATATGCGCAGATGTACGTCTACGACACGGGTCGCGATCTGCTGGACCTCGGAGTCGTACCGCTCGACAACATGCTGCCGGAGACGGCCCTCATGAAGCTGGGATGGGTCCTCGGACACACGCACGATCACGACGAGGTCCGTGAGATGATGCGGCACTCCTACAGCCACGAGATCACCGAGCGGGAGCCTCACAACGGATACCTGATCCTGCAGGGCGGCCTGCCAGAGACCGAGGCGTTCGTCCTCAGCCAGTGGAAGTAGGGGGCCCTTGGAAGTTGGGAAGAGAGACGGCAACCTCATATAGTTGCTGGTGAAGTTCGACAGAGGAGATCTCACCTCTCGGCCAGGCCTGGGCCTGGCAGGGAAGCCCACGCACCGATTGGGAGGAATCCATGAAGAAGATATTGAACGTGACTGTTGTCCTGGCTCTCGCAGCCGCCCTGTTCGCCTCCCTGGCGCGAGCTCAAGACCCCATGCCGCCCAGTGAGGGACTCGAAGGTGCTTTCAAGGTGCAGAAGAATTTCTCGCCCTACGCTGGCCGCAATTTCCCGACCCAGGTCTTCTGGGGCGACACGCATCTGCACACGGGTCTATCCATGGATGCTGGTGCCTTTGGTGCGCGGTTGAGCCCGGACGACGCCTACCGATTCGCCCGGGGCGAGGAGCTCACCTCTTCGACCGGTCTACAGGTGAGGCTGTCCAGACCCCTCGATTTCCTCGTCGTGGCGGACCACTCCGACAACATGGGGTTCTTCCCGCGACTGTATGCGGGTGATCCCGAGATGCTTGCCGACCCGACAGGCAAGCGTTGGTACGACATGGTGCAGGCCGGCGGTCAGCAGGGGGTAGCGGCCGCAGTCGAGGTAATCATGGCTTTCTCGAACAACGAGTTTCCACCGGCACTGGCCTCGCTCCCGGGAAGCAGTGCCTACCGTGAGGCCTGGGACGAGATGATCGATGCAGCCGAGAAGCACAACGATCCCGGCCGCTTCACCGCCTTCATCGGCTACGAGTGGACCTCCAACACCAGCGGCTACAACCTGCATCGCGTGGTGATTCTCCGCGACGACGGCAGCAAAGCCAGCATGGTGGAGCCCTACACCACGTTGCCGCCGCTGGGTAGCGACAATCCAGCCGACCTGTGGAACTGGCTGGACGCCTATGAGGACAAGACCGGCGGTCGGGTTCTCGCAATCGCCCACAATGGCAACCTGAGCAACGGCATCATGTTCCCAATCGTCGACTCCTTCACGGGTAAGCCGTTCGATCGGGCCTACGCCGAAACTCGTGCCAAGTGGGAACCACTCTACGAGGCCACCCAGATCAAGGGTGATGGTGAGACGCATCCATTCCTTTCACCGACCGACGAGTTTGCCGACTACGAGACCTGGGACCAGGGCAACCTCGATCTCACCGAGATGAAGAAGGACGAGATGCTGCAGTACGAGTATGCGCGGACGGGCCTACAAACCGGTTTGCAGCTCGAGAAGAAGCTCGGCGTCAACCCCTACAAGTTTGGCATGATCGGTTCCACCGACAGCCACACCGGGCTTGCCACCGCCGAGGAGGAGAACTTCTTCGGCAAGCACTCGGGTACGGAGCCCGGCCCCGATCGCTACAAGCACCCCATGGCCCAGATCGGCGATCTCAAGTACGAGAGCTGGGCGATGGCCAGCTCGGGCTACGCGGCCGTGTGGGCCAAGGAGAACACCCGCGAGGCCATCTTCGACGCGATGATGCGCAGGGAGACCTACGCGACGACAGGGCCTCGAATGTTGGTGCGCTTCTTCGGTGGCTGGGACTTCACGGCAGAAGACGCTATGGGCCGCCTGCCAGCCGATCAGGGCTACATGAAAGGTGTCCCGATGGGCAGCGATCTGCCGAAAGCCGCAACTAGAAAGGCACCGTCGTTTCTGGTCGCGGCTCTCAAGGACCCGCTGTCGGGCAACCTCGACCGCATCCAGATCATCAAGGGTTGGACCGATTCGAGCGGCAAGCGTCAGGAGGAGATTTACAACGTGGCGTGGTCCGGCGATCGCGCGGTTGGTTCCGACGGCAAGCTGCCTGCGGTGGGCAACACAGTGGACGTCGCCAATGCGACCTGGACGAACACCATCGGGGCACCTGAGTTGATCGCCGCGTGGACCGATCCTAGTTTCGACCCGGCGGTGC
Source organism: Thermoanaerobaculia bacterium (assembly GCA_049664225.1). GTDB lineage: Bacteria > Acidobacteriota > Thermoanaerobaculia > Multivoradales > JAHEKO01 > JAUVRX01. The sequence continues at coordinate 31,125 of JBATEX010000182.1, forward strand.
CGGCCGTCTACTACGCGCGGGTGCTCGAAATCCCGACGCCACGCTGGATGGCGTATGAGGCGAAGCGCTTCAACCTCGACCTGCCCAGCGAGATCCCGATGATTACCCAGGAGCGGGCGTACACTTCGCCGATCTGGTACACGCCCTAGAAGCCAGCAATCGGTAGAGAATCCGAGGCCCAGCGGATGCTGCCATCCGCTGGGCCTCGTTGCTGAAGCCGATGCTCCGGTCGGTCTGGCCGTCAATCCTCGACTGTGAAATCCATCGTGCGGATCTGGGTGGTTGAAGCTCCGCCCCAACTGGCTTTGACTTCGAGTCGGTAGTCACCCGCGGCCAAGCCAGCCGTAGACAAGGTCGCAGGAATCCACTGCGCGCCATCGAGCCCGGCCTGTAGTGGTCGGTGCCATTGAATATCCCGTACCTCGACAGGTTCTCCATCATCGGTTACCACTCGCGCCTCGACTCCGATTTCCAATCCTTCCGGGGTTTGCGCTAGCACCAGAATCGAGGCCATGGTGCCCGTGAGCAGCACGGGGCTCACCAACGGCATGAACCGGTCCTCGCCAGCAACCAGGAGATCTGCGCTCCCGACGCTTTGGGTCGAAGGGTCCGTTACCATGAGCCACTGCCCGGAGTCGTCGACAAAGAAGGGAGCGCCAACATGCGGCGCCAGCTCCGACGCATCCGGAACCGACAACCGGGTCGTCGATACTGAAACTTCGCCGCTCCTCAAGTTGCGTACCAGGACTCGGAGCTGATAGTCACCCGGAGGCAGGGAGAGCTCACCAAGGAACCGCACTCCGCCGTTGCCCAGGTGCTCTTCCAACTCCCCCAGATCGAGCTGAAAACCACTGGCGAAGAAACCCTGTACCATCCAGTTCCCGTCGACCGCAAAGGCCTGAATCTCGAGTGCCGACTTGTGGCTGCTCCTCTTGCGCTCCGGTGAAAGGTCCTCCCACGGCAGATTCACCACGACCGGCACCCTCCAGCGACCCTCCTCGATCGCCAGGGGCTCGGCGAGTGTGGCAACCTGGAGCTCCTCGACTTCCTCGGCTGTGAGCACCATCTCCGCCGCATCGACCCGCCACTCCGACAGCAACCGATCCCGGGTCGGCTCGGGTGCGTAGTAACCAGGGCGGTGGAAGATCTGGGCTCGGCGCAGCGGTCTCGCGAGTCGCACCTCGATCTCGTGATACTTCCCATCCCATTCCAAATCCTGCGGTTGAAAGCTCAGGACATAGCTCGCGCCCGTCCGCCGCAGCACCCTCGCCGTGGCCTGGCTCAGGTCATTGAAGTTCTCCTGCAGATCGCCCCCCGTTTCCTTGGCCAGGTAGAGCAGAGAATCAGCAGAGTAACCTCGTTGACGCGCTTCGGGTATCCCTTTGACGTCCACGGCAAAAACAGTCCAACCACTATTGCGAATGCCGCGCAGCATCTCCTGAAGGTAACCGAGACCCAAGGCGTCACTCAAGAGTCGGTTGTCGAAGCCCTCCGACAAGAGAACGAACTGCTTTTCTCCCTTGATCTCCCGCAGCAGCGTGAAGAGCTCCGCCAGTGAGCGAGACATGGCCCTCAGGTTGCTGAGATCGGGACCTCCGGCGAACTGCGGTGCCAGATCGACCGGCTTCTGTGCGGCGATCTGAACCCACCGGACTTCCTTCTTGTAGGCGCCGATCGGCCCGCCTTGCTCACCCACTCCGGGGACCTCCGCTCCGCCCGTCGTCGGCACGGCGACGCCCACGACAGGGTTCACCAGGGCCAGCGCCGCCGTCGCGCCCAGTTCCTCGGCCAGGCGCTGAAAGACTCGCATCGAAGAGCCCACTGCCCTGTCGGTCTCTCCGAACCGAAGCTGATTCAGCTCCTGGATGATCGAGCTCTGCGCCTTGCGATCTGCTTCCAGAATCGCTCCGACCAGGTCGAGGGCAGCAGTCAACTCTCCGGGCTGGTTGGTGAAACCGATCAGCAATGTGAGGCCCGAGTACTGGCCGTAGGTGGCGATTGCCACTCGATCCAGGGGATGAAGCTGGCTCGAGACCATCTTGCGAACCGCCTTCAGGGACCGAGCGAGATACAGGCGCCGAGTGCTACTGAAATCGAAGAGCACCAGGAGGCGTCGTCCTGCCGCCTCAGTCTCCAGGGGCTCACTTGTCGACGTCCGACCCTCGACTCGAGCCAGCACCTGTGACTCGAAGGCCGTGATCTCCTGCAGTGCTCCCTGGTCGTAGATCTCGAAATCCTCCCTGGTCAGCCCGGCGACCGGCTCGCCTTTGACGAGAACCCGGACTGGGACCTCTATGACCGTCACTTCGAGAGTTTCGGAGTACTCCTCCGAGGACAGAGGGGTGTCTACTGAGGTCACTTGCGCTTTGCTCGGTGAGGGCAACAAACACAGTGCGACAAAGAGCGGACCTAGACCCGTCCAGACCGAGCTGCCCCATCTAGAACGCATATCGCCTCGATTCATGCAATCCACAGGCCGGCGCCACTCCGACACACCCAGATACCGCTTCGGGGGAGCGGCTCCACGAGGAGTAGAATGAGGGAATGAAGACTATCGTCAACAAGACTCAGTCACCGGTGCGGGTACCGCTGCCCAGGGGTAAGGTCCTTCACCTCGGGCCGCTCAAGAGTGGCCAGGTTTCTCACAAGGACCTGGATCACGCGCCCCTCCAACAGTTGATCGAAACCGGCCAGATCGAGATCCAAGGCGACGGCCCAGGCGTGGAATCGACTCACGAGCGCTCGAGGGGGCCGAGCGTGAAGACTCGAGGGCACCACCCTGCCACCAATGCGCCGGTGAAAGGTGATCGTTAGCCCCCCATCTCGCCAGACGCGACTCTCGCTATAGGCGACGGGCCATCACCAGGAGTGCTCCGGTGATGTAGGCAATGACCCACCAGCTGTAAGCGAGTCGCGAATACAGATGCAGCCACTTGGGGACGACGGCTTCCGCCTCCCTGAGACGATGCCTCCAGGCAAACGAGGTCTCGAGCAACATCGCGGCCAGCGATGAATAGCCGAGCAACCCGTGAGCCGTGAAGGGACCCTTCGAGGAGCCTGTGATCATGCAGGCCGTGGCGATGATGTCGAAGGTCACCCCCGCCGTCAGGAAAACCAGCACCCGTTTCGTGATGCGGTGGCTACGCTGTTCCGAAACGATGCCGATGGTGTAGAACACCAACGCCAAGTTGACGATAAGGGTGCCTGCCATCAAGATGGGGCTCATGATGAGTCTCCTGGAAACCTAAGGGCTTAGGGGCTTAGGGGCTTAGGGGCTTAAGGGCTTATATGGGGCTTAGGGGGCCTACTCCTTCTTGCCGAGAAAGGCCGCGAAAAGCAGGCAGACCCCTATCAGGACCAAGATGAGCTGCCAGTTCTCGAACAAGTAGGAGGCCACGTCATCGGTCTGGGGAATCGCCGTGAGAATCAGCGCAGCACCCGGAATCAGTGGCCAGAATTGCCGCCGTTTCTCGACCACGAAACCGATCACCCAGATTGCGATGAAGCCGAGGCCCAGGCCCAGGAGAGTGCTATCGGCCGAAGGATCGATCCAGGCCTCTCCGGTGCTGCCCAGACCCAGACCGAGGAGCAGGCAGCCTGGAATCAGGAGCCCGAACTGACGCTTGTAAAAGTAGCCGCCAAGAAAAGCGGCACCGAGGATGAGCAGGACCGCCTCATCCCCGATACGGGTGTAGTGCTGCTGAAGATAGAGACCTACCCCGACAACAATCAGGACAATACCCGCCCCGATCCTTCGCTGTCGCAGGTCACCCATCGTGTGCTTAATTGGCGGCCGTAATCGTCACGGGAACGGCCAGGCTCTCCCAGCGAAGCACCACCTCGGAGCCGTCGATCTCGAACTCCATGGCCTCGACGAACTCCGCCTCCGTCGGCTCCACCGTGACCCTGAGCGCATCCTCGGCTTCATCGTACTTCATGGCGCCCCACTGATTCGGCACCTTGTTGAAGATGACGATCCATTCGGATTCACCAGGAATCGTGAACAGACCGTAGGTTCCGGCGGTGAGCTCTTTGCCCTCGACCACCACATTCTGGCTGATGGTGATCGTCGTGGCCTCGTTGGCTCCGGTCCGCCAAACCTGGTCGTAGGGGACCAGACCGCCCCAGATGGCACGACTCTTCACATTCGGCCGGCCATACTCCAGCGTCACACCGACTCCCTCGATGCTGCCTTCAGTCCTGCCGTTCTTGCTCGCTCGGTCCGCGTCATCGCCCCTTTGGGCCAGCGACGGCACGACTCCCAGCATCACCGCTACGATCAATACCAGAAACAAACTGCTCTTGCTGCACCGCATACGACACCTCCTAGGCGTTTCGCCCCATCATTCACAGGGTTCTCGATCGCGATTCGATTCTTAGAGAACGTCAGTGTAACCTAGGTCCGCTTCGAAACCCACCGGAGAAACCGATGCCCTTCAGAATCAACACCCGAACCCCTCTGGTCGTGCTGCTTTCGCTGTCGCTCGCCGGCTGCCCGTCGGTCGAGCCGCAAGGAGATCCCATGGACGAGATCGCGGAATCCTTCGTCAAGCTGGTGTTGGCGGTCGGCCAGCACGACGCCGACTACGTCGATGCCTACTTCGGGCCTGAAGAGTGGCAACTGGAGGCCCAGGAGTCGGCCCTGCCCTTGGACGAGATTCGGAAGGGCGCGGTCGGCACCCTCGAGACACTGAGGTCGCTGCAGCCAGCGGGCGACGACCCTCTCGCAGCGGCTCGTCATCTGTTCCTGGGCAAGAGTCTCGAATCGCTCCTCGCTCGCGTCGATATGCTCTCCGGCGTACCCACGACCTTCGACCAGGAGTCGGCGGCTCTCTACGACGCGGTAGCCCCTACCTTTTCTGCAGAGCACTTTCAAGCTGTCCTGAGTCAGCTCGACGAACGCCTACCTGGTGAGGGTTCCATCCGGGACCGCTTCGATGCCTTCAAGCAGGACTTCGTCATCCCGCCGGAGCACCTCGACGATGTCTTCCAGGCGGCCATCGAAGCCTGTCGCGAGGAGACAAGGAAGTTCATCGAGCTGCCGTCTGACGAGAGCTTCACGGTGGAGTATGTTACGGACAAGTCCTGGAGCGGATACAACTGGTACAAGGGTGGTTACCAGAGCCTGATCCAGGTCAACACCGATCTGCCCATCTATGTCGATCGAGCCCTCGACCTCGCCTGTCACGAGGGCTACCCGGGGCATCACGTCTACAACCTGCTGCTGGAGCGGGAGATGGTGAATGAGCTGGGCTGGATGGAGTTCACGATCTATCCACTCTTCAGCCCCCGCTCCTTCCTGGCCGAGGGTACAGCCAACTTCGGCATCGACGTGGCTTTTCCTTCTGACAAGCGCCTCGAGCTCGAAGAGACCGTACTCTTCCCGCTGGCTAGCCTCGACCCCCAACGGGCTCGGGACTACTACGAGATTCAGGACCTCGCGAAGCAGCTGCGGTTCGCCGGCAACGAGGCGGCGCGAGGCTATCTGGATGGCAACATGGACGCCGAAGAGGCTATCGACTGGCTCACCACCTACTCCATGATGAGCCGGCCGCGGGCTGAGCAACGCCTGCGGTTCATCGAGCAGTATCGGAGCTACGTCATCAACTACAACCTGGGACAGGAGATGGTGGGCCGATATATTGAGGGCCACGGCGGCACCCAGGATCGACCCGGGGAGCGCTGGCGGCTGTTTTCGGACCTGATCTCGAGGCCGGCGGTGGCCTCGGAGCTCGACTGAGAGAATTGTCAGGAGTTTTAGGGACCATGCCCCAGCCAACGGACAGCTACGGCGAATTCGAAGTCAGCGAGCTTTTCTGCGCCAAGTGCCAGCGGTCGACGCCCGTGCGTAAGCGGTTGCTCCTCGTCCTCCCGTCCGGCAACAAGTTCGACTACCTCTGCTCTGTCTGCGGCGACTCCGTGGGCTCGAAGATGGACGACGACACCTCCGCCTTCACCATCCTGCCGCCGAAGTAAGTGACTCGAGCCCAAGGCTCGAGTCATGAGGGTTGAGGCGGCCGTCGTACCTTCGGCCGATCCTTGAGGGCTTGGGGGTTGAAGCGCTCGACGATTTCGCCGACCGGCCTTTGAGACTGTGAGGTCCTGAGGTCCTTGTGCCACTAGGCATGAAAGTTCGAGGGTTCGGCAGGTGGTTCGACAGGGGGTGCCACGTCGAGCGCAGCGCAAGAGCCAATGGAGTTCGCTGGAGATCCCGCGCGATGACGTGACAAGGTGGCGGCCCGCCCATTGCAGTCTGAGTAGCCGACGCCGTCCCACTGCGGACCACCCGGACGGACCTCTACGAGAGGATGGTCAATTGCCCAGGACCCAGGACCCAAGCCCCAGGACGCTTCTTCGTCAGTCGACCACCACTCGGAAGCCTACGTAGGCAGGGTCGGGGGACTCCGTGACGGACGATCCCTTGGCCCGATCGGCGCTGGGGCCGATCGCCTGGCCCTCGCCATCCTCGCCGGTCGACCATTCAGCCGCGTTGCCATCGAGATCGAAGATCGGGTCGTGACCGGAGCCAGCCCGGCTGCCGACCGGCTGTAGCAGGGACAGACCCGGATGGGCCGCTACGGCCTCGAGGATCGCGGCTCGGTCCTCCGGGTTTGGGCTGTAGCCGGCCCACCGATCCAAGGTGTTGCCCGAGGTCCCTGCGATGTCCGTCAGCTTCTTGGCTTCTGAGGCTGTGGGCAGGCGGAAAGACCGACCTGTAATTCCGGCCAACCATTCCGAATACTCGACCGCCTTCTGGTAGGAGACGTCGGTCATCGGCAGGTTCTCTCCTCCCGGCTCGATGTCGGTACTCGGATCGAAGGCCGCATACTGGGCACGGGTTACCTCGAAGCGCCCCACTCCCAGACCGTTGAAACTAACGGCCTCGGGCGTCAGCTTGTCGCCCTTCTCAAGGCCATAGGCGTAATCCACCCGGGCTGCGCTGGCCGTGGCCAGCAGACCAGCCAGCATTGACTCCTCTTTGATGGCGGCGTTGCCCTTGTCCGCATTGCCGAATAGATAGAGGTCGAACCAAGCGACGTCCTCTTCGATCTTGCGCCGTTGGTGTGCGGGCTTTTGCAGACTGTGGGGCTCATCGGGATAGAGCAGCAGCTTGGTGGGCGCCTTGCCCTCCTGCTGGAGGACCCGAAACAGAGACCAGGACTGGTGAGGTGGCACATTCCGATCGGCCGTGCCGGTGTGGACCAGGGTCGGCGTGGTTACCTCGTGCAGCTTGAAGAAGGGTGACTTCTCGAGATACACCTCCGGAATCTCCCAGGGAGTGCCGCCGAAATAGTAGTTGTCGAAGGCGGCTCCGAAATCGACATTCGCCCAGTCCGAGAACCACTCGACGTCCGCTGCACCGATGATGGCCGCCCGATAGCGTCGAGTCTCGGTAATGAGGGCCGCCGTCAGGATGCCTCCATTGCTCCAGCCGCTGGATGCCAACCGGTCCGCATCGACCAGGCCGAGGCGAATCACCTCGTCGACTCCGGCTTCGATGTCGGGAACCTCGAGATCGTAGTACTTGCCCTCACCGATCGACTCCACCCAGTCGAGGCCGTAATTGGTGCTGCCGTGGTAGTTGACCTGCAGCACGAAGGCGCCCCGCTGGCGCCACAGGATGTTGGGGTCGTGCCAGTCGGAATCCCAGGTATCCCGATCCACACCCGTAGGTCCGCCGTGGATATCGAGGACCAGCGGATACTTCTTGCCCTCTTCCCAGCCGAGGGGATAGTGCAGGAGGCCTTCCACCTCCTCGTCCTGAGCTCCCTTCCAGCGGATCACTTCGGTACGACCCGTGGTCTTTGCCGCAAAGCCCGGGTTGAGATCGGAGAGCTTCCGTACCCGTTCGACCTGCGCGCCGTTCAGTACGGCTCCAAACCACTGTTCTGGAACATTCGCAGTGGAGTACCGGTAGGCAAGTCGGCTCCCCTCGGGAGTGGCAACTAGCTCATCCAGGTTCGAGAGGTACTCCCCCACCAGATCGGTGCGGCTCCAGTCGCTCACCTGGCGGTCGATTCGGGCCGGCCGAAAGCGCACCCCGTCGGCGAGCAGTACCAGCACGCCGCCCTCGATTGCAGCGTAGCCCCGACCCACTCCCCACGGCCAGTCCATCTCCACCCGCTCCGCTTCACGAGCGTCCAAAGGCCAAAACCAGAGCTCGCTCACCGTCGCCTCTCGATAGGTTGGATGCCGCGTGAACTGATTGATGAAGTAGAAGCCCTGCGAATCCGGGGCCCAACGGAGCCCGTTCGGAATCAGCTGACTATCGGCCAGCAGTCGCTCTTCTCCTCCGGTCGCCAGATCGACGAGCCGGGTATGGGGAGCGACTTTCTGGTCGAACTCGTACGACAGGCTCTGATGCGCCGTGACCACAGCGTGGCGACCATCTGGAGAGACGGCGAGCTCACTGATCCAGTCGGTATTACGGGTCAGGGGCTGGACTTTGCCACCCTCGAGTTGCACGCTGAAGAGACGAACGGGGGGCTCATGCTCGGCGTCGTCCACGACGCGCGAGGTGTCCTTGGCCGATTTGCGCTGCTGCTCCCAGAGGCTGGGTGCCTCCTGGGCCACGATCAACAGGCTTGCGCTGTCGATCCAACCGAAGTCCCGGACACTTCGTTCCAGACGCGTGACCGGCCAGGCCTCGCCACCAGACAGCGCCAAAGTCCAAAGCTGGCTCTTGCCAATCTTGTCGTCGTCCCCGTCGGGAACCTTCCGTTTCGACAAGAAGGCCACGTGGCGACCGTCAGGCGAGAAAGCTGGGCTCGAGACGCTCTCTTGCCCCCGCGTCAGCTGAACTTGGGTGCCATCGTCCAGGCGACTCAGCCAGAGCCTGGAGACCTCCTTTTCCTCATCACCGACTTTTTCGAAGGACTTCTTGACCCAGACCGCGACACTGCCATCCGGAGACAGTTTCCATCCTTCGGAGGATTCTGCCAAGACCAGGTCGTCCACGGTCCAGAGCTCCGGCCGCCCGACGTCACTCCACGCAGCAGTGGACCAGAGCAGGCCAATCGTCAGCACCGTAAGCCAGACTATCCGTCTCGCGACAGTTTCGAGATGTGACATGGTGATCCCTCCCAGAGAGCCAAACAAAACGACAACGACAGCAATCTACCACTGGCCACCCGAGTGCCGCACGGGGTGGAAGGCCAGGTATGCCTACCCAAAAGGACGGCGCCAAGACCACAGCTGGAAACAGACACAGTGACGATGAAGGGTTTGGGAGCTGAGTTCTGAGCCCCTCGTCGGTGGTATTGGGCCACGCACGAGGCTCTCCCCCGTCGTCCTGGGCCTCCGGCTGGAGACCTCGTACGCGGCCTTGCACCTCTGTTAGCTCGAGTCCTCACTGCCTCAGGGCCCCAAGGCCTCACTGCATTGACCGGTGCCAGGAGCTCGGCGTGGGGACCTCCATGGGGGTTCTTGCAACGGAAGGGAGGATAGCCCCCTGGGGGCCCCACGTCGAACCCCTCACCATCAGTCCCATTGCCCAGGTCCCAAGCCCCATGACGGGTGGGGGCTGGGGGTGGCCGGACGCCTCAACCCTCTGGGAGCGTGGCTGGGGTAGTGGGTTCTTCGATCACGACTTCGTAGTTCTCGCGGAGACGCTCGAAGAACAGCTCGTCGACCTCGCGGCGACGGTTGGACATGAACTCGTCCCGGACTCTGGGCCGAACCTCCTCGAACGGCGGCATGAACGCTTCCTCCCGGTTCTCGATCTGCACCAGGTGAAGCCCATAGCCCGACTGGACGGGACCTTCCCAGGTGCCCGGTGCCAGCTCGAAGATGTCTTCGGCAAAACTATTGCCGAAGTTGCGAGCCACGCCCTGTTGGGTCAGGTTGGCGTAGTGGCTCTGTAGCATGAAGCGATCGCCCAGCGGCATCGGGTCGGCACCCTGCTGTAGCTCGGCCAGAATCCGGTCGGCGTCTTCGAAAGAATCCTCGCCACGGACGTCCAGATTCAGATAGACGTGGGTAAACGTCACAGTGCCTGGTACCTCGAAGTCCTCGGAGTTCTCCTCGAAGAAGGTGCGTAGCTCCGCGTCACCCGGCTCGCCCTGGGTCGCCAGATCCTGAGCCAGGAACTCGATCTTCTGGGCCAGTCGCCGGCGAACGACCATGTCGTCTCGGTCCAACCCCATGGCCAGCGCCTCGCGGTACAACACCTCCTCGCGAATAAAGCTCTGGATCAGGCCGTTCAGCTCCTGCGGCGTGGGCGGCCGCCGCCACTGCTTCTCCCACATCGAGGCCAGCAGTTCGATCTGCTGACTCGAGATCACGATCTCCTTGCTCTCAGCCTCCTGCTTCTCGCCAAAGACCACATACAGCCCGAACAGCATCAGCCCCAGGACCAGAAACTGAAAAAGCGGCTGTCGCAGGAAGGATCGCCTGTGGGTGGATTCGTCTCGACTCATGCTGGTCACCGTATTCGTTCCTCGTCGAAGAGCTCGATGGTGTGAATCTTCCAGGTGTTGTCCACGGGCACCAGGCTCACTCGAGCGTCGTACCGGTTCTGACGGAAGTGGCGGTGACCGAAGTGGGTGACCGTTCCGCCGACGACCCAGACAGCATCCGCCACGAAGCCTCCATTGTCGGCCGGAGATACCTGGCGTACCTCCGGCACCTCCACCGTTTCGACTCGCGCTCGTGCTCCACCCCGCTCTTCCATCTCCAGCGACCGGCGGTGCTCGAGATAGATCTCGGAAAGGGTGTCGCCAGTAACGCTGACTGCCAAACGATCATAGGCGTCCGACTCCTCGCGGAATTCGAAGGCCCGATAGACGTTGGGCAGCACACCGGCCAGGATCCGGCGCGCCTCTCCTGTGGAGGGCGCCGAACCCAGTGAGGAGGGCAGCGCGAAGGCCATCTCGCCTATCGGTGCGACGAGAAGACCGATTGCCAGCGCCACCCTCGCCAGGGCGAAACGGGTGGCCGACCGTTCTCTCCACAGGGCGGAAAACAAAAGGACCATCGACACGATCAAGAACGGCAGCGCCAGAAGCGGTATCGGAATCTCCATGGGCTCGATGGCGACGGCGTTGACGACGGGGATCGGATCCTCGCTCAGGTTGTTCTGCCATTCCAGCTCGGGGTCTTCGGCCGTCAGCGTCACGGATTGCGAGAACTCGGGGTCGCTGACCGTCGCCGGGATCTCCGACAGCACGCCTTCGAAGGACTCCCACCGCACCGTTACCTGCTCAGGCGTGCGGGGCGTCAGATAGACCAGGGTGACTCCCGCGAAGGCCTCGCTCACGATCTCGGGGACCGGCTCCGGACGGGGAAGCACTCCCTGGGTTCCGACGGTGAGGAAATCCACTCGGTCGACGATGGGGCTCGCGATCTCCCCATCGATGGTCGCCGTCGCCAACGGCAGCACTAGCTCCTGAAGACGGTCCTTGACCTGGCCTTGCCCCTCAACCTGTAGGATCTCCGTCGATCCCAGGTCGAGCTGTTCGGCCACGTCTGACAGGCGAACCAGCACCTCATGGCGTACCTCGAAGGCCTCCACGGCCAGAAAACTCTGCACGGCAGCCTGAGACGTCCGCTGCGCCACCCGACGCGAGCCAGGCATCCCCGCGGCGTTGCTGGCACCCGTCGCAACTGGCAGTCGACTCGTATCCAGGCCAGCCTCGGCCTCGACGACCGGGTTGCTGAACAACACGACAAGTGCCGCGGCCACCGCTGTTCCGCCGACGAGGACCCCAAGGCCTCGCCTCAGCGATCGACTCCAGGAACGATCCGCAACCAGCTGTCCGAACCAAGCACCTGCCAGAGCCAGAGTCAACAGCACGGCATCCATGCCCACGACGGCGAGCAGCAGGTACAACCATTCGAGCCCCGCAAAGCTCGGCGGCGCAGGAAACATGGCGCCAAGGCCCAGTCCGTGCAACAGACCGGCAACGATCGCAATCCCCATCAGTTGACGCCTCTCCCCGGCTGGGCGCAGGGCTTCGCTTGCTAGGAGCACAGCAGCAATGGCCACCCCACCCTCCGCCAGGACAATCGGCAGTCCGGTCCCAAGCCCCGACGACAGGATCACTGCCACGACCTGGGCGGCCGAAAAGGCGGTGACGAGGCGAACCGAGGTGCTGACTCCTCCCACAAGACAGATGGCCAGCCAGAAGGCGATGTGAACCCAGGAAGCGAGGAAGTGGCGGACACCCTGCATCACCGCGCGGCGGACGTTGGGCCACAGTTTGGCCAGCAATCCGGCGTCGACCTCGGGCACGTCCCACCACATCTCGCCCTCGGCGAGAAGGTGTACGAGTTGCTCACCCGACAGGAAATCAACCCTCATGACCGTGGTCTGGCCGGCGTTGACCAGCCGATAGTGGATGCCGACCCTGTGGCCCGCGAGACCGTCAGGGCAACGGTACACCTGCCGGTTCAGCCAGGCGGCGGGCTGGTCCTGCAAGACCCGCTCGCCCTTGGTGCGGCAGGAGTCTGGCAGCACCGGCTCGGGCATTGCCTGAACCGGGTAGAGCTTGGGAACTTGCCACTGGACCAGAAAGGTGTTGGGTTCCTGCTCCTTGGCCTGCACGTTGACGGGCTGCACGATGTCCG
>JBATEX010000183.1:0-16550 GCA_049664225.1 Thermoanaerobaculia bacterium
CCGATCCAGGTTCAGACCGTCCCCGCTGCCCTCCAAGGCCGCGACGTGCTCGGCCTGGCCCAGACCGGGACAGGCAAGACGGCAGCCTATGCGCTGCCCATCCTCGAGCGGCTCGTGGCGGAGCACAAGCCCGGTCCGCGAGTCCTGATCGTGGCACCAACCCGTGAGCTGGCCGCACAGATCAGCGACGAGATCCGCACCCTGGCCAGGTACACCCGAATCAAGGTCGCCACCGTGTTCGGTGGTGTTTCGGTCCACAGTCAACGCTCGGCGTTGGCAAGGCGGCCGGAGATCGTCGTCGCCTGCCCTGGTCGATTGCTCGACCTGATGCAACAAGGCATCGTGCGCCTGGATCGGGTCGAAACCCTGGTCTTGGACGAAGCGGACCACATGTTCGACATGGGCTTCCTGCCGGACGTTCGCCGAATCCTCGCCGCCCTGCCCGAGGAGCGTCAGAACCTCTTGTTCTCAGCGACGATGCCACCGGCCATTCGCAGCCTTGCCGAGGGGATCTTGCGCAGTCCGCACGTAGTCGATGTCGCCCATAGCCAACCCCTGTCCACGATCGAGCACGCTCTTTACCCTGTAGACCAGACGCGAAAGCTGGCCCTGCTCCAGCGCATCCTCGCCGAGGACGAGCTCGCCTCGGCCATCGTCTTCACGCGCACCAAGCACCGCGCGCGAAGTGTGGCCCGCAAGCTCGAAGGGGCCGGCCACCGCGCCGTGGCCCTGCAGGGCAACATGTCTCAAGGGCAGCGCGAACGTGCCATGAACGGTTTTCGCAATCGCCGGTTCGACGTTCTCGTGGCCACCGACATCGCTGCCCGTGGCATCGATGTCGAGCAGGTGTCCCACGTCGTCAACTTCGACATGCCCAACACCACAGATGCCTATACGCATCGCATCGGTCGCACGGGTCGTTCGGACCGCCAGGGCAAGGCCTATACGTTCGTCACGGATGAGGATCGGTACCTGGTATCCCAGGTCGAGAAGAGACTGGGGGCGTCGATTCCGAGACGTGAAATGCAGGGTATCGAGAGCATTCCGTTCCCACGGGGCCGGTCAGGCAATGCAGCCTCCCAGCCTCGACCTACCCAGCCAAAGGGAAGGCGTGTCGCAGGTGCGGCCAGGAGCAGGAATCGCCGCCGTCCCCGCCGGTCAGCCTGAGCTGTCGGCCCAGGGGTCGACCCCAGCCTGGGATTCCATGCTAGTGTTGCCCGCAACCAAAAGGGTCTTTCAACAAAAAAGGGAAATGAGATGAAGAGAATCGCACTAGTTCTGGCGTTATTGATCGCTGTATTCGCGACCAACGTAAGTGCCGGAGTTGCGGTCGACCAGAGCAAAGTCTTGGATCGGTGGACGTTTCGCATCGGCGGATTTCTGACCGGTCTCGACACCACGATTCGGCTGGATTCCCCGACGGGGGGCGGCCAGGGAACAAGCATCAACCTCGAGGACGACCTCGGTTTCGACAGCGATCTATCCGTGCCGCGGTTTACTCTGGGTGTCATTCTCGGAAAGCGACACGAGATCTCGGGCGGCTATTACAAGACCGATCGGGACAGCACGACCACTCTGCAAAGAGATATCGAGTGGGGAGACGAGACCTTCCCGATCAACATCGGCATTGGCGCGTTCTACAACACGGAGTTCGTCAATCTCGCCTACACCTACTGGTTCTACTCGAGCGAAGACACTTCTCTGGGCGTTACCGGTGGTCTCGTGTACGCCGCTCTCGGGGCGGGTGTTGGGATCTCGGCGCTCGGTCAGGGGATCGGAGCCGAAGAGGACATCAGTACCGACGTGCCTGTCCCTCAGTTGGGTTTCTCGGTGAACCAGTATCTGGGCAAGCGATTCGTGTTTACAGGCAATCTTGGCTACATCGCGTTCAATCTCGACGACTTCGAAGGAAGTGTTGCGTCGGCCGCCGTGGGTGTCGAGCATCGGACGTGGAAGAACTTCGGTTTCGGCCTCGGGTACGGCTACACGGGCTACGACATCGATACTCTTGCCACGGATTTCCTGGGCAAGTGGGAGTACACCGTCAGCGGTTTCGAGATCTACGGCCGCGCCGCCTGGTAGGAGCTGCAACCAGAACGTTGTCAACGAGGGCGGGGCTCGGCCCCGCCCTTTTACGTTACACCTGTGAGAGGTGCCAGCTGTTTCTTCGGCAGTCTTGTCCTGGGTGCTGTCGCAGGGGTCGACGGCATCATCACCGACTACCCCGATCGGGCCCTGGCCCTCCTGAACGATCAGAGCCCATAGGAAAAGGCGGCAGCCCCTAGACGGAACTGCCGCCACGGTTCTACTTGTGGTCGTGCCGATGACTAGTCGGTCAACTTCTGCAGGAACTCCTCGAGCTTGGCCCACTGGTCCTTTGCCCAATCAGCCATGTCGGCCACGCCGCCGCTGACCAGGATGACCTTGCGGTAGGTCGAAACCTGGCCCCAATTGACCACGCTCCACCAGGCCTCGAGGTAGTCCGGCCGGCGATTCTGGTACTTCAGGTAGTAGGCGTGCTCCCAGACATCGACTCCGAGGATCGGGAAGACACCCTCCGTCGAGATCGGGTTGTCCTGATTCGCGGTCGTCGTGATCATGAGCTTGCCATCCTGGCCAACGCACAGCCAGGCCCAACCGCTGCCGAAGACTCCACCGGCCGCCTTCGAGAAGGCCTGCTTGAACTCGTCGAAGGAGCCGAAGGCCTCATCGATAGCGGTGGCCAGGCTGCCGGACGGGCTACCGCCACAGTCGGGACCCATGATCGTCCAGAACATCGTGTGGTTTACGTGGCCGCCGCCATGGTTTCGCACGGCCCCACGGATGTCTTCTGGGATGGCATCGAGATTGAGGATCAGCTCCAGCGCCGTCTGCTCGAAAAGTTCCGGGTGCTTCTCGACTGCGGCGTTCAGGTTGTTTACGTAGGCCTGATGATGCTTGTCATGGTGAATCGCCATGGTATCCGCATCGATATACGGCTCCAGGGCGTTGGGGCTATAGGGTAGATCGGGTAACTCGTATGCCATGCGTTCTTCTCCTATTGAGTGAATGAGGGAGGGAGATTATAGCCCGGCCCGGAGAATCGGCCGGCACCTGGAGAGTTGGATGGGTAAGAAAAGGGCCGCATCGACCCGGTTTGGGGTGCGGATGCGGCCCGAATTGCCCGATCTCGAGAATCGGCTGGCATCTACGGACTAGGGGACAGAGTTGCTCCAGGCCGTGGTGTCGCCGCTTTCGAAGCCATCCGCGAAGATCTCCTCACCGGAGCCGATGGCGTTGTTCGGCAGGTTGGCTCCTAGATCAGTGATGAGCAAGGGAACGGCCACACCGCGGTTGGGATCGTCAAACGAGGTGCCGGTATTGCAGGAAGCCGAACCCCTGCAGTGGTGCAGGGACACAACCAGGTTGTCGCTGTAGGCGAGCACCGGCGAGCCGGAGGATCCGCCCTCGGTATCCAGAAAATAGCCGACATCGGGCGATGGGCCGCCAGAGCAGGCCGTCTCGGTCAAGCTGTCGACTTCCCCGAAGCCGGACGGGTTTGCGGGATAGGTAGAGACCACTGCGATCTCCTTGCCCCTACCACCGGGGTGCTGTGGCGAGTAGATGCGCTCTTCGAGGACGGCGCCCGTCCCTCGAAACTGCATGAAGCCATAGGTGCTGCTGAGGTTGCCCGGCAACTTGACCAGGGCGTAGTCGAGAACCGCGCTGTCCTGGATCAGTGTCCCCGAGGTGGCCTCGATGGTCCCGTCGCAGCCCAATTGTGGACAGTTGGTTGCGCAGGTGGCCCCCTCGGCCATGAACTCGTAGTCGGTGTTAGCGGCATCCGTCTGAGTGGTAATGCAGTGCTCGTTGGTCATCATGTGACCCTCATCACCCAGCAGCCATCCCGTGCACAAGGACGACCCTGTGATCAGGAGTCGGACGACCGACCTCGATTCGTCGTAGATCGTTGACTCGGAGGTCTCGTAGCAGATGGCGTTCTCTTTGTCGTCTGCGGTGCAGATGGCTTCGGGAGAGCTGTCGTCTTGGCCCATCTCGGCAGCCGTGAATCCGCGGCCGTAGCGGTCGATCGAGAAGCCGTAAGCTGGCGCAGGTCCCTTGGCCCAGAGCTCGATGAGTGCCTTCTCTCCCGAGATGTGGATGCCCCAGAAACCGCCATTGCCCTTCTTTCCGTACTCTTGCTTGCCATAGCCCTCGTAACGCCACGATCGTGAGGAGTCGGGTGATCGCACGATCACATAGCTACCCTCGGCTAGCTCGAAACGGCTGAAGTGGGGGGCGATATACGTTGCCCCTGGGTGGTAGATCTCCCTCGAGTAGATGAGCTGCGCCCTCGTCGTCGATAGCCCGGCGTAGGGGTGGGGGCTGTCAATGCTGGCCCTGACATACTCACCGACCTGGAGTCGACCCTGTTGAAACAGCGGAGCAGGAGATGCTTCTGTCGTCGACTGGTTGACCTGGCACGAATTGGCCTGCTGGCTAGCCACGACACCGGAGGCGACCAAAAACAAGACGACTGCGATAGCGAGAAGGCTTCTCATTATGAGTTCTCCTTGCGTGGTCGGGGCTTTCTAGCCCGTGGGGTTGGAAAGCAAATCGTAACACCTGAAAGTGAAAGTGCAATCCCACACCGAAGCATCGCGCTCCCATGGTCGAGGTAGCCCTCGTGACTCTGTCACCCGAGCTCGAGATTCAATAGAGTTGGTCTGCAACTCTTCTTGGGAGGAGAAACCATGATGCAACGAGCTTCGATTGCAGGCCTTGTCGCGCTGATGGCGTCCGGTGTCTGGGCGCACGACATGTTTCTGGTGCTTTCCGAGCACAGCCTGCCGCCGGAATCGGCGGTCAGCGTGGCGCTCTACAACGGGACCTTCGACAAAAGCGAGAACGCCATCGCCCGGGAACGGATGACCGATGTCTCGGTGGTCGACGGCGATGCCAAGGTCAGTCATCCGGCGACCAGACAGTGGCGAGACGAAGGAGAGGTGGCGATTCTCGACTTCGAGACCGGCTCCCCTGGCACCTATCTTGTTGGGATTTCAACTGCGGCCAACATGATCGAGCTCACCGCCGAGGAGTTCGACGACTACCTGAAACATGACGGTGTGCTCGACGTGCTGGAAGCTCGTCAGCACGAGGGGGAGCTGACCGAGCCGGTTCGAGAGCGCTACTCCAAGCACGTCAAGACGGTTCTTCAAGTCGGGGAAGCTGTGACCGACTCCTTCTCGTTCCGGCTCGGCTACCCGATAGAGATCGTGCCGTTAGCCAATCCGGCCTCGCTGAATGAGGGCGACACGCTCGAATTCCTAGTGCTGGCGGATGGCAAACCGGTTGCCGATCAGCTGGTCTATGCCAGCTACGACGGCTTCCACTCCCACGACGGGGACGATGCTCACCGGGAGGCTGCGAGCGCCAGGACCGACGAGAACGGCTTGGTTGAGATCGAGCTGACGAAGGCCGGCCGCTGGTACGTGCGTCTCATCCGGATGCTGCCGGTGGACGAGGAAGGGGCGGACTATGAGTCCAACTGGGCAACCCTGACCTTCCAAATCGAGTGATCAGCCAAGTCGCTTAGTCGGGCAGCTTCCTCCCAGGCGTCCAGGCGGCGCCTGCGGCTTCGAGCTTGGCCTCAAACGTCGGCAGCTCGGTTTCCAGGAGCTCGGTCAGCTCTCCAAGCAAACGCGCGAACTCGGCGCGGGCCACCTCCAGGCTCTGTCGCTGGGTGACGGTTGGAGTCTGCCGGGTATCCCAGTGACCGACCGCGACCTGCCCGACCCGGCGCCGAATCGTCGGTACAGAAGGCTCATTCCACTTTCCCCGAATCTGATCACCGACGAGTCTGAGTCGAAGGCTGGCCAGGGACGCCTGAATCTCGTGGAGGTCGGCGAACAGGCCGGGGTCGGCTTGCGGGGTGTCACGCAGAGCCCGGCGCAAGTAGGGTAGCCGCTCTTCGATCCGCTGCAGCTCTTCGGCTGCGCCGGTGACCTGTCGGTACAACTCGGCTGTTTCGGCTTGAAAGGTCGTCACCGCCTGGAAGTCGGGCTCGCCGAGGCTGAACCCCGGTAGCGGTTTTACTTCGAACTCCCTCGGCTCGGCCAGAGTCTCCAGTCCGCTACTGGAGAGCAAGGCCAGCTCGACCTGATATCTGCCCGGGGCCGCAAAAGGACCCCTGGGTGGGTCCCACCAAGGTGGCATGAAGGCCGGCGGTGCCAGCTCGATCGGATCGGCCGGCGGCAGTCTCAGATCCCAGCTCACTCGATGGATCCCCGCCTCGGCCGGGCCTTCGATTCGCCGCACCGCCTGGCCCCGGGAATCCCGCACCGTCAGCAGCACCATGGGCCCCTGCTCGAGGGCCTCTCTTTGCAAGGTCTCCCAGCCGGGGAAAGTAGCATCCTCGGCGTTGTCGCGCAGCTCCTTCTCGCGCTCCTGCCGCTGTTCCTTTGCAGTCTTGGGGATCTGCTTCAGATAGTAGGTGAATGTTGCCCCGTGCGGCGGGTTCGGGGCCGTATAGTCGTCACTTCCCAGAGATGGCTTGCCTGCCGCCTGACCTGGAACGGAAGGTACGTACCACCAAGCGTCACGTACTGGGAAGAGAGCCGCATCCCCTTCGAGGGCGCCGTCGGCGATGTCACGTAGGGCTGAGTAGTCGTCGAGGACATAGAAGCCGCGGCCAAAAGTAGCGCCCACGACATCGTTCTCCCGACGTTGGATCTTCACGTCCCTGAACGAGATGGTGGGCACGCCGCCCTCGAGCCGAATCCAATTGAGGCCCCGGTCTGGCGTGAAGTAGAGCCCGAACTCCGTGCCTATGAACAGGAGGTCCGGATCGACATGGTCCTGGGCGATGGCCCAGACGATGGTGCTGTCCGGCAGGTTTCCGGTGATGGACCGCCAGGTCTCGCCTCGGTCCGAGCTTTCGAACAGCAGCGGACGAAAGTCTCCGGTCTTGTGGGCATCGAGCGCTGCGAAGACGGTGTCGGGATCGTGCAGCGAGGCCTCGATGTCGTTGACGAAGGAGAGCTCGGGAACACCGGGTAGCGTCTCGACGACGCGCCAATCGCCGCCGCCGTTTTCGCTGACTTGAATCAGACCGTCGTCAGAGCCCGTGTAGAGCAACCCCTCCACCAGGGGTGACTCGGACGCGGTTGTGAGCGTGGCGTACATCGACATGGCCCCGTTGTCGTAGAGCGC
The DNA here is from genome assembly GCA_049664225.1 of Thermoanaerobaculia bacterium. Lineage (GTDB taxonomy): Bacteria > Acidobacteriota > Thermoanaerobaculia > Multivoradales > JAHEKO01 > JAUVRX01. The sequence goes on from JBATEX010000183.1 coordinate 7,192, forward strand.
GTCGATGCTCCACACCCGGCCCGCCATCTCCAGTTCATAGCGATTCCGATTGCGCGTCAGATCCGGGCTGATGGCGGTCCAGGAATCGCCCCGATCGTCGCTGCGCCAGAGACGTTGAGAGCCGAAATACAAGCGACTCGAGGAGTGCGGGCTGATCGTCAACGGCGCATCCCAATTCCAGCGCTCGGGTGGCTCGCCGGGAGATGGAACCGGCCGGATGTCCAGCAGCTCGTGACTCAATCGGTCATAGCGGTTGAGGCGACCCACCTGGATCTCCATGTAGGCCAGGTTCGGGTCTTCGGGGTCGAAGGCGCAGGAGTAACCGTCCGCGCCGAGTGGCACGAACCAGTCGCGATTCCTGACTCCCTCCACGTTGGTCGTGCGAGAAGGCCCGAGCAGGGTGCCCAGGTCCTGTGCCCCCCCGAGAATGTTGTAAAAGGGCTCGGCGGTATCGAGAGCCAGCTTGTAGAACTGAGAGATCGGTAGATTCGGGAATTGCCGCCAGTGGGCGCCTTCGTCGAAGCTCTCATAGAGGCTCGCGTCGGTGCCCACGATCAAGTGATCCGGATCCTGCGGATCGAGGACCAGGGCGTGGTTGTCGCTGTGCTTCTCGCGCCCGGTGCCGAGAATCTCGAAGTTGGCCCCGCCGTCGTAGGTCACGTGGAGAAAGACGTCCATCTGGTAGACCCGGTCGACATCGGTGGGGGAGGCGACGATCTCCTGGTAGTAGTGCGGTCCGGTGCCGTTCGAGATGTACTCGTTGCGCTTCTCCCAGCTCTCGCCCCGGTCCGTCGAGCGATAGAAACCGCGCTCGTCCTCGGCCGCCTCGATGGTGGCGTAGACCACGTCGGGATCGGCGGGGGAAACCGCCAGGCCGATCTTGCCCATGTCGCCCTCGGGAAGGCCCGTCTCGATTCGGCGCCAGGTCTCGCCGGCGTCGGTCGACTTGTAGATCCCCGAACCTGGGCCGCCCGCCAGAAGTGACCAGATGTGACGCCGTCGTTGGTAAGAAGCAGCGTAGAGCACGTCGGGATTCCGAGGATCGATCTCGACGTCGGTGACGCCGGTGTTCTCGTCGATGGCCAGCACATGGCTCCAGGTCTGGCCACCGTCGCTGGTCTTGAAAAGACCACGCTCCCCACCTGAGGACCAGAGCGGTCCTTCCGCAGCCACATAGACCACGTTGCCATCGCGAGGATCGACGACCATATTGCCGATGTGTTCCGAGGTCTCGAGGCCCATCTGCTGCCAGCTCTGGCCGCCATCGGGGCTTCTGTAGACACCATCTCCCCAGCCGACGTGTCGGCCGCTGACGTTCTCACCCGTGCCGACCCAGACGACATCCGGATCTGATGGGTCGATCGTCACGCAGCCCACCGAATAGGAAGGCTGGTCATCGAAGATCGGGGTCCAGGTGACGCCGGCGTTTTCTGTCTTCCAGACGCCGCCTGAGCCGACCGCCACGTACCAGGTGCCGCGGTCGCGCGGGCTGACTGCAATGTCGGCAATTCGCCCGCCCATCAATGCGGGACCGACGCTTCGCAACTCGAGGCCCTTCAGCGTCGCGGCGGTGAGACCTCCTTCGTCGCTCTCGGTTGCCGAGGTGGCAGGCGTGGAGACGGTAGCTGCCAGGAGTAGAAGGCTGAATAGGGTTGTGGAAGCGTAGCGGCGCACGGGTCCCTCCGTTCGGGTGCCGTTCAAAATCACCGCCAGAGCCTATCCCGAAACGAGGGTTCGAGAACTTCGGACTCGTCGTCCTGTCGCCGGCTCGAGGTGTGTGCTCGAGATGCGTGGCCTGGTCTCTAGTCGCTCCTGGCTCAGTCGGAGTCGGCTCCCACGGGGAGGGTCTCATGCCGCAGGAGAACGTCCAGTGCCCCGTGGAGGTCCTCAATCAAGTCCACCGTGTCCTCGCAGCCCACCGCGAGTCGGATCAGGTTGTCATCGATCCCGGCCTGCTCTCGGGCCTCCCGGGGCAAGCTGGCATGGGTCATCGAGGCCGGATGCTCGATCAGGGTTTCGACTCCGCCCAGGGAGACCGCCAGCGTGGGGATCTTCACCTGCTCCATGAGCTGACGACCGGCTTCCAGCCCGCCGTGAACCCCGAAGCAGAGGATCGCTCCGGGTCCGTCCATCTGCTTCTGGGCCAGCTCGCGCTGAGGGTGATCCGACGCCCCAGGATATCTCACCCACTCGACTGCCGGGTGGCTATGGAGTGTCTCTGAGATCGCCATCGCGCTTTGCTGTGCCTGTGCGATTCGCAATCCAAGGGTCTTGAGCCCACGGTGCACCAGCCAGGCCTGGTGGGGGTCGATGCAGCCTCCGTGGTGATTGAGCACCTCCCGGATGGTCTTCCTTTGCTCCTCCGTCGAGGTCACGATGATGCCGGCCACGACATCGGCATGTCCGTTCAGGAACTTGGTCATGCTGTGCACGACGATGTTGGCGCCGAGCTCGAGGGGCCGCTGCAACACGGGGGTGGCGAAGGTGTTGTCGACGACCAGGACAAGCCCGTGCTGCCGAGCAATCTCGGCACATTGCCTGATGTCGGTGAGACGGATTGTCGGGTTCTCGGGCGTCTCGATATAGAGCACTCGGGTCTCGGGACGGACGGCAGCACGGATGTTCTCCGTGTTCGTCGTGTCCACGAAGTCTGATTGCACTCCAAACCTCCGCAGGTGCTTTTCCACCAGAACCCGTGAGGGTCCGTAGACCGAATCTGTTCCGATCAGGTGGGCGCCGGCTTCCAGATAAGTGAGCAGGACCGTGGTGATGGCAGCCATCCCGGAGCTCGTGGCCAGACCGGCATGACCGCCCTCCATCGACGCTACCGCTTCCTCGAGTGCTGCCACAGTCGGGTTACCCATGCGCGTGTAGATGTAGCCGCTCTCATCTCCCCGGAAGCGGGCGGCGCCCTGGTCGACCCCCTCGAAGGCAAAAGTCGAGGACTGGTAGATGGGGACCGAAACCCCTCCATGAAGGGGATCCGGCTCGCAACCGGCGTGAACGGACTGAGTATTGAAGCCGCCTTTTTCCTTGCTCATCGTTGAACTCCTCCTACAAGTGAACTTTGGATCTCATGCTGCGCACCGGACGATCCGAATGATCATGGCCATGGCCATCTCCACAGCAGTGTCCTCGACCATGACCCCTTCCCGCGCCATGAGCGCCTCCAGGCCTGCCTCCACCGCAAACCTCGTCAGCCGACAGCTTGCGCAGCTGGCCGAGACGCAACGCCTCGAGGATCTCCCTTACCGTTCCACGCTCTGGGATCAAGACGTCTATCCCAGCTTCCTGCAGTCCGGCGAAGGCCCGACGGCCAAGACCCGCACAGGCGACAGCGTCGATGTCGCGAGCCCTCAGTTCATCGACATGGTGGCAGCTTCGAGGATGGGAGTGAAGCCCGAGATTGCCCATGACCTGCAGGTCTCCGCTGTCGACCTCCACAATCGTGAAGAACGGGGCACTGCCGAAATGGCCGAACAGGTTCGATTCGAGTCCCCGGTCATCCTGCGTCGGTATACAGATCTTCATGATGAGCTCCTTCTGCGATAAGCAGAGCGCGAGATTGCAGCAATGCTTGAAGGACCTTTTCCCGCCCGCTCTTCAGCAGTCGCTGAACCGTCCCTCGAGATATCTCCATGCGTTGTCCTGCCGCCTCCTGGTCGAAGCCCTCGAGGTCACACAAGCGCATTGCCTCCAGCTCACTGAGCTCGAGGCGAACTGCCTCGAGCTGGTGCATGGGTATGCTCCGGGGTTTGAAAACCCGGTCACCTTTGTAGGCTCGGCACAGCTTTCGTTTCCGTGGTCGCGGCATGGGATCGGTTCTATATCGTGCATATGCACAATACTACCGATCGCAAGCCAGATCAATGGGAAGGATGGGTATGGCCTACGCAGCGTGCAGGAACGAGATGAAGAACCACACCGTCAGCATTGCAAGTGCTGCAGCCGTGAGTGCGAGAAAGCCAGCAACGGCGGGGTTCTTTCGCAGATTGGCGGCAGCTGCGATCACGAAGACCACGACCAGGCCTATGTGAAGGAGTGGTAGCAAGGCGAGCAACGGTGTCTGCATGAGTCTGCACCTCCAGTCGAGTTCGGTGGGGCAGGTCGAAGCTGAGGCGATGGATACCTTGCTAGTAGGTGAACGCCGGATGAACCGGAACCTCGAGAACACCATGACCGGTCGTTTGGCATCTGCCTTCAAGAGCGATCACCAGGTCCTGTACCTCTTTCTGGGCTTGCTGCGTCTCGAGCCGCTCACCCATCAACCAGGACGTCGAGATCGAAGGATCCAGGTGAATCCGGGCCGCCGGATGGAGATCTCGTCTGGCTAGCAGCTCGGTCAGATGCCTCGAGATCTCGAGCTCCACCCGGTTGAGGACCACCAGAACGTGCTGGATTCGTGCCTGACTGTAGAGGCTACGAGCCGCTGCTACCAGGTCGGGGTGCTCCAAGTGGGCTGTCGCAGGCAGGTCGCCCTTCTGGATTCGTTCGACCAGTTCGCTCATGTTGATGGCCATCTGAACAGCCGCCGAAGTTGGATCGACCACGACCACAGCCTGGTCGAGTCCTACCAGGACACCCCGCGCCGAGTCTTCAAAGCCCGCTTTGAAGTCCAGCAGGGTCACACATTCCCCGTGCTTCAGGTGGAGTCGGAGGTCACGGGCGATCTTCGCCATGGGGCCGTCGCACCCTGCCCCTGGGCCTCTGTCACCCATCTTCCCGGCGGCGACAAGCCAAATGCCGTCCCTGCTCCGGGCGACGAATCGGCTCGGCAAATCTTCGATTGCGATCTCTGCCTCGGGCAAGGGAGTGGGGTCGTCGACCGGGCAGGTGACAGCCCCGCCGCTGAACACCATCCCCCCAAAGTACTCGACCAGCGAGTCCGGTGAATCTTCGAGCCCGAACGCTCGATGCAACCCCACGTTGGTCGAATCGGCATCCAGAACACAGACTTCGTATCCCCTTTTTCGAAGGGCCCTGGCGAGCAAGACCGTGACGGTGCTCTTGCCGCTGCCTCCTTTCCCGAACATTCCGATTCTGCTACCCGAAAGCGGATTCGAACTTTCCTTCATGACTCAATCTCCTTTCCAGGTGGAGGATCGGCACGGCGGCCTCAGAGGCGACCTCGGGGAGTTTGGGATGGAAGGCGTGAGGTGCAGCAAGACGGGCCTCCACCTGTTTTCAGTATAGGACTATGGCAGTCCTATTTCATCAACCAGACGGATGATTCTCGTTGCACGAATCGCTGATCGCAGCCTTGGAGCGGATGGAGGTATTCGAAGTCCTGTGAAACGACTCGAATCTCATAGAGGTCGTGAGCCGTTTCGCAGGCGAGTCACGGCCTTCAAATCGACCCAGAAAATGTCAGAAAACCCGTTCGGGTCGTCGCGGCCGCTGCTGAAGAAGAGGTACCGGCCATCCGGCGAGATCACCGGCCAATTCTCTTCCGACTCGGAGTTGACTTCAGGTCCCAGATTGATGGGCGGGCCCCAGGAATCGTCCAGTCTTCGGAAGCTCACGTAGAGGTCTCCAACGAGACCTGCGCCCATCTGGTCTGGCCGTCCGGCCGAGTAGAAGACGATGAAGCTGCCGTCGGGTGCGAGTGCGGGCTCGACGTCCACGGCATCGGGGTCGTTGATCACGGGTCCAAGGCTCTGGGGTGTATCGAAGGAGCCGTCAGCGTAGCGCGTGCGAAGGAGGTCCTTGGCCAACGCCCCGCAGCCGAAATAGAAGTAGCCGTCTGCATGGAGTCTGGCGGTCCACCAGCCCTGAGTGTGACCAGTGGGAGAGCCGACGTAAGTCGGTCGTTCCAAGTCGATCTCCTCGACCGACAGCTTCCAGAGATGGGCGTCGGGCCCCGGCTCTGCCTCGCCAGATCGGGGCCTCATGGACATGAAGTAAAGATCCGAGCCATCGGGTGAGAAGAAGGGAGCCGCGTCGTTGAATTCGCCCGAGAAGTCAGCGGTGATCGGAGCGGTCCACCCATCGCCTGTCTCTTCCATCATGAGGATCGAAGAGGTGAATGTAGCGTCCATTCGGCTGAAGTAGATCCGCTTGCCGTCGGGGCTGAAGGCAGGATGGAACTCAGGCGCCTCGGTGGAGATCACGCCTGGCGCAAAGATCTCGGGTGTCAACCCTGGCGGCGACTGCCCAAGATAGGCTCCCCTCGAGGGTACGAAGGAGGAGTCCTGTTCTGTGAGCGCCGGCAGCGGCCCCGTGGTCAAGACTGCGGCCAGCGCCCACGATGAAATGCGACGTCCTGCAAATTCCATGAATGTCCCCGCCGACTGATCCTACCCAGAAGCGGGCCTGTCTACTCGTCCCTCAGGACGTCGGCCGGATCGGTGCGAGCTGCCGAGACAGCCGGCAACAGCGATGCTGCCAGGGCGATGACTGCCAGCAGGGTAGCTACCCCGACGATCGTAGTCGCATCCATGGGAGTGACCTCGTAGAGGACCGAACGGAGACTTCGAGTCAAGACCAAATTGCCGAGGAGGCCCAAGCCCAGGCCGATCATGGAGATTCTGAAACCGCGCAGCAGGACGGCTTTCAGCGTCGTCGCTGTATCGGCGCCGAGAGTCATCCGGATGGCGATCTCACGGCGTCGCCGGGTGACGCTGTAAGCCATGACCGCGTAGATTCCCGAAGTTGCGAGGACGAGACCGATCACCCCGAGGATTGCAAAGAGCAGCGTTCTGAACCGAGCCGCCGCCTCGGATCTCCTGACGCGTTCGTCCATGGTCGCAAGATCTCGGACGGGGATCCGCGGATCGAGGCTGGACACGACGCTTCGGACAGCGGGTACGAGGATCGCTGGCTCGCTGCCCGACGTGCGTACGGAGGTGTAGAGTCCCCGCCAGGGATTCTGTAGAAAGGGTGTGTAGACGGTGGGCGCTATGCCCCCAGCGGCGCCGGAGTCATAGGGCACATCTCCAACCACCCCCACGATGGTCAACCAGTTCCCGTTGGAGTCATGGTTGCCTCCCTGGAATCGAGCCCCAACCGCATCTCGGCCGCGAAAATGCCGCACGGCAAAGGCCTCGTTGACCACCGCGACACTCGTGCTTCTCGGTGTGTCGTCGGCCGTAAAGACACGACCACTGATGAGCGGGATGTCGAGAGTCGCGAAGTAGCCATCGCTTGCCAGCATCCACTCTGCCGTCTGTTGTTGGCCTCCGGGACCCGGCTCGGCTCCTTCGACGTTGTAGTTGTTCGTCATCCGCAGCTCGTTGGGTGGAAGCGAGGTGGAGAAGCCGACGCCGGCAACCCCTGGGAGAGACCTCAGGTTTTCTTCGAGTCGATCGAAGAAAGCGACCCATGAAGTGCCATCTCCGTAGGTCTCCTCCGGCAGGTCGATCCTCCATGTCAGGAGTCCCTTTGTGTGAAAACCCAGATCCTCACTCTGCAGGTGAATCATGCTGCGGATCAGCAGTCCCGCAGCGGTGATGACGGTGAAGGCCAGTGCGAACTCGCCGATGACGAGTGCCTGACGTAGGCGGGTCGAAGCGGCTCCGCTCGAGCTGGTGGTGCCGCCCTCACGAATATGCTGTCCAAGGCTGCGCCAGGGGATCTGAATCACGGGCGCCAGCCCTGCACAGAGACCGGCTAGCGCCCCCAGCGCCAGTGTGAAGCCGAGGACAGTGAGATTGACGCTGACCTCGTGCATCCTCGGTATGAAGGCAGCCCCGACTGCGGAGATCAGCCGCACGCCCCAGAAGGCCAGCGCGAGGCCAGCCATCGAGCCCACTAGTCCCAGCACCGCCGCTTCGGTCATCAACTGGCGAATAAGGCGACTCGGCCCGGCTCCCAGCGCTGCGCGAGTGGCCATTTCGCGAGTCCGGGTCGTGGCGCGTGAGAGAAGCAGATTGGCCACATTCCCGATGGCAATGAGGAGCACCAAGGAGACGGCGCCCATCAGGAGCCAGAGCGTGGTGTTCGTGTTTCCCACCACGGCCTGCCTCAGTGGCTCTACCTCGTACCTCCAGTCGTCCGAGGCATCCGGGTAACGTTCCTGGAGAGCCGACTGCGTCCGACCGAGATCTTCCCTGGCTGCCGCGAGATCGATACCCTCCTCGAGCCTTCCCACACCGCTTAGATAGAAGGGGCCATGTCTTGTTGGCAGGTCGATCTCGAGAAGTGGCCAGACGTCTTCCTTCTCCTGACCAGGTACGGCGAAACCGGGCGGCATCACTCCGACGACGGTGAGCTGGTTGCCGTCCAGTTCCACGAGATCTCCCAAGGCACGCTCGGAACCGCCGAACTTCTCTTTCCATAGATCGTGGCTGATGAGTGCAACCGATTCGTCATCGGGTGCGAAGGTCCGCCCGACCGCTGCCTCCACCCCGAGGACCGTGGGCATGGTTCGACTCAACCAGGACCCGTCTATGATCTGCGGGCCATCGGGCGTGATCAGCGTGAAGCCGTTGGATTCACGATCGTAGGCGCCGACCGCGGAGAATCGCTGCTCCGTTTCGACCCAGGTCTCCAGATCGGCGTCGGAGATCGCACCGCCGAAATCCGGCCATTGGATCCATAGGTGCACTAGCTGTTGGGAGTCGGGGTAGGGAAGCGGCTGCAGGAGAACGCCATAGAGCACGCTGAAGATCGCGGTAACCGCTCCGATCCCGAAGGCCATGGAGAGAATCGCCACGGCCGAGAACGCCGGTGTCTTGAGTAGGGTGCGAAGGCCGAAACGCAGATCAGGTAGGAATCTCATCATCGAGTCGCCTCCGATTCAGAAGCCACCTGTCTCGATGTGCAAGGCGGGTGCCACTCGGCTGAGGCAAGATCTCCCTACTTCCTGCGTCTCGAGCTCTGTGGATGAGTCCGATTGTGGGACTCTTCGGCCCGAATTCGCACACCTGAGAGCCCCTTCGGCACTCCAGCATTGTTGAAGGTCTCGCCACCTGGGTATAAGGTTGAAGCAACCTCGAAGGGAGGTCTCGAAATGCGTGCAACGCGGGTGCTGTGGTTGCTGCTCTCGCCATCTCTCCTGGGGACGTCAGCCTGGGGCGAGAATGTCGTAGTCAATCCCGTCTTTGACACAGATGTGTCTGGATGGACGGCAGAGGCGGAAGTGTCCATCGCCTGGAGTGCCATTGACGCGAGTCTCGACCCGAGCTCGGGATCGGCAGAGGTAACCAACGGCGTTGCCGACGCCAACAACGGTAGAGGTGTCAACCAGTGCGTCGATATCGCCGTGGTCGAGGGGGCCGCCTACGACTTCGGAGGTAAGGCGTTGATCCCCGACGCTCAAGCGAGGACAGGCTCGGCGCAGGTCGGACTTCGCTGGCTGGCCGGCCCCGGCTGTGCAGGCAGCACGGTGGGGAATCAGCCCCGGCGGGAGACAGGAACGC
>JBATEX010000184.1:0-1728 GCA_049664225.1 Thermoanaerobaculia bacterium
GGCGTTGGCCGCCAAGACGTCGCTCCAGGGGGCTTTCAGGCCTCGAGCCGCCTCGCGCAGGTAGATCTGGAGGGCGGACAGAACGGTGGCCGTGATCCAAAACCCGACAACGACGGTCCAGCTCGACCAGCGGACCCTCCCACGCCAAGGCGATCCAGGGCTCATCGCGGCATTATAGCCAGGCCTTCTTTGGTCCCCTTCGGACTCCATGGAGAGCTCTTCTCGCAGCCGCGCAGTCGATCGCTACCTGAGACTAGTCGTCAAGGCTGCTGCAGGGACCAAGCCGAGGTATCGCCGGTCTCGAAGCCGTCCTCGAAGACGAGCCTTTCGGCGAGGGCGAAATCGATTCCGGTCGCGACGGGCTCTTCACCGATGACCGGGACCGAGTCACCGGCCCGCGGATCGAATCCCCGGGTCAGAATTGGTCCTTAATCCAGGCGCCGGTCATGCAGTCATCCTCGAGAAACCGAACGAAGTCGACGCCGCCCTATTGGAATTTCTGGAGAAGCAGCGAGAGCCGGTGGTTTGAACCACCCAAGTCACGCAGGCAGATTGAGAGACGACGCTGCACCACTGCGGATTCGGCTGGCACCCTTGCCGGCCGTGGCCGATCCCGCCTCTGCGAAACTGCCGGACCTGCGCCGACTGGGGAAGGTACAGGAGGCCGATCGAAAGGCGCAGACCAGGTCGCACTCGAACTAGCATCCGCAAGCGATCTCCGGCTGAGATGAGAGTTCCGCCCCGGGATCCCCAAGGCGCCTCGTACCTAGGGAATGCGGGTTCCCGGCCTGACCAGCTGGAGGACCCGATTGCCCTGGTCATCAACGTAGACTTCACGAAGTCTCCCCAGCTCACCATCCCGGGCCTTCCGCAACCAGGTCCGGACTCGACGTCGGTCCCGCTTCCTCCACCCTTCAGAATTCACCACGAGGTGAGAGATACCCATTCGACGCAGCCTGATCAGGCCTTCGGTGTCGGGTATGGGGTTGCAGCAGAACTGCCGCATGGCTTTGTAGGAATCAGGAACATGGCCACTGTAACCATTGGCGAGGGGTACCCAGTTGAAGCTGGACCAGTACATATAGGGCAGCTCGTCGACGTTACGGTATGAAGGCAACTCGAGTACGGCCAACACTTCGTCGCGACCGACCAGCCAACGGTTCACCTCGGGGAGATCTGCTGAGGTGCCCAGAGGCGTCCATTTGAACGGTCGTGGAGCGACCTCGAAGAGCAGCAGCGCGATCAAGAGGGAGCCCCAGATTCCAGGCCGATTGAGTTTTCGTAGGGTCGCGGCGAATCCGATCCCACCCAGGAACGCGAAAGGGAACAAGCCCAGAGCCCAGAATCTGGCCGGCACACGCATGGCGCCGAGACCTGGAAGCCGATCCGACAAGGGCTCGAAGAAGACGGGAAAGGCGAGCAGGACACAGGCGAATCCTCCGGCGAGCAGGCCTCGGCCCCAGACCGAGAGTCCGGTGAACCTGAATGGCATGCCTCTGCCCCAACGCCAGCCAAGAAGGAGCCAGGCAATTACTGAAGCCAGGATTACCGCCAGAGCTGCGTCGTAGAACCGACCAATGCGGAATGGAGGGGAGCGCACGCCAAACGTGATGATGTCGGCAACCAGGAAAGCTGCCACCCCTGTCACGGCCGACGCGCCCAGCAGGCGCCTCTTCCGACGCGTTAGCCCTGCGACTGGGTTCCTGACCATCAGGGATCCCAGACCGA
>JBATEX010000185.1:0-42239 GCA_049664225.1 Thermoanaerobaculia bacterium
TGTCGATGCTCAAGTCCTCGGCAAGAGGGACCGGCTCACCCGTCAGCTCGCCGGCTTTGGCGTCGAACGGTTGAGCCACGAGTGTGGCCTCCCTGACGTACAACAGATAGCCTGGAGGCGCGTACTCGACTCGGGATTGGCCCTTGAGAACTGTTTTTTCGTTGGCACCATCCACATCGGCGACCCGGACCTCAGCCCCGTCCTCGCCCTGGAAGTCCACGTACAGGAACTTCTCGCCGCCGGGCAGGAACTGTGGCCAGCCGACGCTCAGATTTGCGCTGTCCGGGGTTTCAGTGGTCACCAGTGCGGTCGGAATACCGCCAGAGGCGGCAACCTTCATGATCGGATCGCCACCGGTACCGTCGTAGAAGATCATGCCGTCTTCGCTCCAGCTGCCATCGGCGCCGGTCGGCGCATCGCAGATCACCTGGGCAGGCCCACCACTGACCGGGATCTTCTTGAGCTTGCCGTCAGCGATGAAGCCCAGGAACTTGCTGTCGGGCGACCAGAATGGGCGCATGGAGTTTTCGGTGCCGGGCATGGGTTGGGCTTCGAGAGCGTTGAGCGAACGCAGCCAAATCATGGTCTCGCCCTGTTCGTCGGTGGCGTTGTAGGCGATGTGCCGACCGTCCGGTGAGACCTTGGGAGAGTCGACAACCGGCAGACCCTCGGGCTGCGGAATCTCGAACCGCACCAGCTGCTTGGGCTCGGGTGCCCGCTGAAGGAAGCCGAAAGCGAACACCGCGGCTACCAGTGCGAGTCCAGCCGCAACAGCCCAGGCGAGTCTCTCTCGACTCTTGCGACGAGCGGCCACAGGTATCGGTACGCCCACCTGGGAGCCACCCTCGGCAATCCACTGCAGCTGCAGTTTCAGATCGTGGGCAGTGTGCCAGCGTTCCTCGGGATCCTTGGCCAGACAGGTCTGAACCACGCGGTCGAAGGCGGGGGGCGCCATCGGTGCGATCATGGAGACCGACTCCGGCTCGGAGTGCATGATGGCGCCGATGAGGCTCGCCTGGGTCTTGCCGATGAAGGGCTTTCGTCCAGAGGCCATCTCGTAGAGCATGGCTCCAAGGGCGAAGATGTCGCTGCGTGCGTCGGCCTCCTTGCCCTCGATCTGCTCTGGAGACATGTATTGGAACGTCCCCAGGATTGTGCCCTCGACCGTCAAGGGAGCGCTGGCAGGGGTCTCGGTGAGAAGGCGTGAGAAGTCGGCACCGCTGACCTCCGCCTCCGGCGTGAAGTGCTTTGCCAGCCCGAAATCCAGAAGCTTGACCCCCGAGGCGGTGAGCATGATGTTGCCGGGTTTGAGGTCTCGGTGGATCACGCCGCTCTTGTGGGCTCGATCGAGAGCATCGGCGATCTGGACGCCGATCTCCATGACCTGCGGCAGAGGTATGGCACCTTTCTCGAGTCTTTCGGCCAGGGATTCGCCCTCCAGATGCTCCATGACCAGGAAGCTCGTCCCTTCCTCCTGCCCCACATCGAAGAGCGTGCAGATGTGGGGGTGAGAGAGGGACGAGATCACCTTGGCTTCGCGCTCGAAGCGCTGCTGGATCTCGGGCGAGGCGGACAGGTGGTCCGGAAGCACCTTGATGGCGACCGTGCGATCGAGACGGCTATCGCGAGCCAGGTAGACCTCACCCATGCCTCCCGCACCGAGGGGGCTGAGAATTTCGTAGGGTCCCAGGTTGGATCCAGCTTCGATGGTCACGTCGTCTCCTTCTTGCTGATCGGTTCAGTCGGCCGTGCTGGTCAGGCGCGCGACCTCGCCCATCCCGCCTTCACCCAGTTTGCCGGTGATTCGGAAGTGAGAGAGAGTCACACCTTCTAGAGTCAAGCCTTCGTTAGACCTTTCAACCCGTTGATGATCCTGGCTGTCCGGAAATCGCCCGCAGATTGTAGCCCATCGAGGGCCCAGAAGCCGTCAGACCCGAAAAAGTGGGTGGCACCTTCGTGACAATCGGGCGGGGGGATCCCTGTGCGAAACCGGGATCGGTGATCCCGTAGGCGAACAGAGCGGTGGTCGTATCCCAGGATTCACTCTCGATCCGAGGCGGCTGAATCAGTCGCGAAAGCCTGCTGACAGCTGTTGTCGTAGTGAAGAGTGTAGATCCGGCGAAAAGCGGCACGATCCTTGCTCGGCTACCGAGGCAAGGCAAGCTCTACGGGTCGTTTTGCAAGTTGAAGGAGGTAGTTTGAAGGCCATAGTCCAGGATGTCCGATTCGGTGTGCGACGGATTCTCAAGCATCCAGTCGTTGCCGTCAGCATCGTGCTTTCCCTGGCCTTGGGGCTCGGGGCCAATGTGGCGATCTTCAGCGTCTTCAGCGCCGCGATTTTGCGCCCCTTGCCGTTCAAGGAAGACAGCAAGCTGACCCGCGTCTACATCGTTCCCGACAAGGGTAATGAGCGCATCAGCCTCCGCCCCGAGGTGTTCTTGCCGGTGCGGGATGAAGTGCGCTCTTTCGAAAGTGTCGTGGGCCAGCGGTTCATGAGTCTCGGATTCGAAACCGAGGAGGGACCTGAGCGAGTCGTCGGTATCGGCGTTACTGAAGGGTGGTCGTCGACGCTGGGCATCGAGCCACAGCTCGGCCGCTCATTCTCGAACGAGGAGGAGGCCGGCGGACTGTCGAGCGGTGTCGTGCTCATCAGCCACGGCACCTGGCAGCGCCGTTTCGGAGCTGACGAAGAGATCCTGGAGAAGCAGGTTTCTCTGGCAGGTAGCACCTACTCCGTAATCGGAGTGATGCCAGCTGGGATGGCGTACCCATATGCTGCCGAGTTCTGGCTGCCCATGCGGGTCGCTGCCGACCAGCTTGGTCCGTGGGGTCTCAACGTTCCGGCGCGGCTCGAGCAGGGCGTCACCCTGCAGGCCGCCAATGAGGAGCTCGCTCTCCTGTCCAGCCAGCTCGATCTGGATGAGGGAATGACCTTGCAGGCGGTCCCGATTCGGGAGGTCCTTCTCCGCGACGACGAGCGCCCATTGCTGCTGCTCCTGGCGGCCGTCGGTTTCCTGCTCGTCATCGTATCGGTCAATATCGCCAATCTTCTGCTTGCCGAGTCCCTGAGCCGGGACCGCGAATTCGCCGTGCGCACAACCCTGGGCGCTGGCAAGCTGCGTCAAATTCGGCAGCTCCTGACCGAGAGCCTGATTTTGGCTCTTCTGGGAGGGTTTTCAGGTCTGCTTGTGGCATGGTGGGTCAGGGACCTGCTCATGCCGCTGTTGCCTACTCGGGTGGCCCAGCTGACCGGGGGAGTCCCCATGGACCTGCGAGTCCTGGGCTTTTCCCTCGTCATGGTCCTGGCAACCACCGCTCTCGTTGGTGTGGCGCCAGCGGTCAGGGCCTCCAGAAGGCAGCCGCAGGAGCTCCTTCAAGGAGGGAAGAGTGCGACCAGAAGCGTGGCCTCCGGATGGATGGGCAGAGCCTTCATCGTCGCGCAAGTGGCCCTGTGTTTGGTGCTGCTGGCTGGAGCTGGATCCATCCGCAAGGACTTGAGAGCCTTGACCAGACTCGACCTCGGCTATGAAAAGGAGGGGCTCCAGACGCTGTCGGTGGCCTTGAACGGCGAGGAGTACTCGACGGGCCCAGCTCGATACGGCTTCGTCGAGCAAGTCGCGGCACAGATGGAAGCGATTCCGGGAGTCGAGACCGCGGCCTCGACGAACGTCTTTCCCTCCGAGCGGGGCAATTTTCTGGCCCAGGTCGAGGTCGAGGGTCGAGAGCTTCGACCCGAGGAGACAAACCTGGTGAATCATCGTCTCGTGAGTCCGGGCTTCCTGGAGTCGATGGGGATTCCGATTCTCCGCGGGCGAGACCTGAGCGTCTCCGATGGGGATGAGGGCCTGCCGGTGGTCGTTGTCAGCCAATCCCTGGCCGAGCGCTATTGGCCGGGAGAGGTTGTGGTCGGCAAGCGCTTGCGCAACGCCAGGCAGGGCGAGGACGAACAGTGGTTGACCGTAATCGGTGTGGCCGGCAACATCCAGGAGTTCTATGAGACCGTCGATACCTGGTATCTGCCCCTGGCTCAGCATGCCGAGGGTGACTGGGCTTTGCGAGTCACCTTCGTGGCTCGGGCTTCTGGCGGCTCGGAAGCAATCGCGGGTCAGATGAGGGAGGCGGTGCGGAGTGTGGACCCGGCCATGGCGGTCTTTCAGCAGGAATCGGCGTCGGAAATCTATGCCGAATCCCTCGAGGGGCAGGTATTCGCCACTCGTTTGACGGCGGCGTTTGCTCTGATCGGCCTGCTCGTGGCTGCTATCGGCGTATATGCGTCCATGGCTTTCGATGTAGGTGAGCGCAGTCGAGAGATCGCGATTCGGATGGCTCTCGGAGGATCTCCCCGTCGAATCCTCCTGGGAGTCCTGAGGCGGGGAGCGATGCTGGTCGGGCTGGGCGTCGGACTCGGCCTCCTCGGCTCCGTGACCCTCCGGGGATGGCTGCAGGAGCTGCTGGTCGGGGCATCCTCTGCGGGCATCAGCACGTTTCTGTGGGCTGCGTTCGTACTCTCGGTGGTCGGGCTGGTGGCAGCCTACCTCCCGGCTCGGCGCGTTCTCCAAGTCGACCCGCAAGTGGAGCTGCGAGCCGAGTGATCAGGCTTCGGGCCGTTCGGCCCGCTTGCGCCAGTATCGAGCGATGCCGTCGACGGACATGAAGCGAGGATTGGCCAGTTCGTAGGCCAGCGCTGTCGCGTCGTCCACCCCATCCTCCGAAGCCCATCTCCGCATCGTCTCGTTGTAGCGGGCGAGCATGCTGCCGCGATCCAGTCCCTCCGCCATCATGTCGCGCACGAAGGCGGCACCTTGGTCGAGATGGGATTCGAACCGATCGAGTTGCGCTGACACCTCGCTCGTAGCGCCGAAGTGGGTGCGGTAGATGGCGCCGAAGTTTTGTAGGCGAAGGCGGTTCAGGGTCCCCTTCCAAGCTCCGAGATCGAATTCTGGGGGCGGCGCCGGCAGGTCGATCCAGTGGCGCTCGCCGAGTCGGACACCCGCAGCGTCGCCGGTGAAGGCGACATCACCCAGTCGGTAGACGTGGTGGTGCCTGGCGTGGCCCGGTGTGTCCAGAGCGACGAAGCTCAAGCCCGCGGCCTCGATCGTACTGTTGCCCTCCACAGCCACTACCTGCTCGGCTGGGGCGGGCACGGTCTGGCCCCAGAGCTCATCCATACGATCCTCGTAGATTCGCTCGGCGCTGGTCAGCAGCTTGCTCGGGTCGATGAGATGCCTCTCGCCGTTGGGGTGAACGTAGACCGTAGCCCCCTGCTGAGCCCACCAGCCGGCTGCGCCGGCGTGGTCCAGGTGGATGTGAGTGACCAGCACGTGCCGCACGTCCTCCGGAGCTACGCCGTGCTCTTCGAGCCGAGCGAGAAGGGTGGGCAGGGTCGAGGCCGGTCCGGTCTCCACCAGCACCGGTCCCTCGGGCCCGAAGACCAGGAAGGCGGCGATGGTCTCGGGCGTATGACCGAATTCGAGGTCGAGAGTTTCGATGCGCATCGGATTCAGACGCCGATGATTACACAACCGAACCGGCGCTGCGAGCGGGCTTCATCTCGGCTGGGAGTGCTATGCGTTGCTGGGTGAGGCGATCAATCTCAAGTCGCGAAACGCCACCAGCTTGTCCCGCTCTTCGTCCCAGAGCTTGAGACGAGCACACCTCAAGCTGTCCCAGAAGGTCATGCGGGTGACTTCATGGAGCTGGGGCAGCTCCCGGTAGCACTTCTTCAGACTGTAGTTGGGAATACGGCTCGCCAGGTGGTGGATGTGGTGGTAGCCGATATTGCCGGTGAACCAGGTCACGATGGTCGGGAGATCGTAGAACGAGCTGCCCTCGATTCCGGCCCTGTGGAAGTTCCATTCCTCATGCTCGCGCCAGTAGGTGTCCTCGAACTGGTGCTGGATGTAGAACAACCAGACTCCCGCTACACCCGCGAACAATGAGATGGGCAGCTGAACCATGAGAAAGCGCTGCAGGCCGACGAGCCACCAGGCGAGGAGAAGCAACGTGACGGCAACTACGTTGGTCCACCAGATACTGGACCACTCCCGCTTCCAGGAGCGAGGGACGTCGAGAGGCAGCCGGTGCTTGAGCAGGAACAGGAAGGCGGGACCGATCACCAGCATGACAAAGCCACTCCGATAGAGTCGGTAGCGAAGGCGCCCCCACCGCGACAGCGCCAGATACTCCTTGACGGTGAGTGTCTCGATATCTCCGAAGGTGCGCCGATCCAGGTCGCCCGACGTGCCGTGATGGATGGCGTGGGTCCTCTGCCAATAGCGGAACGGCGTCAGCATCATCACCCCGAGAGCGAAGCCGACCGACTCATTGGCCTTGCGAGATGGAAAGAACGAACCGTGCCCGCAGTCGTGCAGGAAGATGAAGATCCTGACCAGCAGGCCCGCGGTTGGTATCGCCAGGGCCAGCGTCAGCCAGTACGAGACCTCGAGGCTGCGCAGCATGAGAAACCAGCCGACCAGGTAGAGGAAACCGGTCGTCAGCAGTTGGAAGAGGGCCTTGCCGGTGCTGGCCTTCATGTAGGGCGTCAGTAGGCTGTTCCAGTAGCGAGCTACTTCCACGTTGGAGGGCCCGTCAGGACGGACGGTGTGAACATCGTGGTGGAGGGACATCAGTGTCTTCGACTCCCAGAGAGTGTAATCGGGCCGGATCGAACCAAGAATCCAGTTGGCCTTGTCGATGGCCTCGGCTGTTGAAAGCGTGCGACCAACTGTATTGAACGTACCACAGGCCCGAGTGCCGTGCCATGCAAGGCCGCCTTCCGACGGCCGCTACTTCCCGCTCGGTAGTGTCTTCTCCAGCTCGTCGAACCAGTTGAACACCATCGTCACGTGAGTCTTGGGGGCCACGTCCGTGTCCTCAGGAAACATGACGAATCGCTGGCCATCTGGGGAGACGTCGTAGTCTCCGAAGATGTAGCCACCCACCGAAATTCCGAACATTCCGCCTCGAAAAGGACCTTCCACCGCGGCTTTCGGTGTGCCGATACTCAGACTGTCCCCGGAGGCCTCCACCGAGACCTCCATGATGCCGGTATTGGTGCGGTAGAACAGCTGGCGACCGTCCCCGGACCAAAGAGGCCAGGCGCCACCGCCATCGGAGACCTGCCACTTACCCCCTGCGGCCGGATAGGGTCGCACATAGACCTCGAATACACCCGACTCGTTGGAGGAGTAGGTGATCCACCGCCCATCCGGCGAGAAGTCGGGATACCTATCGTCGAATTCCGAGGCCAGGAACACTTCCGGCTCACTGCTGCCGTCCAGTGGGAGGATGTAGAGATCGATGTTCCCGCCTTTCGCCATCTCTCCAGCCAGGAATTTCCCGTCACCAGAGACCGAGAAGGGGTAGAAAGCTTCCTCGCTCTCGATGAGGCGCTCGACCTCTCCGGAGCCGTCAGCCCGCTTGCGATAGATGCTTTCGATACCGTCTCGGGTCGAGGTGAAGATGAGGTACTTTCCATCGGGTGTCCACGCCTGGTCGGCGTCGTAACCCTCAGCGAAGGTGAGCCGGGTCGCCACTTCGCGCTCCAGGTCGTAGACCCAGACATCCCACTGACCGTCTCGAAAGACAGAGATCCCCAGTTTCTTGCCGTCCGGGGAGAGAGTGGGCTCGCCATAGGCACCCCGAGTCTCCCAGAGGGTGGTCGATTTGCCGTTCCTGTCCACCCAGACGATGGGGTAGGTCGGGACTCCAACCTCACCGCTGACGTAGGCCAGGTCTCCCGAGTCGGAGAAGCTGTACTGCGCTCCGCCAGGGCCATTATCCGTGGTGATGCCCTGGACGAGGGGGGCTGGTGAGCCGGTTGGCTCCAGCTTCTCGGCGTCGAAAGTCATCCCGAACAGGGTCCCGTCCCGAATGAAGACCAAATGTCCACTCGGCACGTAGCGGGCGTAATAGCCACCTTCGTGAATCACCTTCTGCTCGCCCGTTTCCAGGGAGACGACTTCGATGATGGCGTCGTCGACACTGCTCATACCCTGGTAGCCAACGGTGTAGATGACGGCCTTGCCGTCGGGCATGAACTGCGGCCATCGATGGCTGAAGTCTTGGCGCTCTTCCTTTAGTTTTGTCAGGGGCTGTGGATTGCCGCCAGCCGCCAAAACGGTGAACAGCTCGCTTGACCCATCGGGTGCGAGCACGATGTTGTCGTTCGGTCCCCACGAGGCACCTCGACTGGCGTCTACCTCACATAGGGTGATCGGGGTACCACCGGTGATCGGGACCTTCCTCATCTCGTTGCGTGTCACGTATCCGACCCACTTCCCGTCAGGCGAAAAGAAGGGGTGGTAGGGCTCTTCCGAATTCGCTCCAGTCGCTAGTTCGGTTCCCGCCAGCTGGTCCAAGGATCGAGTAAACAGAGTGCGGTGAGCATTATCGTCGGTCACGTAGACCAGGCGAGAGCCGTCGGGAGACAGCACGACGCTGGCTCCCAGGTCGACGTACAGCGGATCGTCAGCCAGTACCGCCTCGAGGCGGATCGGAGCCTTGGGCTCGGGTGTGTCGGGCCACAGCGCGACGAGTGCCGTGACGAGGGCAACGGCCGATATCGCCGCCAATGCCCAGGGCAAGATCCCCTTCCACGTTGGCTGCTCTGCCGCCACCAGGACTGCTTCCGGGGCTACCTCGGTTTCAGGGTTCGCCAGATACTGCTGGAGGGCGATCCGTGCCTCGCCGATGGCCTGCAACCGGTCTGGAGTCTCCTTCTCGAGACAGCGCTCCAGGAGCTTGCGAATTCGGCGTGGGGTATCTGAGGGAAGTTCCTCCCATTCGGGCTCCCGTGCCAGCACCCCAGCCAGGGTGTCGGAGACCGTGCGACCTGCGTACACAGTTTTGCCTGTGAGCATCTCCATGAGCACGACGCCGAAGGCCCAGACATCGGCACGGCGGTCGGCAAGCTCGCCTCGCGCCTGCTCGGGGCTCATGTAGGCGGCAGTCCCCAGCAAGACACCGACTTCGGTCATCTGAGCGGTAAGAGTCGGAGAGAGAGACAGGCTGCCTGAGCCCGATGAAGTGGGGTCCCCCGCGTCCAGGGCCTTGGCGAGACCGAAGTCGAGCACCTTGATTTGGCCGTCGGTGGTTACCTTGACGTTGGCTGGCTTCAGGTCCCGATGAATGATCCCCTTGTCGTGTGCGGCTTCGAGAGCCTCGGCGATCTGAAGAGCGATCTTGGCTGCCTTCTGGGGCGGAAGCTGGCCACGGGAGAGGAGATCCTTGAGGTCCTCACCCTCGGCCAATTGCATGACGAGGAACTTGCGGCCTTCGGCCTCCTCGAGTCCGTAGATGGAAGCGATGTAGGGGTGGTCCAGCGCTGCCAGGACCCGCGCCTCGCGCTCGAAGCGGGCCATGCGCTCGGCGTCCTGTGCGAAGGCCTCGGGCAGGACCTTGATCGCGACTTCTCGCCCCAGGTTGGTGTCCTCGGCCCGCCACACCTCGCCCATGCCCCCTTCGCCCAGCTTGTCGGTGATCTTGTAGTGGGAAATCGTCTCGCCAATCATCGTTGCTCCACTCTGGAGTGCCGCCGCACTCTCCGTCCAACTGCAGTTATTGGGAAAGCGTGCGCCATGGTACTACATGAGGGTTGAGGCGCCCGTCGTACCTCCGGCAGGTCCTTGAGGGCTTGGGGGTTGAGGCGCCCGTCGTACCTCCGGCAGGCCCTTGAGGGCTTGGGGGTTGAGGCGCCCGTCGTACCTCCGGCCGACCTTTGAGGGCTTGGGGGTTGAGGCGCCCGTCGTACCTTCGGCCGGTCCTTGAGGGCTTGGGGGTTGAGGCGCCCGTCGTACCTTCGGCCGGTCCTTGAGGGCTTAGGGGTTGAAGCGCCCATCGTACCCCCGCGCTCTCTATCCCCTGCGCCCTTACGCCCCCAAGCCCCTACGCCATCATTGCCTCACTGCTGCACTGAAGCTCGGGTAGAATCGACTCACGACTTCGACGCTGGAAGTGGAGACCATGGCACTAGAATCAGGCAGCAGACTCGGGCCGTACGAGATCCTGGCGCCGCTGGGTGCGGGTGGGATGGGTGAGGTCTATCGGGCGCGGGATGAGCGGCTCGAGCGAGAGGTTGCCATCAAGGTGCTGCCGGCAGATCTGGCAGGTGACGCCAATCGCCTGGCCCGCTTCGAAAGAGAGGCCAAGGCGGTGGCCTCCCTCTCGCACCCAAACATCCTCGCGATCCACGACTTCGGACGGGATGGCACCGTGACCTTCGCGGTCACAGAGCTGATCGACGGAGACACCCTGGAGGAGTTGATCGAGGCGGGAGGCGTTCCCCAGCGCAAAGCAATCGACTACTGTCGTCAGATCGCGAACGGCCTGGCAGCGGCGCACGACAAAGGGGTCGTGCACCGGGACGTGAAGCCGGCCAACGTGATCGTGAATCGAGAGGGTCGCGTCAAGATCCTCGACTTCGGTCTGGCCAAGCTCGAGCTTGTGACTGCCGATACGGAAGCACCGACGATGGCGGCTGCCTCGGGCACGGCCCCGGGAGCCGTGCTGGGAACCGTGGGCTACATGGCTCCGGAGCAGGTGCGAGGGCAGGAAGCCGATCACAGAGCGGACATCTTCAGCCTGGGCGCGATCCTCTACGAGTTGCTGTCCGGCCAGCGAGCATTTCGAGCCGAGTCGGCCGTCGAGACGATGAGTGCCATCCTCAAGGAGGACCCTCCGGAGCTGTCATCGAGCGTCGAGAACGTCCCTGCGGGCCTCGAGGTAGTGGTGCAGCACTGCCTGGAGAAGAATCCCGAAGAGCGCTTTCAGTCGGCGCGCGATTTGGCTTTTGCTCTCGATTCCGTCTCTCGTGTGTCCCAATCGGGTCTGTTCACGGTGCAGGCGGATCTGCCACGACAGAGGCGCCGTCTGTCTTGGATCTGGGCCGCCGGCCTGACCGCGGTCGCTCTGCTGATCGGTTGGGCTGCCGGCAACTGGCTCAGGCAGGAAGATCCCGAAGTGCCGCCCACTTTTCAGCGCTTGAGTTTTCGTCGGGGTGCGATCCTCGCTGGCCGATTCGTGCCGGACGGTCAGTCCGTCATCTATGGAGCAGCTTGGGAAGGTCAGCCAGTCGAGCTGTTCACGACGCAGATCGGCACTCCGGGCTCGAGAGCTCTGAACCTCGGTTCGGCGGATGTTCTTTCGATCTCGGACTCGGGAGAGTTGGCGGTCTCCATCGGTCGTCGGTTCGTCGCTGGCTTCGAAACTTCCGGCACACTCGCCAGGGTCTCCCTTGCCGGCGGAGCTCCCAGGATCTTGCTAGAAGACGTGCACGAAGCCGACTGGGGACCCGACGGAGAAAGCCTGGCGGTTGCGCGTCTGGTGGGCGGACGCTACCAGTTGGAATACCCCATGGGCGAGGTCCTCTTCGAGACCAACGGCTGGATCGGTGAGATGAGAGTGAGCCCGGATGGACAGCACATTGCCTTCGTGGATCATCCCGTGCGGGGCGACAACGTAGGTACCGTGACAATCGTCGACCTGGCCGGCGAGGCTACGACCATCCAGGCCCAGGGGAGTCAAGGCCTGGCCTGGAAACCCGACGGCTCCGAAATCTGGGTAGCTCATGGAAGAACAATCCGAGCCCTGAACCTCGACGGAGAGCAACGCCTGGTCTGGTCGGGCGCAACCACGATTCGGATCCTCGATATCGATGAAGAGGGAAGGGTTCTGGTGGCACCCTTGCAGGTGCGCCGGGAGATGGCGGGGAAAGCACCCGGAGGGGAGGAAATGAACCTCTCCTGGTTCGATTGGTCCGGCCCCCGAGGACTCTCGACCGATGGACGGACTGTGCTTTTCGACGAAGGCAATAGGGGTGATGACGAAGGGTACTGGGTCTTCCTCAGGGGGACCGATGGCTCGGCGCCGGTGCGGATGGGCTCTGGAGTGGGTGTCGCGATATCTCCCGACGGAGAGCAGGTGTTGATCATCTCTTATCCCTTCACGGATCCGAGGTTCGTCCTGTTGCCGGTCGGGGCCGGTGAACAGCGTGAAGTCGATGTTGGTGACATCCGCCTGCAGCCGCTGGCGATCTGGCAGCCCAGCGGCCGGGGGTTCGTCTTCGCCGGCTCGAACGAAGGCGAAGGAACGCGACTGTTTCTCAAAGATCTCGACAGCGGTGAGGTTCGGCCGGTGACGCCTCCGGGCGTCGAGGTGCATGAACCCAAGTCGATGTCCCCTGATGGGCAGTCGGTAGTTGTAAGGGCTCCCGACGGTCATTTGACCCGTTATTCGTTGACCGGAGGCGAGCCTTCGCCGATTCTGGGAGCGGAACCGGCAGACTTTGCCATTCGGTTCGACGAGACCGGCGAGTCGCTCTACGTGCTGCAATTCGGCCGGCTGCCAAGCCCGGTCTACAAGATCCATCTCGCGACAGGCGAGCGGTCCCTGTCGGGTGAGCTCTCTCCCTCCGATCCTGCGGGCGTCTTCGATGTCGACAAGCTTTTCATGACTGCAGACGGCTCTGCATACGTCTACTCCTACCGAAGATTCCTCAGCGATCTATTCGTCGTCGAAGGACTCGAATAGTGTCGGCCGCCCGGCCGGTAGCGGCCCAGCGGCCTTGGGGTTGAGGCGGCCGTCGTACCTCGGCCGGTCTTTGAGGGCGTGGGGTTTGAACCGGCCGCACTTTGTGTCGGCCGGCCTTTGGGGGCTTGAAGGTTGAATCGTCCGTCGCTTGCTCCGGCCGATCCTTGGGGGCGTGGGGGTTGAACCGGCCGCACTCCGTGTCGGCCGGCCTTTGAGGCAGCGTGGCTTCTCCCATTCCCCTAGGCCCCTACGCCCTTACGCCCCTAAGCCCCTACTCCCTTTGCCGGTGCCCGAGGTTCGTTCGGGTGGCTCGACTGTGGGGTGCCGAGTCGAGCGCAGCGCAAGGGCCTTCAGAGAGCACAAGAGATCCGGCGCGACGATGAGACAAGGTGGCGGCCCGCCCGAATGTAGGGGAGGGGCTCGACCCCTCCCGCGGGAGCCCGCAACGGGCTCCCCTACAAAGCCGTCGCCGTCCGCCTGCGGACCACCCGGACGGATCTCAATACGGCAACCGTCACTAGAATAGATGCCGGCGGCATGTGAGTTGCGTAGACTTGAGGTATGGCAGTCACGAGATCGAAATCGTCTTCCAGTAGCCAAGGACCCATCGAAGCCGCGGCCACCGTGTGCTTGGTCGTTCTCGCGCTCGTTCCAGGCAGGACCGCTGCCCAGGAGTCGGAGCGGTTTGGCGAAGACGAACGGGTCACGGCCATCGACCTGGTGGTGGACCCATGGGAGGGAGTCGCCTCTGCCAAGAAGTCGGTCAAGGATCTGACGCCAGATGACTTCGAATTGATCGTCGGAGGAGAGCCGCGGAGTGTCGTCGCGATAGGGCCGCCCAGCTTCGGAAACCTGTCCGAGTCGTGGCAGGTGTTGATCTACGTAGACGAAGCCCTTTCCAGCGCAGCCACGGTCCGCTGGGCTTCAGATCTCCTGCTCCAACAGAGTGAAGACCTTGTTCGTCTAGGACAAGTGGATCTGGTCATTGCAGCCGGTGAGCCCGTTTTTCTGCTGAGGGGGAATCGTGACTCGGGGATGCTCAGGAGCTCTCTGGCCAGACTTTCGGAAAGCGAGAGAGGTCGTGATGACCTCCTGGCTCTGCGCTCAGCGTTCCTGACGGCTCTCCACGGTGAGACAGGGGACTACACACCTGAGGAGCTCCGGCAGGCGTTCCGGACCGAGGAGGAGCGCCTCATCCGGGGCCGGCTCGACATGCTGCTGACCTTTCTGGCAGACGGTGCGGGGGCAGGGAGTCGCCGGGCTCTGTTTCTGGTGAGTGACGGCTTCGACCTATCTCCGGATACCTTCTATTCCATGTGGTCCAACCTAGAGCCCGAGCTCTCGGGCGAAGAGCCCTCTCCAAAGGCAGCGATCCCTGCGCCCGCCACGAATCTCGAAGATTTCGTGTCAGCGACGGCTCGAGCCCTGAGTGCCTACGGCTGGATCACTCATCCGCTCGTGGCTCCCGAGCGGCCCAGTCCCCTCGTGCCCGGACTCCGGATCGGCAAGTGGCGCGTGAGTGGCCCGGCCGGGGGCCGCATCATCGGCTTGAGAATCGTTCGAGAGCACCAACGCAAGACACAGAAGGCAGAGAACCTCGTCGAGCTTGGACTGGCCCAGTTGGAGAAGGGCAATGCTGAGAGGGCGGAAGAGGCCTTTCGGCAGGCTCTGGTCCATTTCGCCGGCGATCCACGCACCGCCCAGAGCCAGGCGCAGGCCTTCCTGGGACTGAGCGAAGCCTTGGCTCTTCAAGAAGACTCTCAAGGGGCTCGTGAAGCCCTGGCTCAGGCTGCAGTGCTCGACCCATCGATCGAACAGGAGAACCCGGAAGCAGTCGCAGCGCTGTGGGAGCCCCTCGAGCCGTTGAAGCTCCTTGCGCGGGAGAGCTCTGGCGGACTCGTCGAGAACCAGGATGACCTGACCGCGAACGCCATCGAGCTCAGCCGCCGTCTCCGGTTGACCTACCAGGAGGTGGGGACGCCTCGTGGTGAGATGCTGCAGGCCAGAGTGGGATGGTCGGGACGCGAGGGGACTTTCCGCTCTCCAGCCTGGACGCGCTTCGGGACGCCAGAAACCGTGGCGGCTGCCCGTGCTCGCAGCCTGCTGGCAGGAGAGTTCGCGGACACCGAGCTCGAGCTGGACCTGGTGGTCCAAGCCTCGCAGTCGGGCCAAGGATGGGATCTTCTGGCTACCTTTGAAGAGGTCCCCGACCTCGAAGGGTGGCAGGAGGACCGGCTGCTGCGCGTGTCCGTTGCCACGGCTGCGCCCGATACGACGCCGGAGGTGACGCACCACCTGTTGCAGGGCTCCGAGGAGGATCCTTGGCCCTTGTTCAGTAGTCGGGTGCTGACCAATGGCCCACAGAATTGGCTGGTCGTGGTCATGGAGGATTTGGCTACTGGCAACTGGGCTGCGGATATTGCAGAGCTGAACTAGGGCCTAGGGGCTTCGGGGGTTAGAGGCGTAGGGGGTTGAAGGTAAACTCCCGACGTGGGCAGGATTCTGGCGATCGGGTGCGGGGGCTTTCTCGGTGCGGTGCTGCGGTACTGGGTTTCGGGGTGGGTCTATTCTCTCGGTCACGGTGGCTTCCCGACAGGGACCCTGGTGGTCAATGTGGCCGGGTCCCTTCTGTTGGGCCTGGTCGTGGGTTTGGCCGAGCACTTCGTCCTCCATCCAAACTGGCAGCCGTTTCTGACGATCGGTCTTCTGGGGGCCTTCACCACCTTCTCGACCTTCTCTTTCGAGACCATCGCTCTCCTCGAAGTCGGGTCCTACTCGAAGGCGCTCGCCAATGTCGGTGCCAGCGTCTTTCTGGGGCTGGTGGCTGTGCTTGCCGGCCTGATCGCGGCCCCGGCGCTCTAGGGGGGCAGCATGGAAATCAAGGGATCGGGAAAGCTGCTGAGAATCTACGTTGGCGCGGGCGATCGCCTCCAGGGCAAGCCCCTGTTCGAAGCCATTGTCTTGCGACTGCGCGAGATCGGCCTAGCTGGGGCGACCGTGCTGCGGGGAATCGAGGGCTACGGAGCGGGTAGCCGTGTCGTCCATACCGCCCGCTTGCTTCGACTATCCGAAGATCTGCCGATCCTCGTCGAGGTCGTCGACAGTGAAGAGCGGATCGAGGAGGCGGTGGCTGCCGTGGAAGCGATGCTGGAGGAGGCCGACTGTGGCAGCCTCATGACTCTGGAGAAAGTAGAGATCATCCGCTATCGCCCGGGTCAGTAGAGGCTCGCGCGAGCCTGCGGTTGGTGGCTCGTATTCGTCGACCCCGGGCGTTCGAGGAAGGGATCGAGAGGAGACCAAACATGGATCGCCGTGATTTCCTGAGAGCTGGTGCTGCAGTTGGAGCCGTGGGCCTTGGCAGGATGGTGGCTTTCCCCGACAGGTCGCTGTCGGCACCCCAGGTGCCCGGTCAGCAGGCGTCGTCTGTCAGTGTCATCCGCCTGAACTCGAACGAGAATCCACTGGGCCTGTCGCCCTCTGCGCGCATGGCGGTGGAGAAGGGGATTGCGGAGGCCAATCGCTATCCGGATGCGGCGCGCGAGGAGCTCGCCGAAGCACTGGCGGTCAAGTTGGGTGTGAAGGCGGAGAACATCGTTCTCGGCAACGGTTCGACCGAGATTCTCCAGATCATCGTGCAAGCGTCCAATGCGCCTCAGGGCACGCTGGTGATGGCCGATCCGACCTTCGAGGCCATCTCCTTCTATCAGCGCACCTTGACCTACGCTACCGAGAAAGTCCCTC
Organism: Thermoanaerobaculia bacterium; assembly: GCA_049664225.1. Taxonomy (GTDB): domain Bacteria; phylum Acidobacteriota; class Thermoanaerobaculia; order Multivoradales; family JAHEKO01; genus JAUVRX01. The sequence continues at coordinate 16,270 of JBATEX010000185.1, forward strand.
TGACCCCTGGCTTCGCCCACGACATTCAGCAAATGAAGGACCGGGTCGCGGCGAGCAAAGGTCCGGCAGTGGTCTATCTCTGCAATCCGAACAACCCCACCGGCACGCTCACCTCCAGTGCCGAGATCGATGCCTGGATCGGGGAGGCGCCGGAGACGGTCCAGTTCGCGGTGGATGAGGCCTATCTCGAGTACGTCAAGGCGCCTGGATACTGGTCGGCCATCCCGTGGATCCAGGACCGACCCAATGTCATCGTGGCTCGCACTTTCTCGAAGATCTACGGCATGGCCGGTATGCGCCTGGGGTATGCGGTGGCTCATCCCGAGACGGCTCGGCGCCTACGGGAGTTCCTCACTTGGGACAACGCCAACAGCCTGGCACTGGCTGCTGGTCTGGCCTCGCTGGCCGATGAGGGGCTGCAGGCTCGCGGCAGGGCGGTCAACGAGGTGGCGTTGACGATGACCCGAAACTGTCTGGACGAGCTGGGGCTCGGATACCTGCCCAGCCATACGAACTTCCTGATGCACCGGATCCAGGGAGATGTGAAGGAGTACATCGGACGCATGAGGCAGAGGGGGCTCCACGTTGGTCGACCCTTCCCGGCGCTGCCTTCCTACAACCGGCTCTCCATGGGCCTACCCGAGGAGATGGAGATCTGGGCGGAAACTCTGAAGGACTTTCGCAGGCTAGGATGGGTGTGAGGGCTTGGGGGTTGAGGCGTCCGGTCGTACCTTACGGCCAATCTTTGAGGGCTTGGGGGTTGAATCGTCCGTCGCTTGCTCCGGCCGACCTTTGAGGGCTTGGGTCCTGGGCCCTGAACAAGTGATCACGATCTGTGCGGGGGTCCGACGCGTGGCCCCCAGGGGGCTATCCTCCCTACCACAGCAACCAACCCCTGAAACCCACCCTCCCACCCTGGGGGTTGATCAGCCGTCGTGCCTTCGGCTGATTCTCGAGGCAGTGGGGCAGTGAGGGCCCTGCCCCCTAGGCCCTTACGCCCTTAAGCCCTTACTGCCTTCATCGGTGCCGAACGGACCTCTACCAGAAAATGGTCATCAGTTCAGGACCCAGGACCCCAAGGCCCCAGGACCTCAGGACCCCAGGACCGCAAGGAGCCCGTCGGGCCTTCTTGCTACTCGAGGTAGCCGAGGGCCTTCAACTGCTGCCGGGTCTCCTCGTCGAATTCCAACGATTCGACCTCCGGTAGCTGCTCGAGCTCCAGCAGTGTCGGCAGCAGATCGATCTGCTGAGCCAGTTCCGGCACGCGTTTGCCGGAGCTCGTTCGTGGCGGCTTGAGTATTAGAGGGACCTGGATGGATTCCCCGTACAGATCCCAGCCGTGGCCCTGAATGCCGTGCTCGTAGAAGCCCTCGCCATGGTCGGAAACGAAGACGATCACCATCTCGTCGTAGAGACCTCGGACCCGGAGATTCTCCAGCAGTAGCCCGAACTGGTGATCGGCGAAGGCGAGCTCGGCATCGTAGAGATCCACGAGGTCCTGGTCGGTCTGTGGAGTCCTCGGAATCTCACCGAACGCCAGGCCGCGGATGTGCTCGAACGAACCCGCATCGGGGTCTCTAACCCCGGATGCAAACTCACGGCGAAAGCCCTCGGGAGGGTCGTAAGGCGCGTGAGGATCGATCGTATGAACGTAGAGAAAGAAGGGTCCCTCTTGGCCATTTCGGTCTAACCAGTCGAAGATTTCTGATTGACTCTATCGGCACGAGCCGGCTGGAGGTTGAACTCATCGAAGCCTTGCTGCAGCCCTGAGTCGGCGGAGAAATAGGCGTTGGTGGTGAAAGCGACCGTCCGGTAGGACGCATCGGACAGCAGCTCGGCCATCGTGCGGAATCTCGACGCCAAGCGGTGTTGGCGATGATTGACCCCGTGGGCGGTGGCTCGCAAGCCCGTGAAGATCGAAGCCACTGCGGGCTTGGTCCAGGATGTCTGGGCAATCGCATGATCGAAGACCGCGGCCCCGTCGCGAAACTGGTCGATCTCGGGAGACACGCTACGCGGATAGCCGTAGAGCCCCAGATGATCGGCTCGCATCGTGTCGACGACGTAGACGAGAACATTGGGACGTTCAGCAGGGGGGAGACTGGTGGGTGCCTTGGCGGATGCCTCAGGAGCCCCTTTTCGAGTGCTCGAGGTCTCGATCCGGGGTCCGAGGAGGAGAATCGGGTCAGGGTCTCCGGCCAGAGCTGCGACTCGCATGGAAAGCCTGGCCGCTTGTTTCTCGCTGATCGGTAGATCGATCGCGACGTTCCTTTGGCTGTTGTGCAGATCGAGTAGCGCAGTCGCATCCCTGTCGTCTGTCAGCAGTCTGATCTCGACTCCAGGTGTACTGTCACCTGGCACGAGGATCTCGTCGAAGGCCAATCGGTCACCACGGTCGGCCTCGAAATAGAAGTCGACCCCCGTGCCGAAAGGCATCGAAATCCCGACCGTGCTGGCGGTGACCTCCGACTCTGCTGCCGCCGGTTCGAGATGGAATCGGATCCAGTCCCATCCCACTGCCAGGCTCCGTCTGCCTCCTGCCCCGGATGCAGTTACGGGGGAGTGGCTGTACGCATATCGAAGAGTCAGCCGATTTGTACCCTGTCTCGTGGCATCTGCTGGAACATGGATTCTGTAGACCTGGGGCTTCGGTGCCAGGATGAGGGGCTCCAGGGGGATGCCGTTCAGGGTTGGACGGATTTCTTGCATTGGAGCTCCCTGAAAGGAGCAAGGGAAGCACCGAATCTCGAGGTCGAGCTCCCGGGCCGTGGACAAGAAGAAATGCAGCTGCGAGATCTCGCCGGTGCCCCAGACAAAGGATGTCCCTCCCGAGCGCTCGTTCCAGGACCACCCGGAGCCCAGAAAGGCCCGGGCTTCCACCGTTCCGAGATCCAAAAGAGTGGGTTCGAGATGAACGTCTGCGGTGGCGAGACTCTTCGCGAGATCGAGGCGGGCCTCGAATCGATCAGGGCTCTGGCAGGCTGAAAGCGAGAGGAGCACTACCACGGCTGTGAGCCAAGCTCGTGGACACTGTCCAAGGTGCCACGAGGCGGCGACCGTGGTGGGCCGGAAGCTGGGTGTCGGCAGTCCCATGAAACGCTCGGAGTCTCCGCTCCCTCGGATTCTCGGGGAAGACCGCCGAGGTGTCGACGAAGGCTGCAGGTTAGAATCCAGGCAGGCAACCAGCGAAGGGCTGCCCAGGTGGGAGCTCGCTCGATAGAGCGGTACGAGGGGCCTCAAATGATCGGCCAGAGACTCGGACACTACGTGATCATGTCGATGCTCGGTGAAGGGGGCATGGGAGAGGTCTATCTGGCCAAGGACACCAAGCTGGGCCGCGACGTGGCTCTCAAGGTCGTACCAGAAGAATACGCCTCGGATCCTTCACGCTTGCTTCGTTTCGAGCGCGAAGCCAAGACGGTGGCCGCTTTGAATCACCCGAACATCGTCACGGTCTACTCGATCGAGCAGGTCGACGATACTCATTTCCTGACCATGGAGTGCGTCCAGGGCAACAGCGTCGATCGGCTGATTCCGCCGGCAGGAATGCCGTTGAACTCCGTTTTCGACATCGTCATTCCGTTGGCCGATGCTCTGGCAGCGGCGCATCAGCAAGGCATCGTGCATCGGGATCTGAAACCGGCGAATGTCATGGTCTCCAAGGAAGAGCGCGTCAAGGTGCTGGACTTCGGACTGGCCAAGCTGACCGGCGATGAGCCAGGTGGCGGCTTCGGAAGCGGGGCCAGTCAGGCGCCGACTCGTGCCACGAGCCTGACGCAGGATGGGGGAGTCGTCGGGACGGTCCCGTACATGTCGCCGGAGCAGCTCGATGGGAAGGTGGTGGATCACCGATCCGACATCTTCTCGCTCGGTGTGCTTCTCTATGAGCTGGTGACGGGGCGCCAACCATTTCAGGGCAACAGCGCCCCGGCTGTCATGTCAGCCATCCTGCGGGACGTGCCGACACCGGTCTCCGATTTCAACGCGCAAGCTCCACGCCATCTCGGCAGGATCATTCAGCGGTGCCTGGAGAAGGACCCGACGGAGCGCTATCAGTCGGCGCTCGAAGTCCGCAACGAGATGAAGGCCCTGCGCCGGGAAGTCGATTCCGGTGAGTTCCCACCAAGTCGTCGGACCGAGAAGCGGTCCCGTGGCAAACTCTGGGGGGCAGTGGCGGTGGCGGCCCTGGCAACGGCCGTGGCGATCGGGCTCGTGGTGAAGCTCTCTCAGGGTCCGCAGGTCGACGCCCCCGGCGGTACCACGGCAACGGAGGCGGACGCCTCATCGGCCTTCGATGCGAGCGAATGGATCATCGCAGTACTCCCCTCGCAGACCTCCTCTGCCGACGACCCTGACCTGGCGGCGTTGAACGAAGGATTGGCCTTCACTCTCACTGCCAAGCTCGCCCAGCTCTCCAGGGAGCACGATCTGCAGGTGATCCCCGCCAATCTCCTCAGGGAGGAAGGAGTCGATAGCCTGGAAAAGGCCCGCCGCGAGTTCGGAGTGACGCTGGCCCTCAATTTTGATACCCATCGTTTCAACGACCGCGTCCGCGTGAATGTCCAACTCGTGGATGTGCCTCGGCAACGCCAGCTCATGGCAGAGACCATCGACGGCTACATGGACGACTTGCTGGCTCTGGAGGAGAAAGTCACCATTCGGGTGCTGCGTCTCCTACGGGTCGAGCTTCGCCCGATGGAACAGGATCTGTTGCAGGCGGGGACTTCAGAGCCCAGGGCCCACGCCTACTACCTGCGAGGACAGGGGTATCTCCAGAACTTCCTCGAGTCGGAGAATGTGGAACCGGCTGTGACTCTTTTCGAGCAGGCGCTGCGGGTCGATCCCGCCTACGCCAGCGCGCACGCCGGACTCGGAGAGGCCTTCTGGAGGCGATACGAGATCAACGGCGACCGGAGGTGGGTGGAGTCGGCCTTCGAGGAATGCCGAACCGCGGTGGAGCTCGATGAGTTCAACGCGGCAGGACATGTCTGCCTGGGCCATCTCTACAACGGTAGCGGTCGAACAGAGGAGGCGATCAGCGAGCTCGAGCTCGCCAAGTCCTTGGACCCGACCAACGATCAGGCGGTTCGAGGCCTGGCCGACGCGTATCTAGCCACCGGAGACCTGCAGCTGGCCGAGGAGACCTACAAGGAAGCGATAGCTCTGCGGCCCCACTACTGGGCCGGGTACAACTGGCTGGGGATCTTCTATCTGCGGCAGGGCCGCTACGATGAGGCGATCCAGAGCTTCGAGGAAGTGGTGCGGTTGGCTCCCGACAGCTACCGTGGCTACAGCAACCTGGGGGCGGCCTACTATTTCGCAGAGCGTCGAGTGGAGGCGCGACGAGCCTTCGAGCGGGCCTTGGAGATCAATCCCGAGGACGATCTGGCCTGCGCCAATCTGGGGGCCCTGTACTTTTTCGAAGGTCGGTTCGCCGAGGCGGCCGAGCTCTTCGCCCGGGCGGTCGCCCTCGATGAAAACGACTACTTCAATGTGGGCAATCTCGCTGACGCCTACCACTGGGGAGGAGAAGGGGAGAAGGAGGCGCGCGAAACCTATCTCCGGGCGGCCTCGATGTGCCAGGAGCAACTCCAGGTCAATCCCAGGGAGCCTTTCCTCCTAGCAGACCGAGCCTATTTCCTCGCCATGGCCGACGTCGGAGATCAGGCTGTCGAGGAGATCGAAAAGGCTCTAAAGATTGCCCCGAGAGACATGACGATCCAGCACCGCGCGGCCCAGGTCTACCACTTGACCGAGCAGACCGAGACCGCACTCGAACTCTTGAAGCGCTCTGTCGAGGGAGGCTATCCGAGATCGGAGGTTGCCGCCGACCCCTTGTTTGCGGATCTGAGCGGTAATCCCGAGTTCGACGCCCTGGTAGACGAATCGCTTCCTTGACCGACTAGCCTGAGCCGCCGCCGACCCTGACTCGTGGGTCGATGACGATTCGATCCTCGCCACAGTAGATCGTGATGTTGTATTCGTAGACGCCCTCGGCGTTGGGCTTCATCGAGACGGCTCCGGCTCGGCCGTTGCCCTCGTGCTTGCGCTCCGAGAACGGCCACTCGCCCCCGTCCTTGGCCTCGATCACGATCCGTGTGTCCCCGCTGTTGGTGTTGAGTTTCCACTCGATGGGCTCATCCTGGAGTACTTCGACCTCCCAGGGATTCATATGGAAGTTGAGCGGTCCATTTCCGTTCTTCGGGCATTTAGCAGTGACGACGACGTCCCTACCCTGGGCATTTGCCGGTACTGCAGCGACCCCTCCGATGACGATGGCGAGCAAGGCAGTGGATAGAACGAGCACAGATCCTCTTCGGTTCATAGCATCCTCCTGACTACAGTTACGACACTGGTTCGGTCTGTTTTGGAGAGTATGTCGATCTCACCCCAGCATGGCAAGCCCCGCAAGGGCCGGTTGGGAGCCGACTCATCTAGTCTTCGTAGACCCGCCAGCCGAGCGACTCCGGGTCGACGTCGGAGATCTGGTCGAGGTCCAGTTTCATGTAGCGGCCTTCAGCGCTGACGGCAACCGTGCCGTCGGGTAGGTAAATCTCACCGGTACCCTCGAAGAGGCGGCGACGCTCGCCGGTGATTCGGCCACGAGCGGTGAGCTCCGTTTCCAGGGGTACCGGCTTGTGAAAGCGAACGGTGAGCTCGACGGCAACTCCCCAGGTTGTCGGCTCGCCCTCGACCTTGGTCGCGTTGATCGCCCGGCCGATGGTCTCGTCCAGGATCCCGGTCGCCGCGCCACCGTGCATTCGCCCGGGATATCCCTGATGCTCGGTTCTACCCGTGAACTTCGCCAGGGTTTCGGGTTGGCCTTCTGCCGAGGTGACGTCGTAAAAGGCGACCCGCAAGCTGGCGTCGTTTCGGACGCCGCAGATGAAGCAGTCGTAGCTGTTGGGTTGTTTCTGGATCGGTTCGCTCATGGGCTGATTCTATGACGGGGAATAGATCTTGAGTGATAGTGGTTATATATCGTAGTGATATCATTCATGATGGAGGTGAAAAATGGACAATCAGCAGCTGCAAAACGTCATCGAGCGACCTGCTAGGACCATCAGTGGCTTTGCGATGCTGTTAGTCGGTATCGCGATGGAAGCCTATGCGGTTTGGCAGTTCATCCACGCCATCCGGTACGAGGACATTCCCGCGCTGGTTTTGTCGCTGGTTGTCAGTGTGCTGGGGGTGATCGTACTCGTCGGGCTGTTCACCGTTCAGCCGAACGAGTCTCGTGTCCTCGTCTTCTTCGGTCGCTATATCGGTTCGTGCCGCATCGAAGGATTTCGCTGGGGCAATCCCTTCGCGATCAAGAAGCGGGTCTCGCTGCGAGTGAGGAACCTCACTAGTGAAACCATCAAGGTGAACGATGAGAGCGGCAGCCCTATCGAGATCGCATCGGTCGTCGTTTGGCGAGTCATCGACACGGCCAAGGCCCTTTTCGATGTGGATCACTACGAGCAGTTCGTCAACATTCAGGTCGAGACGGCGGTGAGGTCGTTGGCGACAGGTCACCCCTATGATCCCCGCGACGCCGAGGGCAATGAGATCTCACTGCGGGGGAACCAGGAGGAGATCGCCAGCGAGCTGAGGACCGAGCTGCAGGATCGATTGTCGCTCGCCGGTGTCAATGTCATGGAAGCCAGATTGACCCACCTCGCCTATGCACCCGAGATCGCCCAGGCGATGCTCAGGCGTCAGCAAGCGCAGGCGGTGGTGGCAGCCCGACGGCTCATCGTCGAGGCCGCTGTGGGAATGGTGGATCAGGCTCTCCGGGACCTGGGCGAAAAGGGGATCGTGGAGCTCGACGAGGAGCGCAAGGCCGCGATGGTCAACAACTTGATGGTCGTGCTGACCAGCGAGCAGTCGAGCGCTCCTGTTCTGAACACAGGCACGCTGTACGGCTGAGAGGCCTGTGAGCGAAAAGAAGCGATTTCTGCTGCGCCTCGACCCTGAGGTTTACGAGCGACTCGAGAAGTGGGCCGCGGACGAGCTGCGCAGCGTCAACTCCCAGATCGAGTACCTGCTCAGGGACTCCCTTCGCCGGGCTGGACGCTTGGGCCGAGCGCCGGATCGTCCATCTGATCTAGAATCCTGATCCCTGGCAGCGGGAACCAAGCCGTGGAGATTTGACTGAGTGGAACGACCGACAAAAGAGCGCGTGCCCGAGCGCGTCGCCGACATCGATTGGCACAGTTGGCAGCCCGTGGACAAAGGAACGATTCTGTTCGTGATCCATGATGGCCAGATTCTCCTGATTCACAAGAAGCGGGGACTGGGAGCCGGCAAGATCAACGGCCCAGGTGGCAGGTTGGATGATGGAGAGACGCCTACCGACTGTGCAGTTCGTGAGGTCGAAGAGGAGCTCCGAATCTCTCCATCCGGTGTCGGTGAGGTTGGCGAGCTGCAGTTTCAGTTCGTGGACGGCTACTCGATTCATGTCTGGGTCTTCAAGGCGAGCGGTTTCGTCGGCACACCGGAAGAGACGGAAGAGGCCGTCCCGTTGTGGACCCCTATCGACGAGATCCCGTACGACCGGATGTGGCCCGACGATCGAATCTGGTTGCCTCTGCTCCTGGAGGAGCGACCCTTTCTGGGACGCTTCGTGTTCGACGACGACTCGATGCTCGACCACGAGTTGATCGAGCGCTGATTCGTAATCCAGATAAGAAATTGACGCCCTTCGCGCAGCGAGCGAAGGGCGTCGTTGGTTTCTCGGCTCTACTGTTCCGAGACCTCACTCCTGAGTCGCGGATCAGCCTCCGGCCGATTGATCTTCAGAAGGATCCACATGGGCCGTCAGCATGTGCTGTCCGATCCACTGGGCCATCACGGTCTCTGGGATCGAGCCCAGCTCGACCTTTAGATCCTGCTCGCTTCCGTTTCTGACGACCGTATAGGTGACCGTCTTGCCGGGCGTCATCGACTTGGTGGCCTCTTTCAAAGCCTGCTTGTTCTCGTCCTTGTAGGCCAAGCCGTTGAAGCTGGCCAGGACGTCACCAGCCTCGAAGCCCGCCGCTTCGGCCGGGCTGTCCGGTACAACCCTGACGATCTTCATGGAGCCGTCTTCGTTGGTGTCCATTTCGATACCGACCCAACCTCGGTTCTGGAGGCTTTCGGTATAGGCCTTGAGGCAGGCCTCGGCCGGTTGATCACATTTCTGGTGGTCGCCGGCCATGGCCGGGATCGCGGCTACGAGAAGAAGTAGGGCGGCGACAGTGCTGATTGTTCTCTTCATCGACATCTCCTTTGCGGGTCGGTGAATCGACCTCGAGCTGAAGGAGGAAACAGGGCTCTCAGGGAGGGGGCGACCCGAGCTCCGCGGCTGCGAATCGGATCTCTGAGAGCACTGTCGCCTCGTGAAACTGAATGGTTGTACGGAGAGTCCCGCCAAAGGTTTCAAGGAAGAAGGTCTTGGGGCTTGGGACCTGGGTCCTGGGCAGATGAGCCCGCAACCTGTTGGAGGTCCGTCCGGTGCCCCCAGAGGGCTTTCCTCCCTTCCGCTGCCAGAACCCTCCGGAGGTCCCCCGGACGAACCTCGGGCACCGGAGAAGAAGAACACACACTGAGACCTGGCGCTTGGGCAATGGGGTCCTGTGGTCGTGGGGTCTTGGATCGTACTGCAGGTGGATTGGGCCACGCACGGGGTTCTCCCTTACATCCATCCTTGCCTCGCTGCCCCAAAGATCTATTGCGGAGAGCCAGCGGCCTCAAACCCACTGCCTCCAAGCCCTCAAAGACCGGCCGGAAGGAACGCCCGGGCGCTTCAACCCCCAAGCCCCTGGGAGGTCTGTCCATCCGGACGGACCTCCCCAGCCTGTGAGAGGATTCTGGGGGAGGGATCGATGGCGAGTAATAAGAGCAGTTCAGGCGCTGGCGATGTCCATTCCGATCATCTGGCTGCCCAGCAAGATCACGCGGTTTGGTTGGAGGATCTGAGCCGGTGGCGCTCCGAATACAGGAACGCGCTGATGGACTTTGCCCGACGCGTGGCTCCCGATCTCGAACTCGAGAACTACGAAGCTGCCCTAGAGCGCCACGAAGCGGCCATCCTCGCTCATGAAGATCTGCTTCACAGCCACGAGGAGGCGGTCGGGTTCAGCAGGAGGCTGGGAGAGGGGACAACGGACGAGTACGAGATGGTGCATGCCCAACTGGATAGCCGACACCGGCGCTCCGCGGAGGCTCATCGGCAATTGGCAAGAACCCACCAGGCCATCCTTCGAGCCATGCAGATGATGGCCAGAGAGCTCTGAGGCTCCCGACCGTCTTCCTCGGGGTTGGCGAATGCTCTAGCCCGAGGTCTTGGTGGCTATGGCAGCTGGGGCTAGCCGCCCGCAGGGCGACGTCGTTTCTTTCGTTTGCCGTTCTGCTTGCGGGGCTTGGGCTGCTTCGAACTTTGACTCCTGCCGCTCTTGCCTCCCTCGCCACCATGTTCAGGGCAGTACAAAGTCTGGGTGCTCCTGAAGGGGCGCAGGCAGATCCGGCAGTACGATTCCGTTCCAGGCATAGGGTCTCCGTTGGGGTCGGCTCGCATCAGGGGATGGCGAACCAGCTCGAGCTTGGGGGTACTCCGTCGCAGGGACGTTTCCCACTCGCTCCTCTATTGTAGCCTAAACAGGTGTTGTCAGCCTAGCAATGACCTATTCCGCCTTGAATGAGACAGGCCACGCCATGAGATTTGGGCCGCACAGCCCTGAAGTGTTCTAGACTGACGGCTAGATGCTGACTACCGAGACGAGCCGCGTCCAGGCCATCTGCCTCCTGGTGGACCAGGGCGAATTGCTGGGGTTGCCGCGCGCCAGGCTTCTCGAAGCGGCGGATGTCGAGGCTGCACAGCTCGCGGATCCCGACGGTCGGGTTCCCATCAGCAGCTACTGGAACCTATGGCGGTTCATCGCCAATGAGGTGCCGGATCCCGATCTGGGGCTGAAGCTGGGTCAGGGGTTCGAGGTACTGGATGCCGGGATCGTGGGCTATACCATGCTGCACAGCGCCACACTTCGAGGCGCGTTGGAGCGACTGGCGCGGTACGCGAAGATCTTCACGCAGCGAGCCGATATCTCACTGGAACCTGTTGGTAATCAATGGCGTCTGACTCAGCATCGGCCGCCGCTGTATCGCGATCTGCGTCAGGTCGCCGACTCCCGGATGGCGGCTATTCTCAGCGTCTGTCGTCAGATCACGCGTCGTGAAGTAGCGCCGACTCTCGCTCTCCTACCCTATGCCCGGCCGGCAGATATCAGGGCTCATCGCAAGCTCTACCAGGCTGATCTGAGATTCGACGAGCCGACTTGGAGCGTGCATTTCCGGGCCAGTGACATGGAGCTTCCCCTCGCGGCTGCCGATGAGACGCTGGCGGGCTATCTCGACGAAGTGGCGGTACTCCGACTGGACGAGTTGCCCAAAGACGAGTCGTTCACCGAAAGGGTGCGTCGGGTGGCCTGGACCCATCTCAGCGAGGGCCAGCCGATAGTCGCGAGGGTGGCCGCTGAACTGGCCGTGAGTGGACGCACCCTACAGCGGCGCCTGAGGGAAGAGGGTCATTCCTTTGCAGAAGTCGTCGAGACGCTGCGCAGGGAGAAGGCGGAGGCCTTGTTACAAGACAAGAACCTGGCGATCTACGAGGTTGGCTATCTGCTCGGATACTCCGACGCCACAGCCTTTTACCGCGCCTTTCGCAGGTGGTATGGCAAATCGCCTCGCGAGTACCGTCAATTGAGTAGCTCGTAGGGTTGGAACGGAAAGTCCGCCATCGATTGATCTTCCGCCAACTGCTCAGCAAAGACGACGGCATCTGCGAGGCGTCGGAAGCTGCCGACGGGAACCGGACTGGCTTCCCCGTCGCTGGTCAGGTTGCGGTAGAGGCCGGTTTCGGAGTCGTACTCTTCGATTTCGACCCAGAGCTTGAAAAACTTCATCTCGGGATTGATAGTTTCAAGGGTGAGGATCTGCAGACAGAACTCTACGCGCCATCTTGTTTGTATGGCGCGCCATACTCGAATCGACGAGGCCGCATGAGGGAGGAATCGGGAGTATGAATCATCGGCGAAAAGACCTTCCAGCGGCTCAATTGTCCGTGGCGTGATCGAGTGGCCCAGATCGCCGTCAGCCCTGAGCGCTGGCGATGGGTCACGACCTCTGCAGTCTGTTGGCGGAGAACCAGGCTCGAATAGCGGACCAATCGAGACGAGGGAACGGCAGCGCAGCAAGAAAACGGCCACCGTCAACCGAGGTCACCGGTGGCCGTGATGCATCAAGTCTCCAGAAGTCGATCAGTCCTTGCCGTAGCGGACCTTGAATTCCTCCTGAGCTGCCTTGCGCTTGTCCCTCTCTTCGGGACTGAGATTGCCGGTGTACCAGGCGTGCTCTAGTCGTGCCAGATCTCCCACCAGGTCCATTCCACGTCCTCGTCGAATTGGACCTCGGTGACGGGCCCGTTCTCCTTGGGGAGCTTCATGAATGCCAGGCCCGGATTGGCGAACTTGGAGTTGTAGAGCTCGATGACGCCGTCGTACTGTTCACAAAAAATTCGCCACGTACGGCCCGGTGTGGCAAACCGTGCAGACTTCCACCATGTTGGCCCGTCGCTCTTCCCAGCCCACCTGGGCCATCTTTTCGAGTCCGAGCTTCTTGTCGGAGATCTCGGGTCGCGGCAGCCGCGGGTCTCAGTGTAGGTGCGCGGCAGGGCCGTCCCCCTGCGAACCACCCGGAGGGACCTCCACAAGACATCCGGGTTGGATGGATTCACCAACGGCCGGCAGGGGCGCCGGCCGCTTGACGGAGAAGACAGTATCTTCAAGTCCGAGACGCCAAGCCCCAGGACCCCAGGACCGGAAAGGGGGTTACGCTGTCGAGAGTTTCTCGACGTCCGCGACTTCCTTCGGAATGGGCTCGCCGAGGACCCGATGACCGTCGGCGGTTACCAGTACATCGTCCTCGATCCTGACGCCGCGAAAGTCCTTCCAGCCCTCGACCTTCTCGTAGTCGATGAACTCGGGGAACCGATTCTCCTCGCGCCACTGGTCAATGAGATCGGGGATGAAATAGAGGCCTGGTTCGATGGTCACGACAAACCCCGGCTTGAGGGCACGCGCGAGACGCAGGGAGCAGCGTCCAAACTGGGGATTTCGCTGGGCTTCGTCGCCGTAACCCACAAGGTCTTCACTCAGGCCTTCCATGTCGTGAACGTCCAGCCCCATCATGTGGCCGAGACCGTGTGGGAAGAACAGGGCATGCGCCCCCGCGGTCACCGACTCCTCGACATCACCCTTCATGAGGCTCATCTCTTGCAGGCCTTCGGTGAGACGCCTGCAGGCCAGCAGATGGACATCCTCGAACCGGGTCTCGGGCTCGACTGCCGCTATCGAGTCCATCTGAGCCCGCAGGACGGTCTCGTAGACCTGTTTCTGCCGATCATCGAAAGGGACACCGATCGCGAAGGTCCTGGTGATGTCGCTGGCATAGTGCGCCGGGGAGTTGGCGCCCGCATCCAGAATCACCAGGTCCCCCTCCTCGAGGGTATTGCCGTGCTTGTGATTGTGGAGGACCTCCCCGTGCTTCGAGAAGATGATCGGGAAGGCCAGCGCCGAGCCCTGAGAGCTCACCAGCCCATCGATCGCCCCGACCACTTCCTGTTCCTTCATTCCGGGTCGGCTCATGCGCATGGCCAGGGTGTGCATGTCGGCGGCCACCGAGAGAGCTTTCTCGATCTCGGCAACTTCCTCGTCGGACTTCAGCAGCCGCTGCTCGACGACGGCGCGGATCAGCTCCTGGGAAACGCATTGCTCGATGTCCGAGCTCGGGATCTTGAGCAGTTTCTCGGCCTTCAGAATCGTTTCGGCCCGACTGGGAGGAAGGAAATGGACACTTCGTCCGATCTCGGTTGCTTCGCCAACTACCAACCCGAGCTTCGAATACGGGTGGCACTCCGCAACACCCACCCGAGCGCCCAGCTCCGCAAGGGTGAGCTGAGGCCCCGTCCATACGATCTCCTCGAGGCTGGCGTCGTTGCCGAACAGCGATACCGTGTCGCCGTCGATGTCGATCAACCCCGCCAGTCCTGGGGAATCGATGCCGAAGTAATAGAGAAACGAGCTGTCTTGACGAAACGGGTAGGGGTTGTCCTTGTAGTTCATCGGGCTTTCGTCATGGCCGAGAAATAGAACCAGTCCGGAGTCCACGGCTTCTTTCAGCTGAAGGCGCCGCTGAACATAGGTTTCTGTTGCCAGCATTGAGATTCCCTCCCTCCATATCCGATGGGTGGCACTCGCGCGTACCAGCGACATCCTCGAATCGAAACAACCGAGATCGGCTCTGCTTTCACCACCTCGGCGGGCTCTTGGAAGTCTATACAATCAGCAGCTGAGATGTGCAGCGTCAGCGACGCCATGAAGACGGCTGGCACTACCTTTGACTGGCGTTGGTTCGAGGACAGAATCACCCGGCTCGGGGCGTGAGTAGAGGTGGGCGAAACGGGTAGGAAACGACGATGACCGAGAGTCTCTTCCCAGCAGCGATCGAAGTCGTGGACTCCCACACCGAAGGGGAGCCGACCCGGGTGGTCATCGATGGGTGGCCGACTTGCGATGGCGAGTCGATGCAGGCTCGCCGGGACTTCCTCGAGGCCCATCACGACCACCTGAGACAGGCTGTGGTCTGCGAGCCGCGCGGTCACGACGCGGTTGTCGGGGCGCTCCTGACATCACCGGTGGAGGCGGGCTCCCTCGCTGGGGTGATCTTCTTCAACAATGTCGGGTATCTCGGGATGTGCGGGCACGGCTTGATCGGAGTCGTGCGGACGCTGGCGTACCTGGGCCGACTGGAGAGCAACGAAGTCTGGCTCGACACGCCGGTGGGCAGGGTGGCGGCCGAGCTCGGAGGAGATGGCACGATCACCATCGAGAACGTGCCGGCCCGGTGTCATTTGCTGGATGTCGAGGTCGATGTGCCGGGCCTGGGCCGGATGGTGGGTGATGTGGCGTGGGGTGGGAACTGGTTCTTTCTCACCCATCTGGAGGGGCAGTCGCTCGCGCTGGAGAATGTCGAGAAACTCTTGGAGACTACGTCACGCATCAGGAGACGCTTGGACGAGCTCAATCTGATGGGGGAGCAGGAACTGATCGACCACGTGGAACTGTTTGGGCCATCAGATCGAGAGGATGCGGACAGCCGCAATTTCGTACTCTGCCCGGGTGGTGAATACGATCGGTCACCCTGCGGGACCGGGACCTCGGCCAAGTTGGCGGTCCTCCACGCGCGCGGCGAGCTGGCGCCAGGTCAGCGCTGGCGTCAGGAGAGCATCACCGGCAGCCGCTTCGTGGGATGGCTTGCCGAGTGCAACGGAGAACTGATTCCCCACATTCAGGGCCGGGCCTTCGTGACGGCCCGGAGCACTCTTCTCTTCGACCCTGACGACTTCTTCCGCGGAGGGTTCAGCGCCCGGTGACTGACCGCCACGACGCATTGATCATCGGTGGCGGAATCGTGGGCGCAGCCTGTGCCCTCTATCTGGCCCAAAGAGGTGTGCGTCCGTTGGTCCTGGAGGCGGATTTCGTAGGTTCAGATGCGACGTCGGCTGGGATGGGCCATCTGACGGTCATGGATGACTCCTCGGCGCAATTCGCGCTGAGCGCCCATTCGTGCAAGCTCTGGTCCGACCTCGGCGAGAAGCATGGCGAGCAGTGGGAAGACGACCCCTGCGGAACGCTATGGGTTGCTGCAGAAGAGGATGAACTGGCTCTAGTCGCCTCCAAAGCAGCCTTCTATAGGGGCCAGGGTCTTCCGGTCGAGGAGTTGTCGGCCGCAGAGCTTCGCCGAGCGGAGCCGGAACTTCGACCCGATCTCAGTGGGGGTCTGCTAGTTCCCGGGGATCGTGTGATCTATGCCCCGAAGGCGGTCCGTTGGCTGATGGATCAAGCGGTGTCTCTGGGGGCCCAAGTCAGGGCGGGAGCCTGGGTGAGGTCTCTGGAAGACCGCAAGGTAGTGTGCGACTCCGGGCCAGTCGAGGCCGACGTCATCATCCTCGCCGCCGGAGCGCAATCGTCTCGCATCCTGCCATCCTTGCCCCTGGAACCGCGAAAAGGGCACCTGGTAATCACCGACCGGTATCCGGACTTCTGCCGCCACCAGATTCTCGAGTTGGGCTATCTGCAGAGCGCCCATGAGATGAGCGGTGAGTCGGTGGCGTTCAACGTGCAGCCACGAGCCACCGAGCAGGTGCTCATCGGCTCTTCGCGGGAGCTGGTGGGCTGGGACAAGAGCGTCAATCGCGACGTGGTGAGCGCCATGATCGAGCGCGCCGTCGAGTACATGCCACGCCTTGCGACGCTCTCCGTCCTCAGGGTCTGGACCGGTTTTCGCCCGGCCACGCGGGACAATCTGCCGCTCATCGGTCGTTGGGAGCCCATCGACGGTCTGTGGATCGCCGCTGGCCACGAGGGTCTGGGTATCACGACCTCTCTGGCCACGGGTGAGCTCCTGGCCGATCTGATCGTCTCTCGCCAGCCGACGCTCGACCCAGGTCCATTCGATCCCATGCGCGTCGCTGGAGGAAGCTAGCCGGATGCCGAAGATCGCCATTCGCATCGACGGGCGTCGCGTCGAGACAGACGAAGGCAGCACCGTCGCAGCGGCGCTGATCAACCACGGGATATGGGGCTTCAGACGTTCGCCGCAGGGTGAGATCCGAGGCCCACTCTGTGCGATGGGAATTTGCTTCGAGTGTCGAGTCACCATCGATGGAGAGGCCCACCGCCGGGCCTGCATGGAGATCTGCCGGCCGGACATGGAGGTCGCCACGGATGCCTGAGCCTCTTCGAGCTCGGGTGGTTGTGGTCGGCGCTGGCCCAGCGGGAATAGCAGCTGCAGCCGTGGCAGCCGAAGTGGGGAGCAGCGTGCTACTTCTGGACGAGGCGCCGTCGCCAGGCGGTCAGATCTGGCGGTCAGGCTCGCGTAGCCGTCTACCGTCTACCGCCCGTCGATGGCTCGATCGCCTGCATCGCTCCGGGGCCCGGGTGGTTTCGGAGGCCACGGTGATCGATGCTGAGTTTCCACCCCACCTCATCGTCGATCGGCGGGGGCGGCGGCTCGATGTTCAGGCCGATTGCGTGATCCTGGCCACGGGCTCGCGGGAGCTCTTTCTACCGTTCCCCGGTTGGACTCTGCCGGGCGTGCTCGGAGTCGGCGGAGCCCAGGCCCTCTCCAAGACCGGCGTGAGCTTTCGCGATCGTCGAGTCGTGATTGCCGGCTCGGGACCGCTACTGCTGCCAGTAGCCGCTGCACTGGTCCGAGACGGTGCCCGAGTGATCACGGTTGCAGAGCAGGCGTCTCGACAATCGGTCATGGCCTTCGCCTTGGGCCTGTGGCGCCAACCTGCCAAGCTCCTGGAGGCCGGGCGTCTGCGTGCCGCCTTTGCGAGGTCGCCCTACCGAACGGGCGTCTGGGTGGAGAGGGCTCAGGGAGATGGAACGGTTTCGTCCGTCACCCTCACCGATGGCTCGAACTCGTGGATCGAGGCCTGCGACATCCTGTGCAGCTCCTATGGGCTGGTGCCCAACGTGGAGCTCGCTGTCTGGTTGGGGTGCTCCCTGCACGGTGGTGCCGTCGAGGTAGACGAGGATCAGGTCACCAGCGTGGGCTCGGTCTTCTGCGTCGGCGAGCCCACTGGAATCGGTGGGTGCGATCTGGCTCTTGTCGAGGGGCAGATCGCTGGACTGGTTGCAGCCGGGGTAGGCTCGAGGAGCGCGGGTTTGAGACGGCAACGCGCGGCTCTGCGGCGAATCGCCTCCCGCATGGAGAAGAGCTTTCGCCCCCGGGGAGAGCTCCTGCACGCTTTGGAAGGTGCAACCACGGTCTGCCGGTGCGAGGATGTGGCGTGGGATCGGCTCGAGGCCGTGACGAGCCTTCGGCAGGCGAAACTCTACACTCGAGTCGGGATGGGAGCTTGCCAGGGCAGGGTCTGTGGTGCCGCTCTGCAGTTGCTCAAGGGCTGGCGGGCCGACAGGGTGCGTTCACCCCTGAAGCCCTGCCGGGTCGGTGAGATGCTGGTGGAGAAGTCGTCTGGCGAAGCTACATGAGATCGGAGGAGGGAAGTCATGAAGCTGAGACACTGCAGGTGGGTCCTTGGAGCGGCAGGTATGGGGATTCTGGCGATCTCCACGAGTTGGGGTGCGGCGTCGGAGACGGCGGACCTCATGACAGCCGAGACTTTCTCGGGACTCGAGCTGCGCAACCTGGGGCCGGCGCTCATGTCGGGGCGGATCGCCGACATCGCCATCCATCCCGCCGATCGAAGCGTCTGGTTTGTCGCCGTCGCTTCCGGTGGGGTATGGAAGACGGTCAACTCCGGAACGACCTGGGAGCCCATATTCGACGACCAGACCTCTTTTTCCATCGGTTGCGTGACGATTGATGCCGAGAACCCGGAGACGGTGTGGGTCGGCACCGGAGAGAACAATAGCCAGCGCAGCGTCGGTTGGGGTGACGGGGTCTACAAGAGCCTGGATGGGGGCCAGACCTGGAAGCGTATGGGGCTCGAGCGCTCCGAGCACATCGGCAAGATCCTGATCGATCCGCGGGATTCGAACGTCGTCTATGTGGCAGCCCAGGGTCCACTGTGGGCAGGCGGAGGAGATCGTGGCCTCTACAAGACCTCCGATGGGGGAGAGAGTTGGGAACAGATTCTCGAGATCAGTGAGAACACCGGTGTGACCGATGTCGTCCTGGATCCGCGGAACCCCGATGTCCTGCTAGCGGCTTCCTTCCAGCGAAGGCGTCGGGTTTGGGCTCTGGTCGGAGGTGGCCCCGAGTCCGCCATTTACAAGTCACTGGATGCCGGTGCCAGCTGGACCAGGGTGACCTCCGGCCTGCCGAAGGGTGACGTGGGACGGATCGGTATCGCCGTCTCGCCCATCGACCCCGATATCGTCTACGCGACGATTGCAGCCCAGGACGACGAGAAGGGCTTCTATCGCTCCGCCGATTTCGGGGAGAGCTGGGAGAAGCGTAGTGACTATGTGGCGATCGATCCGCAGTACTACGGCGAGATCTTCCCCGACCCCCATCGTTTCGATCGTGTCTATGCGATGGACGTCTGGATCCACTATACGGAGGATGGGGGTAACAGCTTTCTGCCCCTGAACTCTCGCTACAAGCATGTCGACAACCATGTGATGGTCTTCGATCCGCAGGATCCCGACTACTTGATGGTGGGCTGTGATGGTGGCATCTATGAAAGCTGGGATCGTGGGGATCACTGGCGGTACATTGACAATCTGCCGATCACGCAGTTCTATCGGGTGGGCATCGACAACGACTATCCCTTCTACAACGTTTACGGCGGCACCCAGGACAACGACTCCGAAGGAGGTCCGTCACGCACGGCGACGATTCACGGCATTCGCAACAGCGATTGGTTCATCACTGTGGGTGGCGACGGCTATCAGACCCGGGTGGACCCCGAGGATCCCGACATCGTCTATTCCATGTGGCAGTACGGAGGTCTCGTTCGATACGACAAGAAGAGTGGCGAGCGGTTGGACATCCAGCCCCAGCCGGAGCCGGACGAGCCGCCACTCTACTGGCATTGGGACTCTCCGCTGATGATCAGCCCGCATTCGAATACACGGTTGTATTTCGCCGGCAACCGTCTCTATCGAAGCGACGATCGAGGCGACTCCTGGCGAGCGGTGAGCCCCGATCTGACCCGGGGCATCGATCGCAACAGTCTCGAGGTCATGGGCCGGGTGTGGAGTGTCGACGCGGTCTGGAAGAACGTTTTCACCTCCTTTTACGGCAACATCGTGGCCCTTGACGAGTCTCCACTGGTCGAGGGTTTGCTTTACGCGGGTACCGACGATGGCCTCGTACAGGTCACGGAGGACGGTGGGGAGACATGGCGTCGCATCGAGACCTTCCCAGGAGTTCCGGAGCGCACCTACGTCTCGGACGTGACCGCCTCTTTGCATGATCCGGACGCGGTGTTCGCCGCCTTCAACAACCACAAGAGTGGGGATTTCACGCCCTACCTGATGGTGAGTGAGGACCGGGGGGCGACCTGGCGGTCGATCGCCGGCAATCTGCCCGAGGACAATGTCCTGTGGTCTGTCGTGCAGGATCACGAGAGCGAAGGCCTGCTGTTTATCGGTACAGAGTTTGGGCTGTTCTTCTCGCGAGATGGTGGTGGACGCTGGATTCAACTCAAAGGGGGAATGCCTCCGATCCCGGTTCGGGACCTGGAGATTCAACGGCGGGATGACGATCTGGTCGTGGGTACCTTCGGCCGTGGCATCCGGATTCTGGATGATTACTCGCCGCTGAGGCCGGCCACTCAAGAGCTGCTGGAGAGTGAAGGCATTCTTTTCCCGGTGCGTCAGACCTGGGCTTATCTGCCATCCGACCCGTTGGGTTGGGGCAAGAAGGCCTCACAAGGAGATGCCTTTTTCGTAGCTCCGAACCCGCCCTTCGGAGCCGTGTTTACCTACTACCTGAAGGATGGGCTGGAAACGCTCAAAGCGAGTCGTCAAACACGAGAGGCAGACAAGGTCGAAAAGGGCGAGCCTGTCGGCTATCCCAGTTGGGAGAGTCTGAAAGCCGAGGATAGGGAAGAGGCGCCGACGATCCTCCTGACCGTGAGGGACTCAGATGGCGAAGTTGTAGTCACCGTGCAGGGTCCCACGGATAAGGGCTTCCATCGCGTGGCTTGGAATCTGCGCCATCCCTCGCTCGAGCCGGTGAAGCTCGATAAGGAGCCGGCGATCTGGGAGGTGGATACCGATGACGGACCTGCCGGACCGCCGGCGCTGCCTGGCACCTATACCGTAGAGATGGCCAAGCGGGTGGGTGGAACCACCCTGCCGCTAGGCGAGCCACAGACTTTCGACACCGTTCCTCTCGGGCTGGCGACGTTGGGAACCGAGAATCGGGCCGCGCTTCTGAAGTTCCAACAACAGGCGGTCCGGTTGCAGCGCGCCGTCCTCGGAGCCGTGGAGGTCGTCGGCGAGACGGAGAGCCGACTGCGACACATCAAGGTAGCCATCGACGACACCCCCGAGGGGAGTCCAGAATTGGCCGGGCGGGCGCGAAAGATGGAGTCGGAGCTGGCCGAAATCGAGCAAGAACTGTTGGGCGACGAGACGGTGCGGAGCCGGAACGAGCCGGTGTCACCCTCGATCGTCCAACGAATCAACAGGGTCGTGGAAGCGCACTGGTCGTCGACATCCGCGGCGACGGCTACACACCGCCGGAACTACGAGATCGTGGCCGCACAATTTGCGCCGGTCCTGCAGCACCTGCGTCAATTGGTCGAGGTCAACCTGGCGGACTTGGAGCTCTCTCTCGAATCTGCGGGAGCACCCTGGACACCCGGGCGTGGAGTGCCCGATTGGCAACCTGAATGACAGCCGGGAGAGAATTGCTACTCAGCTAGGTGACAGCTGAAACGTCATGCAACACGTTCTACAGTCCTACCCGAGTCACCTGATTCCGATCCTCGAGACGGTCCTGTGTCTCGTTGGCCTGCTAGTGCTGTTTCTCTGGCCGGACGCCTCTCGTCGGCTGGCTGACAAGCTACTGGCGGGTCTGGCGGTCAGGGCCGAGTCGACCTGGCGAGTGATTCTCGTAGTGGCGCTTCTTGCTGGTCTCGGCAACGCGGCGACGACCCTGGTCCAGGGCCCCCCGATTCCCGTCGTCAGCGACGAGTGGAGCTACCTGCTGGCCACCGACACCTTCGCTTCGGGTCGGCTCACCAATCCACCGAGCCCGCACCGAGCGTTGGTAGGCGAAAACACCCTGGGAACTCCCACCTACCAGTCGAAGTACCCACCGGCGCAAGGTTCGATCCTCGCTTTGGGCCAACGCCTCGGCGGCCACCCCGTGGTCGGTTTGTGGCTGAGCGCCGCGCTCTTGGCGGCGGCAGTGACTTGGTGTCTTCAGGCCTGGGTGGGGCCGCAGTGGGCGTTTCTGGGAGGCCTCCTCATCGCCATTCGCCTGGGTGTCGGGTCCTACTGGAATCAGAGCTATTGGGGAGGGTCGATCGCCGCTATTGGTGGCGCTCTCGTCTATGGGGCCGTGCGGCGACTGACCTTGGCGGCCAGGCCAAGATTGCGGGACTCGCTGCGCCTGGCTCTGGGCCTCTTGGTCCTCGCCAACAGCCGACCCTTCGAGGGAATGCTGGTCTCCCTACCAGCTGCCTGGATTCTGGCGAGCTGGTTCCTGCGGTTGGCGGCGCCCGAGCGGCGATTCGCGACCGTGAAAGTCGTCTTGCCGATCGCTTCGCTGCTCGTCGTTACGGTGATCGGCGTCGGTTACTACAACTGGCGCGTCACCGGTGACCCCATGAAGATGCCACACCTGCACTATAAGGAGATCTACGAACGTCCCGGCGAGTTCGTCTGGGAGCGAGAACCCGGCGCCTTCAGCCAGCACCTGGCAGTCGAGCGGACGGAGGAAGGCGAGGATGCGAGTTGGTTGAGCTACGGGCTGCGCAACGGATGGCGCCGAATCTGGTTCGTGCTCTTCCTGATCTTGAGTCCTGCGCTGGCTGTTCCGCTATTGTTCGGTCTGGGCAGTCTCCGGGAC
The DNA here is from genome assembly GCA_049664225.1 of Thermoanaerobaculia bacterium. GTDB lineage: Bacteria > Acidobacteriota > Thermoanaerobaculia > Multivoradales > JAHEKO01 > JAUVRX01. Next base: position 38,851 of record JBATEX010000185.1, read on the forward strand.
AAGTCTCTTCGTCCCCTTGCTCTGGCTTGCGTGATGGTTTTGCTGGGTCACTTCGCTTCGGACCAGTTCTATCCCCACTACTCGGCCCCACTAACGGCACCTATCTGGATACTGGCCATGGTCGTTCTGGCCAAGGCTCATGACTGGCGGTGGCGACAGCGGCCAGTGGGCGCCGGCTTGAGCCTGGTGGCCATCGGCTTGATTGCGATCTCGTTCTTGGTTCAGATTCCGGCATTCCGGCCCGACGCCGACGCGCCCATACGGGAGCGACTCGAGGTTCAGCGGGATCTGGAGGGTAGACCAGGACGACATCTGGTTCTGGGGCAGAGGGCGGTAATCTATAACTACAATCCCGCCGACATCAGACAGGCAGAGGTGCTTTGGGCGGCGGATATGGGGACCGACGAGAACCGTCGTTTGTTCGAGCTCTTTCCGGACTACGAGCTCTGGTGGTTGGAAATCTATGGCAGGTCTGTCGAGCTGCAGTCCCTCGAGGTGGAGTGAGCTCTCCGGGAGCTCGAGCCTCTACTCCCAGCTGATCTGCTGCAGCCCGTCGACGAATTCCTGAGCTTCGGACGGCATGAAGGGGACTTCGTGCTCGAACAGGATAGCGCCAGGCCAGATGTAGTGGCCGTAGTACCTGCGGATGGCCTTGCCGCTCATTGCGAGGCGCGTACCTTCGAAGGAAGCACCGGCGAACAGTCCACTGGCCTGCGTGTAGATGTAGATGTCCTGCGTCAGATCCTTGGCCGAAGTGATTCCGGCTGTATCGCTATAGGGCCCGGCGGCGACACTCAGATCGCCTCCGAGGGCGAACTGCGGCTCGAGGATCGTCTTTGCAGCCTTGTCGGTGACGAAGAACATCATGATGTCACTGGCCTGATAGCCGAGCTGGAGCCCAAAGCTCCCACCGCTGAGCTTCAGGAAGGCGGGAGGACTCCAGAAGCCTTCGTCGTTGCGACAGCTGATCACGCCCGTCCCGTGACGACCTCCGAAAGCGAAAGCAGCCTCTTTGAGGCCCGGGAAGATAGCGACACATTTTGTCGCCTCGAGCATTGGCGTTGGGAGGCTCCTCGCTGGGCTCTGCAGTACCTCTTCATAGACCCATCGAGAGTTTCTGACCTTGCCCTCCTGCTTGTCACCGGCTTGTACGGGTTGTACCAGCGAGCCCATCGACAGGCATGAGATCAGAGCCAGGTGGAGCAGCAAGCGGCCGAAATGAGGTCGGTCCAGCCGGCCGTCTCGGGCTTCGTTCGTGGGATTGCTCATCGTTGTTTCCATAGTGATTCCACGGGATCCCCCAACTCTATATCGAGTCGGGCCTGAACCGCACGCGGCTCTGAAGTGGCTTCGACGATTGGCGCCCGACCTCAGCCGGGAGTCGTGAGTCGCTCCTTGAAATAGCCCGTTGCGTTGGCGAGCTGCCAGACTCCGAGCAGCGCCAGCGCCACAGTACGTTTGTGGAACGGTAGCTGACCAAGAGGCTCACGCAACACCGCCGGCAAGCGTCGATGAAAAACTGCGTCGTCGCGCAGTCGGCCGGAGCCACGCTCGGCGCGGAGTCGATGGTAGTGATGGGCCCCCCGACCATAGGTGAAGTGCTGGCGCCAGTATTTTCGCAGGCTCGCAGGTCGGGCGTGAATCAGGTATGCCTCAGGAACATATGTCAGGTCGTGGCCGAGATGGAGCCAACGATCGCAGAGCTCCCGGTCCTCCGAAGCGTGGGGAAAGAACCGGGGATCAAAGCCACCGACTTGCCGCAGCATCGCGGCCGAGAGAGCCAGATTGTTGGATGGGAAGAAGCGGGCACCCTGGCCGGACTCGTTGAAGAACCGGTGCACTGCGTCGAAGATCAGCTGATTCGTTTCGGAATAGGGGTCTCCCGGCTGTTGATGGGTGCGACCACCCAGCATTGCCCGTGGTTGGTGGAGGAACGCCGACTCGAAGGCTCGGAGCCACCCAGGGTCGATGAGGCAGTCGTCGTCCGTGAACGCGATGAACTGCCCTCGTGCGGCAGCGAGGCCCAGATTGCGGGCCGGTCCTGGTCCCGAGTTCTCCTGTCTGAGAACGGTCAGCTGAAGACGATCCAGCCAGGGCCTCAGCTGCGGCTCCAGAGGCTCGGGAGTGCCGTCATCGACGATCACGACTTCGAATCCGCCATCTGGGGGATCGACCTCGACCAGGGTGTCCAGACAGTTCCGAAGTTGGTCGGGTCGGCCGTAGGTGGGAATGATGACAGAGAAGGTCGGCATCGCTCTGGAGGGGCAGAGTAGCACGCCAACCGGCTCATGATTCCGGTGCTTTTCGGGGAAAAGTCTTGCCAAGGGGCCGCAAGCGGGAATATGGTTTGAAGGTAGGGTGTTAGGAGTTGCGTCATGCCTATGTACGAATACCTCTGTCAGGATTGTGGCCACCAGTTCGAGATCTTGCAGCGCATGGGGGAGGGGGCCGATGGCCTGGCTTGCCCTGAGTGTGGGGAGAAGCGGGTCGTAAAACAGTTCTCGACCTTTGCCGCGAGCGGCAACAGCACGGCGACTTCGGCTGGATTCAGCACCGGTGCCGGGTGCGGTGGCGGCAGCGGCTTTAGCTGAGCGTCCTGAACGAGCGGCCCGGCGGGCCGCTGAATCACACCAGATCTACTTCGAAGCAGAATTGGTTCCGAGCCGGGAACGGTTCGGAACTGGCCGCTGTCGAGGCGGAGAGGCGTATGGGCTAGAATCCTCGCGGAAGCGCTCGGGGGCTGGTGCCTCCCGCGGTCTTCAAAACCGTAGTCCCGCGCCGGTGTCGGCGAGGGGGGTGGGTTCGATTCCCATGCGCTTCCGCCATGCACAGTCCTAGTCATTCAGTTGGATCTCGGCGTTTTCGAATCAGATTCGATCGCGGTTGGATGGGAATCGGACCCAGCTCGCCGAGCGCTTGCGCGAGGCGGCCAGTAGGCACAGCTCGGCCCGAGGTCGCAGGGCGGCCTCGATTCCCATGCGCTTTCGCCATTTCTCTCTTGTTTTCTGATAGTTATAAAGGTTTCTCAGGCGATGGGCTCTGCTGGGCAGACCTGGAGAATAGTGGTCGCTGTGAACACCTGCTGTAGATGCAAGAAGCTGCTGTTCCGACAGATCTCGACCGAGCTACCCTTCGGGTGGAAAAGGGTCGGGGTGCGCATCCCTCCATTTCACTTCCCACGGTGTGATCGATAACCAGAAAAGTCGGGCGCAAGGCCCGGCGCTGGTCAACTCGAACTCTCTTCCGGCTATGGCACGGTGCCCGACCAGGCGGAAGTGTCGCCGGACTCGAAGCCGTCGAGGAGGATCGGATACGTCAGGGGTAGACATCCGTAGTCGAGATATCGAACCTTCAAGAGATCCCCAAATGGCAATTGCTGATCATCATCC
>JBATEX010000186.1:0-1515 GCA_049664225.1 Thermoanaerobaculia bacterium
CCAGCGGTGGGATCTAGATGGAGAGGAGCCAAGGCTCTTGGAAGAGGCCGAGCTTGTAGGTCCGGACTCCGAGGATAGAGCGGTGAGTATCCGTCCGGATGTCCGCCGGGCCCTGTATGTCGACCCAGAACAGCGACTGTGGGTCAAGGATCTCGAAACTCAAACGACTCGGGAGCTGAGTTCACACGGTACTAGCGTTGCCACGGCGATCCTTGGCTCCAGTGGGGAAGTCGTCGTATCGGTCGACCATCTGGGAATTGTCCGTGCCGGCCCAGCGACCGGTGAGAAGCCTCAACTGCTTCTTGGGCACAAGGGCGAGGTCAACAGTGTTGCCGTCTCTCCGGACGGCCGTTGGATCGCTACGGGTGCCGATGACAAGCTGATCTATCTCTGGCCGATGCCGGATACGAACGAGAAACCGCTCCATACCTGGCCGCGCGAAGCACTCCTCGCCAAGCTCCGGTCCCTCACCAATCTCCGCGCTGTCGAGGATCCTGACTCACCAACGGGTTGGAAGCTGGAGATCGGACCCTTCCCGGGCTGGGAGGAGGTACCGACCTGGTGAGATGTTGCTTCGTCAATTCTGCGGCAGGTCCCTGAGAAACTCCTCGGAGTTGAGGATCGTGAGGATCACCTCGTCAGGCCTGCCTTGCTGAAGGCGGGGCAAGTGGCTCTGGGCACCCGCTTGGGGTGGACGGCCTAGAAGGCCCTGATAGATCTGTTCCAGCCGCTCTTCTGGGGAAAGTCGCAAGGCCCGACCCTCGCTACTGAAAACGAGTGAATTGGTGAGTTTCTCTAGATTGCCGAATCGGATTTCAGATATGGCGTTGTTCAGTCCCTCTGGATCCGGCTCGCGCCCTAGCGCGGCTCGATAGAGGTGCTCGGCCACGTATTCTGATTGTGCCTGCGTCATCGGAGTCGGCAGCCCCGTGGGTGGAGGAGGTTCGACCTCGACTGGAACCACCGGGCGCAGAGAACGAACTCGATACTCCAGTCGCTGCGAGGTCAAGTCGGGTTGATCTTCGGAGATCGTGACGCAGTCCCGGAATTCCTCGTTGGCACACAGGTCCCATTCGCCCCCACCGACCACGATCGATCCGATACGGTCGCTCCAACCCTGATTGCGTAGCTTGGGGATGCTTGCCTGGAAGCCGCGCTGCTGGCCGCGGAAGCCAGAGCCTTCGAAGACCGTGATCGAGGGGGTGCCTGAGGTTGAAGGAGGCTGGTCGCCTCGCACCGGTCTCAAGGAGTTGACCGCATAGTCCATTCCCCAACTGGCGAGGTTCGGAACATCACGGGAAACCGTGATGCACTCCGTGAAACTCTCTTGACGGCAGAGCTGCCATTCGTCGCCACGCACTTGAACCGAGGCAATCCGATCGTCCCATCCCAGGTCCGCCAAACGCTGCAAAGCTCTATCGAAGGTCTGCTGCTGGCCCCTGAAATCGGGGCCGGTGAAGACAATGATCGACTGTGCCTGGGCGACGCCGGCCAGAACGAACATCAAGGTGATGC